>NZ_AUJH01000015.1:0-173473 GCF_000424125.1 Butyrivibrio sp. FC2001
ACTTTTGAGTTTCAGCAGCAACTTCACTCTTACACCATGCAATAACATCATCACGAGTAGGCCCATGATCCTTTAATAGTTCTGATAGAGTGCCGAGTTTGCGAACAGTAGCAGTTGTGCTCTTGCCCGAATTATCGATATAGGATTTTGAAATATAAAACGATTCTGAGTTTTTGGACTTTGAGATTGTAAGCTTCATAATAATTATCCCCCAGCCCTTATTATAACACATATCGCTATATATTACTATATATTAAGAATATAAATTTGACAAAAAAATACAGACCAGCTGTGGCCTGTAAGTACTTCTGATATAATTTAACTGTCAAACTCCCGCATATAAATTTCTCTTAAAAAAGCATTAATGCCTTATTATGCAAACATCAACAAAAATAAAGAAAAGTGATATAATGTTTTGTACTAATTATATTGTGGAGGCATTTATGCAAATTATAATAGTGGGCTGCGGAAATGTTGGAGCAGCACTTACTGAGCAACTTTCAGGAGAGGGACATGATGTCACGGTAATCGAGGAAAAGCGTGACGTCATTCAGAGCGTTGTTAACAACTTTGACGTTATGGGAATTGTTGGTAACGGAGCAAGTTATCTTGTAATGAAGGACGCAGGTATTGAGTATGCTGATCTGATGATTGCGGTTACAGGTAATGATGAGCTGAACCTCCTGTGCTGCCTTATAGCAAGAAAGGCAGGTCATTGTAACACTATTGCCAGAGTTAAGAACCCTATTTATAAGAGGGAGATTAGCTTTATCAAAGAGGAACTTGGACTTTCACTTGTTGTTAATCCCGAGGAGCTCTCAGCAGCAGAAGCCGCAAGACTTCTTAAATTCCCTGCAGCAACTAAGATAGAGACCTTTGCGAGAGGACGTGCCGAGATAGTTCACATGACAGTGGGCGAGGGCACCAGAATCTGCGATAAGTCACTTAAGACCATTCAGTCTGAGATCAAGAGTAAAGTGCTTATTGCCGTTGTTTCCAGAGCAGATGAGGTTTTCATCCCCAATGGTGATTTCGTTCTGAGGGCAGGCGATGAGCTTACGATTGTAGGTGCTTCCAGGAGCATAGCCGAATTTTTCAGGAAAATCGGAATGCCTACAGCAAGAGTTCATTCCGCGATGATCATCGGTGGCGGTGCTACATCTTATTACCTGGCACAGCAGCTGATCTCATTCGGAATCGATGTTAAGATATTTGATAAGGATCTCGAGCGCTGCAAGATGCTCTCAGACCTTCTGCCTCAGGCGCTTATCATAAACGCCGATGGTACTGACAAGGACGCTCTTATGGAGGAGGGAATTGTCGGAACAGAGTCATTCGTAACCATGACTAACCTGGATGAAGAGAACATCATGCTCTCTATGTATGTGAAAAGTGTTAACCCCAAGGCCAAGCTCATAACCAAGGTTCACAGGGTTAATTACGGTGAGATAATCGATTCACTTCAGATAGGAAGTATTATTTATCCCAAAAATATTACCGCGCAGCGTATAGTTCAGTATGTACGCGGCATCAGCAATTCCATGGGAAGTAATAACATTGAAGCTTTGTATAAGATGAACGACGGAAAGGTTGAGGCGCTCGAATTTTTAGTCACGGAGAAAGCGTCTGTTATAGGAATTCCGTTGTCACAGCTTAAGCTTAAAAAGGGAATACTGGTAGCACTTATAAACCGCAAGGGAGAGATCATTTCTCCTACAGGACAGAGTGTTATTGAAGCCGGTGACACAGTTATTGTCATCACCAGCCATCTTGGGCTGCTTGATATCTCAGATATACTTGCATAAAAATATTTATTTCTTCAGGGAGTTGTTATGAACTATAAAATGATCCGTTTTCTGCTTTCAAGAGTACTGCAGATTACCGGAATACTAATGCTGTTGCCGCTTATAGTGGCACTCATTTATAAAGAATTTTTCTGTGCCAAAATGTTTTTGGTGATAATAGCAGGAAGCCTGATATTCGGTTCTATCGGCGCCTACTTCAAGCCTAAAAACGTGGCAATCTATGCGAGAGAGGGCTTCGTAGCGACGGCACTTACATGGATACTTATAAGTGCTGTGGGAGCTCTTCCCTTTGTTTTGACAGGAGTTACGGACGACTATATCGATGCTCTTTTTGAGACTATCTCAGGACTTACTACCACAGGATCAACAATCCTTTCCAGCGTAGAGATGTATTACAGCGTGCAGTTTTGGCGCACCTTCACACACTGGATTGGTGGAATGGGAGTGCTGGTATTCATTCTGGCGATCATGCCTATGTCCGGTGGCTACAGCATGCACCTTATGAGAGCAGAGAGCCCGGGCCCCTCAGTTGGTAAGTTTGTTCCCAAGGTAAGAGAGACTGCGAAGATCCTCTACCTTATCTACATCGGAATCACAGTAGCACAGGTGATTCTGCTGCTTCTCACAGGTCTTAACCTGTATGAGTCGCTTACCACAACCTTTGCAACTGTGGGTACAGGAGGCTTTGGTATCACCAATAACGGTGCCAACGATTTTTCAACAGCATCACAGATAGTCATTACTATCTTCATGATAATGTGTGGTATTAACTTTAGTGTGTACTACTACCTCATAACCATGAGACCCAAGGAGGCCTTCAAAAATGATGAGGTTAAGTTATATCTGGGACTTATGTTTGCATCCGCTACTCTGATCGCGCTGATGATCCACGCAGATGGAATCACAAAAACACCCTTTGAGTCCTTCCATCACTCACTTTTCACGGTGGCTTCAGTTATGACCACCACCGGTTTTGCTACACTGGATTTCGACAAGTGGCCGCAGCTATGTAAGACTCTGCTGGCATTCCTGATGCTCACCGGAGCCTGCGCAGGTTCCACGGGCGGTGGATTTAAGCTGTCGCGTCTCCTTATCCTTCTTAAGGCTATGAAAAATGAGCTGATTTACATCGTTCATCCCAAGTCAGTCAAGAAGGTTTACATGGATGATCACTCCATCGACTCGACAGTTGTTAAGTCGGTTTCAGCATATCTTAGTATGTATGTTGTGATTTTTATCGCTTCAATCCTGCTTATCTCAATTGATGAGTTTGATTATGAGACTAACTTCACAGCCGTTGCCGCAACACTCAATAACATCGGACCCGGTCTTGGAATGGTAGGTCCCACCGGTAACTTTGGTGCCTACTCAGATCTGTCCAAGCTCGTGCTGATGTTTGACATGCTTGCAGGAAGACTTGAGCTTCTTCCCATGCTTATATTGTTCTCACCCAGAACCTGGAGTAAGAGATAAATGAGTTTCTAAAAAGATAATCCCCGAGGTTGTCGCATGATAAATGCAACATTCTCGGGGATTTTGCTGTCTGCCTGAAAACATAACCTGACATGACAGCATTATATGAGCTTAGAAAAGGAGTTCTTTATTTGAATACTGCAAATGACTGGGCTCCAAGTACAAGTTCACCACTTGTAAGCTCTGCAGTTCCGATTCCGTATATCATATCTCCTGCAATCACATCCATGATATTTCCTTCAAAATCTCCGGTCTTAACATGAACCTCAGAAGCACCGGGATTAACCGCAAGAAGGAGATCGCCTCGTCTGTATACAAGGATTCTCTCACCCTTTTTAGAGTATACCTTCTTAAAGCTGGCGTCTGCCTGAAGGTCTTCGTAGGTGTGGCGTAAGTCTATAAGGCTCTTAACTGTGTAATAGATTGAATCAGGATCATTTTTTGCTTCCGTTACACTTGGAGCATCTGCAGCGCTATCCATAGGGATATAGAGCTTATCAGCTTCAGCGTCTGAGAAACCGAAGTTTTTCTGATCCTTATCCCACTGCATGGGAGAGCGGGAGCCTGTTCTCTGATAGCCGCCTTCCTTGGTTCTGACATTCTCAAGGTACTTCATACCGATCTCATCACCGTAATAGAGGAAGGGTACGCCTGGCATTGTAAAGAAAAATGCGTAAGCAAGCTTTATCTCGCTTATATCAAGAGCCTTGGTAACTCTGGGAGTATCGTGGTTGCAGGTAATAAAGCTGATATAGCCGTATTTTCTGGAACCCTCATATCTGGGAAGGTAATCTGCAAGGAATCTCTCCGGATCATCGCCGCCATCCTTCTTAAAGTAGCTGTGGTCACCGCCCTCGGTCTCGCAGTCTCTTACCAGCACGTTGTAGCCGTTTCCGTGATGGTCGAGATAGAAGTCTGCGTGGAAGCCGTACTTAAGGGCACATTGGGGATTGCACCACTCTGAAATAAGCGCTGCATCAGGGTACTCCTTGTCCATCATTTTTCTGATATCAGTCCAGATCGCTCCGGTGGCACTTTTATCGTCATCATCCTCCTTAACAAGGGAGTCAGCCATATCCACACGGAAGCCATCGCAGCCCTTATCAAGCCAGAAGCGCATGATATCCTTGAGAGCTTCTCTGGTCTCTATACATGAAGGGTGGTCAGGTGTTAGCTGCCATTTTTCAGTCTTGTTAAGAACGCCATAGTTCAGGGCAGGCTGGCACTTGAAGAAGTTCAGCATATAGCAGCCCTCACGCTCAGCCTCTCCGCCGATATAGGGGTGACCGCCTATTCCGCAAAATGCGCTGTCAGTCCAGATATAGCGGTCTGAAAACTCGTTTCTGTCCGCTTCGCAGCTTTTCTTAAACCACTCATGCTCCTCTGAGGTGTGACCGGGCACAAGGTCCAGAAGAATCTTGATGTCCTTCTTATGAGCCTCATCAAATAGGCGCACCAGATCGTCGTTTGTTCCGTATCTCTCTGCAACCTTCTTGAAGTCACGAACATCGTAGCCCGCATCCTTGAAGGGAGAGTCGTAAATAGGATTAAGCCAAATGGCATTACATCCAAGTTCCTTTACATAATCAAGCTTTTCAATTATACCTTCGATATCACCGATACCATCCCCATTGGTATCATTGAAGGATTGTGGGTAAATCTCATAAAAAACTGCATCAGATAACCATGCCGGCATAAAACTGTCCTCCCATTGTGTCTTAAAAAATTTTGTTTTTGGAAACCGTTTTCCAATAGCATTATTGCACACTTTCTGTTCAGTTAAAAGTATTTTTTGTGATATAATTTTTTTCATGAATACGTTGGAAAAGATACAGGACAGACTGGAAGATTTAAAATTCATAAATTCAGATACACTTAAATGCCTTGCGATAATCACGATGTTTATCGATCACATCGGAGCCGGGATTCTTCTATATCTCATACAAAACGGATACTATCCCTTCGGAATGGATTTTGAACATTCTGCGGCGCTTTATCATTGGATAAGGCATATAGGAAGACAGGCTTTTCCTATATACTGTTTCCTGATCGTTGAGGGAATGGAGCACACCAGAAGCGTTTCGAAGTACATGATAAATCTGGGGCTTTTTGGACTTATATCTGAGCCGGTTTTTGATATCGCGGTAAAAGTGAAAAAGGATGTTTTCTCGACAGATATCTTTTGGCTATATGCCCAGAATCAGGAGAGGCTCTTAACGTCATGTAACGTGTACTTCACTCTGTTAATCGGACTGGCTGTCATCTGGGTCATGAAGTATGTTGAGGATAACCTTTTTTCAGAGGATCCGTCATCACCCTTTGGATTTAGTGCCGATAATCCGTTTTACGTACTTCTCTATGCAGCTCCGGCTGTGGGCGGAGCATTACTTGCCTATAAGATTGGCTCGGATTACACCTGGTGGGGCGTGACACTGATCGCCGTCTTTTTCGTTTTCAGACGTATGAGGCTTATGGCCTGCCTTGCGGGATATCTGTTTTTTATGAACATGGGATCAGAGACCTGGGCTCTTCCGGCCTTCATACTTATCTTTTTCTATAACGGCAAGAGGGGAAGAATCAGTAAGAAATTCAAGTACGCCTTTTATGCGTTCTATCCGTTACACCTATTGCTGATATATTTAGTAAGATGCTACATATATACAAAATTGCAGGGACTATGACAGCCCCTGCAATTTTTATATTCATCAGAAATCATTTAATCAAATCGTCCCACGGACAGGAAGATAGCGAATAGAACAAGGAGCACAAAAATGACGAAGATAAATTCGATTATCTTCGCGAAAAGGCTGAACTGTTTGAAGTCTCCGCTGAAGAACAGGAATCTTATCAGCACCAGGAAGAAGATCAGCTCTGCTATGACAATTATTGCGTCAAAGACGATTGACATAAGGGCTATTGAAGCCATAACCGGAATTCTAAACATTGTGTACTCCATAAAAAATTGTATACTTCTACAAATCCATTCTAACACCAAAGATATCACTAAGAAAATCCACATACCGCATATTTAAGCCATTTTTAATATCTTATTAATAGAATTATCATTGTTATTATGATAGACTAAAGTCGAATTATCATAAAGTTATGATGGTGTAGTATTGGACTTGTGTGCTGTTTTGGAGATGATCTTATGAAGAAAAAGGGAATGACTCTCACTATACAGCTTATCATTATCGTGTCCGCTATCCTTCTCATCGGCGATATGCTGATGGGAATTATTCTGATGAAACAATCCCAAAATTCAATCAAAACAATCATAAACGGAAGAATGCTTGATATCGCCAACACCGCGGCAGCAATCCTTGACGGAGATGTTATGGATAAGCTTACTGCTGAGGATGAGGGTACTGAGGCCTATGAGACAGAGAAGAATAAACTTAAGGCTTTTCAGGACAGCATTGATCTTAAATATATATATTGCATAAATGATTCCGGCAATAAGCAATTTACCTTTTCAATCGATCCCACTGAGGAGGATCCGGGAATATTCGGCGATGACATAGTTTATACGGATGCCCTTTATAAGGCAAGTCTTGGCACACCTTCGGTGGATGAGGAGCCCTATGAGGATTCGTGGGGAAGGTTCTACAGCGCTTACAGCCCTGTCTTTAATTCCAAGGGTGAAGTTGCGACTATAGTTGCGGTGGATTTCTCAGCTGAGTGGTATGAGGAGCAGATATCAAGGCTCGCAAGGACCATATTGTTCTTTGTAATTTCCTCAGTGATTCTGGGTGCCGTTTTGGTGGCCCTTGCCATGGGCGGAGTGAGAAAGCATATCCATGATATCAGCAGTGAGATTACGGATCTTGAAAAAGACGTTGATGATATCACAAGGGAAATTGCGGCCTCGGTTCAGGGGGATAGCGCCTTGTTCGACCAGGCTGAAAGCGCTCTCGCAGGGGAGAAGGTCGGAGAGAAGGAAAAGGAGCATCCTGATGATATTGAGTACGATATGAAGGAGATGGGAGAGAAGATTCACTCTGTGCACAGCAGCATAAGAGATTACCTCGACCATGCCCAGAGACGTGCCAACAACATGATAACAGCTCTGGCATCGGATTATAGAAGCGTTTACTATGTGAGCCTCGACAGGGATGAGGGAATATGCTTCAGATCCCATTCGAACTTAGAGGACGGTCTTAGTGAGGGAGAGCAGTTTGTTTTCACAGAGACCTTCCAAAACTATGCTCATGAATATGTTGCTGAAAAGTACAGGCAGGGCTTCCTTGATTTTATCGACCCTGATGTAATAAGGAAGAGTCTGGAAACAGAGCCTATTATCGCTTATAGATATCTTGTAGTAAGGAATGGCAAAGAGTCCTATGAGATGCTAAGGGTTGCAGGCGTAAGAAGGGCTGAGGACAGAGATGATCACATCGTTCACTCCATAGGTGTCGGCTTTACTGACGTTGATGTGGAGATGAGAAAGGCCCTGGATCAGAGCCAGGCACTAAGCGATGCCCTTGCTGCTGCAGAGCAGGCAAGTAAGGCGAAGACCGCATTTTTGTCCAGCATGAGCCATGAGATCAGAACGCCCATGAACGCCATCATCGGTCTCGACAGGATAGCCTTGAGCGATCCCGATATCTCTGAAAAAACGAAGGAATGTCTGGAGCAGATAGGAACCTCGGCTAACCATCTTTTAAAGATCATCAATGATATCCTCGACATGTCCAGGATCGAATCGGGACGTATGGTCATTAAGCATGAGGAGTTTTCATTTAAAAAGCTGCTTGGCCAGATCAATACCATTATAGGAAGTCAGTGCAGCGATAAGGACCTTGTATATAACAGCGAGATAAAGGGCGAGGTAGATAATTTCTACATAGGTGATGACATGAAGCTAAAGCAGGTCATCATCAATATACTTGGAAACGCAGTAAAATTCACCGAGCGTGGTGGAACCATCAGCCTTATTGTTGAGCGCACAGCCCGCTTTGATGGAAAGGCTACCCTTCGTTTTACCATGACGGATAACGGCATAGGAATGGACGAGGAATACATTCCAAGGCTCTTTGAGGCCTTCAGCCAGGAGGATTCCTCCAGTACCAATAAGTATGGAAGTACAGGCCTCGGAATGGCTATTACGAAGAATCTCATAGAGATGATGAACGGCAAGATAGATGTTAAGAGTAAGAAGGGGGAAGGAACAGAGTTTACTGTAAGCGTCACTCTTATGGAGTCTGACAGAAAGGATACGACGGAGGATGAGGGAGAATTAAATACTCATGAACTGTCGGTGCTCATAGTTGACAGTGATGATATCGCCTGCGAGCATGCCCGCGTTGAACTGGAAAAGCTTGGAATAGAGGCTGAGGTAGCAAAGTCCGGCGAGGAAGCCGTGGAGATGGTAAGGGTTAAGAATGCAAGAAGAGAAGGGTATGACCTTCTTCTCGTAGATTGGCAAATGCCGGGTATGGACGGCATAGAGACGACCCGGAAAATCAGAGAGATTGTCGGTGATGATTCAGCAATCATCATTCTGACAGGGCAGCATTGGGATGAAATGCTTGATGGTGCTGAAAACTCAGGTGTAGACAGCTTTGTATTAAAGCCTCTTAATGCAACACTTGTGATAGAGCAATTTAAGGACGCGCTTGGTCAGAAGAGTATTAAGAGCTGTGCCAAGGTGGAGAAGATATCCCTTGAGGGAAGGCGGATTCTTCTGGCAGAGGATATTCTGGTAAATGCCAAGATCATGATGAAGGTCCTGACCATGAAGAGCATAGAGGTGGATCACGCAGAGAATGGAAAAATCGCTGTGGAGATGTTCGAATCCCATCCCGAGTGGTACTATGATGCAATTTTGATGGATATGAGAATGCCGGAGATGGACGGACTTACCGCCGCTTCTGCAATAAGAGCTCTGGACAGAACAGATGCTAAAAAGATTCCGATTATTGCACTTACCGCCAATGCCTTCGATGAGGATGTACAGCGAAGTCTGCAGGCCGGGTTAAATGCCCACCTTAGTAAGCCTGTGGAGCCTGATGTGGTATTCGATACGCTGGAGAGCCTTATCAGTGACGAGGATAGATAATTTTTTATGGAGCATGTTGGACATCTGTTGGACATGCGATTATAGAATGAAAACAAAGTTACGAGAAACTACAAATTACCAATATGAAATGGAGCAGTTAATATAGTAAGAAGAAAGGAAACCAGGTATTATGAAAAAGAAATTTATTGCAATGGTACTCGCAGGACTGACACTGACAACAGCACTTAGCGGATGTGGCAATTCAGCTAAAAGTACAGAGACTCAGCCTGCTGAGCAGCAGACCCAGGAAGCAGCTACTGAAGAAGCTCCTGCAGCGGAAGCTTCAACAGAAGAGGTAAAGGAAGAAGCACCCGCAGAAGCAGATACACCTGCTGAAAGCGACGGAGCTTATAATCCTGCTGAATTCAAGGTTGAGGATGTTTATGTGGCACCTGATCAGAAGTCCACTATAGACATCGAGGGTTGTGAGACCTTCACACAGATCGTTGATAAGCTTGCGGATGGTCAGGGCTATGCCAATGCTACTATCGGAGATGCTGATGTTCTTATGGTATCCACCGGAACCTACGAATGGGAGCCCGGAAAAAATGCAGCTATTGATGCTGAGATTTTCATATATAAGGATGAAGTTCCTACATACCTTGCTACAGTTTCAGCAGGCGGAACAGCGTATCCTCTGGCAATAAAGGATGGAAATCTCTATGTTGGAGGCAACCATTTCATATCTAAGTACATCATAGATACAGGGGCTATGGTTGAGACAGAGGAAGCCTATGTATTGTATGACACTGACGGAAATGAAAGCTACTTCTATAAGACCTGCAACAGCCAGTTTGAGGACTATGATGCTGAGACAGCTAAGACCAGATTTGAGGAGCTTTTTGCAGAGACAGAGGGCGAAGAGGTTATAGAATTTCAGCCTGTAGGCGGAGCAGCTTCCGAGACAGATTCTGAGTCAGCTTCCAATACAGATTCGCTTCCCGCTTATGAGTATCCGGGCCCTGAGCTTTTCTACAGCGTTTTATATAAATACATGGTGGATGAGCTTTCAAAGTCTTATCCTGAGTCACAGGTAAGCATTCCCTGTCCGATCATCATCAAAGAGGATGAATCCGATAAGGACGACATTAAGGTATACGGAAACTTCTGGATTTTCAATTATGACTTAAAAGGTGATATTCTTGAGAACACCTCCGGCGGTTCATATCCCGGATGCATTCACTTAAAGAGCACTGATGCAGGTTATGAAGTAACCTCCATGGATGTATGTGCTGATGGTGAGGATTTCACTGAAAGTGCAAAGAAGATATTTGGTGATAACTACGACGCCTTCATGAAGGACGGCGAGGACGAGAAGCTCAGAGAAGAGACAAGAGCTCAGATCATTGCCAACTATGTAGCTGCCAACAATCTTGATATCAAAGCTTATCAGGACTTTGGATGGGATCCGGTAACTCTTCCTGAAGAAAATATTGATTCATTCTACAGCACACTTGACTAAATAAAATATAAGACCGGCTTTCGTCTGAAAGCCGGTCTTTATTCGTTGAAAATTAGTGATGGAAGAATCTCATTCCTGTGAATGCCATAACCATATCGTGGTCGTTGGCAGCCTGGATTACGTTGTCGTCTCTTACAGATCCGCCGGGCTGTGCAACATACTTTACGCCGCTCTTTGCAGCTCTCTCGATGTTGTCGCCGAAGGGGAAGAATGCATCTGAACCAAGGGCAACATCTGTATTTCTGTCGAGCCATGCTCTCTTGTCTGCATCTGTGAATGCAGCGGGCTTAACCTTGAAGAGGTTCTGCCATTTGCCATCTGCGATAACATCCATGTAATCAACGCCGATGTAAAGGTCGATAGCGTTGTCTCTGTCTGCACGACGGATGTTATCAAGGAAAGGAAGCTCAAGTACCTGGGGAGCCTGTCTGAGGAACCAGTTGTCAGCCTTGGAGCCTGCAAGTCTTGTGCAGTGGATTCTTGACTGCTGGCCTGCGCCGATACCGATTGCCTGGCCACCCTTTACATAGCAGACTGAGTTTGACTGTGTGTACTTAAGTGTAATAAGTGAGATAAGAAGGTCCTTCTTTGCTGCGTCGGGAAGGTCCTTATTGTTTGTAACGATGTTCTGAAGCATTGCATCATCGATCACGATATCGTTGTGACCCTGCTCAAATGTGATGCCAAATACCTGCTTCTTCTCAAGGGCAGCAGGCTTGTAGGAAGGATCGATCTTGATTACAGCGTAGTTGCCGTTCTTCTTAGCCTTAAGGATCTCAAGTGCCTTCTCTGTGTAGTCAGGAGCGATGATTCCGTCTGAAACCTCTCTCTTTATAAGTCTTGCTGTATCCTCGTCACATGTATCTGAAAGTGAGATGAAATCACCAAAGGATGACATTCTGTCAGCGCCTCTTGCTCTTGCATAAGCAGAAGCCATGGGAGAGAGATCACCAAGATCATCAACCCAGTAGATCTTTTTCTCAATCTCTGTGAGCGGAAGACCGATAGCAGCACCTGCAGGTGATACGTGCTTGAAGGATGTAGCTGCGGGCATTCCTGTTGCTGCCTTGAGCTCTGATACAAGCTGCCAGCCGTTGAATGCATCAAGAAGGTTGATGTAGCCGGGCTTGCCGTTTAATACCTCGATAGGAAGATCACTTCCATCCTCCATGAATACTCTTGAAGGTTTCTGATTAGGGTTACAGCCATATTTAAGTGCTAATTCTTTCATAGTGATTCCTCCTGATATTACTTATTCTTGTTGATGATTCTTGTTTCGTACTTGCCGGTTGCGATATCGATGTATCTTGTGAAAAGTGATACCTTGTTATCAGCGTTGAGATTCTCCCAGATCATGTTGGTGAACTCATCGATGTCGCCTGAAATTTCAACCTCTGTAGGCTCGCCTTCGTAGCTGGGAAGGGGATTGCCGTCACCCATGTATGTGTGGATGAAGTAGCCCTTGCCTGCTGCAGGCTTCTCGTATGTATAGGTAAATCTGAGGCATGATGAAGGATCGTTGTGATCGCTCTTAAGGATTGACATTGAGATGTCATATTTTCCGTCATCGATGTGCATAAGTCCTGAAATACGAGGTGTGTAGTTGGGAGCATCGGGCTCGAACTCTCTTGTTCTGAGAGACTCCTCGAAGGACTGTCCTGCCTCCATAAGCTCGTAGATAGTATCGGTCTGGTCACCGTTTGTAACGATTGTGTATTCGCCTCTTACGCGAACGGGAGCGTAGATGATAAGGCTGGGATCCTCAAGCTTAGCGGGATCGAAAGCTTCTGTGCGGATGCCTTCACCTTCCTCGACGAATACGCGGTTTCTGCTGTTCTCACTTCTTCCCATGATGAAGTAAGCTGTTACTGCATACTTTCCATCAGCGCTTGTGCCGATTACGATTCCGCGTCCCGGATATTCATTTGAACTGAGCTCTTTTGCAAGATTTACCATAAAAACCTCCGAATTATGTGATTAATATAAAAAGACCGCCTGAACAAACCATGTCACACGGCTGCCCAGGCGGTCGACAATTCAAAATAACATCGCACTCCCCTGTGGTTTCCCACTTATCCGCCAGTCGCGCGACACCATTACTGTAAACTAAAATGTTGAAAAATGCAATTGTGTTTTTGAATAAATATTAATTTTGTGCTGTTTGTCCCTGTTTTAGGTCTGTTTTACGTCCATTCTAATCAGGTGTTAAGCCTGTTCTTGGGAAATTGCCTATATAGGTTGCTCTGCGGGAATACATTATAGCAGGGTGTTACGTCAACTCGCGAGCAAGTCAGATTATAGGTTGAATGGATGCAAGATGGTTTCGCGATGCTTTATACCTATAATTATATTTGGATGATCCGGACGTAACGAATCTATGGTTGTTTCATAATGCCTTACGCCAGAATTATGGTTTTGTGCCATCCTGACGTAATGTAGCATTGGTCGTTGCAATGGTCCTTCAATCTATTTCATATTTGTTCGCGAATAGACTGAACTCAACTATTTATCATATTCCCACAGGGTAACCTATAGAAATAATTCCTCAGAAACAGACTGAATACTCTCAGGTACAGGTTATCTTTAGTTCAACCTGTTCGTGCAAAATAACAATTGTAGACTTAACGGTTATTTAAACATGCTCTTATAAAAGAAAAAATATCCTGAACCGTTCAATACTTGGTTTCAGGGTATTCAAAAAAAGAGGTTTTTTCATGATTAAACTGAAAAAAGGGGGACAATATAAATAGAAGAACGGTTTGAAAATTGGTGATAGTGAAAACTGCCATGGAATTCCCATGGCGGCTGCGTATTGTGATGCCAGCATCTCCCTGTAGCGGCGCTGACCTTCAAGGATTTCCTTTGCCTGATTGTCTGTATTGAGTTCAAGGATCAAGTTACCCACCTCCTCGATAGCAGGGTTTCCCTCTGCAAGAGTCTTGAATTCTTCCCAAGTTTCAGCCTTTTAAGAATCAGCTTTAAATCCATTCGGTGTATCTGAATTAATGCTCTATTAAGTTAGCATAAATAGAGAATACAAGAAAATTAATTCTTACATATAATAATCCCCAAAACGTGCATAAATATTCTAAAATATCTATTAAATATTGACGATTAAACGTGTCAAGGAAAGATGCGTAGTGTAGAATAAAGTCATGATTATGCAACACAACTGCATTGAAATAAAGTTTCAGTATGTATGTAATTAAAGTGTTATGTAAGGGGTTGATTTAAATGAGAAATAAACATATAATCCTGACAGCACAGCACAGCACAGCACAGCACAGCACAGCACAGCACAGCACAGCACAGCACAGCACAGCACAGCACAAACTAATTGTTGGTCTCTTTATAAAAAGGGATTATTTGTGATGTATATAAACCGTTAGGGTAAGAGAGAAATCTTTTACTCTGGCGGTTTTTGCGTTTTGGAGGACTGTATGAAATGAAGACATTGTGGGGGAATGCTAATAATACTGTAAAAGCATTGATTTTAATAATTATTACGATGATATGCTGCGTTTTGCTTCTGATGATAACTGCCTGTATACCGCAGAGCATGATACAGAAGCAATCTGAAGAGAGTGCATTATATTTTTCCACGCGAGATCCGTTTCCGACACTTATTGGGGAATATGTGAATTCAATTCAGGATAATTATTCTGACACAGTGCTTTGTGACATCATTTACTGCATTGATAATGGACATCCCTTCAAATCAGTAATACGGGCAGCATACGCGCAGGGAGAATATGAAGAGGCCTACGAAGGCTACCTTAAAGTTACAAGAGGAGAAACTACTGCAAACAGAGAGTATGGAAGATACTGGCATGGTTCTATGGTTTTACTCAGACCGCTTCTGGTATTTATGCCAATACTCACAATACGCATCATATATGGAGCATTATGTGTACTCATTCAGTTAATAGTGGCATTCATATTGTTTAGATGTGGGAAAAGACCACTGGCAATATGCAGCATCATGGCACTAATTTTGATAGAGCCCCATATGCTATTCACATCACTTGAATACTCCAATGCCTTTCTGGTTGCATCAGTAGCCGAACTTGGGGTGCTGATACTAATTAGAAAAGGCTTGAGAACTATTGATACAAAGTCTGAGGTAAAAAAAGACAGAGATCATTTATATGCGGATACATCGCCTGTTTTTACAGAGGTATTGCCTGCTTTCGGGATGATAGGTGTTATCACATGCTTTGCTGATTTTTTAACTACAGAGACTCTTGCATTCACACTTCCAATGATCATCCTGATTGCATTTTATGCAGGTTCAGAAAAGCAATATGACGGGACAAAAAGTATAGGTAAAGGAAAAGCAGGGAGCAGTGGCATAGAAATAAAAAAGGGATGCGCACTTGTATTACAGGGAGGCATTTACTGGGTTTGCGGCTTTCTTGGAATGTTCTTTCTTAAGATTATCTGTCTTCTCATAGTAGAGGGGAAGGAGGTAGTAGCTTCATCAATGGCTGAAGGATTCTTAAGGCTTGGAGGTGAAGTCAGGGAGAGTAACCTATCGATAGCGCCTGTGGTTGATCCATTTTCAAGATTGTCAGGTGCTATATGGCATAATCTGGCGTGTCTTTATCCGGTTAAGATGGGGAAGATGGTATCTATAAGTGCCTATATACCTACAATTTTAATACTATTAACAGGGATAGTGTTAGTGTATCTTCTTCATGAAAAAATCAACTGGGGAAAATATGTGCCACTTGGAATGACTGCGCTGGTTCCTTTTGTGAGGTTCCTGGTATTGTCCAATCATTCGTATATTCATTTTTTTATTACCTATCGTGCCTTAATGGTTACTATTGCCGTGTTTTTATTATTTATATATGAAAATGGAGTGCGGCATTTGAAATAGTAAAAGAAAAGTAAATCTTATGAGGAATCGGATGCCTATACATCCGGAGAAAGGAAGAAAGATGAAGAAAAGTAATCCAAGGGAAGGAGTAGGAAAAAAGATTCGGGGGCGTCTACGGGGATTAATGGCACTGATGCTGGCGTTTGTCATTTCGATTGGAATGCTTCCTATGCAGGCAGTACAGGCGGGTTATGAAGACAAATATTTTATTGTTAATGTTGCAATTAATGGGAAGCCTGTATTTTTTGGAAAGGATTTAGATTCAACTGGTCTAACAAAAGATGTTGTATATAAAGACTCTAATAATGAGCATTTAGAGTATAGTGATGCAGATAAGAAGTGGACTATTAAAAGTGATAAATTGGAGCAGAGAAATATATTTAACGTAAACGAAACTACAATTATTGAGATAGAAAATAATGCTACATTGAATTTTGGAACTCAGTGGAATGGAGGAGGAAGTGGAGCTGTAATGGTTATTCTTGATGGAGAGAATAAAGGCGAAGGAGGTTCTGGAAATTACGCAAAAGACACAAGTATAACTAAAGGGAAATACTCAGTTCTTTATGAAACATATGGAGGTACAAGTAAACCTTGTGTCAAGCTTACAATAACAACATTCAGTGGCTATTCAGTTAATCTATCAGGCGGAGCCAATTCAACCATAAGCGGAGCAACAGAGCAAACAGGTCTGGATGGACCTATGGAAGATGTGACCTACACTGCAAAGGATGGCTATCATTTTGTAGAATTTGCTGATATTACAAATAATGGAATTACAGCAAAGAGAACCAGTGACACGGTGGTGACAGTTTCCGGGACTCCTACAGCCGATGCCAGCATAACAGTTCCTGATGCAGTAGCAAAAGATAAAAAAGATGAATCTAAAGACAATGAAACAACTACCGTTTCCGGTTTTTATACAGGAATTAAAATCAAACAGAGTGACAAGGGAATAAAGGTAAGCTGGGATAAGACAGAAGGTGTAAGTAAGGTTGACGTATTTGCAACTTATTGTGGAAGCGATTTTCCTTCTAAAGCAGTTAAGTCAACTTCAGGAACAAAGGTTACAATTAAGAAACTAAAGGATAAGAAGATAGACTTTACCAAGAACTTCAAACTCTATCTTGTGGCATATGACAGTAATGGTAAGAAGATTGGCAAAACAGTAAATGCTCACTTTGCAGGGAAAGATAATAAGACCTATACAAATGCCAAAGTTATTAGTCTTTCCAAGAATAGTGTATCTGTTGCTAAGGGACAGAGTACAAAAGTAACAGCGAAGGTTAAGTATGCAAATAGTAGCAAAAAGAAGCTTTCAACGGGTCATGCTCCTAAGGTTCGCTTCAGATCGACAAATCGGGAGATTGCAACAGTTGATAGCAAAGGAAACATCTCCGGAGTAAAGGCAGGAACCTGTGAAGTTTACGCATATGCTCAGAATGGTCTTGCTAAGAAGGTAACAGTAACAGTTACAGAATAAGAAATAAAAGCTATTGATAAAGCAATCGCTCATACCAAAATAACCTGGTATGATGGATTTATTTTTGGAAAACAACAGGATATATATAATCCCTGGTCTATAATTAACTTTCTCAAAAGTGGAAAAGTGGGTGCGTATTGGGCTAATTCCAGCTCCAATTCGTTGGTGTCCAAACTCATTAGAGAAGGTAGTATCAAGCTAAAACAGGATATGGAAACTCTCTATAATGGTGGAAGCATCAAGAGTTCAATAGATGAACAGATAGTGTATGACAGACTGGATACAGGCAATAATGCTATTTGGAGTTTGCTTCTTGCCAGTGGATATTTGAAGGTAATTGGATATGACAATAGTGCTGTGGCTGAACTGGCTATAGATGCGACCTACGAACTCACGCTTACCAATCTTGAGGTGAAGTCTATGTTGAGGTCACTAATGTCAGATTGGTTTGCAAATACTTCAATAAAAGAAGGTCAGTTTATAGAAGCACTTCTTTCGGGTGATGTTAAGATGCTCAATATTTATATGAATGAGATTGCCATAATGACTTTCAGTTCATTTGATGTGGGCACAAGACCTTCAGAAAAGGCACCTGAGAGATTTTATCATGGTTTTGTGCTCGGTCTTATGGCTGAATATACTGTAGGATACGTCCTGACATCTAATCGTGAGAGTGGCTATGGCAGATATGATGTTATGATGGAGCCAAGAGATAAAAATGGAAAAGCGGTGATAATTGAGTTTAAGGTTTTTGACGATGAAAAAGAGGAAAATTTAGAGGATACATTAGCATCTGCTCTTTCACAGATAGAAGAAAAAAAGTATGATCAGGTGCTGATAGACAGAGGGATTTTACCAGGCCATATTTTAAAATATGGTTTTGTCTTTGAAGGAAAAAAAGTACTTATAGGCGAAGGATGATATGCTCCCCCTGGCGGACGCCAGGGGGAATTATGTAGAGTGGAAGTTATGGGAATAGATTTAAAGAAGATTGAAGATTTGATTACGGGGCAAAAGTAACTTTAATAGAATCTCACAGGACAGGGCTGTTCACCAGATTACATCATAGTGAACAACCCTGATTTATTATTTGGTTTTCAGTTATTAGCTGCGTCGCAGATAAGGTCAACACACTTATCGATTCCAAGAGATGAGCTTTTTACGCACAAATCATAGTATGCGGCATTTCCGAATTCAGTATTGGTATAATATTTACAGTATTTTTTTCTGGCTTTATCAACTGATTTGAGATGCTCTAATACCTTTTCCTCGGACAGATCAGGCATTTTTTCACACATGCGCTGAAGCCTTGCACGTTCAGTTGCTGAAATGAATACATGCAGTGTTCTGTCGAATTCCTTCAGAATAATGTTGGCATTTCTGCCTACAATTACACAGTTGCCCTTTTCGGCAACTTTTTTAATGGCTTCCCTCTGAGCATTGAAAAGTCGTTCGTCCAGAGGCTTGTTGTAGAAGTCAAAAAGACTCTGTCCAAAGCCGAACTCTCTCGGAACACGCTCATCATAATAGCGAACCTCCTCCGGAGAGAGGGAACCGCTTTCAAGAGCAGCGTTTATGATCATGTCCTTATCACAGTAATAAAATCCAAGTCTGTCGGCAACAGCCTGACCGATAGTGCTTCCGCCGGCACCAAACTGTCGGCTTATTGTAATTATATTTTTCATAACCCCGTCCTTATAATACCTTATTCAGGAAATCAATGGTTCGCTCTTCCTTGGGATTGAGCAGAACCTCTGTAGGTGTACCTTCTTCGATGATATAGCCACCATCCATGAAAATAACCCTGTCGGCAACCTCTCTGGCAAAGCCCATCTCGTGGGTGACAATTACCATGGTCATGCCGTCCGCAGCAAGATCCTTCATTACCTGTAAAACCTCGCCTACCATCTCGGGATCGAGAGCGGAGGTGGGCTCGTCAAAGAGCATGATGTCGGGCTCCATGCAGAGCGCTCTTGCGATAGCTACACGCTGCTTCTGACCACCTGAAAGCTGGCTGGGGAAGCTCTCTACCTTATCCTCAAGGCCTACCTTTTTAAGCATGTTCTTTGCTCTTTTTACAGCCTCTTCCTTTGAGCATTTTTTCAGCTGAACGGGAGCCAGTGTAAGGTTATCCAGAATGTTCAGGTTATTGAAGAGATTGAAATGCTGGAAAACCATGCCGATGTTTTCGCGGACATGATTGATGTTTATCTGCTTGGATGTGATGTCGTTTCCATCGATTATGATCGTGCCGCCTGTTACGGTCTCAAGCTTGTTAAGACATCTGAGGAAAGTGGACTTACCGGAACCTGAAGGACCGATTACACAAACCACCTCACCCTTAGTGACCTCTGTGGAAATATCCTTTAAAACATCAAGACTTCCAAAGGATTTTTTCAGGTTTGAAACTTTTATTTTGATTTCGTTATTATCTGCCAACGCTGAGCCTCCTTTCAACCCTCTTAGCACTGCGTGAAAGGATAGTTATTACTATTAAATACATGATTCCGACTATAGCCCATGTCTGGAAGGACATAAAGGTGTTTGCCTGGACATTTTTTGCTGTGTTTACCAGCTCCGGGAAACCGATAACGGACAGAATTGATGTGTCCTTAAGGGTTATGATGAACTGGTTGATGAAGGTAGGAATCATTGTGCGGATAGCCTGGGGTAAAACAACCTTTCTCATGGCCATTCCATAGGTAAGACCGAGAGAGCGTGCTGCCTCCATCTGACCTTTATCAACTGACTGGATTCCTGCGCGGACAATCTCTGCCATGTAAGCACCGCAGTTAAGGGCAAGACAGATAGTACCTGCCTGAAGAGCGGTGAGGCTGACTGAAAAGCCGCCGATAACAGTGTTGAAGAAATAGGGTACGCCAAAATATACAAAGAATGCCAGAACAATCATCGGAACGCCGCGGATAACATCTACAAATATCTGAGATATGATGTTGCAGGCGCGATTTTTAACAACGCCCATGATACCGAAGATCATACCGATGATGCAGGCAAAAAACAGACCAAGTAGCGCCAGCAGAAGAGTTCTGCCAAGCGCTACCAGTAACATACCACCGTATACTGAAATAATTTTAATCATTCTTATTCTCCGAGATACTTCTTAAGAATTTCATCGTAAGTGCCGTTTGCCTTGATGTTTGCAAGGCCCTTGTTGAACATGTCTACAAGCTCCTGATTGTCAGCATTGAAAATTGCGAAGCCGTATGCTGCGGGCTCATTACCTGTGCCATCAACAATTTTCATGGAGATGCCTGTATCCTTGATGTTAGCAGCCATGATCGGTGTATCATCGAAAACTGCTGCAACCTGGCCGCCTACAACTGCCTGGTACATTGTGGGTGAATCCTCGAAATATGTAACTGTGAAGCCGTACTGATTTGCAAGGCTCTCTGCGTAGGTTGCGCTCATGGAACCTGTCTTAACAGCTACTGACTGGCCGCTAAGGCCATCGAAGCCTGTGATATCAGAAGATGCCTCTACAGCCATGCTCTGGTTTGCATCATAGTAACCATCTGAGAAGATCCAACCTGATGACTTTCTCTCTTCAGTGATTGATGCGCCTGCGATCATACCGTCAGCCTGACCTGCCTGGCATGCTGCGATAGAAGCGTCCCAACCAAGAACCTGCATCTCATACTGGAAGCCCTGATCCTTAGCGATTGCATCGAGGATATCCATGTCGATACCTACAAAGTTGCCGCTGTCATCTGTGTACTCGAAGGGCTTGAATGCTGTATCTGTAGCAATTTTCCATACTTTTCCTGAAGCATCGGTTGCTGCAGCTTCCTCTGTAGCCTCTTCTGCAGGTGCTTCTGTAGATGCTGCATTATCTGCAGGTGCTTCTGTAGATGCCGCATTATCTGCAGGTGCAGTTGTGTCTGCTGCGCCGCTTCCGCCACAACCTGTAGCAGCGACCATCATAAGGCTCATTACCATTGCTAACATTTTCTTTTTCATATCTTGTTACTCCTTCCTTTTTGACATTCATCAACGAATGCTTTAACTAACTTCACGCTTTCCTCGTTATTTTCAAAGGAAAACTCCGGGTGCCATTGCACGCCTATTGCAAATCTGTGATTCTTCACAGCGATTGCCTCAATAAGTCCATCCTCTGAGATGGCAAGCCCTTCAACCTTTGGTGAAAGCTCCTTTACAGCCTGATGATGATAGCTATTGACCTCATGGATTCCTGCTCCAAGAATGTCTGAGAGAACAGTGTTTTCCAGGACTTCTACCTTGTGAGCTGCTCTGTCGTAGGGCGGTGACATGTGATGCTCGACCTGTGAGTCGTACTCTGTAGGAAGATCCTGATAGAGCGTGCCTCCAAGAGCTGCGTTTAAAAACTGGATTCCGCGACATATTCCGAAGAGAGGTTTATTGTCTTCTATACATTTTTTTAGAAGATATTCCTCCATAATGTCTCTGGATTCGCAGGTTGCTCCGCAGGTGCTCTTTTTGTCCTCGTTATAAACAGAGGGTGATACGTCATGTCCTCCTGTGAAAAGGATTCCGTCGCACAGAGCATAAGCCTCATCAAGCTCTGCTTTTTCAGTTGTAAGTGGCAGCATGATAGGAAGTCCCATACATTTTTCTATGACCTTCATGTACCCGGGAAGCATCCAATAGCTGTCTTTTTCATCATCAAAAAGTGGTATTAAACCGATAACTGGTCTCAAATGACATCCCCCTCCCCTTGATATAAAGAAAAGGCGCCTGCTTACGAAGTAGACGCCTTTGTCTTTATATAGAGATTATACGAATATTTTTGTATTTTGCAATAGTTTTGGGGTGGCCAGACCGGGTAAATTACAAAATGGATCTTGGCCTGGCACAATTTTCAGTCAATATGACTGAATCCATTCTTATAGGTTACCCTGCGGGGATAGTGTAACGGTAGGTGTTCAGTCTATCCGCGAACAAGTTTATATACTGATTACCCTGAGTGATTAGCTTGATAGGAGGTGTTGAGTCTATTTACTAATTAGCTTCAAGACTGATTACCCTGTGTGAATAGGTTTAAGGTAGGGGTGCAGTCAATATAATAAGTATTCGTGCTCAGACGTAACAGCCCTTTTTCATGAGGTAATCAATTTGGGGCATTATCCATGGGCAGACGTAGTCCTCATTTAAACACCATTACTCCAGTGCAATCTGTTTAATAATTTCTTCGCGAATTGACTGAACACATACCGGTACGTGCTATCCGCAGGGTAACCTGTTCGGCTGTATTAATGAGGATGGACGTAAAGCTCGATAAAGGCTCAGGAACGCCATAAGATGCGCTCCTTGGATTTGGGAGCATACACACTTTTTTATGGAATATTTCATAATGCTAATGTTGTTCATGAACCGCTAAATTGATAAAATTACTATTGTGTTACTTCTACAGCTAGCACAGTAATTACATCAAATTAGAGGAGCTTTTGGGGAAATATGGAAAGTATGGAAAAAGTACAAGAGTTAGAGAGGGAGATCGAGGAACTAAAGCTCAGGGTCGCAGATCTTGAGGATGGTCTTAAAAGTGCAGAGATGCGAATTAGTAGCATGTCTGCAAATCAGGTTTCACAGTCACAAACTGATACTGTACAGGCTACGGAAACTGTTCAGGCAAATCAGCAGCCGGTTCAGGCAATGCCCACACCCACACCAACCTATAATAATGTGCAGCCAATTCCTGCTGCAACCTACAGTTATAGCAATCCTGCCAAGAACCAGCAGGCACCGGTGGTGAATCCCATTCCCACGCATAGAACCTACAACACCTATGGGAACACTGCAACGCCAAATACCTACGGCAACTATGCCCCTCAGTACGGTCAGCAGCAAAGACCTGCAAGCAACATAGGTACTGAATCATGGATAGGTAAAATCCTCATGGGAGCGCTGGCGAGCCTTCTTGTTTTCATTGCGCTTATTACCTTTGCAAAGCTACTTTTACCTTTCCTTACAGATGGTATAAAGATTGCGCTTATGTTTATTGCCAGCACTGCGCTGACAGGGACAGGTTTTTTACTTAGCAAAAAGAAGCCTTCAAACACGTTTTTCAAGGCTCTTCTTGGCTGCGGCTGTGCCTGTATTTATCTGTCCATACTGGTGACGGGTATACATTTTAAGGCTATTAATTCCATTGTGATGTATGTACTTCTTGCCATCTGGGCGATTTTCATGATCTTCCTGAAGGAAAGCAAGAACGACTGGCTTTTCTTCTCAATCGGTAATCTGGGCTATCTTGTATCAATCATGTTTACAGCCGGGCTTAAGGACAAGGCGCTTGTTCTTCCCATGCTCATCTATGTGGTTATCATAAGCTCGGTTTATCAGATCATGTACTGGAAAAATCAGCGTCAGAGAGAAGTGCAGAGCGTAATAAACATTATTTCACTTCTTCTTTTCCAGATCCTTATTACAAACGCCTTCAGTCGTACGGTTGAATGCTATATAGTATCTGCGGTGACTGTAGTATGGGCTTTCGCGGGATTTTTGTTCTTTACCTTCTGCGACCTGTTCAGCTATCGCAAAAACCATTTTTATTTTGCAGTGGTCAATTCCCTGGCGTTTTTTGTCTCATTCATGATGCTTAATTCAAGTCTTCATTTGCCTGCCTTCATTGACTTTGGCGTGGTGCTTATTCCCGCAATCGCATTTGAGGCTATCAACATTTACTGGAGAAGCAATAACCTGGCGAGAAGTGAGTCTGTTCTGAATGCTGTTATCGCAGGATTCTTTTTCCTTGGAGCAGCCATCATTCTTGTGGACAATTATCATGTTATTTATGAATCCGGAATTTTGATGCTTGTATATTCACTTGTCATTGTTTATGGACTTCTGAAAAAGGATACATTTTTCAAGATACATGGCTGGGCTCTTGTGGGTATCTGCATTTTCATTGGAATGAGCAATAATACAGGTCTGTTCTTTGCATTTGTGGCCGCTATTATCGGACTTTCTTCACTTATCGTTGAGGGCATAGTATTCAATGATTCGGTGGCCTTCAAGCTTGTAAGCTATAGCTGCCTTATCGGAGCAATATGCAGGATGGGATATCTTGCCACAGACATTATGATTTTTTCAGGAAAAGAAGATATAGTACGTCTTGTGACTTACGGAGTAATCGCTGTTCTTAACCTTATTATGATATTAACAGGGTTCTACAGAACCAATGAAAAAAATAATGGAAGAGACCTGCACGTTGTACTGGACGTATTTAATCTTATTCTTATTCTCACAGGTGCCGGATTCATGGGAGTGGTAGACAGCAAAATATTAAAAGCTTTCTACATGGTGATCACTTTTGTGCTTGCATGTATCAACTTCCCGGTCAAAGAAAAGATAAGTAGGAACAGGTGCCTTTATACCGGAATAAAACTAGGAGTATTACTTCTTTATTCATTATGTACCTTCGAAGCTCCAAGCCCTGTTGTCAGCATGGGTATGATCGCGTTTGCAGTATTGTGCATTGTAATTGGCTTTAAAAACAGTCTGCTTACAAAAGAGCTTAGAATTTTAGGCCTGATGACAACATTATTATTTGTTGTAAAATTCATTATCTTTGATATAAGCTTTGACAGCACACTTATGAAGGCTATGAGTTATCTCATAAGCGGTATTCTGTGCTTTGCTATAAGCGCTATTTATAATCATTTTGAAAAGAAGGCGGTCATGAATTATCCTCCGCAAAATTAAAAATTTCGCCCATATCACTAAGTGGTATGGGTGATTTTTTCTAAAGGCGAGTATATCAAATTAGGTGTCCTAGATTTTGGACACCTAAAATAGTATACTTGGAAGTGAGGTCGCGGAAGGAAGAAAATACTGATAAATCCGCGATTTCATGAAAAGGAGAAGCTATGCTGCGTTTTATATTTGGTGCATCCGGATCTGGTAAAAGCTATCAGCTAAGGAAAAACATAATAGGGAGAAGTACTAAGGAACCTAAGAGGAATTTCCTTATAGTTGTGCCTGATCAGTTCACCATGCAGACACAGATGGATATAGTAAAACAGCACCCGGATCACGGCATCATGAATATTGATGTCGTCAGCTTTTCGCGCCTTTCACACCGCATTTTTGAGGAGGTGGGCGAGAGCCATGAGAAGGTGCTTGACGATATGGGTAAGAGCCTGGTGCTGCGCCATGTTGCGGAGGAGTATAAGGATAAACTCCCTGTAATTGGCGGCAGTATGAATAAGATGGGCTACATAGATGAGGTTAAGTCTACAATCTCAGAGTTCATGCAGTATGGCATAGAGCCCCAGATGCTGGATGATATCATGAAGGTCTGCGAGAACAAGGGGGCTCTTAAGTCCAAGCTGTTGGATCTTCAGCTTTTATATTCGGAATTCAAAAATTATATTAAGGGGAATTATATTGCCCAGGAGGAGCTTCTTGACGTCCTTTGCAGAGCCCTTCCTTCATCTAAGCTTATAAGGGACAGCGTAATTGCCTTTGATGGATTTACTGGCTTTACGCCTATTCAGTACAGGGTTATCTCTGAGATTTTAAGGTTGTCCTCAGAGGTTATCTTTTCCTTTTCTATTGGAGAGAAGGAGAATCCATATTTATATGATAAAAACGAAGAGCAGAATCTGTTTTTACTGACAAAAAAGACTGTTCATGACCTTTTGCGCCTTGAATATGAAAATGTGAAGAACTCAGGGCTGGTAGAGGTGCCTGACTTTGAGAGATGGGCAGAGTACAGGAATGAACATTCAGAGGATATCTTCTTGAAAAGTGGCGATAACGGACGTCATGCCAATAATCCGGAGCTGTCATTTTTGGAGAAAAATCTGTTCAGATATAACAATGAGCATTACGGTGTGGCAGCCGGAGAGTCTGCTGAGGCGCCTCGCTGCGAGCATATAAAGATTCTTGAGGCGGACACTACCAATCAGGAAGTACAGATGACTCTGGCTACCATAAGAAAGCTGCTTCGTGAGAATGATAAATTGAGTTACAGGGATTTTGCCATAGTCTGCGGAAGCATGGACAGATATGGGGCGGTGATCTCAGAGGAAGCAGAAAAGTATAATATCCCTGTTTATCTGGATGAGACCGGAAATGTTAAGCTCAATCCCCTTGTGGAGGCTATCAGGAGTGCACTTCTTACTGTTACTAAAAGCTATAGCTACGAGGCTGTTTTCCATTTCCTTAGGTGCGGTCTGTCGCCGTTTTCTGCCGGTGAGACGGATATGCTTGAGAATTATGTAAGAGCACTTGGTATCCGTGGTAAGAAGGGATGGGAGAACGAATTTACAGGACTGCCCAAGCAGCTCCTTAAGAAGTTTAAGGTACAAAGCGCTAAGGATATTGAGGATGAGACTTTAAAGGCAGAAAAAGAGCAGTATCTTAGCGTTATAAATGAACTCAGAGAGAGGGCAGTAAGCACACTCTCGCCACTTTTTGATGCAGAGGGGAAGACTGTTCTTGATTACTCTACAGCACTTTATGAGTTTCTGATTAAGCTTGATGCTCAGAATAAGATGGCTGATTTTGAGAGGGCCTTTCATGAGCAGGGTGATGAAGTCAGGGCTAAGGAATATGCCACAATATACCGCAAGGTAGTAGCGCTTCTTGACCAGGTGACTGCTCTTATGGGATCAGAGAAGATTACGTGGAAGGAATATGCGGAGATTCTTGATGTGGGCTTTTCTGACTTTGAGATCGGAACCATTCCACAGAGCGTTGACAGAATAGTTGTGGGAGATATAGAGAGAACAAGACTTAAGGAAGTTAAGACATTGTTTTTCCTTGGGGTAAATGATGATCTTATTCCCAAGGGTGCAGGTAGCGGAGGAATTATCTCGGATATAGAGAGGCAGTATCTTGCTGATACTCTTAATGGAATTGAGCTTGCGCCGACACCAAGGCAGCAGATGTACATTCAGCGACTGTATCTTTATATGAACCTTACAAAGCCCTCAGACAGGCTGTATCTGACATTTGCGCATCTTGATCCTGATGGAAAGAGCGTAAGGCCTGCCTACCTCATAGGGAAGATCAGGTCGCTTTTCCCCGGGGTTACTGTAGAAAGATATGACGGCAGCGCAGGCGGAGATATAATTCAGACTCCGCAGAACGGTATAGATTATGTGGCTGCTCATATGCAGGAGTATGCCCTTGGATATATGGATGAAGAGGGTGAGAGGGCATTTTCAGGCTTGTTCCACGCTCTGGCGGATCACAAGGACAGACTTGTCAGAATGATCGATGCAGCAGGAAGCGGATATATTCATAAGCCGCTGTCTGAGGCGGTTGCATCAGCACTTTATGGCAACTTCCTTTCTAATTCCGTGAGCCGTCTGGAGAAATATGCCCAGTGCGCTTACGCCCATTTCCTGCAGTATGGATTAAGGCTCTATGAGCGTGAAGAGTTTGATTTTGATAATTCAGATATGGGTAATGTTTTCCATGGAGCTTTGGATATTTTTACAAGGAAGCTTGATGAGAACGGACTTACCTGGGAGAACTTTTCAAAGGAGCAGGGAGAGAAGATTATGGAGGAATCCCTGCTGGAATTTGTTGATGGTTACAACGGTAATATCCTTGAGAGCACTAAGCGAAACGAATACCTGATGGAGAGAATCAAGCGAATCCTGTACAGGACTGTTGATACACTTCAGTATCAGCTGAGCAAGGGCTCCTTCGTACCTAAGAGTGTTGAAACCTCCTTTGATGAAGTCGGAGATATCGATGCGATAAATATCAGCCTCTCTGAGGATGAGAAGGGCAGAATCCTTCAGAAGATGAAGCTTACCGGTAAAATCGACCGTATTGATACCTATGAGGATGCAGATCATGTATATATCAAGATAATCGATTTTAAATCCGGAAGTAAGGATATTGAGCTTTGCTCGCTCTACTATGGCTTGCAGCTTCAGCTTGTAATGTATATGAATGTTGCCAGAGGAATGGCAGAGGCTACCAGTAAGGGAAAAGAGGTTATTCCTGCAGCGATTTTGTATTATCATCTGGCTGATCCGGTGCTGGATGGAGATAAATTTAAAGAGGAAGCCACCGGGGATGATATAAATGCCATGGTGAGGAAGCAGCTTAAGGCAAAGGGGCTTATTCGTGAGGACAGAAGTGTTGTAGATCTTCTTGACCGCGAAGCGGGAAGTGCTTCAGATGTTATTCCTGTTAAGTTCAACAAAGACGGAAGCTTTAGCAAGACGGGCAACGATACTATATCTGCTGAAGATTTTGAAGAGGTTTCACAGTATGTGACAAAGCTTATTAAAAAGAACGGCAAAAGTATTCTTGATGGAAATATCGAGGTTAATCCTTACACTATGGGAAGTAAGGAAGCCTGCACATTCTGTAAATTTAAATCTGTTTGCGGATTTGACCAGTCAATGCCTGGTTATACCTGCAGGCAACTACCGAATCTCAAGGATGATGAAGTAATGGAGCGTATCCGTACTGAAAAATAAACGAGGGTAAAAATGGGATTTACTAAAGAACAGCAATCAGTCATAGATGCAAGAAATTCAAACGTACTGGTTTCCGCAGCAGCGGGCTCCGGTAAGACAACAGTGCTCGTAGAGCGCATCATACAGAGGATCACAGGAGAGAATCCTATAGACATAGACAAGCTTCTGGTGGTTACCTTCACAAGGGCAGCAGCTGCGCAGATGAAGGAGAAAATCCTTAAAGCGATTCAGGATAAGCTGGTGGAGGATCCAACCAATGCTCATCTTCAGAGACAGGAGACCCTTGTTCATGGAGCGCAGATTACTACTATTGACTCATTTTGCCAGTATATTATCAGGAATAATTTCAATGATATAGACCTGGACCCTTCCTACAGAGTAGCTGATGAAGGTGAGATAAAGCTCCTGCAGGGTGATGTCCTTGCTGAACTTCTGGAGGAGAAGTATACAGAGGGAGATCCTGACTTTTTGAACTGCATGGAGTACTTTGCCACAGGTAGCACCGATAAAAAGGTTGAGGAATTTATTCTCAAATTGTATCGCTATGCGATCAGTATGGCATCACCTGATGACTGGCTTAAGGAGAGGGCAGAGGACTATGTCATAGATGAAGAGGAGTTCGACAAAGCTAAGTTTGTAGAGGCTGCAATAAAAATATTTAAAAGTGATCTTGGAGAGGCTGCGACATACCTTAATATGGCGAAAATAATATCTGAGCAACCAGATGGACCATATGATTATGCAAAGGTAATAGATTTAGAAATTGATCGGTTGGAGAAAATCATTAACACAAGCTTCTCTTGTTATGATGATGTAAGAGCGGCTACTTTAGGATATTGCTTCGAAAAGAGATTACCACCTGTAAAGGATTCATCAGTAAATGCTGATAAGAAAACACGTGCACAAAATTACAGGAAAAAGGCGAAAGGCGTTATTGAAGAGCTTAATAAGAAATACTTCTCCGAAGACAAGGCAACTATCTGCAAGCGCATGGAGCTTGCAAGGAAGCCTGTGCAGACGCTCTCTGAGCTGGTAATCAGCTTCAAGGAGAAGTTTGATGCCAAGAAGAGAGAAAAGGGAATCATTGATTTCCCTGACATGGAGCACCTTGCACTTAAGATTATAAAGAACGGCGGCGCAGAGCAGTATCGTGACTATTATGAAGAGGTAATGATAGATGAGTACCAGGATTCCAACGGAATTCAGGAGGAGCTGTTATCAGCAATTTCGGGGGAATCTGTAGGCAGATATAACCGATTCATGGTGGGGGATGTTAAGCAGAGTATTTATAAATTCCGTCTCGCAAGGCCCGAGATTTTCATGGAGAAAATGAGGGACTACGCCTGGGAAGAGGGAACACCTGCAAGAAAGATATCACTTCATAACAACTTCCGAAGTAGAAGTGATGTGCTTGATAGTGTTAATTACATTTTTGACCAGATAATGGGTGATGAACTTGGCGGAGTAAGCTATAACGAGGATGCCAGACTCAGGACTATTCGAGAGTTTACACCTGCTGAGGATGAGAGAGCTTTTTCAACTGAGTATATGTTTGCTGATGTTGGTAAGGCATCATCTGAGGATGCCCGTAAGACAGAGGCTAAGATGGTGGCTGCCAGAATCCATGAGATCATGGAGAACGGAATCGTTACGGGAGAGGATGGAAGTCTTCGCAAGGCCAGATATGGCGACATTGTTATTCTTCTTAGGACCAATAAGGGCTGGGATGACATCTTTAAGAAGACTCTGGAAAGCAGAGGTATTCCTGCCTATGTTGAGTCGAGAACCGGATATTTCTCCGCCACAGAGGTTGTTACTGTACTGAATTTTTTGCGAATCCTTAATAACCCCAGGCAGGATGTGCCCCTTGTAAGTGTGATGCATTCTGTTATCGGAGGATTTACCGACGAGGATCTTGCGCTTATTAAGGCCTATGACAGGGATATAGAGAAGAGTAAGTTTGACAGTGACAGCTTTTACGATATTCTCCTTAGATGTATCACGCCCTGTGAAGCAGATTCTGATAATGAAGATAATGCTGCCACAAGTGAAGAAGCGCAGTCTGGACACAAAGGTAATAGAACAAAAGTCACACCTGATATAGAGAAGATTGAGAAATTCATAGCTCTTATAGATGAATACAGGACAAAGGCTGAGTATATGCCTGTTAATGAGCTTATCCGAGATATACTTAGCGAGACTCATTATGGCGAGTACTGCGCAGCACTTCCCGGCGGAGCAAAGCGCCTTGCGAATCTCAATATCCTGTCTCAGAAGGCAACAGCCTATGAGCAGACCAGCTTCAGCGGAGTATTCCACTTTGTTAAGTATATTGAGGAGCTTGAGAAGTTCGAGGTGGACTATGGAGAAGCGAATACTCTTGATGAAAACGCAGATGTAGTGCGCATTATGAGTATTCATAAGAGTAAAGGACTGGAGTTCCCTGTGGTTTTCCTGTCAGGAATGTCCAAATCCTTTAATACTATGGATGCAAATGAGGCTGTAGTCCTAGATGTTGACATGGGTATTGGAGCTAATGCCATTGACCTTGAAAATCGCGTAAAGTATAGCACTCTTAGAAAGCGTGTTATGGCTGATAAATTGAAGATGGATGTCCTTGGCGAGGAGATGCGTATTCTCTACGTTGCCATGACCAGAGCAAAGGATAAGCTCATAATGACAGGTCAGGCCAATATAGACATGGTCGGTAATCCTTCTGAGAGTCCATTTGCAGGAACCTTGCAAAATTATCTGTTTTACAGAGACAGAGCTGCAGAAGAGGGTGAACAGCCATATCTTTTACCGTATTTTCTTAGAAGCGCTGCTAAATCCTATCAGGACCTTGTTCTTATGGCACTTGCAAGACATCCTGATTTTGAAAAGCTCTGCTCTTTAGTAGGAGTTGGAGCTCAGAAGGTTGAGGCAGGAGACGTAGCCTTTGATTTCAGGATAATGACAGAGAATGAGCTTGAAGCAGAGGAGATTGGCAAGGAAGTCACAGCAAGAGTCCGCCTTGATCATCTCACGGCAAATATCACAGATGATGAGAAGGAGTATACAGAGCTGTTTTCAAAACGCTTTGATGATAAATACTCACATCCGTCTTTGGACAGACTTTTCGTTAAGACCACTGTTACAGAGCTTAAGAGAGCAAGACTTGAACAGAAGGAGGAGCCTTCCGCCCATATGTATGAGGTAGAGGAGATAATTCCCTCATTCATAGATGATAAGGAGAAAAAGGCAGAGGGTGCAGCCAGAGGTACTATTTACCACAGAGTGATGGAGCTTTTGTATGATGATGATATGTCTGATGGAATAAAAGCAAAAGGAGCTTATGCAAATACTCCTGATGATAGGGCTTCTGATCTTGATTCCTGGATGAAGGTGATGGAGGATATAGGGAAAATGCCCTCAGGATCATCTGAGAGCGTTAATAATGCCGATATCCTTGCCTTTTATAACAGTGATACGGGAAAGCGCATGAAGGCTGCCCACGATGCAGGAAAGCTTCACAGAGAATCTCCATTCATGCTTGGAATAGAAGCAAATAAGATTGACGCAGAATTCCCTGAGTCTGAGAGAGTTCTTATTCAGGGTATCATCGACGTCTGGTTTGAAGAGGATGACGGACTTGTCCTTCTGGATTACAAGACTGATAAGGTAAGAGAGGGAAGAGAACTGGTGGACAGATATTCGGTTCAGCTTGATTACTATCAAAAAGCTCTTGAGTCCATAACACATAAAACGGTAAAGGAGAGAATCATCTACTCCTTCACCCTGGGTGAAACAATATCTCTTTAAATAAGAAACCGGATAGCGCTGATTTAACGCTATCCGGTTTCTTATATTATATAAACTTTAAGCTGCCTTTGAGAAGCGGTCTCTTACATCACTCTCATTTGCCATGTGCTTAATTCTCTTAAGGGCATGTCTTACAGCAGGTACACTTAAAAGTGCGATTGTAAGGATACCCTCTGAGCCAATATAAAGGCCGTTATAAGCAAGTGAGTATGTGAAGGGCTGCATTCCATAATCAGCAGCATACTGACCGAAGAAGATAACGCCTGAAAGCACTGAGAAGAAAAGGCGTCCTAAGATACCTACAACATAGCCGCTTATCATTCCGTACTTTTTATTGTGGAAAAGTCCGGAGAGGCCAAGCGCTCCGAAGGCCAGGAAATAGTCACATACAAGCTGAGGAATACTGATTATATAAGGCTCTATTATGAGCTGCAAAAGACCATAAGCAAGTGCTGAGGTCAGGCCGGCTCTTGTGCCATACAGGTATCCGACAAATGTAATGAAGAACATTGAAAAAAGGGTTATGGAACCACCCATAGGCATTTTAAATATCTTTATCATAGAAGTAACCATCGCCAGAGTGACGCCCATTGAAGCAAACACGAGCATCTTTACTGAAAAATGGTTTTTCTGATCTTTTCCTGTGAAAAAGCATGCTGCAACCAGTGAGAGAATAAGAAGAACAACCAGCAGACCATATCCCCCGGAAGTCAGCTCATAAGTATCTTCTACCTGAGTTAAAAAAAATGACATAACAAAACCTCCTCGCATTTTTGCTACGAGGAGGTCTGGTATTCATCAAAAATCGTATTACGATAATAGATAAATGCTTCCTTACGCCGGTATTAACCGGTTCAAGTAATGAGGGTCGATGGAAATCCATCATCTCAGCAAAGCTCCCCTAGCAAATTATTATAAAAATATTTATTTTTCTTAGACGACTTCATTTAATGATATTTTTCCAAGTTTGTCAATAAGATTTCATACAATCTTAAATGCTCACAAATACTCAGAATCAATCACTAAAGCTTACTATATTATAGAAGCGGAATTCCATGCTCTCTTGCATAATCGGTGTAATCCTCAGCCCAAAGAGAACACTGTACTTCACCGATGTGAGCCTTTCTAAGGAAGAAAAGGCAAAGTCTTGACTGACCGATACCGCCACCTATTGTATAGGGAAGCTTCTTTTCAAGGATTGCCTTCTGGAAAGGAAGCTTAGCACGCTCAGTACATCCTGCTTTCTCAAGCTGTGTCTTTAAGGAATTCTCATCTACACGGATACCCATTGATGAAAGCTCGAGAGCTATATCAAGAACAGGGTAGTAAACAAGGATATCACCGTTGAGTGCCCAGTCATCGTAGTCCGGAGCTCTTCCGTCATGCTTCTCGCCTGATGCCAGAAGATCACCGATCTGCATGATGAAAACTGCACCCTTTTCCTTAGTGATGAGGTATTCACGCTCCTTGGCGTCTTTTCCGGGATACATATCCTCAAGCTCCTGAGAGGTGATGAAGAATATGTCGTGGGGAAGAATTTCCTCAATATAATCGTACTGGATTGACATATATTTCTCGGTTTTTCTAAGAACCTTATATATAGTGCGGACTGTTTCCTTAAGGAAGTCGAAATTGCGGTCTTCCTTGCTGATAGCTTTCTCCCAGTCCCATTGATCTACGAACACGGAGTGGATATTATCCGGAATCTCATCCCTTCTTATGGCGTTCATATCTGTGTAGAGACCTTCTCCAACCTTGAAACCATATTTTTTAAGAGCGTAACGTTTCCACTTAGCAAGAGAGTGTACAATTTCTGCCTCTCGCTCGTCCTCTTCCCTGATATCAAAGGCAACGGGACGCTCAACACCATTAAGATTGTCATTAAGACCTGACTCGGGTGCCACAAATAAAGGGGCAGTAACACGAAGAAGATTTAAATTCTCAGAAAGTGTATTCTGAAAAAAGTCTTTAACTGTTTTGATGCCGACCTGTGTGTCGTGGAGGTTTAATGCTGACGTATAATCCTTAGGAATAATTAGATTTTCCATTACCATGCTCCTCTCTGAACAATTCATTTATGTAAAGTATTAAAGCGCGTTTTCATCCATCATGCAAGAAAAAAATGATATTAATCACATTTATTGTAGAAACATTGAAAAAAAAATATTAATTTTTTCATAGTTAATTTGGAATTAATTTTCATTTCGAAGCCCGAAATCATGCGGACTTAATCGTTTTAAGAAAATCTTAAGAAATTCATAAGAAAACCTACAATATTTTTTCAGGATTTTGGGATATAATCAGTCAGGTAAGGAGATTTAAAAGCTATGGAAATTAAGAAAATTATCAAATTAACACCGAATCAGGTAAAGGATTTTGTTAACGCTGCAACTAAATGTGATTTTGATGTAGATGTGTCTTACAATCGTTTCACTGTTGATGCTAAGTCAATTCTTGGTGTGTTTGGACTTAACTTCGATTGCCCGCTTACAGTAAGATATCGTGGCTTCAACCAGGACTTCGAAACATATCTCAGTGAACATGCAGTTGCTTGCTAATAATTAAAATAATAATTATCTGATATACGGGCTCCCCATGATATACTATCTTGGGGAGTATTTTTTTAGCATAATCACTTGATGAAACGAAGTTGAATCTAGTGAGTATGCTAGTTCTGGCGAGCAAAGCGAGCACAGAACTTCCTTAGTATGATGACATATTTGGGATATTTATGAAGAATATTAAAATTTCAGTCAGAACTCTGGTTGAGTTTTTACTCAGATCAGGCAATATAGATAACAGAATACATCATGCTCCGGATACCGCTATGCTGGAGGGCGGCAGAATACACCGCAAGATCCAGAAGAGGATGGGGGCAGAATATCAGGCGGAGGTCCCGCTTAGTTTCACATATACATCTGAAAACTACATATTGACCATAGACGGTAGAGCTGATGGTGTTATGGAGAGGAAGGACAAGCCTCTTCTTATAGATGAGATCAAGGGTACATATCGTGAGCTCAAGAACATCAAGGAGGCTGACCAGGTTCATCTGGCCCAGGCCAGGTGTTATGCTGCCATAATCACAAGGCAGAAGGATCTTGAAAAGGTAAGCGTCAGGATAACCTACTGCAATATCGATTCTGAGGAGATAAAGACCTTTGAGGAGGACTTTACCAGGGAGGAGATATGCAAGTGGTTTGATGATCTTTTGGGAATGTATCATCGCTGGGCGGAGTACCTTGCCACCTGGGATGACATTCGTATGAGCTCCATCCATGCCATGAACTTTCCATTTCCGTACCGTGAGGGTCAAAAGGAGCTGGCAGCAGGCGTCTATAGGACTATTTATCATGGAAAGAAGCTTTTTATGGAGGCTCCCACCGGCACAGGTAAGACTATAAGTACGATTTTTCCTGCTATAAAGGCAATCGGTGAAGAAAAGGCGGAAAGGATTTTTTATCTTACTGCCAAGACCATAACCAGAACCGTGGCAGAGGATACTTTTGAAATCCTGAGAAAAGAGCAGGGTCTTAAGTTCAAAACAGTTACATTGACCGCTAAAGACAAAATCTGTTTTCTTGATAAGGCTGACTGCAATCCCGTGGCCTGCCCTTATGCGGAAGGGCACATGGACAGGATAAACGACTGCATGTACGACCTTCTTATGAATTCGGACAGCTTTGACAGGGATGCGATCATAAGCTATGCGGAGAAGCACAGAGTATGCCCCTTTGAGCTGTCTCTTGATATGAGTCTTTTTGCAGATGCTGTAATCTGTGATTATAACTATGTTTTTGATCCCTTTATATATCTGAAAAGATTCTTTGCAGGCGGAAGCACCGGAGACAATATATTCCTTATAGATGAGGCGCATAACCTCTTAGACAGAGGACGCGATATGTACAGCGCAGAGCTGGTACTGGAGATGCTTCTTGGCTTTGAGTCGATCATATCCAGTGCCCATCCCAGAATTGCAGGGATAGTGAGAAGTCTTGCAGATGAGATGGAAAAGCTCATGGGAGAAGAGGGTGAAGCAGAGGTTCTTGATGATATCAGCCCTATAATGCAGAGGCTGAACCTGCTTCAGTCGGTTATTTCCAAGTGGCTTGAGGAGCACGCTGAGGGAATGTACCGCGACGATATTCTGGATTTTTACTTTGAGATAACTAGATTTTCGAATATATATGAACTTATTAACGATAAATATGTGATATTTGCAGAAAATGATGCGGAGAATGGCTTTAGAATAAAGCTTCTCTGTGCAGATCCTTCTGATAATCTTGCCAATTGTATGGAGAGGGCCAAGTCAACAATCCTGTTTTCAGCCACATTACTACCTATTCAGTACTACAAGAGACTTCTTGGCGGTAAAGCTGAGGACTATGAGATATACGCTCATTCTGTATTTGACAGCAAAAGATGTGGAAGACTGGTTGCTTCGGATGTTACCAGTAAGTACACAAGACGCGGAGAGGACGAATACCGCCGGATCGCCACATATATAGACGCTATTGTGAGAGCAAGGAGCGGAAATTATCTTATTTTCTTCCCCTCCAGGGCCTTCATGGATGAAGTCGGTTATATATATGAGCAGGAATTCTATGATGAGAGCACCACAGAGATACTTGTTCAGAATGAGTCCATGTCCGAGGACGAGAGAGAGGAGTTCCTTGGCAGATTTACTGCAGGTAATGATATAGACCTTGCAAGTGTCATCAACATGGATATTGATATCGAACCCTCTAAAAGTGTTCTTGGCTTTTGTGTGATGGGCGGAATATTCAGCGAGGGTATCGACTTAAAGAATGACAGTCTTATTGGAGTCATTATAGTAGGAACAGGTATCCCTCTTGTGTGCAATGAAAGGGAAATAATAAAGGATTTCTTCGAACTGAACGGAGAGGATGGCTTTGACTACGCCTACAGGTATCCGGGAATGAATAAAGTCCTGCAGGCAGCAGGTCGTGTTATAAGAAGTGAGAAAGATTTTGGAATAGTTGCACTATTGGATGAACGCTTCCTTCAGAAATCATATTACGAACTCTTTCCACGAGAATGGAAGGGAATTATAAGAACATCGACCGGTAGAGTCAAAAATGACGTAAACGCGCTCTGGAAGCGGATTGATGATTGTGGATAAGTGAAAACTATCATAATAAAAACGGTGTTTTACACATGAAAATCGGATATAGTTAACATAATAATACACATACTATACATTATGTTAACCTAACACTTTTTTAAACAATTCGAATTATTGGAAAAATAATAGCGATATCTAGACAATTCAAGGTGGTCTAACAAGGAAAATGACACATGTGTACATGTGGATAACTCTGTGGAAATTGGGGATATTCCGAAAACGGTACTTTCGAAATGCGCATAAAAAGGCAATATCTGAAGGTTTACGATATTAATCCACAGATAATCGAAATTTCAAAACGATACTATCACGGTCAATAAAACTATGTTAACTACACGGATATATGACACGTGTGTCAGACAATTATTTTTATTCCAGTAACTGTCTGCAAAACCTTCATTAAAAGGCTCATTAGATTGACAAGAACACAGGGTTTGAAATATCATAGGTTAATATATGTAATTATAAATGAGGATATTGTTTATGAGAAAAGAATTAGCAAAGACATATGATCCCAAAGGAATTGAGGATCGACTTTATAAGAAATGGGAAGATAATAAGTATTTTCATGCTGAAGTGGATGAGACAAAGAAACCATTCACTATTGTAATTCCCCCTCCGAATATTACCGGTAAGCTTCACATGGGACATGCTCTTGATAACACAATGCAGGATATTCTTATCCGTTACAAGAGAATGCAGGGCTACAATGCACTTTGGCAGCCCGGTACAGACCATGCTTCAATCGCTACTGAGGTTAAGATCATCGACACTCTTAAGGCAGAGGGTATAGATAAGAGAGATCTCGGAAGAGAGAAATTCTTAGAGCGTGCCTGGGAGTGGAAAAAGGAATACGGTGGAACAATCATTTCCCAGCTTAAAAAGATGGGATCTTCATGTGATTGGGACAGAGAGCGCTTCACAATGGATGACGGCTGTAACGAAGCAGTTACAGAGGTCTTCTGTAAGATGCACGAAAAAGGCTACATATATAAAGGAAACAGAATTGTAAACTGGTGTCCTGTATGTAAGACTTCTATTTCTGATGCAGAGGTTGAGTACGAGGAGCAGGCTGGTCATCTTTGGCATATTAAATATCCTCTGATCGATGAAGACGGAACAGTAAGTAAGACAGAATTCATTGAGTTTGCTACAACACGTCCTGAGACAATGCTTGGTGATACAGCTGTTGCAGTTAATCCCGATGATGACAGATATAAGAGCTTCAAGGGTAAGAAGGTTCTTCTTCCTATAGTAAATAGAGAGCTTCCTATCGTTGAAGACAATTATGTGGATATGGAATTCGGTACCGGTGTAGTTAAGATCACTCCCGGCCATGACCCGAATGACTTTGAGGTTGGTAAGAGACACAATCTTGAAGAAATCAACATCCTTAACGACGACGCTACCATCAATGCCAACGGTGGCAAGTTCGAAGGTATGGATCGCTACGAAGCAAGAGAAGCCATCGTTAAAGAGCTTGATGAGATGGGTCTTCTTGTTGAGATAGAAGATTATTCTCATAATGTAGGTACTCATGACCGTTGCCATACAACAGTTGAGCCTATGATCAAGGCTCAGTGGTTTGTAAAAATGGATGAGCTTATCAAGCCTGCTGTTAAGGCAGTAAAGGAAGGCGAGATCAAGCTGATTCCTCCGAGAATGGAGAAGACCTACTTTAACTGGACAGATAATATCCGTGACTGGTGTATTTCCAGACAGCTTTGGTGGGGACACAGAATTCCTGCTTATTACTGTGATAAGTGCGGAGAGGTAGTTGTTTCCAAGGAAGCTCCTACAGTATGTCCTAAGTGTGGTGAGACTCACTTCACACAGGATCCTGATACACTGGATACTTGGTTCTCATCAGCACTCTGGCCCTTCGAGACACTTGGATGGCCTCATGACACCAGGGAGCTCAAGTACTTCTTCCCTACAGACGTACTTGTAACCGGATATGACATTATCTTCTTCTGGGTAATCAGAATGATCTTCTCAAGCTATGAGCAGATGGGAACATATCCTTTCCACACAGTTCTTTTCCATGGACTGGTAAGAGATTCTCAGGGAAGAAAGATGAGTAAATCTCTTGGAAACGGTATTGATCCTCTTGATATCATTGAGAATTATGGTGCAGATGCACTCAGACTTACTCTTATCACAGGTAACGCACCTGGAAATGATATGCGTTTCTACAACGAGAGAGTAGAGAACAGCCGTAACTTTGCCAATAAGGTATGGAATGCTTCACGTTTCATCATGATGAACATGGGTGAAAACGAGAAGAGCGCAATCAACCAGCCTGCTCCTGCAGGACTTGAGCCTGTTGATAAGTGGATTCTTTCAAGACTTAATAACACTATACGTGAAGTAACCGAGAACATGGATAAATACGAGCTCGGTATCGCAGTTCAGAAGGTTTATGACTTCATCTGGGATGAGTTCTGTGACTGGTACATCGAGATGGTTAAGCCCCGTCTTTATAACTCAGACGACGAGACCTCTCATAAGGCAGTTCTTTGGACACTTCAGACTGTACTTATTAATGCACTTAAGCTCCTTCATCCGTACATGCCTTTTGTTACAGAGGAAATATTCTGCACACTTCAGGACGAAGAGGAGTCCATCATGATCTCCACATGGCCTGAGTACAAGGATGAGTGGAATTATGCCGCTGATGAGAAGGCAATCGAGACCATCAAGGAAGGAGTAAGAGGAATCCGTAACATCCGTACACAGATGAACGTTGCTCCTTCCCGCAAGGCTCTTGTTTATGTCGTTTCAGATAAGGAAGAAGTACTTGATATTTTCCGCACAGGTAAGCTGTTCTTTGAGACACTTGCCAGTGCTTCTGAGTCTGTTTGCCAGAATGATAAGTCCGGCATTGCAGACGATGCAGTATCTGTAGTTCTTGCAGAAGCTACTATATATATTCCTTTCTCAGATCTCGTTGATATTTCAGCTGAGATTGAGAGACTTGAAAAGGAGAAGAAGCGTCTCGAGGGCGAGCTCAAGAGATCACAGAGCATGCTTTCAAATGAGCGTTTCCTTTCAAAGGCTCCGGCTGAGAAGATTGAGGAAGAAAAAGAGAAGCAGAAGAAGTACGAGCAGACCTATGCACAGGTTGCAGAAAGACTTGCGCAGCTGAAAAAGTGACGATAGAGCTATGAGTGAAGATTTTACAAAATATGCATCCGACATGCTTGAGCGTCTGGACAGAGGTGAGAGACTTGGCTTCTATGAATGTGATCGCTTTGTAGATCAGATTCCTGCTTTTACAGAGAAGCATTCCGTCGAGGATACACGCAAATTCCTTGAATATCTTGGAAGCCCTGACAGAAAGATGCATATTATTCATGTGGCCGGAACAAACGGCAAGGGATCGGTATGTAATTACCTCTCCGAGATATTGAGACAGGCAGGCTTCAAGGTTGGAATGTTCACCTCACCGCATCTGGTGAAGGTGACTGAAAGATTCTGCATTAATGGAATTCCAATCGATGATTCCATGTTCTGCGAGAGTTTTGGGGACCTTATAAGAAAAATCAGGGATTATGAAGTAGATAATTATTTCCCTACATATTTTGAATTCCTGTTTTTTATGGCTATGCTTCTCTATGGAAAGTATCCTGTGGATTACCTTGTCCTCGAGACTGGCCTCGGTGGAAGACTTGACGCCACTAACAGCGTTCATGAGCCGGTACTTGATGTAATAACAGAGATTGGCCTTGATCACATGCAGTATTTAGGGAATACGATTTCCGAGATTGCAGGTGAAAAGGCTGGAATCATCCGTGAAAACACACCTGTTGTTGTTTACAACAGGCGTGGCATTAGTACGGATGTCATAGAAAAAAGAGCTGAAGAGCTTTCAGCGAAGGTATACAGAGTTGAACCTGAATTTGTCACTGAGATAAATACTGCTCCGGACGATGCAGGGAATATTTGCATTGATTTTTCCTATGAATCTCAGTATGATAAATACTGCGGTCTGCGTTTGCAGTCTGTCGCAAAATTTCAGACAGAAAATGCCGCTATTGCGATAATGTGCGCAAGGGCTCTCAGAGATATGGGAGTCAATATAACCGACGACGACATAAGCTTTGGCCTTAGAAAGGCTAAATGGGGCGGAAGAATGGAGCTTATTCTTCCGGGAATTTATGTTGACGGTGCGCATAATGTGGATGGTATGGAAGCCTTTCTTGACTGTGCCGGGAATGTTCCCTGTGATAAGAACAGAATCCTTCTGTTCGGAGCAGTTGCGGATAAGCAGTATCATCTTATGATCAGACAGATTCTCGAGAGCAGACTGTTCAACAGAATTTGTGTTTCTGTCCTTGAGACAGGAAGATCAGTATCAGAGTCTCAGCTGCGTGCAGCCTTTGAGACAGAAATGAGACATTTTAAGGATAAACCTGATATCAGATTCTCATATTACACAAGCGTCAGAGATGCACTTATGGATATCATCACTGACAGAGGAGCCGGAGATGTAGTATTTGCAGCCGGTTCGCTGTACCTGGTTGGGCAGGTTAGAGAATCACTGGGGATAATGCCCGGTAACTGATAAATCGTAGTTTCTTATGAGTTTTTTGGAGCTTTACAATGATCAATTTTGAAAATGAACTTAAGAAGTTTCGTCCCAGCCTCGAGATAGAGGACGCTGAGGAAATTATCTACAATCAGGATCTGGATGATATGGCTGATGTACTCGTTGGCTTGTTCAAGGATGCTAAGGCTGAGGAGATGGGCCGCCAGACTCGTCCACGCCAGTAAATTAGTGATAGTCCAAAATTCCAAACCGATTAGGTAAAATAGAGAGGGCGAACTTCAAATTATGAAATGTTATCAATGTGGGGCAGAGCTCACTGAGCGCGAATACTGTCCGAATTGTGGTGCTGCGGTTAAGGTATATAAACGAATCATTTCGCTTTCCAACCGTTATTACAATGAAGGGTTGGAGCGCGCTGAGGTCAGAGACCTTTCGGGAGCTATAGAATCACTGCACCAGAGTTTGAAACTTAATAAAAGCAATATTCAGGCCAGAAACCTTTTAGGACTGGTCTATTATGAATGTGGAGAAGTAGTTGCTGCACTGAGTGAATGGGTTATCAGTAAGAACCTTAAGCCTGAGGAGAATGCAGCAGATGACTATATGGACTTAGTCAGAAACGATCCTTCACGTCTTGAGACCTTCAATCAGACAATCAAAAAGTTCAACATCGCACTTAATCACTGCCATCAGGACAGACTTGATATGGCTGTGATTCAGCTTAAGAAGGTTTTATCAATGAACCCCGGATTTATCAGAGCTCATCTTTTGCTTGCGCTTTTATACCTTAATAATGGTAATTATGCCAAGGCTAAGACAGAAGCCCAGAAGAGCCTTAAGCTTGACACGGGTAATGTAATGGCTCAGAGATATCTTAAGGAAGCTGAAGCAATGATGCTTCCCCAGGATGTTAAGTCCAGCGATGAGAAGGTTAAGAAGCAGAACGATGTAGTTAGATACACAAGCGGAAATGAGACAATCATTCAGCCTGTGAGAACAAATATGTTTACAAGAAGCGGCTCAATATGGGGCATAGTTCTTGGAGTTGCCCTCGGAATTGCCGCCGCTTATTATCTGATATTACCTGCCAGAATTCAGTCAATGAATGCAAGTTTCAGAGAGCAGATTGCTTCCATAAGCGAGGAGTCAGACTCCAAATCTGCCAAGATGGGTGAATATGAGCAGCAGATAGCTTCACTCAATACAGAACTTGAGACTCTCAGAGAAGAGATGAGTTCATACCAGGAGAGTGACAGCTCAGGCTCAGCAGCCAATGATCTTATGGCCGCTGTTTCAATCTATCTTAATAATTCTGAAGATATAGATGCAGTGCAGGAAAAAATGGATCCCATCGACCTCAATAACATGGAGGGAGAGGCATCCGCACAGTTTACAGAGCTTTACAATTCATTTATGACGCTTGTAGGTAGCGAGCTCTCCAAGAGAAGCTACGCAACCGGATTTGATGCTTATCGCAGCCAGGAATATGATGTTGCGATAAGAGCATTGTCCAAGGCATTTCAGTATGATAACACCAATGTTGACGCACTCTATAATTTAGGGAATGCCTACTACGAAAGCGGTGACACTGACAACGCCAAGGTTATTTACGACCAGGTTGTGAATAATTTCTCGGATACTATTAGCGCAAGCTCAGCCGAGACAAAATTAGCAGAGATTAATAATGCCTCAAATTAACCCAAATATGACAAATTTTTCGGATTTATCTTTTATATTTAGATTTCTTCCGATATTCCTTATTGCATATTATGTATTGCCATCAAGGCTGCGCCCTTTGATCCTTTTTGCGGGCAGCCTTGCATTTTATGCTTTCGGGGACCCGAAAAGCATGGGCATTTTTGTAGTTGCAGTTGTGGTTAATCTCGTTCTTTCATATAGATGTCAGGCACACAGTAAACCGGCTCTCATTTTTATCGTATTAGCTGATGTGGCTCTGCTTCTATCCTTCAAGTTCCTTTCAGGCTATGGGAAAGTCCCGGGCCTTCCGCTTGGAATCAGCTTCTTTACATTTAAAATGGTGAGCTATCAGGCTGACCTCTACAAAGGAAAAATTGCAAAATGCCCGGGAGTAGTTGCCGTGGCAGCTTATTTTTCAATGTTTCCGCAGTTAATGTCAGGCCCTATAATGCGTTATTCGGATTTTGAAAAGAACAAAATCCTCTCCGGAATAGAAGACAGATTTCTTATTTTTAAGGACAGATTACAGATTTACCTCAACAGACTTGAGGAGGGACTTGTGTTCTTCACTCTGGGCTTTGCCATGAAGGCCCTTATTGCTGATTACCTTGCGGCTATGTGGAATGAGATCGGAACAATCGGCTATGAGAGTATCTCAACACCTCTTGCATGGGCAGGAGTTATTTGTTATTCCCTTAACCTTTATTTTGATTTCTGGGGATATTCACTTATGGCAGCCGGAGTAGGCGTGATGCTGGGATTTCCTTTTGTGAAGAACTTCGATCATCCCTATTCATCCAAGACAGTTGGAGAATTCTATCGTAGATGGCACATGACCCTTGGCTCATGGTTCCGCGACTATGTTTATTTCCCCATGGGAGGAAGTCGTGAAGGAAAAGGGAAGACCATCAGAAATCTTTGTATCGTATGGGCACTTACAGGCTTATGGCACGGTGTGACTCTGAATTTCATCGTGTGGGCCGGTGTTTTGCTCTTTATGATAATCATGGAGAAGTTTGTGTGGTCATCCAATCCCAAGCTTCTTAGTATCATTGGAAGAATCCATGTCCTTGTATGTATACCTGTCACATGGGTTATTTTTGCACTTCCCGGCAGAGAGGATCTGTTTAACTATATGGGAAGACTTTTCCCCGTGGCAGGAGCCGGAATCGCGGTTAATCCCGGAGACTTTGGCAAACTGTTATCAACCTATTGGGGATTTCTTTTAGCCGGACTGATACTCCTTTTACCCGGAGTATATTCCTATTTTGCAAGACACAGAAAGGACTGGCCGGTAAGAGTACTGATGCTCATACTGTTCTGGATATGTGCAGCCATAGTATCAACCAAGGCTGGAAATCCGTTTATGTATGTTAACTTTTAATCTTTTATAAAGGCAGAGTATGAAAACATTTTTTCAGCATATTTTGTCCATGGGTATTCTTGTAGTAGCGCTGCTTCTTACTGTGGATTCCGCACTTGGGCAAAAGAGCGCGTATGAAGAAATTGAATATGACTCTTTGGATGCACCGATTATGTCGCTGACTCTCCGCCATGTAATGGAGGGTGGGCAGCCTTATCTTATAGAACTTTTGCGCAAAAATATATTCGGAGCCGGAGAAGAAGCTACGGATATTTCCGAGGGTGAAAATGAAGTAATAACACCTGAAAATGAGCCTGCAGGAGAACCTGAAAATGTAGAGCAGCCTGATGCTACTCAGCCAAATGAGGAAGTATCTGATGGCAATTCCGACGAGGTATCTTCAGGTGATGCCTTTGGAGAAGTATCCGATGGTAACGCTGAGGTGTCCGGAGGAGATTCTGCAGAGACCTTCGAAGAAGCAGTAAGTGACGGCGTTGCAGCTGAACCTGAGCCTGAAAATGATAACTATGTTATGACAGCCGTTCCGGATACATACTTTGATGATGCTCTTTTCATAGGTGATTCCAGAACCGTGGGATTATCAGAGTACTGTGAGGAGCTTAAGGGGCATGCGACCTTCTATGCAAAGGTGTCCTTGACAATTTATGGATTTAACAAGAAGGAATTCGTGGTTGTTCCGATAAGGACTGAGGAGGGCGTAGAGGTTCCTGAGGATCAGCTTCCGAAGGAGAAGGTTACAATCGAGGAAGCCCTTACAAGAAAGCAGTTTGCCAAGATTTATATAATGCTTGGACTTAACGAGCTTGGAAGCGGTACGGCAGAGAGCTTTACTAACAGCTACGGTGAGGTTGTAAACCGTATCAGAGAGCTTCAGCCGGATGCTATCATTATAATTCAGGGAATTATGCATGTTACGCATTCCAAGAGCAGCAATGACAGAGTGTTCAAGAACTCCACGATAAATGACAGAAATGCGATGCTTCAGACTCTGGCAGACGGAGAGCATGTCTTCTATGTTGATATGAATGAAGCAACAGATGATGAGAACGGAGCTCTGGGACATGATTTATCATTTGATAATGTTCATTTGAAGGCGAAGTCCTACTCCTTATGGTATGATTATTTGAAGAACCATGCCTTTGTAAAGGAGAAGGATCTTGAGCAGACACAACAGCTTTTGCAGCAGGAAATTGACAGCAGAGCTGCTGAAAATCCGGAGAATCCGGAGTAAGGAAGGGTTGATTATGGTCAGAGAAATGGTTTTTAAAATGGAGCGCCCGGGACTTCTTAAGGAGGGCGATGAGATCACAGTTACTGAGGGTGAGCTTCCCAGTAACGTGTACTATACGATAGATCCGTCACTTGCGATGTCAGCGAACTTTCCCTTCAGAGAGAGGATGAGCGAGCGCAAGGGTGTGGTACTCAAGGTTGAAGAAAACGACCGCGGATTCTATGTTACAGCCGCGTTCGATTCTGATAAGCAATAAATATTAAGGAGGAATGAAAAAATGCAGTATGTATCAACAGACAAGGCTCCTGCAGCAATAGGACCTTACTCACAGGCAATCAAAGCAGGGGATTTTCTTTATGCTTCAGGACAGATCCCGATCAATCCCGCAACAGGTAACATCGAGGGTAGCGATATCAAGGAACAGGCAGACCTGGTTTGCCGCAATATAGGCGAGATTCTCAAGGCTGCAGAGACAGATTTTGATCACGTAGTTAAGACTACATGCTTCCTTGCTGAGATGTCAGATTTCGCAGAATTCAATGGTGTATATGAGAAGTACTTCACAAGCAAGCCTGCTCGCAGCTGCGTGGCAGTAAAGAAGCTTCCCAAGGACGTTCTTTGCGAAGTTGAGATTATAGCATATTTAAAATAAAAATATCTGATTGAGGGATGAAAAATGGCGGTATATAGGAAAAAATCAGCCGCTTTGATAGTGATGTTGGGAACACTGCTGGTAGGTAGTGGTTGTGGAAGTATGTCCGGTCATAAAAACGTTGACCTGGGACTTGCACATATTGATAGTCATGAATATGAGGAGGCACAGACCTGCTTCGAAGCTGCCGAAAAGGCAGGAGAGAGCGACAGACTCCTCTACAGAGCAAGGGGAATCCTCAACAGGAATCTCGGTCAGTACGACGAGGCTGTGGATGATTTCCTTAAGTCTCTGGCTGCGACTAGCGGAATTCCCGGAGACATGGATTTTGACACCAACTACTATCTGGCTGACACATATATGAAGCTTGAAAAATATGATGAGGCTGAGGAAGTATACGATGCGATTCTTGCCCTTAGAAAAAAGGACAAGGACGCTTATTATATGCGTGGTCTGACCAAGCTCTATGGCTCTGATCATGATGGAGCCACAGCCGATTTTAATAAGGCAATGGCTCTTTCAGCAAGGGATTATGACCTGAGAATAATGATCTACAAGGCATTATCAGCCTGTGGATTTGAGGACGAGGGAAAAGAGATTCTTGAGGCCTGCCTCAATAACACTGATCCTAACATGACCAATTATGAAAAGGGGCAGATATCATATTATCTTGGCAATAATGCGGACGCACAGAGCTATCTTGAGCTTGCAAGAAATGACAGAGATGCTGAGAAAGCCCCTGTTGTTCTGCTCTTAGGACAGACCGGAGAAAAGCAGGGAGATTACAATTATGCCATTAGTGTTTACAAGACATTCCTGGCAGAGGATGCAGACCATCCGGATATTTACAATCAGCTTGGTCTGTGTCAGTTAAATATGGGGGACTATGACGGCGCTGTTAATTCCTTCGAGGCAGGACTTGCCCTTGGAAACAGTGACTACAGCAGAGCACTTCTCTTAAATGAGATAACTGCCTACGAGCACGCAGGCAATTTTGCTCAGGCTAAAACTTTAATGGAAAAATACAGGAAGGCGTATCCGGATGATGCGGATGCGGAAAGGGAAGAGATATTCCTTTCTACAAGGTAAGAGGTATTGGGTAATAATCGTTACAGAAAACTTGATAGCAGTTACTATATAAAGCACAGCAGACCAAGAAGGAGAAGGTCCAGGCTGCCAATCATCATTGGTGTTTGCGCAGCGCTTGTATTGGTAACTGTTATTGCAGTGATATTTTTGATCTTGCATAAAAAGAATGATACAGAAAGCAGCGTGGCTGAAGCATCGACCACTGAGGAGGTAGCACCTGTAGAAGAAGTACAGGTACAAGAGCCTGAGCCGGAACCGGAGCCCGAGCCGGAGGTTGAGGTAGATACCCGTTCTCCCGAGGTTCAGAGCTTCGCCATGGGATACACTGTAGAGAGCACAAGCTCTACTGCAGAGATCGTAAGTGAAGATGTTATAAGTGAAAATGCAATACTCATTGATGTGGATAAGGCTGAGGTAGTTGCGAAAAAGGCTGCAGATGTGAGAATCTCACCTGCATCAATGACCAAGATCCTTACAGTTCTTGTTGCTGCAGAGCATGTTGAGAATCTTGATGACACCTTCACCATAACAAGAGACATAACAGATTATTCATTTTCAAATGAATGCAGTATTGTAGGCTTTGAGGTTGGTGAGACAGTAACCGTTAGGGACCTCATGTACGGAACAATCCTTCCCTCAGGTGCAGATGCAGGAATAGCCCTTGCAACCTACGTTGCAGGCTCACACGAAGCGTTCGTGGACCTCATGAATCAGAAGCTCGAGGAGCTTGGCCTTTCCGATACAGCTCATTTCACAAACTGTGTGGGAATCTATGATGAGGATCATTACTGCACACTTACTGACATGGCTATGATCCTGAAGGCAGCAGTTGAGAATGACCTTGCAAGAGAGGTGCTTTCAGCGCACAAGTACACCACAAGTGCTACTGCCGAGCATCCCGAAGGAATAACAATCTCCAACTGGTTCCTCAGAAGAATAGAGGATAAGGAGACAAATGGAACAGTACTGTGTGCCAAGACCGGATTCGTTAATCAGTCCGGATGCTGTGCAGCAAGCTATTCCATCTCAAACAGTGGTGGACATTATATCTGCGTATCTGCAAACGCATGGAGCTCATGGCGCTGCATATACGACCAGGTTGATATTTATAAAACATACCTGAATTAAAAAATATCCCCGGAATATGTATATTTGGAGGTAATCACCAAATACATATATCCCGGGGATTGTTTTACTCAAGATTTCCGTCGTCTTCCAGATCATCGTTAAATCCGATGTTCTGCATATTCACGGTTCTGCGGCGAAGACGTGCTCGCTCAGATTCCTGATTGATGAAATCCTTTATTTCTCTTCCGTGCTTGATGTTTTTCATGACGATTGTCTTATCAGTTACATCTGAGGTGAAGAGAGTGATTGTTGAAAGACCTGCCATTCTCTGTAAAAGTGAGCGTGAGAGCTCAACGTCAGATATCTTATACATGAAGCAGTCATCCTCTTTGACACTCAGGAATCCTGAGATGATTGTCATCTCATTTTCATAGATCTCGTAGCGCTTGAAGGGCCACGGGATACCGAATAACAGGAGTCTTCCGTATTCCTTGTACTGAAGAGTACCCTTTGCTGTAAGAGAAGCTTCGTTCTGTGTAGGATTTGCGATTTTTGCCATTAGTAATTTACCCCATTTTTCTATGTGCACTCGCACATTATATTCATTGTGATACAATAATATTAGTACCATTGTATCATAATATAGTTTTTTGGGGGACGATTAGAAGTCAGGTTAACTATATAGAGTTTGGAGGAGCTATGGTAAAGAATCAGGGGGCATACGATAATATTGCGAAAATCTATGACACGTTTGCCGTAACATCGAAGAGCAGATATGTCTATGTATACGATATTGAAAATGATATGGCCAAGTGGTCGGATAACGCCGTATCCTACTTTGGCCTTCCGGGAGAATACGTCTACAGAGCGGATAAGGTCTGGGAGGTTCACGTTCATCCAGAGGACAGAGCGACCTACAGAGAGCATCTTAAGACCGCGTTTGAGGGAAAACGCGTTAATCCCACCTTCGAGTACCGCGCCAAGAATAAGAACGGCGAATATGTGGCCTGCTCCTGCAGGGGCGTTGTCATTAAGGATTACTCTGGAAAAGCTGCTTTTTATGCCTGTTCCCTTATCAATAAGGGTATCGTGGACAACACGGATCCCATAACAGGCCTGGCCAACCACTACGAGATGTTCAACTACATGCACAAGCTGGAGAGTGAGAGGGAAAAGTACATTCTTCTCCTTGTTAACGTCATCGATTTTGGTGATATAAACAGGCTCTATGGCTACATGTTCGGAAACAGGATGCTGAAGCTGATGGCTGAATGGCTCCAGAACGAGGGCGGTGAAAAGGGACATGTATATCGCGGAGAGGGCACTATTTTAGGTCTTTGTACCGTGCAGATGGACCTGGATGAGGTGACAGCCCTCTATCAGCAGATGAGAAAGTTCGTCCGCCAGAATATGCAGATAGGCCCCAACAGGGTATCTGCGGAGCTTGGAGGCGGCGTGATTGTAGTTGATGAAGTGGGTATCGACGTTCATGCGGTCTACACCAGTGCAAAATATGCGCTGGCCCACTCCAAGACGGAGAAGCACGGAAATCTTATCATTTTCCATAATAACGAGCTTGAGTTTAACAAGAGTACCATTGAGCTGGTGGGAGCTGTAAGAGAGAGCGTTATTAACCATTACAGAGGCTTTTATTTAAACTACCAGCCCATAATATCTAAAAACGACGGTAAGCTCTGCGGAGCAGAGGTGCTCCTTCGCTGGAAAATGGACCCTTATGGCGATGTCTCACCCAGCGAGTTTGTGCCCTGGCTCGAGCAGGACAGCACCTTCTACCGACTTGGAAACTGGATTCTTGATAAAGCCATGAAGGATGGCCTTAAGATACTAAAAAAGCATCCGAACTTTTACCTGAGTATCAACCTTGCCTATGTGCAGCTTGAACGAAGTGAGTTCAGAACTACGATACTTGAGCTCCTAAGGATAAACAGGTTCCCAGGAACAGCGCTTTGTATCGAGCTTTCCAACGTATCAAGGGATATAAACTTTGACTACCTTAAGAGCCAGGTAATATTCCTTAAGTCCTGCGGAATAAGGATAGCCCTTGATGTTGTGGACTTTACCACACTGGATCTCGCCACAAGGCTTCCGATCAATATAATAAAGCTGGGACCCGAGATAACTGAGAATATAGGAAAGAACCCTCTTAGCAGGTACATGGCAGAGGCAATAACAGGCTTTGCGGCCAACATGAATATGAGCATCTGTGCGACGGGAGTAGAGAGCGCCGATACAGAGCACAGACTTTTCAAATATCCGGTTGACCTTTATCAGGGATATTACTACTCAAGACCGGTTGTTTTTGAAGAATTTGAAAATCTGCCATTATATAACAATTAAATGAGAGACCTAATATTAACTCGTTCTGATAAGTTAATAAACTTTTTATAAAATCCCTTTTTTGTGGAAGAAAAAAGGCTATAATCAGGATGAGTGAGTGTATGTGAAAGGTGGAAGAAGATGTAGACCATGTTTACCTATATTAAGCCTGAATTTATGATACATGCTTTTTGCAAGCAGCGGGACACAATACTTAAAGACCGCAATATTTGTGTTGCCAGATTAGGTGATCTCGCGGTAAACATGTCACTTATTGACGAGAATTCCTTTGCTCTTTCACTTGAGAATGTGAAAGATGGCTCGCAGTTTTCGGGACGTGCATTTAATATTAAAAGATCCAGCGAGGAAGACATTGTTCCTGTAGTTGAGGATCTTTTTAAGAAGATGCAGATCCTGCACGATCAGGCCGTATTTGATAAACGTGAGAGCATTTGGAAAATGTACGCCATGGACTGGCTTGAAAGTCAGGATATTTCCTTTGATGACTACATCGATAGCAGATTGTCACAACTGCCGGACAAGGAAGGTCTTCACTGGAAAAGTCTTGAGGATTATATAGCCACTGACTATCTCAATCTTGGTGCCACGATGCGGATAATCGCTAAATATTCGCAGAGTGAGGACGAAAAAGCCGAATACACCGACTTCGTTGCAAAGGACATAGTGGAGCTGAGACAGCACTATTCGCTGGCAGCAATGCAGCAGCAGTTTCAGGAGCACGATGACCGAATGGCACAGGTCAAGAAGTTTGCTTTCGGAGTTGAAGTTGAGGCTGAAAACAGAGATGAAGCCAGGGAGAAGCTTTTACAGCTTATTGGAAAAAATGCTGCGGGAGTAATTGTAAGAGGGTAACAGAATGTCACGAAATGCTATGTGGGGTAAGTGTTATGAGGAGAGTACTTAAAAAACTGAGTGCAGCGTTAATTGTTTTTGCGCTGGTTATATCGCTGGTTTCCATACCTGCAGCGGCTGCAAAGACCAATACAGGCATTAAGGAAGACCAGATGAATATAACGGTCGGACAGGATGAAGAAGGTAACACCACGGTTACCTACGGTAAGTATACATTCATCAGAAAGTATAACGGCTGGTACATCCCTGCGGCTTATATTTATAATGGCAGCGAGCTTGCTAATTTCCTTGATAAATCAGTAAGACGCACCAAGAGAACAAGTGTAAGATGCGACGGATTCCTGTTTGTGAAGGTTTCAGGTGGCTGGTATCGCCATGAGCTTCATATAAATGATGGAAGAACACTTGCAACTATTTTCAATAAGGCTGCCGGCATAAAGAGTACCTATGATCCGAACAATCTTAATTCGGACGATGCGACTACGACTACGCAGAATTAAGCGGTTGTTAATTTGGCTTGTTTATAGTAGTATTACTTGGTATGCGATGAAGCAGATAAAAAAGAATGTCTTTGGGCATTCTTTTTTCATGAGAACCCATTTGCTTCACTTGAAAATATAAGTATTTACGAGGTTATATATGTCCAAATACACTGAAAACAAGATGGGTGTAATGCCCGTAAAGCAACTGATCGTATCAATGTCACTTCCCATGATGGCATCGATGCTGGTACAGGCTCTTTACAATGTAGTTGATAGTATTTTCGTTGCGCAGATAGATGAGAGCGCACTTACTGCAGTTACCCTTGCGTTTCCGCTTCAGAACCTTATGATTGCTCTTGGTTCAGGTACCGGCGTCGGAATGAACGCGCTGCTTTCAAGATCCCTTGGTGAGAAGAATTTTGACAGAGCGGACAGAGCAGCTAACACAACACTGATGCTGACCCTGATCAATTATATTATATTCCTCTTTATAGGAATCTTTGTGGCAAAGCCCTTTTTGATGTCTCAGACAGATGATGCCAAGATACTTGAATACGGTATGTCATACGTTTCAATCATCTGCTGCTGCTCAATCGGACTGTTCTGCCAGATGACCTTTGAGAGAATGCTCCAGTCTACGGGAAGAACACTGTACAGTATGTATTCCCAGATGTCAGGAGCCATCATCAACATCGTAATGGACCCCATTCTTATCTTTGGTATGTTTGGACTTCCCAGGCTCGGAGTTGCAGGTGCAGCCCTTGCTACTGTTTTCGGACAGGTGGTTGGTTCACTGATAGGTCTTTACTGCAACAAGAGTCTTAACCCTGATATTCACCTCAGGACTTCACTGATATTCAAGCCAAGAGCAGATATTGTAAAAGAAATCTACTATGTAGGTGTTCCTTCAATTCTTATGATGTCCATAGGTTCACTTATGACCTACGCAATGAACATTATACTTATCACCTTCTCAACCACAGCAACTGCTGTATTTGGTGTTTACTTCAAGCTTCAGAGCTTTTTCTTCATGCCGGTATTCGGACTGAACAACGGACTTATTCCCGTTCTTGCTTACAACTTTGGAGCTAAAAAGAAAAAGAGGATCCGCGAAGCGCTCAGATTCTCAATGGCACTTGCTGCAACAATAATGATCATCGGAACAATTACATTCCAGCTTATTCCTGACAGACTCCTTGGGTTGTTCAACGCATCCCTTGAAATGATAAACGTCGGTAAGCCTGCGCTCAGGATCATAAGCCTCAGCTTCCCGATTGCAGGTATATGTATTGCGATGGGATCAGTGTTCCAGGCATTTTCAGAGAGTATTTACTCACTGGTTGTTTCCGTTGGACGTCAGCTAGTAGTTCTTATTCCTGCAGCATGGCTTCTTGCACAGACAGGTAATGTAAATATGGTATGGTGGGCCTTCCCTATTGCGGAGATCGCATCTTTCATCCTGTCAGGCTTCTTCTTTAAGAGAGTCTATGGCAAAAAGGTTCACACCTTGCCTGAAAACTAAATATTTAAACATGTATGATTTCAAGCGGTCAGGACGATACGGTCCTGGCCGCTTTCCATATTTTGCTGGGCGCAATAGTGCTTCGTATGTTATGATAGATACATGTTTTAGGGGATCATATTGCTGAATACAAACCCGTATGGGTATGTAAATAAAACAATAGGAGAAGAAGGTATGAAAGGTTTTGCGATGCTGAAAATCGGCGAAGTCGGTTGGATTGAGAAAGAGCGCCCGGTCTGCGGACCTATGGACGCTATCTGTAAGCCACTGGCAATCGCTATCTGTACATCAGATGTTCATACAGTATGGGAAGGCGCTGTAGGGGATCGCCACAACATGATTCTGGGACATGAGGGATGTGCAGAGGTTGTTGAAGTTGGTTCAATGGTTAAGGACTTCAAGCCCGGTGACAAGGTACTTGTTCCGGCTATTACTCCTGACTGGAACTCACTTGAAGCTCAGGGTGGTTACTCCATGCATTCAAACGGCATGCTCGCCGGCTGGAAGTTCTCTAACTTCAAGGATGGTCTTGATTCTGAATTTTTCCATGTAAACGATGCAGATGGTAATCTGGCACACATGCCTGAGGGAATGAGCCTTGAGGATGCTTGTATGCTGTCCGATATGGTTCCCACAGGATTCCACGGCGTAGAGCTTGCTGACGTTCAGTTCGGTGATACTGTTCTCGTTATCGGTATCGGACCTGTTGGTCTTATGTCAGTTGCAGGTGTTCACATGCGCGGTGCATCCCGTATCCTGGCAGTTGGTACACGTCCTAAGTGCGTAGAGATCGCTAAGTACTATGGTGCAGATGATTTCATCAGCTACAAGAACGGCAGCATCGAGGATCAGGTTATGGAGCTCACAGACGGCAAGGGTGTTGACCGCGTTGTTGTTGCAGGCGGTACTGTTAAGACCTTTGAGTCTGCTATCAAGTCTCTTAAGCCCGGCGGAAAGATCGGTAACGTTAACTACCTTGGAAGCGGTGACTTTGTTACTATTCCTCGTGTTGAGTGGGGTGTTGGTATGGGGCACAAGCAGATCAACGGTGGTCTGATGCCCGGCGGACGTCTCCGTATGGAGAAGCTCGGTGCACTTGTTTCATCAGGAAAACTTGATGTAAGCAAGCTTTCAACTCACGTATTCCACGGCTGGGAGCACATTCCGGAGGCTCTGCAGCTCATGAAGGATAAGCCTGCTGATCTTATTAAGCCGGTTGTTATTCTTGATAATCAGCCATAAAAAATTAAGGTGGGAGCGGCCCTGTGCCGCTCCTTCTGTTGAGGTTATATGAATATTCTTATAGTGTCCGGTTTTTTAGGTGCCGGCAAAACTACTTTTATAAAAGAACTCATCCGCCGTACAGGCACGAATCCTGTTATCCTTGAAAATGAATATGGCGATAACAGCATAGATGCAGGTGAATTAAGGAGCACAGATACAGGGGAGAAGAAGCTGGAGGTTCTGGAATTCATGGAAGGATGCGTATGCTGCACCATGAAGGACAGCTTTGTTAACTCTGTTCTAACGGTTTTTTCAGGACTATCTCCCGAGTACCTGGTCATTGAGCCCACCGGAGTCGGGAAACTTGGCAACATCATAAATAACTTAAAGCCTATACTTGTTGGGAACGTAACACTGCTTGACCCTATCGTGGTCATTGCTCCAAGGAGCTACAGGCAGAACATGAGCGAGTTTGAAACTCTGTACAAGGATCAGATAGCAAATGCCAAAACGGTGGTATTTTCAAAATGCGAAAGCGAGTCACCCGAAGTTCTGGAGGAGACAAAAGCTGCGATAAAGAAGATAAACCCGGAGGCAGATATCTTAGATGGCCATTACACCCTGCAAAGTGATGAGTGGTGGAAGGGGCTTATGTCGCTTTCATCAGAGGGCATCGAAGTAACAGAGACAGGGGATGATACGAGCAGGTTTTCTCAGATCACGATAGATAGTGCAGTGATGGAGAATCCCGCACAGCTCATATCCCTTTTAGAGGACTGCCTTAGAGGAGAATTCGGACATGTGGTCCGCGCCAAGGGAACGATACCTGTTGGCAATGAGATGCTTCGCTTTGACCTGGCAGACGGGCTTTACACCATCGCGGATTCACCCATGGATTCCAACCAGTGCGTATTTATTGGCGAATACCTTGATAAAAACCGTATCTGCCGGCGTCTTGGAACTTTTCCCAAGGGGAAAAATGTGGCCTTTGCAAGGAATTATGTAAACAGACAGAAGTTGCAACTGCCTATATCGCAATAAAAAGGAAAAGACGCTGCTGATGGAAGTAATAAACTACTCAGCAACGTCTTCTCTATATTAGAAAATAATCTAAAAGGGCGTTAATAATATATAAATATAACAAATGCCTATATAAGAATAGTATAATGCAATATTTCTATTTGCGTTCCTGTGAAGCCTTGAACTTTGCAAAGTCGATAATCTCTCTGCGGGCTTCTTTACTTAGCTTGGAAAAATAGAAGAGCATCTGAATCTCATCGGAGCTGAACTTATCGAACTTCTTTGATGAGCCATAGGAAGAAAGCTCTGCTTCTTCGAGAGTTCGCTCAGTCTTTTCGGGCGCATCATAATAGATATCATTATCCAAAGGAATACACAGCTTCAACAGCTCGTCTGTAGTAAGCCCATAGAAATTGGCTAACTTGTAGACTATTGGAGTGCTGGGAATGCGCTTGCCACTTTCATATTGCTGATAAGTAGGCTGCTTGACATCAATGTTTGATGCTATGTAAGTCTGTGTATAGCCGTGGGCTTTGCGAAGCTCCTTAAGCTTTTTTCCAATTTGTGTACTAGCGTCTTTCATCCAAAATGTCTCCTATAAAGACATTTTATACAAAAAACGTGAAGTTATTATATAGTATGCTATATAATTATAGGCAAATGAAATATTTTATACTCCCTACTTTCCGTTTTTCCTTCGCTCTTTTTCGGGATGAGCCGCATAATAGCAATAAGAAACGGGCAGCCCTTAAATAGAGCAGCCCGCAGCTATACACACCAATATTTAAATGTCCTCGAGATCATAGCTTATCTCAAGAAGAGGCTTTAGAATGGCGGTATTTACCAAATATTTAGGCTTTTTTAATACATCAGAGTCACCTGATAACGTATGATTTAAGAAGGGGAAGAAAGGGTTGGTAATTCTTATGATAAGAACACTTCTAAGAAGAATTGGCGTTATGGCATTAACGGTATCGCTTCTACCTGCCTTTATCAGCTTTGGAAACGAAGAGTGGACAGACTGGACTGAGGCCATCGATCACATTGATGATTGATGTGTTATGAAAAATAATGGATAGCAGTTTTAAAATAACAAGGCCCTGTCTACGATATGCAGACAGGGCTTTTAATATGGCTGTTATTTATCAATTCGTTTCAGGGAGTCTCTCTCAGCGACGATAAGGAGCTGATCGGAAGCACGCAGCTCTCTCTTGGGATCTGCTGTTATCCAGTGACCACCTTCCTTGATAGCTACGACATTGACGTTGTATTTCTGACGGATGTTGAGCTCTATGAGGTTCTTACCAACCCACTTATCCATGGGATTCATTTCAACCATGGACAGAGAGTTATCTACCTGAAAATAATCCAGGAAGGTATCGGAGGAGAGGATCCTTGCTGATTGTTTTCCACCGTATTCCTCAGGAATGATGACCTTGTCGGCACCGATTTTTTCAAGAATGGAAGTCATTCTGTCAGAGGAACTCTTGGCTACAATAAGCGGAACGCCTTCTTCCTTCGCAACCGCAACTGACATGATGCTGGCTGCAAGATTGCGGCTCATTGCCACAACTACAATATCAAGATTCTTAAGACCGAGGTTTTTAACTTCGTCTTCGTTTGAGAGGTCTGCACAGATTGCAGAAGTGGCGAAGTGTGAAGATTCCTTCAGCTTATCCTCATCAATATCTGCTATCAGGACATCGGAGCCCATGTCGTACATGCTCTGAGCAAGGCTGAGTCCATATTTTCCAAGTCCGAGAACTGCTATTGATTTTCTCATTTTAATACTCCTATAAAATATTATCTGATTCAAAATCCATTATCGTGGATTAACCCACAAAGAATTTGCCTTCTACATATCTGCGCTGATTCTTAGGCTTGCTTCTTCCTGCAAAGAAGATCGCCATGGAGATGGGACCTATTCTTCCAAGATACATGCAGACTATGATGATGAGTCGGCCTGCGGTATTAAGCGTTGTGGTGAGATCTCTTGTGAGACCGACAGTAGCAAGGGCGCTTATAACCTCGAAAAATGCATCTTGCAGATTAACAGTATTAGTTGCATCCAGCATCAGTGTAAATACAAGAACTGAAAACATACTTACGTACATGATGACGGAGGCCTTTCTCATGGATTCATCACTTACTTTTCTGTTGAAGATTATGTTGGAATCTTCGGATTTAATATAAGTGATTATTCCCATCATAGCAAGGAAAAAGGTCACGGTCTTAATACCGCCGGCAGTTCCTATGGGGGAGCCACCGATAAACATGAGAATGTAGGCTGCAACACAGGAGGTATTAGACAGTCCTGCCTGTGAAAATGAAGCAAAGCCCGCCGTTCTGAAGGTGACTGATTCAAAAAGGCTGTTGGTCAGCTTATCAAAAAGAGTCATGTCCTTAAGGGTCAGAGGATTGTTATATTCCGCAAAAAATATGGTGATCCAGCCAACCATTATAAGAATAAATGTAAATGACAATACAAGCTTTGTGTGCTCACTGAATCTTGCAAAAATCTGTGAGGGGAGGAACCGTTTTTGTACACCGCGCTTTACAATGCTTGCAAGATCAAACCACACTACATAGCCAAGGCCTCCGAGAATTATGAGTGCCATTGTGTTAAAAAGAACCAGTGGATTTGATGAGTAGCTCATAAGGCTGTCGGAGCCAAGGATATCTATGCCGGCGTTACAGAAGGCGGATATGGAATTGAAAAATGAATACCATACACCCACAGGTCCAAACCTCGGAACAAAGGCAAAGCAATAGATAACAGCGCCAAGAAGCTCTATGGAAAAGGTGCCCTTGAAGATTTTTACAAGGACCTTCAGAATTCCTGAATCCGTATCGAGGTTAAGGGAATCCTGAAGCATTTTCCTTTCACTGAGGGAGAACTTCTTCCGGGACAGGAGCATTATCATGGAGATGACGGTGATGATACCAAAACCTCCGATCTGTATAAGAAACAGAATAACTACATGTCCGAAGGTGCTCCAGTAGCTGGAGGTATCAACTACCGTCAGTCCGGTAACGCAGACGGAGGTAGTCGCGGTAAAAAGTGCTGTGACAAAATTCGTCCAGGTTCCGTCAGCAGATGAGATCGGCAGTGTCAGTAAAAAAGCACCAAAAAGAATTGCCACCAGAAAGCTCAGCGGAATCAATCTCATGGATGATATTCTTGATAAATTCATATGTATAATATCCTCTTTTTTGAACGGGTATTTCAATCGGCTGTATTCCTATAGCACAGCTTTTTCCCAAAAATCATTACATCAGTATATTACAAGCATTTGTATGTGACAACAACTAAATAAAATCAGTGCAAATATAGAGAAAATCCGTGGGCTTGCTCTTGGCAGCAGCATGTTGTGTTTACTATAATAAAGTCTATGGGTGTTTTGTTTTTTGATATAAAAATGACACTAAAACAGGCTTTAAGAATTAAAAGGAATGTGGAAAGTGAGGCAAAATGCACTTTGTTGATGCTAAGGGAATACTGACCACAAGCGGTGGAGGCTGTGGGATGAATATCTATCGTGGCTGCACTCACGGCTGTATCTATTGTGACAGCAGGAGTAAGTGCTATCAGTTTACGCATCCCTTTGAAGATATCGAGGTTAAGCAGAATGCACCGCAGCTTCTTGAGGCAGCTCTTAAGTCCAAGAGAAAGAAGTGCATGATCGGAACAGGTTCCATGTCTGATCCCTATATGCACTGCGAGATGGAGCTGGGACTTACAAGGAAGTGCCTTGCGATAATAAGGGACTACGAGTTTGGTCTTGCTATTCAGACAAAGTCCGACAGGATCCTTAGGGATATCGATCTTCTTGAAGAAATAAACAGGAAGGCAAAATGTGTGGTCCAGATAACGCTGACGACCTTTGATGATGAGCTGTGCAGTATCTTAGAGCCAAATGTATGTAATACAAAGAGGCGAATTGAGGTCCTTAAGGAGATGCAAAGGCGGGGGATTCCTACCATAGTATGGCTGACACCGATTCTTCCCTTTATAAATGACACCAGAGATAACGTGGGGCAGATACTTGATGCCTGCGTGGATGCCGGGGTTAAGGGAATCATAGATTTCGGAATGGGACTGACACTCAGGGAAGGCGACAGAGAGTATTACTATGAAGCTTTGGATAGGCATTTTCCCGGACTGAAAAAGAAATATATTGAGAGCTACGGTAATTCCTATGAGCTGCCAAGCCCGAATTCAAAGGAGCTGATGGCACTTCTCAGGAAGGTGTGCAGGGAAAATGATATGCTCTATAAACCGGATGACTGCTTTAACTATATGCATGAGCTTCCGGAAAAATATCAGCAGATGAGCTTATTTTGATGTAACGAATTGATAATTATTCGGACTTATATATGTATGGCTGTTGTTGATGTGAGGAATTGCAACGGCCTTTCAAAGAAGGATATTTTAAGAAGGATTGGATGATGATTTTTTATCTTGTAAGACATGGGCAGACAGACTGGAATCTTGAAACCAGGCTCCAGGGACATGCAAATATTCCCATGAATGCTGACGGCATTTTACAGATGAATAACCTTGCGGATAAGATGGCTGGCATCGGACTTAAGGTAGATGCCATGATTTCAAGCCCTCTGGACAGAGCAGGAGAGAGTGCCCGCATCATCGCAGACAAGATCGGATTTACCGGTGACATTATAACGGACCCTGCTTTTATTGAGAGAGATTTTGGGAAGCTTGAGGGTGTAGACTGGAACTCTGGCGTTGACTTTGAAGATCCGCAGTACGGTGTTGAAGGCTATGAGGCTTTATGCGAGAGGGCAGGAAAGGCACTTCATAAGTATTCATTTTCCAAGGATGCCAGAGTGATGATAGTATCCCACGGTGCATTCCTGACTGCGCTTCGTGATGTGCTGTCAGATTACAAGATGAATTATTGGGACAGAGAATATCCGATTATTCAGGGCAATGCCTTATGTGTTGAGGTGGAAGAGGGGAAGGAAGCCGGGTTTAGGATTCTTTTTCCGGTGTGACAGGTAGACCCAGGTAGGGCAAGCCGCTTACGCGGTGGCTGGGAAGCACCTCTGGCTCAGAATCTAAGAACAATCAGGGCTGTGGGGATCGGGCGTTACGTCGGGAGGAAGAATTATTACATTCTGGTTCATCTGCGGGAGTAACTTTTCGGTTGCCGTTACGTCTATGCGCGAACAAGTTAGAATACCGGTTGCACGGATGAATTGATATATTAAGGAGTGTTCAGTCTATGAGGGAGGATTTTCCCATATTGGTTCATTTGCGGGAAAAACTTCACGGTTGATGTTACGTCTATTCGCGAACAAATTAGTTCACCGGTTGCAAGCCACCAGAAACCAAGGCATGTTATGTACGCCGGTAGAAAAGAAAAATAGAGAATTGACGTAAAGGTTAATATAAGATGATCATTAAGGTCAACCCAAAAAGAAATAGAATGTATATAGACTGAATTGTAATACTAGAAATAATTACTGGAGGAAAAAATGAATTACAGATTAGGAAGACTTGAAGATGTAGAAGAGATCAGCAGGATGGTAGACTCCGCGAAGGAGCTTATGTCCTCACAGGGGATAGAGCAATGGGATGAGATTTATCCTGCAAAGGAAGATTTTGAGTATGATATAAAGAAACAGACATTATATGTGGTAATTGATGATGACAATCTCGATTCGGAAGAAAGTAGTGCTGATACAAATAATGAGAAGCTAACAGACAGCAATCTTGCTGCAATCTACGTTATAAGTACAGAGTCTGACGATGCCTACAACAATGCCAGCTGGGAGTATGACAACGCCTGCATAATTCACAGATTGTGCGTGGCTCCGGGACAGCAGAACAAGGGAATAGGTAAAAAGCTTCTTGATAAAATCGAGGGTCAGCTGGTGGATATGGGATTTGATTCCGTGAGGCTTGACGTCTTTTCAGAGAATCCATTCGCACTGAGGCTCTATGAAAAGAATGGCTACGAGAAGCGCGGACATGCGGACTGGAGAAAAGGCAGATTCTATCTTATGGAGAAGAAGATAGTATAAACGTTGAAAGTTCATATAAGTCATAGAGTAGATAACAGATAATCAGGCATAAATAAAATGGGGGATTTCATGCTGAGTTTATACACACCAAAATATGAGGATCTGTGGTTTAAAAAGACCATGATGGAGGACGAGGAGACCATGTCCTACAACCACACCTGGGGCGGGACGGTTCCGTTTCCCAAGAAGAAGTGGCAGGGCTGGTATGACCACTGGATCGTTAATCATGAGAACAGAAGGTTTTACAGATATTTGAAAAATGAGGAGGGAGAGCTGGTTGGCGAGATAGCCTACCGCTTTGACGACATTCTCCGGGGATTTGTCACAGATGTGATAATCCATGCAAAGTACAGAGGTAGGGGCTACGGCAGTGAAGGTCTGGATATGCTGTGCCAGTCAGCAAAGGAAAATGGCATCGAAATTCTTTTTGATGATATCGCGATCGATAACCCTTCCGTAGAGATGTTCCTTAGACATGGTTTCACAGAGGAAACACGAACAGAGCAGATTGTTCTTGTAAAAAAAGAACTTTAAAATTTTGAAAGGCTAGATATGAAATACACAGACATTACAAATAAAGAACTAGAAGAAGTTGTAAATAAATATGTTGAATACTATAACGGCCAGGAGGAGGGTTGCTGGACCTACGAAACTGCTTACACAAGAATTCATCAGGTAATGACAACGAATGGTGCGAAGTGCCTGGTTCAGTATGATGATAACGGCAACATGACAGGCTTCGTCATGGGCTATTACAAGCAGTACGATGACATCCTTGCATATTTCCTTGAGGAGATCGTGATCTTTGATGGCTATCAGGGAAAGGGCTACGGCTCACAGTTCCTTGCTGAGCTTGAGAAGCTTGTTAAGGAAAACGGCGCAGAGCATATCGAATTTTTATCAGTAAACGATGAGCACCACATGCACTTCTATGAAAAAGCCGGATATTATGCTGCGAACAATTTCGCGATCATGGGAAAGCACTGGGAGAATGAAAAGTGTGAGAAAGCTGAAAGGTTCCAAATTCGTGAAGTGACTGAACCTGAGGAAAAGCAGAAAATTGCAAGGCTTATTCTTGAAGCGCTTACGGACTGGTTTGGAATTCCAGAGAGCAGAGAGGAATACATTGTTACAAGCGCAGACAAGATTTTCTTTGCAGCCTTTGATGGTGACAAGCCGGTGGGCTTTATCACCCTTACTGAAACAGGAAAAAGCACAGCAGAAATCTATGTAATGGGCGTTTTAAAGGAGTATCACAGAGATGGAATTGGAAGAAGGCTTTTTGCCAGGCTTAAGGAAAAGGCAGTGTTCCAGGGCTATGAATTTTTGCAGGTTAAGACAGTGCAGATGGGAAAATACGATGATTATGATGACACCAATCGTTTCTATTTGTCACTTGGCTTTAAGGAATTTGAGGTGTTTCCGCTTCTCTGGGACGAGGCTAATCCCTGCCAGATATATGTGATGGCACTTTAAAAACTGTTTGATTTTGAGGGGTAAGAGATATGAAAATAGCATGGTTTTGCATACCTGCATACGGGCACACCAATCCTACATTGGGCCTTGTCAAAGCGCTGACCGAAGCTGGACATACGATATATTATTTTTCTTTTGAGATGTTCAGGGAAAAGCTTGAAGATGCCGGAGCGATTTTCTTTCCATGTGATGGATATGATTTCAATATGGAGGATAAGGAAAACGCAGACCGCGTCGGAAAGGATAAGGCCTTTGCGGTTGAGCTTCTCGTATCATCCACCCTTGCTCTTGATGAGATGGTTACTGAGAAAATTGAGGAGCTTAAGCCTGATGTAATAGTTGCAGACTCTGTCGCTTATTGGGGAAAGCTTGCTGCCATGAAGCACGGACTTCCGTTTATCTGCTCCACAACGACCTTCGCCTTCAACAGATACTCTGCAAAGTATATGAAGCATGGTCTTGGAGAAAACTTGAAAATGATAGTTGAGATGCCTAAGGTAAATAAGCAGATTAAGCGTCTTCAGGATAAGGGCTATCCGATAAAAGGACTTCTGGACATTGTTCAGAACGACAACGATACAAACACTATTGTTTATACGTCGAAGTACTTCCAGCCCTGCTCGGAGACCTTCTCGGACAGATACCATTTTGTAGGCCCTTCCATCAGACCTATCACGGACGAGTTCAAAAAAACCGCGGAGAAGACGGTTTATATTTCCATGGGCACCATTAATCAGAACCGCGATTTTTACAGGAACTGCATTGATGTGTTTGGAAAAACTGATTACCAGGTGATCTTCTCAATGGGAACAAATACGGATCACTTTGACAATCTCCCTGACAACATCGAGATTTATGAGAGTGTCGATCAGATGGCTGTTTTGTCTATTGCAGATGCCTTCATTACTCACTGCGGTATGAACTCTGCATCCGAAGGACTGTATTTTGGCGTTCCGCTTATTCTTTTCCCGCAGACTCCCGAGCAGGATGCTGTGGCAAAAAGAGCAGAGGAGCTGGATGCAGGACTAAGGCTTCCTTCAATTGAAAAGGACGACATTTTCAAAAGTGTCACAAGAATTATAAAGGAAAAGAGCTTTAAAGAAGGAGCAGAAAAGGTTTCGGAAAGCTTTAAGCAATCCGGCGGAATCGCAGAAGCTGTCGCTTTTATCGAACAGATAGGCAGCTAAATGGTCCCAGGGGACGGGGTTGGTGGTCCATCGAGCTTCGGAATGGCCCTAGGGGACGGGGTTGGTGGTTCATTTTTTAAAAATATTTTGTATCTTCATCAAATCTTTATTTTTTCCTCATATTCTATTTTCAGGATAAATCTTGGAAAAAGAAAGAAGGGGATTAAAAATGGAAATGATGCTTCAGACTAATGAACTTACTAAGAAATTCAAAAAGCAGATAGCTGTAAATAAAGTTTCACTTAACATACCAAAGGCCTGTGTGTACGGACTCCTGGGGCCAAACGGCGCCGGGAAGTCCACCACATTGAAAATGATCACAGGCATCTTAAAGTCTACAAGCGGAGAAATCATCTATGACGGGAAGCCCTGGAACAGAGGCGTGCTTGATGAAATCGGCGCCCTGATAGAGAATCCGCCTATCTATGAAAATCTCACAGCAAGAGAAAATCTTGAAGTCAGAGCAATTCTTCTTGGAGTTGATAAAAGCAGAATTGACGAAGCCCTGAAAACTGTCTCACTTGAAAATACAGGAAAAAAGAGGGCAGGCCAGTTTTCACTCGGAATGAAACAAAGACTCGGAATTGCACTGGCACTTCTTGGAAATCCTAAGCTTCTGATATTGGACGAGCCCACAAACGGTCTTGATCCCATAGGAATCGAGGAACTGAGGGAGCTCATTCGCTCATTCCCGAAGAAGGGAATCACAGTGATCCTGTCAAGCCACATTTTATCTGAGGTTCAGCTTACAGCAGATTATGTTGGAATAATCTCAGACGGAGTTTTGGGATACGAAGGAAAGTTGCAGCAGGGTGAGAATCTTGAGGAGCTTTTCATGGATGTTGTGAGGAAAAATCAGAAGCTTGCGCATACAGCGTAAGCAGTAGCGGCTTAGTGGAAGCTACAGAAATTCTGGTGAAACAAGACTATTGAGAATTTGGAAAGGTTGGTGGAGAAGTTGTTTAAAATCGTAAAGGCAGAATTTTTAAAATCTAGAAGAACCATGGGCAGCAGGCTCATTTTTGCATTTCCTGTTATTGCTCTTGCTATGGCGTTTGTGCTGACAGTAGGGATGATAAATTCATATTCGGAGAGCGCCTGGAACTGGTGGTATACACTGCTTCTTCCGGGTATGCTGGCAATCGTAAGTTATCTCTCAGTTGTCAGGGAGAGGAAGACTGGATACTACAATCTCAAAACACTTTCTACAGATAAGAGAGTGCTGATGCTTGGAAAAATTGTTTACTTAGGATGCCTTATTTTTATTTCAAATATGCTCCTGTTCATCGGGGCACTCCTTGGAGGAAAGCTCTTAACTACAAGTGTTCCGGCTCTTGGTGCAGCGGCAGCAGTAGTCGTTCTTACAATCGTTGAGCTGTGGCAGATTCCGCTGTTTTTATTCTTAAGTGAAAAGTTCGGAATGATAGCAGAGCTTGTAATCTGCCTTGGAATCACAGTTTTTGGAATTATAGCAGCGCCCTCAGGAAAATGGTTTTTCTTTGTATCTGCGATCCCGATGAGAGTTGTTACTCCTCTTTTACATGTGCTCCCCAATGGCTTAAGGGCAGAGGCAGGTAATCCTTTACTTGATGCAGGAGTGATCCTTCCGGGAATCATTATTTCAATATTCTGGTTTGTAGCTTTAAGCTTTCTGTATCTTAACTGGTTTGAAAAAAGAGAGGTGAAGTAAAGATGTTTATGAGATGCCTTCATGCAGATTTTTATAAGATGAAAAGAAGCTCTGTGCTGGTAGCACATATAGTTATTCCGATAATCGTAAGCGTAATGTTTCTCTTATATTACGCCGTATCCGGAGGTGGCTTTGATGAGGCTGACAAGATAATGGCTTTTTATGAGACCCTCGGAGTTTCATTTCCCATATTGATTGGAATAATCACAGCAAGTACAATGGAACAGGAGCAAAATGCGGGAGCGTTTCAGAATCTTCTTACTTTGAAGAGCAAGACCGCAGCGCTCTTTTCCAAGGTAGTAGTACTGGTTTTGTTTAGCATCGTCGCCTTAATCTTATCAGCAGTTTTATTTGGATATGGATTTGAGAATGTCCTTGGGCAGGGCAGTGCCGGGATGGGAGTCTATATTGTGGCAGCACTTTTGATATGGCTTGCTGGGATTCCGTTATACATCTGGCATACCATACTTGCCTATTTATTAGGAAAAGGAGTAACGATCGGTGCAGGATTTTTCTCGGGACTTATCAGCGCACTTTTACTGACTGATCTCGGAATGTACATCTGGAAGATCGTGCCGTTTTCATGGACAGCCAGAATGCCTGAGGCGTACCTTGGTATTGCGCTGGGGAATTCTGTAGAGGGGACTGTGGCAGGCTCGCAGCTTCCTGCAAACTTTATTATTGGTTTTGCTAGCTTGGGGCTGTCGATATGCATGATTTACCTGGCTTTTCTGGCAGTAAGTCTTGTATGCTATTTTGGTTTTGCCAGGAACTATGAGGGAAGCAGGATAGTGGAATAAACCTGAGTAAGGGCAGTTCTTCTATATGGGATTTATATAAGATTTATATTGGATGCCTATATGTGATAACTAAATGGGAGAACTATATGGGATGTCTATATGGGATAACTATAGGGTATGTCTATATGGGATGGTCATGAGACAGGCTTTGCGGTTTAGTTACTTGTAGTAAGTCCGAAAAAGAAATTAAACACGTAGTCCAAAATAACCATTTGGTGGGAACTCCGCGACATTTGCTCGAAAAGTTCTATAGGTCCCGTAGGTAAGGGCTCTATTGAGGTATGTGTCTACGTGACTATTTACTAACCATAGATATGGCGCGTAGGAAAGGGCTTCATTAAGGCATATGTCTACGTGACTATTGTCCTATACAATAGATATATCAAGTAGGTAAGGGAAATACAGAAGTCACCACTACTAGGCAACTATCATATTGAGCCAGGGCATGTAGTGCCCTTCCGAAATACACAAAAATCGTAAGCATATAGTTAAGTACAGAGTGAAATAAAAAAGGATGAAAAGAAAATATGGCAAACATACTTGCAGTTGACGACGATATCGCCATTTTAAACATGATAGGGAATGTCCTTACAAAGGACGCACACACAGTTACAAAATTAGATGATCCGACAAAGATAGAAAATGACAAGCTGGGGAATTATGACCTGATCCTTCTTGACGTGATGATGCCGGGAATAGATGGATTTGAGCTATGCACAAAAATCAGGAATCAGGTGGATTGTCCGATTTTATTTATCACAGCCAAGACGGATGAGACAAGTCTTGTGAACGGGCTGGCTCTCGGAGCAGACGATTATATCTGCAAGCCCTTTGGGGTTATGGAGCTTAGGGCCAGGATAGGAGCGCACCTTAGAAGGGAAAAGCGTGAGCATGTAGCAAGACTTTCCCTTGGAAGAATCTGCTTCATGCTTGAGGCCAGACAGATGATGCTTGATGAAAAGCAGATTACTCTTACAAAGGCTGAGTACGATATCTGCGAGTTTCTGGCAAAGAACCGTGGCCAGATTTTTTCAAAGGAGCAGATACTGGAAAAGGTGCTTGGATATGACAGCGACAGTAGCGACAGCACGATAATCACACATGTAAAAAACATCAGAACAAAGCTGTCAGGCTACGATTACATGCCAATCAAAACAGTTTGGGGGATTGGATATAAATGGGAAGAGTAAGAAGTAAGGACAAAAAGAATAAGAGGGGAATCAGGAGCCTTGGGAGCATGTTTGAAACCTATACATTTTTGATGGGATTTGCATTGCTTCTCTGGGTGGCTTTTTCATGGTTTCTGTTTAATGTGCTGATAACCTACGGTGAGATTTATCCTGCAAACTACGCTGAAGAACAGATTGATGACATCTATATAAACATAATAAATGCAGATGAGGTTACGGAGGATCTGATTCCGGATTTCTGCAGCTATGTGGTGTTTTCTAAGGATGGGGAAGTACTCTTGGGTAACCTGGCAGAAGATTCATTAAAATCAGCATGGAATGCGGCAAACAATCGAACCATAAATGATAAATATTTTTACAAGGTTATTTCTAGAACCGATGAGTATGTTGTTTTGCAATATAGTATAACACCGCAATTTAAATCGAGATTTATTCGAAGATATCTGCCTGATCCTGAAAAATTCCTGACGATTTTTATTATAGTTGGGTGCCTTATAATCATGCAGATATTTGCGGTTGGCTTTGGAAAAAGAATCAGGTCCAAGCTGACAACCATGAGGGATGCGATAAAAGAGATCGGCGATCAGAACCTCGATTTTCAGGTTACATATTCAGGAGTAAGAGAGATTGACGAGTGTCTTGCCTCAATGGACGATATGCGATACGCGCTGAAGACCTCTCTTCAGAAGCAGTGGAAGACCGAGCAGGAAAAGAACAGGCAGATGTCAGCTCTTGCCCACGACATTAAGACTCCGCTTACAGTGGTTCGCGGTAACTCGGAGCTTCTTTTTGAGACTGAGCTTACAGATGAGCAGAAAAACTATGCCGACTATATTTCAGGCAGTGCAATTCAGATTCAGAACTATGTGCAGACACTGATAGAGGTAACAAAGTCTCAGGAGGGTGTTAAGCAGGCGCCTGTTAAGGTTCGGGTTTCAGAGCTTATTAGTGACATTAAAAAGCAGACAATGGGGCTTTCAGAGGTTTATCATTTAAAAGTAAACTGGAAGGGTGAATCAGGAAGTGAGCTTAGCGGAGTGACAGACAACAATGGAAAGCCTGTGACAAACTTAGAGGATGACACCGCTGTAATAAATATCGTCTATGATCAGGTTGTAAGAGCTGTTATGAACGTAATACGAAATGCAGCAGAGCACACTCCTGAGGGCGGAGTGATAAACATTATGTCGCTTTTGAATGGAACGGAGCTTACTTTTACAGTCGAAGATTCCGGAAGTGGCTTCACACCTGAAGCTCTTGCCCATGGCACCGAGCAGTTCTTCATGGATGATACCAGTAGAACCGGCGGCTCTCACTATGGTATCGGTCTCTTCTTTGCAAAGAGAGTGGCCAAGGAGCATGGTGGCAGCATAGAGCTTTCAAATTCCAAGGAGACAGGTGGAGCAAAGGTAGAGATTACATTTTGCCAGCCGGCTTAAGCGAGACACTAAAATCTTTGTTTAGACTATTTTGCAAATAAAACAGTAGATGGAGACAAAATGAAAATAGAGGAACAAAAATTCACATTACCGGACGGTCGAGAGCTCATCATTAAAAGTTCAGGCCCTGAGGATGCAACGAAGATAAAAGCACTAAGGGAGACAACCGCAGCGGAGACGCACTTTCTGGCAAGAGAGCCGGAAGATGGTCCCTTTAACGGAGAGCGGTTAAAAAGCGTTCTTGAAGATATAGAAAAAAGTGAAAGAGACTTCATGGTAACAGCCTTTTATGGAGATGAGGTTGTTGGAGAGCTGGGAGTAATGCTGATAAAGCCCCACATAAAGTATCTTCACAGAGCATATCTTGGGATGTCTATACTTCAGGATTATACCAGGATGGGGCTTGGCAGCTTCATGATGAAGCTTGCACTTGAGCAGGCAAAAAGAAACGGATTCGAACAGGTGGAGCTTGGAGTATATAGTGATAACGACATCGCCCATCACGTGTATAAAAAGTGTGGCTTCAAGGAGTATGGCATGAATCCAAGAGCCTTCAAACTCAAGGATGGAACCTACTGCGATGAAATAATAATGGTAAATATATTGGACAGCTGATTTTTCTAAGGCTATAGATAATATTTAAAGGGGGCATAGCACTTAATATGGAATTAAAGAGACTGACCGAGCATATATGGTACATGCCATTTGAAACAGAAAGAGACAGACCGAATCTTGGCTATGTAAAGGGTGATAACTGGAGCCTTGCAATTGATGCGGGACATTCAGAGGATCACACGAAGGAGTTTTATACCCTTTTACAAAAAGAAAATCTGCCATTGCCAAGCCTTACAGTTCTTACACACTGGCATTGGGATCACACCTTCGGCATGCACGCAGTAAATGGACTATGTATTTCCAATGAAAAGACAAATGAATACCTTGCAGCATGGAAGGAAAAAATAGAGAAGAATGGTCCCGGGGAGTTCCTCTCACTCCATGAAAGTATAAGACATGAATATGCAGGGAACACCCCTGTAGTAGTAACTTTATCTGACATGATATTTAAAGGCAGCATGGAGCTTGATCTTGGCGGCATCCATGTAAAGCTTATGGAAACACCGGCGCCCCACACAGATGATTCCACACTTATTTATGTATGCGAGGATAAGGTGCTTTTCATTGGAGACTGCGCAGGAGACGATTTCTTTACAGGAAATAAAAGTGAGGAGCTTTGCAGAAAGCTTGCTGATAACATAAAAGAGATTAGTCCGGAGATATGCGTTGAGGGTCACTGGGTTCCTGTTGAAACGTCAGACACGCTGGCTGATCTGACAGCAGGAATTTAATAGTTAGCACTTTGGAGCATGATGGTATTGTCCGACACACATTACCATAGTATATTGGGATTATGAAAAGATACAGATTAAAATTCTACGGCAGAGTTCAGGGAGTTGGTTTTAGATACACGGCCCTGCATGCTGCTAATATGTACAGACTGACCGGCTACGTCAGGAATGAATATGACGGCTCTGTTACCTGCGAGGTTCAGGGACGGGACGAGGATATTGATATGTTCATCCAGCAGATTGGCCGTGGAAGATTTATAGAAATAGACAGAATAGATAAGAATAAGCTCGAATTGGAGCCCGATGAGCGAAGCTTTAAGGTCGACTACTAAATTAAAATTAGACAAACACAGATATGTTTCTTGAGGGGGATACAAAAGAATATGAAAGAGCTTAGCATCATTTGAAAAGACTACTTCCAAAAAAGTCAAAAGAATACAGACAGGAGAAAAGGGAGGACTTTTATAGCTGTAACATAAACAAACGATGACTCATGAGAGGGAGGCCGACAATGAAATACAGCTTTGATACATATCCGTTATACAAAGATGAGTCTAGATTTGCCTTTGTTGTAAGGGCAAAGCTAAGAATGAAGGAACCTGTTGATATTGATGTCCTGAGAGTGGCTGCCAACAAAGCCATAAAAAGATATCCATATTTTGCCGTGAAGGTCGAAGTCGATGAAAGCGGCTCTTACGTGCGCGTACCAAATGATAAAGAGGTCGCCGTGCTTCCCATGGGAGATAAAACTCCGCTACTTGGAAGCAAGGAGGCAAATGGTCATCTGTTGTTTCTGGAGTGCGATGGAAAGGATATTTATTTTAATATCTCACATACCATGTGCGGAGGTCGCGGATTACAGCCATGGATCATGACAACGCTCTGGCAGTATGTGGCAGATAAGTATGGAGTAGAGCCCAACGCTCCGTCCATCAGAAAACCCGGGGAGCCGCTTCTTGATGGCGAGATGGATGAACCCACGCTGGATATGCTTCCAAAGGATGAGCCCATTTATGAGTATGCCAGCAAGAACCCTCATGTTTTGATTTTTGATTACCTGAATGCACTACTTAATCCCTTTGCAAGAAATGATAATTATCGTCTTCTCACCTTTAATCAAAAGGATATCATGACCTATGCCAAAGGAACCGATTCCAGCGTAGCAGCCTTTTTCCTGGTTGCTGTTGCAAAGGCGTTGGATGGACTGCTTCCTGCAAAGGTCGCTGCTATAGGCGGAGAAATGGCCCATAACCTGTCTGCCAATATCGGTATGGGGAATGCGCATTGCGATGTCTTAAGCCACATCCATATAGATTACACAAGAGAACAGCTCAAGATGGATATGGAAAAGCTTGGAACAATGACAAGAGGGCAGATAATACTACAGACAGATCCTACCGTAAGTACCAGAGAGATACGGGGAAAGCTTGGGCTGTATGAAAAGCTTGATGGCATTAAGGGCATTAAAGCCAAGAAAAAATACATGAAGGAAAACGACCCGTCCACAGGAAAAGGAGCCAAGCACGGAACCTATTATGTGAACTATACCGGTCAGCTTGACTGGGGTGAAGTGGCTGATTATATCGAATCCTTTGCCGCCATTGTGGAAGGACATGTGATGCTGGAAGTAACCTCTGTGGGCGATAAGATATTTGTCTGCTTTATGCAGATGCTGTCTACAGATAAATATATAAATGCTTTCTGCGATGTACTTAAAGAACTGGGAATTCCTTTTACCATGGAAGGACCATTCCCCAAGAAACTTTCAAGACATCAGTTACCTGTGACATAAGTGCTTACATGGCAAACAAAAATATATATATTTCCTTTCAATACTCCTTATTTGCAAAAAAACGCTTCCTGCACTGCTTTGAGCATCTGCAGGAAGTGATTTTTAATTTATAAATATTTATCTGTTTTCAAGAAGATTGTCAATTCTCTTTTCGTAGACATTAATGCGTGCTCCCTTGAGAGGAGTTGTGAGAATATAGTCAGTATCCTCTGCGCTCATGCCGCCGCTTACCATTTCATCATATTTCTCTTTGGGTATACCTATATAGCTGGCAGTTGCAAAATATAAACCCTCATCGCTAAGATCTATATCCTGGTATTCAATGAAACCTTTTGTATTTACATATTCCTCAGGAAGAGGAAGAGTCATTCCCATATTGGATAATTTCTGTACATTTCGAGTGTCATCCTCTTCCCCGGCAGGAGTACTGCTCTTCGGAACAACTTCCTCGTTAATAAGCAGCATATCATCAGATGATAACGTGCCTGCATTTTCGACAGCAACCTTCCCCGTTGATTGCGAGCCGCATGCGAACATGCTTAAAGACAGACATGAAATTAGTGTGGTTGAAAAAAGTTTGCGAAAAAAATTGTTCATAAAAATCCCCCCTTCAAAAGTGTATGAATTATCACAATTAATTATAACTGAGTATTTATGCGGGAAATCTAAAGAATTCGTCATGTTTTATCTCCTTACATTTAGTAAGCATAAGATAGAGGTTCAGATTCCAAAGACTATTGATGATTACAGTATATCAAACGACCATAATATATATTAAAAATGTTTTAAAAAAGTATTGAGCCCTATATAATATAGATTATTGTGTTTTGTTGGAGGATTCTATGACTTACTCAGAGATTTTTAAAGAAATTGTCAGCATTATGAAAAACGATTCCGCATCATATCCTGATTTTGGTGCAGGTAATTTTGAGGAATATGAAAAGCAGATAACCGATGACATGGACAGAATGGAGTTCCTTCATCTGGTTCAGAATTATGTGTCGACATTTAAAATTCAGGCACATTTGAAATTCGTTGACAATGCATGTGGATATGTGGGCTTTTCCGTGATGAGAAAAGGAGACGTGCTCTACGTTACCAAAGCTAACAATGGTACAGGACTTGTGCCCGGGGATAAGATCACAGCTATTGATTCCATGCCTGTCTCTGAGGTTGCACAGCGTGAAAAGAACATGCTGATGGATGAAAGCGAGGAGAGACAGGGAGGACTGTGGCCTGCATTTTTGAAATACTATAAGACCATATCTGTAGAGCATGAGGATGGCAGTAAGGAAGAGCTGGAACTTGTACTTGATACAGAGCCTGAGCCGGAAGAAAAGTATTATTCCAGGAGCTACGGGGATGATACTCTGTACCTCAGATTTGCTGATTTTGTGGATGCACAGGCAACTGCGAAGCTCTATGAGGATTGCAGGGAATCTCTTGAAAAGTGTAAAAATCTTATAGTTGATGTCAGGGGTAACGGCGGCGGTGCAGATGGCTGCTTCATACCTCTTATAGAGTATAGCTTTCCTGCAGGAGAGCCTGTTGATAACTACATTAAGCCTGAATATCCCGTTGCGATAAACTATTCAGAAAGAAACTGTGATGACCGTCTTAAGCTTCTTAAGAGCTTTTTCGGGGATGATGTTCCGGAGGATGTCAAACCCATGGTAGATAAGATGCTTGCTGATCTTGATGCAAACAGGGGCAAGGGCTTTGTCGATGAAGATGAGGATATGTTCAAGGGACTTATAGGTAAGGCCAATCCTGAAAAGGTCTGGGTTCTGACCGATGAGGGCTGTGGTTCTTCAGGAGATGCTTTTGTGGAGGCCATGAGCTTTTCACCAAAAGTAACTGTTGTGGGACGCCCCACCTGCGGTATTACAGATTACTCTAACCTCAACATGGTAAGCTTTGATGATTTCCAGTTTATGTATCCCACATCCAGGGACAGTAGAATAGACCATGGCAAGGGACTTCTTCAGAGAGGCGTGCCGGTTGATAAGTACATCCCCTGGACACCCGAGCAGATAAAGAAGGATGTAATGCTCGAAGCTGTGCTTGAGGAGATTACGTCATAATAAAAACTGATACATGAAGATGAAATGGCAGAAGCATGGCTGCTAAATGAGTAAGTGCACTACCGGGTTCTCTGATAGATATCTGCATATTAACTCCTTTACATGTAGTATTAAAAACTATGTGATGTAATGTCAATACTACATCTTTGGAAGGGGTGTGTCAAGTATACGAAAAATCTGTGCAAAAAGGCTTAAATTCAGTGAGAAGTTGGCTTTTTTCCGGATAATGTATTAGAACTGAAAATAGGAAAACAAGGAGAAGGGAAAATGATCAATTGCAGCGTATATGCTCCATGCAAATGAATGAAATCATATTTGTATGGAGGGTAAAATGAGAAATAGAATAAAGGAATTAAGAGATTTTTACATAATTTGGAGCACTCAGAGCCTGTCACAGCTCGGAAGTGCCATAACGGGATTCGCACTGACACTCTGGATGTATGAAAAGACAGGTTCAGCACTTAGCACAGCTATGCTGACAATCTGTACCTATGCACCTTATGTCATAATGAGCATTTTCGCTGGAGCGATAACAGATAAATTCGATAAAAAGAAGACTATGCTCATATGCGATCTTTTGGCTGCGTTAACAACGGTTATTGTATTTGTGTTATACAAGACGGATACGCTTGTTATGTGGCATCTGTACGTCATCAATGCCTTTTCGGGACTGATGAATACTGTACAGCAGCCGGCTTCAGAGGTGGCATACACACTGATCGTTCCAAAGGAGCATTATCAGAAGACCAGTGGATTCCAGCAATTGTCACGGTCCCTCATTTCTATAGGTAATCCGCTCATTGCATCGGCACTTTATGTACTTGCGGGACTTGATGTGGTAATAGCTGTAGACCTTCTGACCTTTGCAATAGCGTTTATGGCGTTACTTCTTTACATCAGACTTCCCGAGATTCAGGATGGTGAGAGCAATAACGACAGCGTTCTTAAGCTTGCAAAAGAGGGACTTAAGTTCCTTAAGGAAACACCACTGATACTTACAGTAATTCTGTTCATGTCAGGTGTTAACCTTACGGCATCCGCTTTTGATGCGGTACTTCCTGCACTTGTAATTCCAAGAGCAGGTAACGGCGTGTATGGAATTGTAACAGCATGTTCAGGCGTGGCTATGGTAGCAGGAAGCTTCTTACCAATGATCCTGCCAAAGCCGAAGGACAGAGTCAGAGTCATATATCTGACAATGCTTTTTGCGTTGGGAATTGAAAACTTCCTGTTGGCATTTTCAAGAAGTCCCGTTCTGTGGTGCATCGGACAAATCATAGGATGGGTATTTGTACCGCTGATGGCTGCCAATCAAAATGTAATAATGAGAAATGTCATCCCGGTAGAGCTTCAGGGAAGAGTGTATGCCTGCAGAAATACACTGCAGTTCTTTACAATTCCCATCGGACTTTTCCTTGGAGGATTTTTCGTTGATACAATCTGCGAGCCATTTATGGAAATGAATAAAGACAACTCGTTCTGGACTATGCTTTTCGGAACCGGAAAGGGCTCAGGCGCAGCTCTCATGATGTTTATTCTTGGAGTTACAGGAACCGTTATCTGCATAACTTCAGGGCAGATCATGAAAAGGTACAAGTATACAGACTGATAGTCATGGGAAGAAACAAGGAGGAGTATTGAACAAAGACACGATAATCAGTGACGCTATTGAATATGTTAATAAGCTTTTTCAGGGTAATTCAGATGGCCATGGGGCAGATCATACGATGCGTGTATATCATAATGCCAAGGCTATTATCGAAGGATATCCCGAAGCGGACAGCTTTGTAGTACTGCTTTCTGCATTATTACATGATGCAGATGACCACAAGCTTTTCAATACGGAAAACAACATGAATGCCAGGTCATTTATGGAACAGAACGAAATACCTTCAGAAACGATAGAGCAGATTTGCTGTATAATAAATTCAGTGTCATTTAGCCAAAACAGAGGAAAAAGTCCTGCAACGACAGAAGGAAAAATTGTTCAGGATGCGGACAGACTTGATGCTATCGGGGCAATAGGAATCGCCAGAACCTTCGCGTACGGTGGGAAGGTTGGAAGACCGTTGTCAGATTCCGTACAGCATTTTTATGATAAGCTTCTCCTCTTAAAGGATGAATTGAACACTGATGCTGCTAAGGAGATAGCGCAGAAGAGACATAAGTATATGCTGGATTTCCTGGAAGAGTATTATCTGGAAAGTGGAGGTATCAGGGCTTGTCATGAAGGATTATAGAGAGCTTGCGTGGCAGATGGTCTATAAGCTTTGAAGAAGAGCTTGATAAGAATATCATATAAAACAGTGTAAAACAGATCCGAATAAGTGAATTCGGGTCTGTTTTTTTATGTAAAGCCTATAGTTACTATACAGTTTAATGGATATACAGCTGGTGTATCAAAGTAAATGGTCTATGGGGACGGGGTTATAGGACCAAAAAATGGACCAGGAACCCCGTCCCCCAGGTCCACTTTTTCAAATCAGGAGGTCACATCATGACAGTATTGTACTTTAGTTCTACAGGCAATTGCCTGTATGTTGCAAAACGTATTGGAGGCAGGCTCCTATCAATACCGGAATGTATCCATGAAGAAAATTTTGAAACAGAAGATACAGAAGTGGGGCTTGTTTTTCCGGTTTATGGGCTTTGCGTTCCACCGTTTATTGTAGAGTTCATAGAGAAAACATCCATTACGACAACATATCTGTTTGCCGTAGCTACCTATGGCTTTTTCCCCGGAGCTGTATGCGGACAGCTCTCCGGGATCAGAACGAAAAATGGCAGAAGCTTTGATTATATCAATCGCCTTAAGATGGCTGAAAACTGCATAACCTTTTCAGACATGGCTAAGCAAAAGGGCGACAGTAAAAAGCAGCAGACTCAGATAGATGAGCTGCTTGCGGACATCACAGACCACAAAAGATTTATCAGGGAGGACTCTCCATTTAAAAAGCTTATGACTAAGAATCATCTCAAGAATTACGAGTTCGAGACCGGAGTGGGGATTACGGACATGATCAGTGTTTCAGCAGACTGTGTGGGCTGCGGAACCTGTGTCTCTCTATGTCCCATGAAGAATATCAGCATTGTAGGAGGTAGTCCTATATTTGACAGCAACTGTATAAGCTGCGGAGCCTGTCTGCAGAACTGCCCACAGAATGCAATTCATCACAGGAAGGAAAAGAGCTCAGCCAGATATAGAAATCCTCACGTTAGCCTTGAAGAATTAAAAATCACTTCATGAATTCTACAATATTAGTGTAAAGCAGAGCATCATCCGTGCAAAAGGGGAGCTCTGCTTTTCTTATGTATTACATTACATACTGTAAATAATGACTGTTTCAGCAGAGAAAGGAAGGAACAAAATGAATAGTTATTTGGAAACAAACAACCTGACCAAACGATATGGTTCCTTTGAGGCTGTAAAGGATATGAATATTCACATTAACAGAGGGGATATTTACGGTCTTATTGGACCAAATGGAGCAGGTAAGACAACACTTATGAAAATGCTGGTAGGGTTTGCGACTCCTTCTTCCGGTGAGATTGAGACGGCGGAGGGAGAGCATTACCTTAGAAAGGTCGGATGTCTTATTGAAAGCCCCGGAATATACGGGTATCTTAACGCTTATGACAATATGAAGCTTAAGGCAATTTCAATGGGACTCTATGACGAGGAAGAAATACGGTCCATTCTTGATTTTGTAGGATTATCACGAGAGCCTAAAAAGAAAGCAGGAAAGTTTTCTCTTGGAATGAAGCAGAGACTTGGCATCGGCATGGCGCTTATTGGAAAGCCGGATTTTCTCATACTTGATGAACCCATAAACGGACTTGATCCTCAGGGAATAATCGAGATGAGAGAGCTTATAAAGGCGCTCAACGAAGAAAAGAAAATGACGATCATGATATCTAGTCATCTTCTTGGTGAGCTTCAGAAGGTTGCAACAGTATTCGGAATCATTTCAGAAGGAAAGCTTGTAACAGAGGTAACTGCAGATGAATTAAAGAACAGCTATATGGACGAGGCTGATTCTCTCGAGGAATTCTATTTGAACATAATCATGAAAGGACAGAAGGCATGCTAAATTTTATAAAAATGAACCTGTACAGGTTTTTTAAAACAAGAGTTTTTTATATAACGCTTTTAATTACAGTAATTTCATTTGGACTTCTGTCCAGACTTGAGACCGACCCATCTTCTCAGTTTGATAATGAGCAGACTGTTCAGGAGGAAGAACATGTTGGCATAGTGGCTACTGAAGATATAACTGCTGAAACAAGCTTTGAGCAGCTCTATGCCAGCCTTACAGCTTCGGGCTATATCCTGATCATGGTGGGAATATTTGCGATAGTGTATACAGAGCAGGAGAGAAAGAGCGGCTTTTTGAAAAATCTTCTGACGACACGCAGGGAAAAGAAGAACATTTTTGCGGCAAAGATTCCGGTGGTATTTTTATACACCCTGATCATGTTCCTGGGATCACTTCTGGCAATAAGACTAGGAAGCCTCGGAAGGGGAGAAGGCATGTATGAAATAAAAAGCATGGGGGTTCTTTTCAGGTTCATTACTGATGAAGTAATCCTTCATACAGTATTTGGAATCGCGATGATGGCTATTTATGAGATTACCAGAAATACTATCATTCCTATCATGCTTGCTATTTTTGGATCAGCTAATCTTCATGGAATGCTTCTTAACATGATTGAAAGTAAGCTTGTTTCCATGAGACCTTCACTTGCAGGCTTTATGGAAAAGTATGCTCTTTCAAGAAATCTCATCGTAACCAAGATAAACGTTCTTGGAGATGAGGGAATGGACTTTCCTTCCATGAATCTTATTGTAGTCATTACGATTGGACTGATTCTCTATTCGGTGATGGGAATGCTGATTTTTACCAAGAGAGACACAATTTAAGAGGAATAAAAACCGGGCCCCTGGCGTATACAAAAACCATGCCGAAATGGTCATATCTATTGTAAAATAGACTGAGGATGTAAATCCCGACTAACATATAAATCAAACCATGAGGTATGAAAAAATGATGTTTTTATTATCGCTCCTTCCGGCAATTATCCTTCTTGTAATTATTTATAAAACTGATAAAAGAGAAAAAGAACCAATAGGATTATTGGCAAAGCTCTTTATTTTTGGAGTACTCTCTACATTTGCTGCCGCAATTATTGGACAGCTGGGAGATGCAATAGTTACTCCGATTCTGGGTACGGACAGCCTGCTTTACCTGATAATTGACAATTTCATACTGACAGCGCTCGTAGAGGAATTCGGGAAATATTTTGTGGTAAAGGCAACAGCATGGAAAAGTCCTGCATTTAATTACACCTTTGACGCCATAGTTTATGCGGTGTTTGCATCTCTTGGTTTTGCTGCCTTTGAGAATGTCCTGTACCTTTCATCAGGCTCCTTTAGTCTTGCGATCATGAGAGGTATCTTTGCAGTACCTGGACATGCGATTGATGCAGTTTTCATGGGGTATTATTTTGGACTTGCAAAGCGATATGAAGTTATGGGCAATCTCAAATTACGCGGAAGGTATTTGAGACTTGCCCTTATTGTTCCTGTTTTATTACATGGATTCTATGATTTCTGCGTATCATCAGGGTCAGACATTCTGCTGCTTGTATTCTTCGTATATGAGGCTGTTATTACCATAGTTGCGATCAGGAAGGTTAGAAAGCTTTCTAAAGAGGATACAGCTTTCTTCCAGGGCGGCTATCCGGGAGCAACATACGTGCAGAATATGTATTCCACAGGAGTCATAAAGTATGATCCCGCGACAGGCAAGCCCTACTATGTTGATCCCACCAGAATGAACTTTGACCCCATGACAGGGCAGAGGCTTAAGTAGGTATAGAAAAATGGCTACACTTAAGAATAAACTAACTGTGTATTTCGATGATCCTTTCTGGGTTGGTGTTTTTGAACGTACAGAAAATGGGAAGCTATCGGTGGCTAAAGTGATTTTTGGCACAGAGCCCAAGGACTATGAAGTACAGGAATATATAAACAGGAACTATTTTCGTCTGAAATTCAGCCCTACTGTAGACACTGTGGTTAAGGAAGGGAAAAGGAATCCGAAGAGATTACAGCGTGACGCAAAGAAAATGGTTTTGGAAAAAGGTATTGGTACAAAGTCCCAGCAGGCATTAAAGCTCCAGCAGGAGCAGAATAAACTGGAGCGCAAGACCAAAAGCCGGGAACTGAAAGAGGCAGAAGAGCTGAGGCTTTTTGAACTAAAGCAACAAAAAAAGAAAGAGAAGCATAGAGGACATTGAATGGACCATAGGGACGGGGTTGAAGGGCCAAAATAAAAATGGACCGTTAACCCCGTCCCCTGGTATCCCCTGGCATCATTAGTAGTGTAAAACAGACCTATATCCGTGCAACGGAAGGGCTGTTTTTATTTTGGTGTTAGATTAGATGTGAGCAAAAGTGTATGTGCTTTTTTTGAGGAGGTAATGATAGAAATGACTACAGCAGTAAAGCATTGGGACAGATTTTTTGGCCCAGGAAAATTTTATATAAAAGCTCTGTCAATAGCAGTACCGATAATGCTTCAGCAGCTTATACAGAGCATGGTTTCACTGGTTGATAATTTTATGGTATCAGGGCTTGGCGATATCGCTATGTCAGGAGTAAACGTGGCTGGACAGGTCATGTTCATTTTTATGGTGTATGTCAATACGATCTGTACAGCAGGCGGTATTTTTATGACACAGTATTTCGGTGCGAAGGATAAAAAGGGCATGGGACAGGCCTTCAGGTTCAAGCTGGTCATGGGCCTTGCTGCCGCGATTCCGTACTATCTTGTCTGCAGGGTATATCCCAGGCAGATACTGTCACTTATGGTGATTGGAAACACCCAGGCAGATGCAATTCTTGACGCAGCCGTGAGCTATATAGGGATATGTTTTTTTATAGGTGTCCAGATGACTATATCTATTGCCATAGCCAGCTCTCTTCGTGATCTTGGAAAGGTAAAAATTCCCCTTGTGATCACAGTTATAGCAACCCTTATCAATACATGTCTTAACTGGGTGCTCATTTACGGACACTTTGGCCTTCCTGCCATGGGTGTAAACGGAGCTGCTTATGCCACAGTAATTGCAAGAACCGTTGAGCTTATAGCCTTCCTTGCAGTATATGTAAAGCTTAAGCCGGACTTCATGGTTGGGGTAACAGATTTCTTCAGGATTGATGGAAAACTCTTTGGACGCATGGCAAAGAAAGGCGCACTGGTTCTTTTCTGCGAGATGGTATGGGTTCTTTCAGAGACAGTGACTACTGCTATCTATAATGGTAGAGGCGGAGCAGATGTTGTATCAGGAATGGCATCAGGCTTTGCGATAGCAAATCTATTCTTCGTCGCTTTCGGTGGAATTTATTCTGCAACGGGAGTTATCATCGGCAAGACTCTTGGCACTGGGAAGCTTGAAGAAGCCCGCATCCAGAAAAAGTGGCTCTTATCGGGAGCTGCAGTCATGGGCCTTATGATGACTTTTGTGGGCTTCGGAACGACATTCATTGTTCCGATTGTATTTGGCAGATTAAGTGCCAGCGCAATAGGTATCTGCAAGAGCATGGTAATTCTTCTGGCCTTCTTCATGCCTGCATGGGTTATCATGAATGCTCAGCAGGCTATAGCAAGAGCCGGAGGCGATACAGCAATGGGAATGTATACGGATGCATTTATTACGATTGTTGTCATGCTGCCGATGCTGTTTGTTTTTGCAAGATACACAAATGTGGGACCTGTTACCATGTACTTTGGAGTAAAGCTTCTTGATCTTGTGAAGGTTATTATATTCCACTTCTGGCTTCGCAAGGAGCGGTGGCTTAATAATCTTACGGTTCCTCAGGTTGCATGATTTTCGTTGTAACCGTCCGGTTGACAGATATCTGGCTACAAAAGGAGCAAATGTTTTTGTTATTGGAAAAGGGAAATTAATTTTGGAAAAAATATTGATTGAAAATATAGAAAAAGTACATACAACCGAAATGGGCGTAGACAGAATAAGAAGAAACCTGGGGCTTGGTGAGATAGATGTTGTTGAGTGGTGTTAGGAAGCCAAAGAATGAGTATTGTAAAAACAGTTAACGATTGTCGGTTATACGTTATATACTAGAATAATTGAAACTATTATATGGAGTATAGACTTCTGAAAAAAGAATGGAATCCAGTATCCTGAGTTTGTATAAATCAGGCATTGTTGAGGGTTAGACATGAATAAGGAATGGTCAGATAAAAATAAAAAAATGCAGTCTCTCATTGGGAAGAAGGAGAGCTTTGATGAGGGCATTGCAGTTCTTCTTGAGCTAAGAGAAGAGCTTTTTGATCAGATAACATCAATAGTGAATACATATCCTGGAGAAGCATTTTACCAGATGCCTTTTGCCGGGGCGAAGGGGTATCACAGTAAGACGCTTGCATATTCCATGTGGCACATATTTCGGATTGAGGATATTGTGGCGCATACACTGATTCGTCAGGACAGTCAGATTCTTTTTGCTGAAGACTGGCTACATAGGATAAACAGTCCAATCATCACTACCGGTAATGAACTGAAAGGCGAGGAGATTGCAGAGTTTTCAACAAAGCTGGACGTGAGTGTCTTGTATGAATATTGCAAGGCTGTAATGGAGTCCACAGATATACTGTTGAGAGAGCTACAACACAAAGACCTGAAGAGGAAGTTTTCGGATGACGACAGGAAACGGATAATCGAAACCGGCTCGGTCAGCAAAGATGAAGATGCCTTCTGGCTCATCGATTATTGGTGTGGAAAAGATGTAAAGGGCTTAATTCAGATGCCTTTTTCAAGACATTGGATCATGCATATCGAAGCAATGTGCCGGATTAAGAACGAACTTTGCAGGAGAGTTAGAAAAGGCGTAGATCCTGTAGCATACTGTGGCCTTTCCTGTAATCATTGTTTCCTGAAAGAATGGTGTGGCGGATGCAGGACTTCCTATAACACCTGCTCCTACGCAACCTGCAGCTCTGATCATATATGTCCCAACACTGCATGTTGTAAGGAAAAAGGCCTCGATGGCTGCTATGAATGCGATAATTTAGCTGATTGCCAGACAGGATTTTATTCGCTTGGAAATGATGTAAATGCTGTGAAAGCGATGGCGTTGTTCATTCGTAAGTATGGCAAGAAGGAATTGGCAGCCACTCTTGATAATCTTCATGAGAAGTATGATTTTCAGAAGATCCAGGAAATACTTGGTTTTGATCTGGATGAGGGACTAAAGATTCTTGAGAAAAACAGAGGGGGAATATAAAAATGTTGAGACTTAGACCATTTAGAACGCCTGACGCTAAGGAAATAATTAAGTGGACCAGAAGCCCGGAAGAATTTTATAAATGGTCAGCAGGTATCATGGGAGACTATCCGGTTTCAGAAAATAAATTGCTTGAGGTTGTTTCTGCAAGAGAGGATAGCACAAGCTACTTCCCTTTCACTGCTTTTGATGATAGTGGTATTGTAGGATTCTTTATTGTAAGGATTCCGGGAGAAGATGATAAGAGAGTACGATTTGGATTTGTAATCGTCGATCCATCAAAAAGAGGCATGGGATATGGAAAACAGATGCTAAACATCGGGCTCAAATATGCGTATGAAATATATGGTGCGGATGAAGTAGGCCTTGGTGTTTTTGATAATAATAAGCAAGCGTACCATTGCTATAAATCTGTAGGTTTTATCGAAAATGGTATTACCGAAAAATACGAGATTTGCGGTGAAACGTGGACAGATATTGAAATGGTTCGACCTGCTTTGTGAGGTAAATATGAAAAAGAAAGCAGCTTTAATAGCAACTGCAGCTATCGTCCTGATGATAATAATCGGATACTGTTATGTGATCCATAATCAGGTCAGGTTTGATGGGGACAGAGTTTGTTCGAAGAATCCAAACAGATTTTATCTGAACTTTAATTTGATGAATACAGCTGACTCGGAGACCATGATGCTTAATGAAGGAGAAACACTGCATGTTACCTGGCAGATCGATGGTGGAAAGGCAGATGTAATGATTGCGATGACAGATGAAACACCAATTTATCGGGCAGATAAATGTGGTAAGGGTGAGAATGCAGATTTTGAATTAACAATTCCTAAGACAGGGGAATATACAACTACTATTTCCGCATATCATGCCAAAGGCTGGTTGGAAGTAGATGAAGTTTTGAAGGAGGATTAAATGCAAAGGATTATTGTTTATTTTTCACTGGAAGGTAACACAGAGTACATAGCAGATAAAATGGCAAAGGAACTTTCATCTGATAAATTAAGGCTCGTTCCCAGGAAAGCTTACAAGACCGGTGGTTTTTCTAAATTTTTCTGGGGCGGAAAGAGTGCGGTCATGGCAGAAAAACCTGAGCTTGAGCCTTACGATGTGGACTTGTCTGTTTATGATGAGATTATTTTGGGATTTCCTGTATGGGCAGGCACATTCACACCGCCGCTAAGGACATTCATTTTGGAGAACAAAGAGGGATTAAAAGGTAAAACCATAGCCGCATTTGCTTGTCAGAGCGGTGCCGGAGCGAAAAAAGCTTTTTCAAAATTAAAGGATTGTATTGGAATTGACAGCTTTGTTGCAACTGCAATTTTCATAGATCCGAAGGAAAAGCCTTCAGAAGAAAATGAATATAAACTAAACGAGTTTTGCAAAGTACTACAGCAAAGGTGAGGTGCTGTGTCCGGCGCACTAATGGTTTTGGGATTATTGTATGGTCATTCGGAAAGCAGCGATGCCGAAACCAAGGCAAAGGCTTATGCAATGGCTGAGAAGTATATGAACAGGTTTATCAGTGAGAACGGCAGTGTTGTTTGCAGAGAACTGCTGGGGTATGACCTTTCAAAACCGGATGAGCGTGAAAAGATTATGGAGAAGAATCTTTTTCGAACCCTTTGCCCGGAGATGATCAGAAGTGCGGTCAGGATACTTGATGAAGTTTTGGAGGAATGAATACAAAACTGGGATATACGGAGGTGATTTTGTTGAATAACGTCTTTTATGAAATGATATTTAAGAGAAAGTCGTTTCATGTTTTCAGAAATGTTGGAAACGAATCAATCAGTGAATACGAACTCAAAGATATACAAGATGCATATTCAGGGTTTATTCCCCTGAATCCCGAAATCAAAACAGCCATTCGTATTATTCCTGAAAAGGAGACTAACTGCAAGCGAGGCGGAGAATACTGTATTCTGCTTTACAGCGAAAAGAAAGATGGCTATCTGCAAAACATAGGCTATCTCGGTGAACAACTCGATCTTTATCTTGTATCTCGAAATATCGGAACGCTCTGGTTCGGAATAGGCAAAACAAAAGAAGAACCATTTGAGGATATGGAGTTCGTTATTATGCTTTCCATCCGAAAGATCAGTGATGACTCTAAGTACCGCAAGGATATGTTTAAGAGCAAAAGAAAGAGCATTGAGGAAATATGGGAGGGGGAACAGATTTCGGGTGTGACCGATATTGTCAGGTTTGCACCGAGTGCATGTAATTCTCAACCATGGCTTGTAAAGAACGATGGCGAGCTATTGGTTTACAGATACAAGAAGCCCGGCAAAAGAGGAATAATGCCTGCGGATAAGGTTTCATTCTATAATTGCATTGATATGGGGATTTTCATCTGTTTTATGGATATTTGCCTTGAGCATAGAGGTATTAATTTTGACAAAATACTATATCCGGATACCGGCGAAGATAAGGAATATGTTCTGAATGCAAAGTATAGACTTGAATAGGTTTTACGAGCTGATATTCGAGCATCGCCAAGGGAATATGCCTTCAGAATGCAAAGCAAAAAGATAAGTTGTTGGGGATAGAAGGAGGACCAGGGAGTGCCTGATACAGCAAGATTTGTTTTGGGAATTATAGGAATAGTCGGAGGAATCCTGTGTGCAACAGCTGATCTGTTTTTGGACATCAAGGGACCGGATAATAAAAAGCTTGGGAAAATGGGAATAATTGACAGTGCATGGGAGAGAATGGCGCATTTTAGATTTGTGCTGTCAGGGATATTGGCGATGTTTGCAGTTCCCATGTATTCCTGCGGATTTATATCACTCATGCAGATGGATGGGAATTATTCAACAAGTGCCATGATTCTTAAGATTATATTTTTGTGCGGGGCAATGGGCGGCTTTATGATACACATTTTCCTGTGCCTGCAGCCAACTATATATCAGGTTATTATGAAAAAGAATGATCAGGAACTCGCTGAAGAAGTGATAAATTCTATATTCAGACAGATTTATGTCCCGTTTTTTACGCTATATACAATGCTTGTGATTATCCCGGCTATTGCAGTTATGACCTTCATAATAAAAGGCGCATTACCTCTGCCTTTGTGGTGTGTGCTGCTAAACCCTGTAGCTTTCCAGCTTATTGGTTTTCTACTTAGAGCCACGAAATTAAAAATATTCATTGATGCGCCAAGCTGCTGCGCAGCAAGCCTGGGACTGGCCTCCTATGGAGTGCTTGCACTTTTAAGCTTGTGATACATCGGTGTATGAAAATAGTTTAGATGTTGATTTTTGGTGAGGAAAATTAAAAAAATGTCAGTGACAAAAGTGAATTAAAGAACAATCCCTACGAGCTTTGGGGATTGGCCTAAAGAATACATGCGGAGGAGCTGGTTATGGAAATAAGGATTGCGGATGAAAAAGATATTGATCTCATGATGAGCAGCAGGCTTGAGATGCTAAAGGAAGTAAATTCCCTGGATGCTGATTATCAGTATGCTGAGAGCTTTGTGGAAGAAAGCAGGAAATACTTCCTTGAGGGTAATCAGACTACGGTTCTTGCGCTGGACAAGGAGAAGGTTATAGGCTGCGCGACTATCTGCTATTTCACTATCATGCCGACATTTTCACATCCAACAGGTAAGAGGGCTCACCTTATGAATGTGTATACTTCAAAGGAGTATCGTAAGCAGGGCATTGGGATGAAGATGGTGGACACGCTCATCGAGGATGCCTGGAACAAAGGGGCTACGGAAATCAGTCTTGATGCTACTGAGGCAGGGAGACCTCTCTATAAAAAATGTGGTTTTGAGGATTCAAGCGAGTGTATGGTTTTGGTAAAATGAAAAGGACAATAAACTTTTAAATATAATGTTCGCGGAACAGGGATAAAAAGGAGTGCGTGAATAATATTTATGAAAAGGGGAGTATTTGTTCTTTTGGCTATGGCAATGTGCCCGCTGATTGTTTCGGGGTGTAGCAGGCAGGCGCAGAATGAAATTACCACAGTGACCTTCCAGACCTGGAATCCGGCCGATACCGGACCGGATAGTCCAATCTACAAGATCATAGATTCTTTTGAAAAAGAAAACCCTGACATTAAAGTTGAATATGTATTTGTCGGATCAGGCGATGAATATCAGGATCACCTCCGTGTAGAACTGATGGGAGGTAAAGGCCCTGATGTTTTTGGCGTGCCTTCAGGTAATACCTTTGATTCGACAAGAGCATTTGAGGAAGAGCTTTCTTCGTATTGTGAGAAGGCCTGGGGATCTGACTGGCAGGACAAATTTTTCAGTTCATGCATCGAGGCTGTAAGCGATGATCATGGTGATATCTACGGGCTTCCGCTGGGACAGACCTATGCAGGCTATCTTTGGGCAGATGTAAATATGCTAAAGGAATATGGCTGCGAGGTGCCAACGAGCTACAAAGAAATGCAGGAAACCTGCGGGATACTTCGTGAAAACGGTCAATATCCACTTGCAATCGGTGCTAAGGATTCATGGCTTAATCAGGATGTGTGGATGTCTATAGCTGCTGACTGTGACGCTGATGCATTATATGCTGCCATAGAAGGTAAGGCATCCTTTGAAACGGAGCCTATTATAGAGTCGCTCAGGATATGGCAGGACAGCTTCAGCAATGGAGTATTTCAGGACAAGGCTATAAAGACGCCGCTGTACGATACCATTAATAATATGTTCCAAAGAGAGGGAAGTATCCCCATGTTTATAAATGGTTCCTGGGCCATGAATATGTACACTCAGAGCGATGAAAAGACCTATGAGAATTTTAATGGTGAAGGTGCAGACCATGATATTTTTCTGATCGACTGGAATGATAATGGAAAGGTTTCACCGGTTACGTCATCTGTTGATGTGATTCTCTGCATGAATCCTGAGTCGAAGAACAAGGAAGCTGCATTTCGCTGGATGGATTATCTTGTTAATGAAGGTCAGGACCTGTTGGTTAATCAGTATCTTGAGTACATGCCATCAAGGACCGACTTAGAGCTTAATGTCCAGGGGCTTAGTGAGGACGGAATTCAGAACCTTGAATATATCATTGAAAACGGAAAGTCGAATGTTGCCGGATCAAGAATAATACCTTATGAGGATCTTTATATAGTTGTTCGTGATGCCTTGGAGGACCTTGCTAAAGGGACTATCACTCCGGAGGACGCAGCTGCCAGAATCCAGGAAGTATCAAGGACCATGATACGGTAAAAGTCTGATAATGGAAATCTGCTGCTTGAAATCACCAGGAGGATTGGAATGGAATTCAGAAGGCTGACAGAAAAAGGCATTTGAAATGAGGCTTCAATAAATAGTTCAAGTGAAAATGCAAAGTGGAAAATAGTTCAGGTGATAGCATAAAGAGGAGAATATGATATGAAGATTTTAGAAACTGAAAGATTATTTTTGCGAGAAATGAATATGGATGATTTTGATGCACTCTATGCAGTTCTGGCAGATCGTGATATTATGCAGCATTACCCCTATACCTTTGACGAGGACAGGGTAAGGGACTGGATCAAACGCAATATGCAGCGTTATAAGGACAACGGCTTTGGCCTATGGGCTGTATGCTTAAAAGAGACTGAAGAGATGATCGGCGACTGTGGCCTGACTCTCCAGAATATAGAGGGTGAGATGCTCCCTGAAATCGGTTATCACATCCGCAAGGACTGCCAGCACAAGGGCTACGCCAAGGAAGCTGCCGGAGCAGTCCGCGACTGGGCTTTTAAAAACACAGAGTATCCGTCACTATATTCGTATTGCAAATACACTAACGAGCCCTCCTACAAGACGGCAGAAGCGATAGGCATGCATTTTGCAAAAGAATATCCTGATGAAGCGAATGAGATTACTCATGTTTCTGTGATGAATAGGGAAGATTGGCGTAAGGCTTCAGCTTAAAATGAGGAGGTTCACACCAAGCCCAGCATGGTTCCAAGAGATCGCGTTCAGGAACTGATAGGATTTCTTCCCGGAGGAGTCAGCATAATAATGCTTTTTACTTTATTTATTACATTTGCAAAAATCGGGCTGTTCACCTTCGGTGGTGGACTTGCCATGATTTCCCTAATTGAAAATATCTGTGTTAAACAGAAAAACTGGATCACTCACGAAGAGATGATGAATGTCACGGTGATTGCGGAATCCACACCGGGCCCTATAGCGATTAACTGCGCTACCTTTGTGGGCTATAGGAAAGGTGGCCTGCCGGGTGCTATTGCCGCAACCTTTGGAATGTTGCTTCCTTCATTTGTGATTATTTTTGCAATTTCCAGATTCCTTGATAACTTCCTTGAGATCACCTGGATTGCAAGTGCATTTAAGGGAATAAGGCTTGCGGTTGGAATCCTTATCCTTGATGTGGGGATTAAGATGGTCAGAAAAATGAAAAAGAAAGCTCTTCCCTGTGTGATAATGGTCGTCTCCTTTACAGTGATGATGCTTATCAATATCTTTTCATGGAAGTTTTCATCGATCAGCATGATGCTTATCGCAGGAGCAGTAGGACTTGCTGCCTACATCGTTCAGGGAGCACCTGCCGGGAAAGGCGGTGAGCAGAAATGATTTATCTTGATTTACTCATAGGATTTTTGAAGGTGGGCCTATTTTCATTCGGCGGAGCCTATGGCGCCATACCACTTATAAGAGACGTAGTTCTGGATTATGGCTGGATGGACGAAGATGCCGTGATGGATATGATAGCAGTAAGTGAGAGCACTCCCGGCCCCATAATGGTGAATCTTGCGACCTATGTCGGAAGCAAGCAGGCAGGATTTCCCGGAGCGGTTCTTGCCACAGCAGCCGTGGTACTTCCTGCATTTATAATAATTCTTCTTATAATGGTGCTTTTGAAGAGACTTCTTCAGAACAGATATTTTCAGGCTGTATTAAGCGGACTAAAGCCCTGTATCATGGGAATAATTCTTGCGACGGGATGCTACATGATCATTAAAAACTGTGCATATCCCATTGCTGAAAAGAGAGATATGATCCCATTTATGTTTACAGCAGTGCTGGCTGTGATTTTCTATGGCTCTGAAAAAGTATTAAAAAAGAAAATAACTCCAATCATGCTGATAATAGTATCAGCACTAATTGGAGTTGCAGTGTACGGAATATAAATTTATAAAAGCTTTGGTGCCTGCTTTTTAAGCTCGTCATCATAAAAGGTAGCGGCCTTGTCTACGATAGTGTAGGCAGGGCTTTTTTCATGCATTGTAAGCTCGACTATAGCTATTCCGCAGTTTGGAAGAAGGCCGTCTCCCCAGAATTTTGCAAGGTCCGACTCACCGCGTATATACATTAAAAGAGCCTTGCTGAGCGCACCGTGAGTGCTTATGAGTACGGAGGAATCCTCCGGTAGTTCTTCTATTATATCTGTCATGAAATTCTTTGCCCGAGAGCATAACTCACTAAGAAGCTCGGGAGTCTGAGTGCGGGATTCTGATGCGCCCTCATTATTATACTTCCATTCGTAAACGGCATTTTCATATTTATCAGGAGCTGACTTGAAATATCTAAAGGGCGAGCTTTCATCCGCCTGCATTTCTTCAACCTTACCGCCATCCATAAAGCCGAAGTGAAGCTCTTTTAGCCTTTCGTCGGTAATGATGTTCTGAGCTGCTTTGGAATTGTTGCTGTTTTCGAGTATTACTTTTGCAGTCTCATAGGATCTTGATAAGGGACTTGAATATACTTTATCAAAGGTGATTCCCTTTCCTTTTATTCCTTTTCCTGTCTCCTTTGCCATGAGTTTTCCAAAATCATCCAGCGGGATATCAGTCTGTCCCTGGATAAGGTGCTTGTTATTCCATTCAGTTGTTCCGTGTCTGAGAATGTATATCTTCATATTTTTAACCTGTTTCTTTCTATAATAAATCGGAAATCATTATACCCCTAAGCCCGACGTAAAGCTATCGGAAACAGCACATCGTACCGACAGAGCATCAAAAAATCCCCTCCGGAAACGGAATTAATTATTATTTTATAACCTAAACAAGTATAAATCCTTGATAAAAACTGCATTTTTTTGTAGAATGCAAATGTAGTGCGTAGTAAACGATAAAAATTTATCATGCTATAGTATACACTAACAATAAGGAGGTACTTATGATTTACTCAACAGAGGTAAAAAATATGTGTCCCGTAACACAAGGGGTACATCATGGTGCTGCTCCCATTCCTGAAGAAGCAAAATGGGTTCAGTCCAAAGAGATTAAGGACATTTCCGGTTATACACATGGTATTGGCTGGTGTGCTCCTCAGCAGGGTGGCTGTAAGCTTTCCCTTAACGTTAAGGAAGGTGTCATCCAGGAGGCACTTGTAGAGACTATCGGATGTTCCGGTATGACTCACTCAGCAGCTATGGCAGCTGAAATTCTTCCCGGTCTTACAGTTCTTGAAGCGCTCAATACAGACCTTGTATGTGACGCTATCAACACAGCTATGAGAGAGCTGTTCCTTCAGATTGTATATGGCAGAACACAGTCTGCATTCTCAGAGGATGGACTTCAGATTGGTGCTGGCCTTGAGGATCTTGGTAAGGGATCACGTTCAATGGTTGGTACTACATATGGTACACTTGACAAGGGACCTCGTTATCTTGAGCTTACAGATGGTTATATCACAGACCTTGCTCTTGATGAGAACGACGAGATCATCGGATATAAGTATGTTAACTTCGGAAAGATGATGGACTTCATCAAGGCTGGTGACGATGCTAACACAGCTATCGAGAAGGCTAAGGGTCAGTATGGCCGTGTTGCTGATGCAGCCAGATTCATCGATCCTAGAAAACAGTGATAAGGTAAGGAGGAAAATATAATGGCTTTATTTGAATCATATGAAAGAAGAGAGCCCCAGATCCTGGCTTGCCTTAAGGAGTATGGAATCTCTTCTATCGAAGAATGTAAAGAAATCACAATGGCAGCAGGCATTGATGTATACAGCCTCATCGAGGGCATCCAGCCTATCTGCTTTGAAAATGCTAAGTGGGCTTACACAGTAGGCGCTGCTATCGCAATCAAGAAGAACTGCCGCAAGGCTGCTGATGCTGCTGCAGCAATCGGTATCGGTCTTCAGGCTTTCTGTATCCCTGGTTCTGTTGCAGACCGTCGTAAGGTTGGTCTTGGACATGGTAACCTTGGTAAGATGCTTCTTGAAGAGGATACAGAGTGCTTCGCATTCCTTGCAGGTCACGAGTCATTCGCTGCTGCTGAGGGTGCTATCGGTATCGCTGAGAAGGCTAACAAGGTTCGTACAAAGCCTCTTCGCGTTATCCTTAACGGTCTTGGAAAAGACGCTGCACAGATCATTTCCCGTATCAACGGCTTTACATATGTAGAGACAAAGTACAACTACTTCACAGGTGAGGTAGAGGAAGTCTTCAGAAAGTGCTATTCAAAGGATGCAAATTCACCTCGTGCAAAGGTTAACTGCTACGGCGCTAACGATGTACAGGAAGGTGTTGCTATCATGTGGAAGGAGAACGTTGACGTATCTATCACAGGTAACTCAACCAATCCTACAAGATTCCAGCATCCCGTTGCTGGTACTTACAAGAAGGAGCGTACTGAGGCTGGTAAGAAGTACTTCTCAGTTGCTTCAGGTGGTGGTACTGGACGTACACTTCATCCCGATAACATGGCAGCAGGTCCTGCTTCCTACGGTATGACAGATACTATGGGTCGTATGCACTCAGATGCTCAGTTTGCTGGTTCTTCTTCAGTTCCTGCACACGTTGAGATGATGGGTCTTATCGGCGCTGGTAACAACCCGATGGTAGGTATGACTGTTTCTACAGCCGTTTCTATCGAAGAGGCTGCAAAGGCTGGTAAGTTTTGACCTTAGTCACTTAGCGAGGTTTTATCGAGCTTAGTGAGTAAGGCCGTTCGGGCGAGCACGAAGTGCGAGAGCCGAACTACCTTGTTAAATAACTTGACGAGGTATTTACGAGTCTAGTTAGCGAGACCGTTCGGCCGAGCTTGTCGAGGTTGAACTTCCTTGTGATACTGGTATTATTCAAAAAAACTAGCGCCGCGAAATTTAATTTCGCGGCGCTTTTCTTTTGCCCAAAATTATTCTATTATAGACACGTTGCGCTTTTATAAATTGATACAAAGAAAGAATGAAATCTAATGATAACGTGGATAATAGCTACTTTTGCAGCATTTTTTATAAAGGGCCTGTGCGGCTTTGCCAATACCCTTGTTTTTACAACAATCCTTGGTTTTGGAGTTAACAACGTAAATATCTCACCTGTTGAGCTGGTTCTGGGCTTTCCGTCCAACTGTATCCTGACATGGAAAAACAGGAAAAAGCTCGATATAAAAATCGTTCTGCCGATGATCCTGCTCATACTTCTTGGAAGTATTCCGGGAGCATTCCTTCTTAAGAATGTGGATGCCCACAACATAAAAATCCTGTTCGGCCTTGTCGTAGTACTTGTGGGAATAGAGATGATGCTGAAGGAATATGACAAGATCCACATGAAGGATTCAAAGCTTGTGCTTTTGTTAGTGGGAATCCTTGGCGGACTTATGTGCGGACTCTTCGGAGTTGGCGTTTTGATGGCAGCCTGCGTGAGCCGTGTCACCAACACAAGTGAGGAATTCAAGGCCAATCTCAGCGCGATTTTCATTATTGAGAATCTGTTCCGCATAGTGATGTATGCATCTATCGGAGTTATCACCTTTGAGTCACTTAAGCTTGTAGTATATCTTATTCCGTTTATGCTTGCGGGCGTGTTTGCAGGGATGAAGAGTGCGACGATTCTTGATGAAAAGCTTGTAAAAAAGCTTGTGATCGTGCTTCTTATTATATCCGGTCTTGCGCTTGTAATTAAAAATGTGTGATCCGATTTTATCAGCAATATTCAAAAAGTTTATATTTATTTAAGTACTTATTCACGATATTTCATATACAATGGTATTGTAGCTTATGATATGAGTATAACTGTGCCCTGTATTTCAGAGGGGATTGTTATCGCATTTTTGGTGGTGATAAGTATGGATTTTTCAGCACTGATCAATTCGATAAGTACAATAGCATGCGTATTGTCCGTGGAGAGACTTCCTGATGACAAGATAGGCGATCTGCGTATTGTTGCAGCTAACAAGGCCTATAAGGATTCCATGCCGCCCAACTATTATGACGGAATGCTGTATACTGAGCTTTTTCCAAAGGAGAGAAAGTTCGAGCACTTCGTTGCGTCCTCTTGCTTAAAGCGTAAGCAGATACATACATATGTTGAGGCTAAGGCCATTGGAAAGTGGATGGAACAGGTATATATTCCGCTGGAATCAGACAGGGATGATATCGGATATTGCATTTTTTCCTATGAGTTAACCGAAAATGCTGATCCTGAGAGAATGGGCAACATCAGTCATGATACGGCGACTTCGGTAATTAAGAGCTGTGCTGTTTTCAGAACTGCAGAAAACTTCCACACGGCAGCAAGTGAGGTTGTACAGGAGCTGTTTGAAAAATGCGAGGCCGACCGTGTAAGAGTTGTAAGCGTTGATGAGCTTACACAGGGGCTTAAGTATATTGCCGGAAAGGCTAAGAATGGCTTCGATGACCAGGATCAGGGAGTAGAAAAAATCCCTCCGGAGGTCGTTAAAACCTGGAATAAGACTATTGAACAAACTAACTGCCTCATTATTACTGACGAGGCGGATATGAAAAATCTGGAGGATAGAAATCCTGAATGGGCGAAATCATTACAGGAAGCAGGCGTAAAGAGCATTTGCTTTGTTCCGCTTTTCCAGAATAACAATATAATCGGCTATCTTTATGTAACCAATTTTGATACCAGCAGAACCATTGAAATCAAAGAGCTTCTTGAGCACACATCATTTTTCCTGGCAGCGGAGCTTGCAAACAATAACCTCATGGAAAAGATGAGAGAGCTCAGTAATCTCGATACTCTGACCGGTGTGTTCAACAGAAATGCCATGAATATCCGTGTCGATGAATTTGTATCAAAGGCAGAGCTCAGACTTCGGCCCTACGGTGTCATTTTCATTGACCTGAACGGACTTAAGTTTATAAATGATAAGTACGGTCATGAGGCGGGTGATCAGATGCTGTGGTCCGCGGCCTCCATTATCTCCGAGATATTTGGGGATGATGAGATTTACAGAGCCGGCGGCGATGAATTCACCATCATCTGCACGAAGCTGTCAGAGGATGTGTTCCTGGATAAGGTCAGAAGGCTTCGTGAAAAGACCGCATATCCTGCAGAGTTAACGATGTCCATCGGCTATCATTATTCCGGAAGCGGAGATGATATACGAATCGCAATGCGCAATGCCGACCTTGCCATGTACAAGGACAAGGAAGAATTCTATAAGGAGCATCCCGAGCTCAGGGTTAGGAAAATCTGAAGTAGCTTATGAAAATTGTTAAAAAAGTCCTTCGTGAGAGTATCCACTCACGGAGGATTTTAATATTGTTACTGCAAAAATTGTTCTTATAGTTTCCTATAAAAAATTTTACTACGTTTATATATTGACATGAAAATCCCTAAACTATAAACTAGATACATCGCACGCTTTAACACTTAAAAGCGTTAATGACAAAAAGTATCTTTTATACATCATAGTGGCAGAAAAATGTATAAACATACATTTTTTAACCCAAAAAGGTACTACGGGAGAAGTATGGGGACAGTTGAATATGAAAAAGTAGAGGGCTTTGATGTTCCGGGAGCTCTCCAAGGGGAAAAGGTCGAACTTCCTTCTGATCTTGAAGGGGACAGTTCAGATTTAGTTACGGAACACATCTATATCATTTTTTCTAATAATATCTCAATCGAAAACGGAATAAAGCTCATCGAGGACGAGGTGCTATCCGGGGAAAAGCTTGACGTCAGAAGACAGGATGAATCCGGTCACGCTATCGTTTGTGTGGTGAACTCTGCCCAGAGGAAGGCCATTGAGAACCTGGCCGATGTGGAGAGAGTGAAGGTACAGGAGGCTGCAAATCCAACCTCAGAAAAAAAAACTGACGAGGGAGAGGACGCTAAAGCTGTAGAAGCAACTGAAGCAGGCCGCTCAGAAGCAAATAGCACAGAAGCGGAAAGTGCAGAAGCAGAAAGCACAGAAGCTGAAGGTGCTACAGAAAAAGCTTCAGACGAAGCATCTACCGAAGAAGTCACGGATCAGGCAGAAGCTTCAAACACCGCAGAATCTGCAGAGACATCAGAGGAAGCAGAGACATCAGAAGAGGCGGAGACATCTGAAGAATCAGAAGAATCTGAGGAATCTGAAACTGAGGCATCAGTAGCTGTCACATCCGATGAAACGGGAGGAAAGAATAGCGGCTCCCATGCCTACGGAATTACGATTGCAGCAGTGATTGCTCTCGTGGCCGTTGCAATTGCAGTTTTTCTGCGCAAAAAATAAGCATTATTGTGCTAGTAACCATTTAAAGGTTTAGCTCAATATCCGGTTTTTTATAGATTATTGCTGACCTATAAATGTTTACCAATATAAAAAACGGAGGAATGTGTATGAAAAGAAAAGTTTGCCCCAAAAAGGCGCTGGCTGTGATTCTTGCCGCATCCTTGGCATTGTCACCAACTATCACAGCATCTGCAGCTTCTTTGGGAGACGGGGAAGTGACCCTGGATGGTGTAAGTTCAGGGGATGCCGGTGATGGGGAAGAAGCCGGTAAATCAGATGAGACCGTTAAAGATTCATCTGAAGAAGCTCCTACAGATGATGCTGCAGCTGACAAGAAGGATGAGGAAACAACCGAGAAGCCTTCAGACGAGGCAGAGGATGTAGAGGACGTAGAAGATGAAGACGCTCCTTTATTTGAGAAGGTAGATCCGGAAGAAGAGGGACTCGAGGATCCTGCTACAGCTATCGAGGGTGAAACACCTGATATTCCTGTGGAGGAGAAGGACCCCGAGGAGCAGACCCGTGTTATCATCGTTATGGAAGGCGACAGCGTACTTGACGCCGGTTACGATACAGAGGATCTTGCTGAGAATGATGCAGCCATGGACCTTTCCGACAGCATTGTTGCACAGCAGGAGGTACAGGTTGAGAAGATCTCCGACGAAGCTTTAGGCGGAGAGGATCTCGATGTAAATTACAATCTTTCAATTCTTACCAATGCAGTATCTGCAGATGTTGCATACAAAGATATTGAGAATATCGAAAAAGTTGACGGCGTTGAAGCTGTTTACGTAGCTCAGAAGTACGATCCGCAGGAGACTGCTGATCCCCAGACCATAACTTCTGGTGATATGGTTGGAAGCTACACCACATGGGCTACAGGCTACACAGGTGCCGGTACAAGAGTAGCCGTAATTGATACAGGTATCGATGTTGACCATCCTTCCTTTGATGGCGCAGCATTCGAGACACATCTTCAGGAAACAGCTGATGAAGCAGGCAGAACAATAGAGGATTACGATCTTCTTGATGCAGGCGAGATCGAAGCAGTTCTACCTAACCTTAACGCAACACAGAGAAGCGAAGGCGTTACAGCTGATCAGTTATATCAGAATGAAAAGATTCCTTTCGCTTTCAATTATGTAGATAAGAACCTCGACATCACACATGACAATGATGACGAGGGTGACCACGGAACCCACGTTTCAGGTATTGCAACAGCTAACTCATATATTCCTGATGCTGCATCTGAAACAGGTTACTCAAGACAGGAAAACGGAGTTGTAGGTATCGCTCCCGATGCACAGCTCATCACCATGAAGGTATTTGGTACAAACGGTGGTGCATACAGTGATGATTACATGGCAGCTATTGAGGATGCTATCCTCCTTAAGGCTGATGTCGTTAACTTAAGTCTTGGTTCATCAGCTGCAGGTTACTCTTCAGATTCTGAAGCTTATGTAAATGAGATCTTCAAGAAGCTTGAAGGAACAAGCACAGTTGTTTCAATCTCAGCAGGTAACGCAGGACGCTGGGCAGACAACTCTGCTTACGGTGTAAACCTTAGCGGTGACGTTAACCAGGATACAGTCGGATCACCCGGATCCTACTACAACGCATTTACTGTTGCCAGTGCCGTTAACAGCGGATTTACAGGCAACTACTTCATCACTCCTGATGGAAACAGCGTATTCTACACAGCAGGTAATGAAACACTTGCTCCCGGGTTCCAGACTCTTGATACATCAGCTGATCAGGCCGGAACAGATTATCCTTTTGTATTCTTAAGGGCAAAGGGTGAGGCTGCTGACTACGAAGGTCTTGATGTTAAGGACAAGATAGTATTTGTTCAGAGAGGTGCCATCACCTTTGGTGAGAAGCAGATGAATGCTGAGGCAGCAGGCGCTAAGGCTGTAGTTATCTACAACAACGCGCCCGGAACTATCAGCATGACACTCCAGGGAAGCACAGCAGTTATCCCTGCGGTATCCATCACACTTGCTGAAGGAGAGGCTATTGCACAGAGCGCTGAGCAGGTTTCCGAGACAGTATTTGAGGGAACTCTCAAGGTTGTTGGTAAAGTTAAGACCAACTACGAAGCTCCCGACGGATACACAATGAGTGATTTCTCTTCATACGGTGTACCTGGATCACTTGATCTTAAGCCTGAGATCACAGCTCCCGGTGGAAACATCTATTCAACAAGAGACAAGGGCACATATGGAAACATGAGCGGTACATCAATGTCAGCTCCTTCCATCGCTGGTCAGAGTGCACTTGTTGAGCAGTACATCAGAGAGAACGGGCTTGCAGATAAAAACGATGTTTCAGTTCGTACTCTTGCACAGTCACTTATCATGAGCACAGCAGTTCCGCTTCATGAGGATAATGATGCAGCAGCACCTGAAATTTCACCCAGATCACAGGGTGCAGGTCTTGCAAATGTTTATGATGCAGTTACATCACCTTCTTACATCCTTGTTGGTGATAAGAATGGCAACGATGGTAAGGCTAAGGTTGTTCTTGGCGACGATCCTTCAAGAAGCGGTAACTACAGCTTCTCATTTGATGTTTACAACATGTCTGAGAACCCTCAGTACTATGTTCTTGACGCAAGCGTACTTACAGAGCAGCTTTATGAGGACGGCGGAATCACATATTTCGCAGGCTCATCACACAAGCTTAATCCTGAGGTTGCACTTACAGCCGACGATACTACACTTGTTTACGACTTAAACGGCGACGGTAAGATCAACAGCAAGGATCGCAAGGTTCTTCTTCAGGTAGTAAATGGCTCCAAGGAGCTTTCACTTGTTTCAGAGCACGAGGATTACTTCGACCTTAATAAGGACGGCGTTGTAAATACAAAGGACGTATACCTCTTCGGACAGCAGATCAAGAAAAAGGTAGACGTTGCAGACTTTGACCTCAGAGTAATGCAGGTTAAGGATTCTACAAAGGTTAATGTAACAATCAACCTTTCAGACAGCGACAGAGAGTATCTCGCCGGATTTGAAAATGGTATGTATGTAGATGGTTACATCTATGTAAACGGTGTTGTATCACTTTCAGTTCCGTTCCTTGCATTCTATGGAAGCTGGATGGATTCCTCAATGTATGAGAACTTCGATTTCCTTAGAGCAGTTCACGATAAGGAATATGCTAAGAATGCAGCAACCTATGTAGGACTTTCAAAAACTAACTTCCTTACAGTATTCCCGATGGGAGATGAAGAGGAAGACTACTATATTCCTAACCTGTTCGCACAGGATGATGAGTACATCGCAGACAGAAATGCGATCAGCTCACTTAATGGAACAGTACTCGGTTCTCAGTATTACTCACTTATCAGAAATGCCAGCAGAGTAATCATGAGCATCACAGATAAGAACACAGGTGAAGAGTACTTCAAGCACGTTGAGTATGAGAACTATGCTTCATTTGTTTATAACGGTCAGTGGCAGAATTACATCCAGGCTCAGGAACTTAACTGGGCAGGAACAGATGCAAATGGTGAGCCCCTTGAGGATGGTACAGAGGTTAATGTCACAATCGAGGCAGTTCCCAGCTACTATGACAATGTAGAGGATCCTTCTACACTTGATGGTAAGGGACTTTACATGACAACACCTATCGCAATCGATAACACAGAGCCTGTTATCACTGATGCTGTTAAGAATCAGGATGGCGGCTATGACCTTACACTTTATGACAACAGATATTCAGCAGCAGTACTTCTTATCAGCAGCGATAAGAAATCACTCATCGGAAGATATGCTGTTAACCAGCAGAACAAGGATGAGGATGTAGTTGTTTCAGTAGAGGTACCGGATGATGTATTCTACGCAGAAGTATTCGACTATGCAGGCAATGCATCAGTTTACCGCTTCAACAACACAGGACATGCTGATACAAAGTACGTTACAGAGATAAGCGTTGATAAGGAGAGCCTTGAGCTTGAGGTTGGCGATTCCGCTAAGGTCAATGTTACTGTAGGACCTAAGTGGCTTGCTGAGGGCTACAACGCAGTTGAGTGGATGAGCACTGATGAGGACGTTGTTCTTGTTAACCAGAACGGTGTTGTAAAGGCTATCTCAGAAGGTAAAGCAACAGTTATGGTAGCAACCCTTGCAACTAACAAGAAGGGTGAGCACCTTGTAGCTAAGATTGAAGTAACAGTTACAGATCCTACAACAGTTTCAGACGGTAATGCAGGCGATGAGCCCAGTGAGGATGCTGATTCAAACGACGATTACTCAGAGCCTCAGACACGCAAGGATGAAACCGCTGAGGAAAGTAGAGAGCCTGAGCAGGAGGAAGCTAAGGACGAAACCAAGGAAGAGTCCAAGGACGAGACCAAAGAAGAGAACAAGGAAGAGGCTCAGGATGAGGTGAAGGACGAAACCAAGGAAGAAGCCAAGGATGAGGCCGAGCCCAAAGCACAGGAGCCTACAGAAGAAAAGGCAGATGATGACGCTTCTGACGATTCTAAAGAGGATGACTCTGCAGCAGGAAATAAAACAGATGACTCTGCAAAAGAGGATGAGTTAGGAGGAAACAACAATGACTAAGGTATTAAGAAGAGCAGCCGTTCTTTTGACTGCAATGCTTGTTCTTTTTGCAGTAATACCGGGAGCTAAGGTAAAGGCTCAGGATAACGGCGTATTACATACAACTGCTGTAGTAAGCGGAAAGGCTGACAGCCAGAAGGTTACATACACAGTTAAGCTTGATAAGACATCAGTTTCTGATGGTAGAGTTGCAGTTGTTTATGACGGCAGCGTTCTTACACTTAAAAAGGACACCGAGGGTATCCGCTTTTCAGAGTCAGATGTAAATAAGAATTTCACAAGCGACGACCAGAAGGGAATTGCTTATGCATTCGTTAATGATTCAGCTAAAAGCGTAAGCGGAACACTTATCTCCCTTACATTTGATGTTAAGAAGAACCTCGACGGTCAGGACACAGTAATTAAAACTGAAGTTTATGGAATCAACAGCGATGACACTCAGGTTGTTGAGGAAACAGTTCTTGAGGACACCGTAACAGTTGGAAGAGAAAAGTTAAAGAAGCCTCAGCTCAACTCAGTCAGCCAGACACTTCTTGGTGTCAACGTAAAGTGGACTAAGGACTCCGCTGCAGATGGCTACGTAATCCTCCGCAGCACTTCCAAGGACGGCAAGTACACCGAGATCGCTTCCGTAAATTCCGGTAACTACTGGGATATCACCGTAGGCAACAAACAGACCTACTACTACAAGATTAAATCGTACCAGGGAAAAGGATCTGGCAGAGTTTACTCACAGGAATCCAACATACTATCAATCAAAGTAAAGAAATTCCTTGGAATTTTCGGATAACCGACTACCGCGCCACAGCATACGCTGTGGCGCAATTTTTTTTGTGTGGACAAAACTTCACGCTGCCCAGAGGGGCCCACACCCATTTTGTGCAAAATTCTGCGCCGAAATTTAATACCCTCGCTGTGACATACGCACTATACTGCAACATGTCTGAGCTTCTGAGCCTTTGAATTAACCTTAAGCTCATTTTACGAGTTCTTTCATGTTCGCTTGTTTTTTAAAGCTGGTGTCACTTTGCTTTATAAGCATGCCTTAGAAAAGAACTTGCAGGACGTAGTATACATAAATAAAAGTCATGGTCACTGCTTGCCTGAAGGCAAGCTGGCCACAACAAAAAAATGCGTGCTCCCAAACTCTCGAAGAGAGCTTGGGGACACGCGTTTTATTTGTTGCAGGTGCGCTGGCGCACCGTGTGACCATGACAATGAAGTTTTTTGAACGTCCTGCTTCGGACATTTTCACGGCATGCGGCAAAGTGACTAACCAGCTTAAGAAAAACAGACGCTCACATCCACTCGTAAAATGAGCATTAAGGTATAATTCCTGGCTCAGAAGTGAGTTGTGCAGCATAGAAGTGTTTATGTCACAGCGAGGGCATTAAATGCTTTGAGGCGTGATGCACAAAATGGGTGTGGGCCCCTTAGGGCAGTGTGAAGTTTTGGCCTGCGATTCGTAATAATTGCCCACCTGGGGATTATTTATGGCATGGTATGTATGGTTGTGCTATACTTGATAATGACATAAAGTTTTGTTTTAACTCGGGGGTAAATTTTCCATGAGAATTAAAAAGAGATTGATAGCGGGATTATTTTCCGCTGCAGTAATAGCTATGGCTGCGCCTGCGATTAATGCAAGTGCTGCTGCACTTAAGTATTCAGGTATCTATACCAAGGAGATTGAGATAGAGAAGCCTGAGGAGAAGACGACACCGTCTTCAGCAGCTGCTTCTACGGGAGCAACAACAGAAGAGACTGAAGAGATACAGTCTGAGAACCTGCGTGTAATGACAGGTATGAAGTTCATCATCGGAGTTGACAGGTATGGTGAAGAGATTGACACCACCAAGAATAAGGCGAATTTCAAGTTCAGGACATCTAATAAGAAGATCGCTAAGGTGTCTGCAAAGGGTATAGTAACAACGGTTAAGGCCGGTAAGTGCGATATCACAGTTATCAACAGGAAGGATAATGTTAAGTATGTGATTCATCTTACGGTTGCCAAGACCGTTAAGGTAAAGAGCATCAAGCTAAGTGCTGCTAAGAAGAATTACAAGACAATAGGTAAGACCTTCACATTGTCATCAACGATTAAACCTAAGAAGTACAGTGCAGAGCCTGTTCTTTGGGGCTCAACCAATACCGGTGTTGCTACAGTAAGTAACAGAGGTGTTGTTACAATCCAGGGTTATGGTGAATGCTCCATTTTCTGTAAGGCAGGTTCTACAAATAAGGTTGCCAAGTGTACCGTTAAGGTTAAGAATCCTAACGCGCCTAAGGATAATGGCGGTGGAACAACACAGACATCACTTACATACAGAACCGGTAAGCTTGTAGATATCTCAAGTCACAACACAGTTAATAACTGGCAGCAGCTTAAGAACAGCTGTGACGGTGTTATCATCCGTGTAGGCTACAGAGGTTATTCACAGGGTAGTCTCCAGGAGGATATCAAGTTCAGAAGTAATGTTTACAATTGCCAGCAGCATGGAATTCCTTTCTCAGTATACTTCTTTACTACAGCTGTAAATGCGGCAGAGGGTGCTGAAGAGGGTAACTGGATCGCAAACGAGCTTGCGGGAATGAACATCGCAATGCCTGTATTTATCGATACTGAGAGTAGCGGCAACGGCGGAAGATCTGATAACCTCAACAGGGAACAGAGAACAGCTGCAGTAAGAGCTGCATGTGCTCAGCTTAATGCAAGAGGAATTCAGTCAGGTGTATATGGATCAACCAACTGGCTGCAAAACAGAGTGGATATGAGTCAGCTTCCCTTCTCAGTATGGGTTGCAGATTACAGAGGATTCTGCGGATATGGCGGATCAAAATTTGCTTGGCAGTATACATCCAATGCGACAGGATATGGTGTAGCTAACCGCTGCGACGTATCAGAGTGGTATCAGTAATGAATAGCCTCAGGCAGGATTCTGCTTGAGGCATTTATATAATAGAGAAAATCAGAGGAGTTTTTAAGAAATGTCAGACAGTAATTACAATAAATATATCGATAGTGTATTTAATGACTTTTTCGGACCGGGTTCAGGCGGAGACGGCAAGCCTCCGGTATTCGATGATCCGAAGAAGGAAAACGAGATCAAAAAGCAGGTTAATGAGGACTTTGAGAAGATAAAAGAAGGAAAAGACATTACCGGCCCCAAGATGGATAACAAGATCAGCTTAGGTCAGGATAACGACACTCCTCAGATAGAGAATAAGGCAGACGAAAATGTAAATGCTGGTAAAGGCTATCACAGTGCAGATGAGGCATTAAATGAGGCTAAGGCACTTTTCAATAATATCAACAAGCCTACACCTCCAATGCCTACAGCTACAGCAAACTCAGCACCTGCACCCAAGCAGGAGGAAAAGCCTGGGGAGCCCGAGACAGATCCCATGGAGGATTTAAATGCTCTTATAGGGCTTACATCAATAAAACATGATGTCAAGGAGCTGACAGATTTTGCAAAGGTTCAGAAGCTCAGAAAAGATGAGGGGATGAAGTCTGTTCCCGTTTCACTTCACCTTGTATTTACAGGTAATCCCGGAACAGGTAAGACAACAGTTGCCCGCATCATTTCAAGAATCTACAAGCAGATAGGTGTCCTTTCTAAGGGACAGCTCGTTGAGGTTGACCGTTCAGGACTTGTTGCCGGCTACGTTGGTCAGACAGCTCTTAAGACCCAGGATAAGATCAACCAGGCTCTTGGCGGTGTTCTTTTCATAGATGAGGCTTACGCCCTTTCTCAGGAAAATGACGCCTTCGGTCAGGAGGCAATCGACACGATCCTCAAGGCAATGGAGGATCACAGAGATGACCTTGTTGTAATCGTTGCAGGCTACACAGATCCCATGGAAAAGTTCATTAACTCCAATCCCGGACTCAAGTCCCGCTTCAACAAGTACATCGAATTCCCGGATTATTCTGTGGATGAGCTTGAAGAAATCTTCAACATGAATCTTAAAAAATATGAATATGAATTAGACGAAGATGCAAAGAAACACGTCAGAGAACTCATTAGTCAGAGAAAGCTTGCTCGTCTTGAAAACTTCGCGAATGCAAGAGAAGTCAGAAACCTGTTTGAAGAGATAGTAACCAATCAGGCCAGAAGAATTGCTAAGATCGAAAATCCTACCCCAGAGGATATAAGACTTATAACCTCTGAGGATTTGATTGATAAGACTTTAAACTCCGAATCGGAAGACTCTTCTGTTGAGAAATCCGCCGACAGCGGTGATAGTAGGGCCGAGAAGGAAGACCATAAGGATGGTGCAGATCTCGACACGACCTCCGAGAAGGAAACCAATGAGTAAAACCGTGCCGTCGAATCCGATACGGACAAATTTGAAGGGCACTGATTTAAGAACGCGGTTGCTTATGATATTGGGGATTGCATCATAGGGTGCAACGCCCATGTCAGCATTCATGTAAAATGAAGCGGCAACTATAAAACAAAGAAGTGCCAAAATAAAGACGATAGCTCTGTAGGGCCATTCCTGAAAGATAAAATCAGGGATGGTCTTTTTCCATACCCATCTGCAAAAATCTGAAATATATCCGATTAAGACCATGTTTGCAATTGTGCCGGGACCTATCTGATGACGGTCAAGGAGAATTACAAATATGAAAAGGACTGAATTGAGTATAACCTGCCAGGTGCCAAACAGAATTCCAAGGCGTCCTGAAATAGTAAGGTTCATAAAGGAGCAGGGATCTGTTCCGAGACTTACCTCAATGAGGAAGGATAAGAAAAATCCCATGAGAACAACACCGAGTAACATGATGCCGAATTTTTTCTTGAAGTAGGGCTGTTTAAAATAGTCATTTATCTTACTTTTTAAATTCATAATAGTGCACTCCGATTTTAAAATTTTTTCTTGAAGACGCTGATAAAAAGAGAGCTTTTCGCGCCAACCTTTCCTATTTTGATTGATTTTGTTAAGTTTGTAAAGTAATACTGTAGATAGTCTTAAAAAACAATAAAAATGCTCATTCCTTATTGTTTTCGTTGTAGAATAAGACTATATGGGAGGATGCTATGAAGATTTATTTATGTAGTCCGGATGAGACATTAAGTCAGGCAATCGAGGAAGTTACTAAAAACGATCCTGACCAAAGAACATTCGAATGTGATGAACAAAGGGACAGGTGCTATATCGGGGATGAAGTGTTTAGCAGTGCACCTGTGATAATAAATAAGAGCAATCAATATTATGCATTAAGGGTAGTGCAATAGTTTCGTTTTCGAAGCTTTACTGTGAGGGGATTATGCTAAGAAATGAAGAGATTGATCAGTTAACAGGTCTGCCAAATCTGTATGCTTTCAGAAAAAATGCACAGAAGCTGATGGATGATCGGAATAAGAAGGAAAAAGAATTCGTCATCATCTATTTTGATGTGCAAAATTTCAAGAACTACAATGCAAGGTATGGCTTTGAGGCTGGAGACCGATTCCTGCAGAATATGGCCAAGCATATTGAGAAGATATTTCCGGAGCTTATGGTGTCGCGCTTTTCTGATGACCATTTTGTTGCGCTGGCATATTATAACAGTATCGAGGCCAGAATAGATGATCTTGGAAGGCGTATCCACAGCTATAATCCGGATGCGGGTATTGAGCTGCATGCAGGTATCTACGAGATTGACTCGGAGGATACCGACATCAGTATAGCCTGTGACAGGGCCAGGATTGCCTGCAACAGTATTAAGAAAAATTATGACCATATCTTCAGATACTACGATAATGAGCTGGGGACTCAACTTGATCTTGCTCATTATATAATTCACAATATCAGCGAAGCTGTCCTTAAGGGATATATTCAGGTTTATTATCAGCCTGTTGTAAGGGTTATTACAGGCAGAGTCTGCGGCTTTGAAGCACTGGCCCGCTGGGTTGATCCGGTTCACGGATTCCTTATGCCCGGTGTTTTCATACCAATCCTGGAGGACGCACATCTTATCTACAAGCTTGATGCCTATGTGGTGAGGCAGGTGTGCGAGGATATCAGAGATTTCATGGATCAGGGATTAAAACCTCACCCTGTTTCAATCAACTTATCACGTACAGATTTTCATCAGAGAGATATGTACCACGTTGTTAATGATGCGGTTCATCAGTGCAATATTCCCAAGAGCCTCATTCATATTGAGGTTACTGAGAGTGCCCTGGATGACAGCCAGGATGTACTAAGGGGAACAATAGATAAATTCAGAAGGGGCGGATACCAGGTTTGGATGGACGATTTCGGAAGCGGATATTCATCCCTTAATCTGCTAAAGGATTATGAGTTTGACGTGCTCAAATTTGACATGAAGTTTCTTCAGAATTTTGGATCTAATCCCAGAGAGACAGCTATTTGGGAAAATGTTATCAACATGGCAGAGGAGATTGGAATTCAGACTCTTGCAGAGGGCGTTGAGACCTTAGAGGCATGGGATTTCCTTAAGCGCGTGGGATGTGAGAAGGCTCAGGGCTATTTCTTCGGAAGACCTATGACCAAACTGGAATGCATAGACTATCTGGATGAGGATAGGAATAAGTATAAGGAAACTCCGGCTCAGAGAGCTGAGGAGGCCGATGACGAGGCTTTGGGGCTTGGAAGAAGTGTTATCGAGCTTAAAAAGGATGCTCCGGAGGAAGAAGAGGAAGAGGATCGCACGGGCTTTGAGGATGACGAGCTTTTTATGTCGGAATCTCCTGTATACATGACTCTTGCAGCAAGGGGATTTGTATCGCTTCTTGAATATAATTCCTATTCCCAGTTCCAGAAGCACTCATTTTTCATTGTCGCTAATCTGAGTAAGGATAAGCTCCTTCGTGTTCACCTTAGCAGTAAGCGCAAGATTCTGGACAAGTCCTATCACAAGTCTGAGTCTTATCAGGCTATGATTGATGAGATAGTCAAAAAGTCAGTCATTGTTGATGAGCAGAGCATAGCAAACGATTTTTTCAGTAAGGATAGACTTATTCTTGCTTATCACAGTGGAATAACCTTTGATGATTTTGAATTCCACAGGATAGTTGATATAAAAATGGCACCCAGATGGACCCACACCATTTATCAGATAATGGAGGACAATGGGGATATAATCGCTTATTTCCTGTCCTTTGATATCGATGAATACAAGAGATCCAAGGATCTTGTGAGACAGATGGCAGAGAGGGACTCTCTCACCGGTCTTTACAACAGACACACTGCGGTGCCGCTTATCAGAAACAGACTCTACAGGCATCAGAATGGCAAGTCTGCTCTTATCATGGCGGACATCGATGACTTTAAGGTAATAAATGACAAGTACGGATCCTTTGCGGGGGACGAAGTCTTACGGAGAATATCTGCAAGGCTCGATGATATCTTCGGAAGGGATGGAATAGTATGTCACATCGATCAGGATGAGTTCCTGATATTTGTGGAAAATATTGAGATCGGCAATCTTAAGAAGCGGGTTTCCGAGTTATGTGACAATACCTTTGAGGTGGCGTATCACAGAGACAGAATTCAGTTTACAGTATCTGCCGGATATGTAATACATCCTGACCAGGGCAGAGGATATCACGATCTTTACAGGAAAGCCGATACAGCGCTTTGCAAGGCAAAGACTGAAGGTAAAGGAATGGGACTAATGTACGAAGAGCAGTAAATATGAGGATGCTGCCATGAACCGTAAACGCGATAAACTGTTCTACATCAGATACTTGGTATTGATTGTAATGTTTGTGCTTACCACATGGATTACAATCATCAACAATTTGCATATTGATAGCGGGGATGATCTTAATCAATTACAGTTCGCATCTGTTTATCTTTTTAAGTTTTCACCCCTGATAGTTTTGACTGCCTTTGAGGGCGTCCTGCCTTCAATTCTTTCGTGCTTTATCCTTTTTGCGGTTAAAACCTCTGTCAACAAAGAACTTGCTTTTGTGACAGGAATCTATATTCTCGGGGCTGCTTCAACTCACCACTTTACTATGAGTGAGTTTTTCAAAAGGAAAAAAACCGCCCTGATAGCAATGCTGTATTTTATGTTGTTTTATGGGAGTGTATGGGGCGGCTGCCTTGGAATCCTCGCAGGTAGAGGTTTCATGGAGTTTGCGCCCGGGCGCTCTTTTTTCTATTTCATAAATGAGCTGCCTGAGGCTTTTTTGGCAGTTGCTATTATTTATATTGTGTATGCCAAGTGCCCGAATAAGGCAAAGGCACTGTTTTTTAGCGGAGTTTATTACAGGGATGATGTGGATGAGCTCACAAGAAAAATGGCTGATTACAGAAAAAGTAAGCTCAGTCAGACTGTGTCCTTTATCATTTTCGTGCAGGCAATAGCACTTGGACTGGCAGCTGCGATATTTGCCAATACCCTTATTCCGAATATGAAAAACAGTCTTCAGGACGAGGTGAATATTGAGGTTGAGGTTATTAAAAAGAATACTGACTGGAGGAAGATTACAAACATAATCGCACTGGAGCAGCAGGTCAGTGAAATAGAGGCTGCACAATCCACTGGATATCTTCTTTTAGAGCTGAACAGCGATACACTTATTTTTGATACGAAGCTTATACTACTGATTCTGGTTGTTGTCATACCACTTAGTGTGCTGACCAATCAGTTTGCCCAGTACAGAATAGCCCGGCCAATAATGCGACTGGCGGATTCTATGCAGGCATTTTATGACATGGGAGCAAAGGGACTGGATGAGAACCTTCAAAAGCTCCGGGAGCTCGATATTCATACGGATGATGAGATCGAGTATATGTATTCGAATTTTGCAAAAACAGCAGAGAACATGGTGGGCTATATAAAGATGATACAGGCTCAGAAGTCACTTGCTGATGCACTTAGATTCCAGCAGTCCGCTAATGAGGCGAAGAACAATTTCCTCTCAAGTATGTCACATGAGATCAGGACCCCTATAAATGCCATGCTGGGCTTCAATGAGATGATTTTAAGAGAGAGTAAGGATCCCGAGATCATCAAGTACGCATCCAATGTTAACAGTTCAGGAAAAATGCTCCTTGGACTTGTTAATGATATTCTTGATTTTTCAAGGATTGAGGCAGGAAAAACCGAGATCATTCCGGTTGAGTATGATCTAAGCTCCATGATAAACGATCTGATAAATACAGCACACATGCGTATGAAGGGTAAGAACCTTGAGCTTAAGACCAATATCTCAACCGATATCCCCTGCATGCTCATGGGTGATGAGATTCGTATAAAGCAGTGTGCGATGAATGTCATAACCAATGCCATTAAGTACACTAACGAAGGAAGTGTCACCATAACCATCGACCATAAGGAGACTGATGATAAGGACATTATTCTTTTGCGTTTCAACATTAAGGATACCGGTATTGGAATCCGCAAGGAGGATATGGACAGACTCTTTGCACCCTTCGAGCGTATAGAGGAAGACAGGAACCGTACCGTTGAAGGCACGGGTCTTGGAATGAATATCGTCAAGCAGCTCCTGGCACTTATGGGTTCAAGACTTCTTGTCAGCAGTGAATATGGAAAGGGCAGCGAGTTTTCATTTTCCATAAAGCAAAAGGTTATAAGCAGGAATCCCATCGGTGATTTCGCATCAACCTATGAGGAGTCACTTCTTGGACAGGAGACATACCATGAATCCTTCCATGCTCCTGAGGCCAATGTGCTGGTAGTTGATGATACTGTTGCTAACCTTACTGTAATACAGGGACTTTTGAAGGCAACACAGGTTAAGGTTGATACCGCAGAGAGCGGACTTGAAGCACTGGAAAAGGTATGTGCTAACAAGTACAACATCATTTTCCTGGATCACAGAATGCCTAAGATGGATGGAGTTGAGACACTTCACGCCATGAAGGAAATGGATGAGAACCTTAACAAGGACGTGCCCGTATATGCTCTCACCGCCAATGTTATAAGCGGCGCAAGAGAGATGTATTTGAAGGAAGGCTTTGCAGGTTATCTTCCAAAGCCTATAGATTCTGCAAAGCTTGAGGATGCCATTTTAAAGGCGCTTCCTGATGACATAGTCCTTCGACCCGGAGATGATGGCTTTGATTCCGTGATTGAAACCGATGGAATCGGAGCAGAGGATCTCGAGGCCATTGGAATAATGTCCAATCTCACGGGAATAGATCCTGATGAAGGTGCAAAGAACTGCGGAGGTCCTGCTGCACTTAAAAATGTAGCAACCAATTTTGCTCTTTCAATAGAGTCAAACGCCCAGTCCATTGAGGATGCCTGGAAGGCCGGAGATTATGAGAACTATACCACCTACGTTCATGGACTTAAGAGCTCTGCCAGAGTTATAGGAGCATCGGAACTATCCAATTTTGCAGCCTTTCTTGAGAAGTGCGGACTTAACAGTGACGTGGACGAAATTGAAAGACGCACGCCCGAGCTGCTAGAGAATTACAGGCAATATATGGAATATCTTGCACCTCTTATTGAGGAGGCATCCGGTGATTCCGAGGAGGATATGAACAAGCCTCTCATCGAACCGGAGGAACTTAAAGGTGCGCTTACGAGTCTTAGGGAATTTGTCGAAGGCTCCTATTTTGACAGTGCTGATGATGTGGTATCAATGATGGATGATTATCGTATGCCGGATGATTTCAAGGGTACCTATAAGGAGATTAAGAAACTTCTGGCAGCAGTTGACAGGGATGGATTGTTAGACATTTTGAAGTAAAGGGGCAGACTATGGAAAAACGGGTTTTGCTTATAGGATCACAAAGAAGCTTCATGGTCAGTGCAATAGCAAGGGGACTTGAGAATGCAGGATATGAGGTTGTTAAATGTGAATTCACAAGTAAAGACATCATGGAGGTTGAGGATAAACCCGAGCTGTACGTTGTGTATCTGGGGGATATCGACAGGAGCGACCCGCTTAAAAACGGAATCGATCCTCTTGGATATCTGAATGAAGCAATCGATACGGATCATTTCTTCTTATATGAAGTGGGCAATACCGATGAGCTCGAATACGCATCAAAGGTTATCTCAAAGATAAAGGTTACCGAGAGCTTCCTTCGTCCTCTCGATGTGAATCAGCTTGCGGAGCAGCTGGACATGGTTGTTAAGAGCAACGCCATGGGAGAGGAACAGAAAAAGAAGATACTGGTTGTGGATGATGACGGAACGATGCTCAGGATGATCAAGACATGGCTCTCTGTGAAGTACAGAGTTTATATGGCAAGCTCAGGAAAAATAGCCATGAACTTTTTACAGACTAATTCCGTTGACCTGGTGCTTCTTGATTATATGATGCCGCAGATGGATGGACCGCAGGTTCTTGTGGAAATAAGGAAGGACGATAAATTAAAGGATCTTCCTGTTATGTTCCTCACATCAAAGAGCGATAAGGAAAGCGTTGTTTCCGTGGCTGCACTAAGACCTGCCAAATATCTGCTTAAAACCATGCCAAAGGCAAAGCTTATAAATAGTATTGATGTATTTTTTGACGAGAAAAAATGATGTAATTTTTCCGAAAATCAAGTATACTATCGTGGAGTGTAAAAAGAACAATCATACAAGGAGAATCCCATGATAAAACAACTGATTGACGGAATCAAAAAGACAGAGGCACCTATTGTTGTAGGTCTTGATCCCAAGACCGATTTCATTCCGAAAAGGATCCTTGATAAAGCCTTTTCAGAATATGGGCAGACAGCTGATGCTGTAGCGGCGAGCTTTTTCGAATTCAACAAGGAAATAGTTGATAACATCTGTGACCTTGTTCCTGCAGTTAAGCCCCAGGTTGCGATGTACGAGCAGTACGGCCTTCCGGGACTTGTGGCATATAAAAATACTATTGATTATTGTCATAAGAAGGGACTCCTTGTCATAGCGGATGTTAAGAGGGGAGACATAGGATCAACATCAGAATCCTATGCACTTGCACACCTTGGTGCATCTAAGGTCGGAGATACTATGGTGAGGGGCTTTGATGCAGACTTCGCAACAGTTAATCCTTACCTTGGATCAGATGGAGTTAATCCCTTCATAAATGTATGTAATGAATTTGACAAGGGAATATTCGTACTTGTTAAGACTTCAAACCCCAGCAGTGGTGAGCTTCAGGATAAGATAGCTGATGGCAAGCCTCTCTACGAGACAGTCGGTGAGCTTGTAGAAAAATGGGGACAGGATTCCATGGACGGAACCTACAGTAACGTCGGCGCTGTTGTAGGCGCTACCTATCCCGAGATGGGTAAGGTACTTCGTGATATCATGCCACACGCATTTATCCTGGTACCGGGTTACGGAGCACAGGGCGGTAAGGGATCTGACCTGGTTCACTTCTTCGACAAGGATGGACTTGGTGCGATAGTTAATTCCTCAAGAGGAATAATCGCAGCATGGAAGAATGAAAAGTATGGAGATCCTTCAAAGGAACTTCTTGGAGAGGCAGCAAGAGCAGCCGTTCTCGACATGAAGGAAGATATCAGAAGCGCATTAAACTAAGGAGATTATATAAAGATGGAAAGATATAAGGAAGAGTTTATTGAATTTATGGTAGACAGTAACGTTCTGAAGTTCGGAGAGTTCACTCTTAAGAGCGGACGCAAATCTCCCTTTTTCATGAATGCCGGTGCATACGTTACAGGAGCTCAGCTCAAGAAGCTCGGCGAGTACTACGCAAGAGCAATTCACGATACCTTCGGACTTGAGTTTGATGTTTTATTCGGACCTGCCTACAAGGGAATTCCGCTTACAGTAGCTACAACAATCGCTATCAGCGAGCTTTACGGAAGAGAGATCCGCTACTGCTCCAACAGAAAAGAGATCAAGGATCACGGCGATAAGGGTATCCTTCTTGGAACAAAGCTCAGAGATGGCGACAGAGTCATGATCATCGAGGATGTTACAACATCAGGTAAGTCAATCGAGGAGACAGTTCCGATCATCAGAGAGCAGGCTGACGCAGATATCGTTGGGATGATGGTTTCTCTTAACAGACAGGAGAAGGGACTTGAGACAGACATGAGCGCACTTGACGAGATCCGTGAGAGATATGGATTTGAGGCAGGCGCTATCGTAACAATGCAGGAGGTTGTCGAGCATCTTTACGGCAAGTCCTTTGATGGCGATGTTATTATCGACAAGAACATCAAAAAGGCCATCGACGAGTATTACAAGGAGTATGGAGCAGTTTCTGCTAAGTAATTTATATGGAGGAGAGAAGAAAGAGGAGAAAACTGAATATCAAGCTTCCTGTTCGCGGACATGGCAGATATGTGTTTACGGACAAGAAGCATCCTGAAAAAGGAGTTCTTTCCGCGGCTCTCGGACTAATTTCCGTAGTGACCATCTGCCTGGCCGTTTTTAAAAGCTATGAAAACGGAGGGCAGGCGGAACCCCGGTATGGCGTGGCAGTCATGTTCTGCTTACTGTACTCCATAGCCGGGCTGGTTCTGGGAATAATGTCCAGAATGGAAAAAGATATATTCAGGCTGTTTCCAAATTTGGGGATAATACTCAATGTGCTTTCGCTCATATGGGTAGGGTTGCTATTGTACTTTTCTGTATTATGAGGTGCAGCTATGGATAGAGGCAGGCGACATGAGGAAATGCGAAAAAGCATTCAGATAGTAATACTTGTGTGTTACACGCTGTATTCGCTTGGACTTATTGTGGTCTCAATAGCAGAAAAATGGGAGTTTTGGGCGATTCCGATTATTGCAATCGGCGCCATTACTTCCTGGAGTCTCTATGTATCCGGACAGTTCGTCTTCAGGTTCCGGGTCTTCGTTTATGCGGGCTTTATCTCGCTCGCGGTGTTCTTTTATGGATCCCATATCGAACAATTTTATAATTCGGCGCTGATTTTTGTATTGGCGATGATGCTTTTCTCTCTTACTGAGGAAAAGCCTGTTCTTCGTATATTTTTAATGGCATATCTGATGCTTCTTGGCTATCACCTGATACTGATCCTGACCAAGGTTGAATCAGCTGATCAGCTTAATGCAGGCATAGTACTCTTAGACTGCATGGCAATTGCTCTGGCTAACAGAGTTGCCGGATATATCTGTGAGATGTTTGCTGTGTCCAAGAGCATGGCTGATGAGCTGGAAGAAGAGATGAGTGAGATGAAGCAGAAATCCGAGGACTTCATGGCTAATATCTCTCACGAACTGCGTACCCCCATAAACGTAGTTACAGGTCTATCAGGACTTCTCTTAAATAATGAGAAGGAGGAAAAGAAGAAGGCTGACCTTTCAGCAATCCAGGATGCTGGTCGCAGACTTTTCAGCAGAATAGAGGATATCCTTGACTACACTGAAATCGATACGGAATCTCTGGTGCTGTCGGAGGATGAGTATCGTATCTCATCTCTTGTAAATGATGTTGCGACAGAGTTCAGATTGCAGAGGGAAGGCACGCCTGAAATAGTAATAGATATGGATGCCAACATCCCTGCCCGAATGGTGGGCGATGCAGCAAGAATAAAGAGAATCATAAGACATCTCATAGTTAATGCCATCAAATTTACTGACGAAAATGGCTGCGTTAATCTTCGTGTATTTGCCCGTAAGAAGGAATACGGTGCAAATCTTTGCATTGAGGTTACCGATACCGGAATAGGTATGACTGATGAGGAGAGAAAGAGGGTTATCGAAGGCCTTTATCAGATCGATTCTGGAAGAAGCAGAAGAACTGAGGGAATAGGACTTGGGCTGTCCATCGTAAATGGCTTTGTTAAGAAGATGGGCGGCTTTGTAAGAATAGAGAGTGAAGTTAAGAAGGGAACTAAGGTTACAGTAACAGTACCTCAGCAGGTAGTTGATGAGAAGCCCAGCGTAGTGGTTGATCATCCTGAAAAGCTTGAGATCGCATGCTACTTAAGAAATGACAAGTACAAGAGCCCTGCTGTCAGAGAGTACTACAATATCATGATAATGCATATTCTTAAGGGACTCTCTGTGCCGATCCACAGGGTTGTTGAGTTTGATGAGCTTAAGAGACTCTGTGCCAAGAGTCAGATCACGCATGTTATCACAGCTGAGGAGGAGTACCTCGATAACAGGGATTACTATGAAAATATCAAGTCGGATGTTTCTGTAATTGTGACAGTTACTCCTGAATTTAAGATTGCAGATAACAGCAATGTAACCTACATCAGGAAGCCTATTTTCAGCCATTCTATTGTTAATGCCGTTAACAGGAAAATGGCTGTATGGGAGTTCGATCCCGAGACCAGTGGCAAGAAGCTTGTATTTAAGAACGTTAATTCACTTATCGTAGATGATGAGGAGATGAACCTTATCGTTGCAAAGGGTATCCTCGCCGGCTATGGTATGGAGGCTGACCTTGCCCGCAGCGGAATGGAAGCTGTGGCTATGTGTGAGAAAAAGAAATATGACGTCATTTTCATGGATCATATGATGCCAGAGGTTGACGGTGTTGAGGCTATGAAGCTCATAAGACAGAATGCGGGACAGGATGACCATACTTCCATAATAGCCTTTACTGCCAATGCAGTCAGCGGTGTCAGGGAGATGTTCGTAAAAGAGGGCTTTGATGAATTCCTTGCTAAGCCCATAGAGCTGTCAGAGCTTGAGAGAGTTCTGAAAAAACTGCTGCCCTCAACCATGTGGGAGTATGTTGCAGTTAAGGAAGAAAAGGATGAGGAGCCGACTTTGCCGGGCTTTAGTGGCAATGTCGGTACGGTTATGAACTATGGGCTCCTCAATCTTCAGAATGGCGTGAAGATATGCCGTGGCAGTAACGAATTCTATATGGAGATGCTGTTTGAGTTTGACAGGGAGGCAGACTCTATCGTAGAGGAGCTGCAAAAACTATATGAGGCAAAGGACTGGGAGAATTACAGGATCAAGCTTGAAGGACTCAAGCTTTCAACCAGGATAATTGGCGCTAATGACCTTTCCAAAAAAGCAGGCGAGATAGAGAGAGCTGCTGAGGAAAAATGGGAAGCGTTTGTTGTAGCTAATCACGATGACTTAAAACGTCAGATTGATGCCGTAAGAGCTGATATTATGCGGATTTACGGAGGTAGTGCGTCATGATCTTAAAGCGCTTGTTCAATGCAGCATACGACAGAAATAAAACCCTACAGGAAAAGATGTTTTCAGTCATACCTGTCATAGGGCTTCTTTCCATGTTCCTGCTTATCTTCATAGGGGTGATCGTTAAGGATGATATCATTAACATCATGGTCATAGCCTTTTTCCTTGTGTTCTTCACCGTTGTGGTAATGATCACGATCAAAAAGAGGAAAACCCAGCTTGGAGCCACGATCATAGCGTCGATACTTGTGCTCATCATTCTGCCTACCGCTTTTATTCTTGGTGGCGGTATCTATGGTGGTTCGCCTATCTGGTTTGTGTTCGGATTTACCTTTATAGGAATGACTGTCGAGGGCGTAAGAAAGTATATCCTTCTTATAATCGGTGCATGCACAACAGCTGTTTCTTATTATATTGCCTATAAATTCCCACATCTTGTTACACCTCACACCGATGAAGCAGCTCATTTTGATTCACTTACCAGTGTTATCCTGGTCAGCGGCCTGATGACTGTAATGATCCTTTTCCAAAATCAGATATATAAATCAGAGAACAAGCTGATCGAGCAGCAGAAGAAGGAAATTGAGGAACTCGGCCAGGCGAAGAGTAAGTTCTTCTCAAGCGTAAGCCATGAAATCAGAACACCTATAGATTCCATCCTCGGCTTCAACGAGATGATATTAAGGAATGCCACTACGGATGAGATAGCTGAGTATGCCAGCAATATTAAGAGCTCCAGTAAGATGCTGCTATCACTTATGAACGACGTTCTTGATATGAGTAAGCTTGAATCCGGCAAGATGGAGATCGTACCTACAGAATACGATATTGCACTTTTACTTTCGGAGACAGTTAATCTCATCTGGGGAGAGGCATCACGAAAAGGACTGGCCTTTTACGTCGATATAGATAAAACAATTCCCAAGAAACTTCTTGGTGATGATGTGAGAATCGAGCAGATTCTTATGAACATAATCGGCAATGCCATTAAGTTTACAAACGAAGGCAGCGTAAAGCTTACGGTTAAGTGGAAGCCCCTAAGCAATAAGCAGATAACTCTTTCTTTCCAGGTAGAAGATACAGGTATGGGAATTAAGAGAGACAGTATGCCTTATCTTTTCGATGAGTTTAAGAGGGTTAATGTAGAGCAGACCAAGGGAATAAGCGGAACAGGTCTTGGACTTGCCATCGTTAAGCAGCTGACAGATGCCATGGGCGGCGAGATTCAGGTAAACAGTATCTACACCAAGGGTTCAACCTTCACTGTTTCTATTCCTCAGGAGGTTGTTAATGAGGAGCCTGTCGGAGAGCTTGCTCTTGAGACTCTTAAAAAGCGTGAGGCTACGCAGTTCTACAGACAGAGCTTTGAGGCGCCTTCCTGCAGAGTGCTTATTGTTGACGACAACGTTATGAACAGAATAGTTACCGCCAAGCTCCTTAAGGATACCAAGATGGTTATCGATCAGGCAGAGAGCGGAATAGAGTGTCTGTCACGATGCGCGGATGTTGAATATGACTGTATTTTCATGGACTATGAGATGCCGGAGATGGATGGTATCGAGTGTCTCAGACAGCTTCGGACCCAGGTGGGAGGCATGTGCAGAGAGACTCCTGTTATCGTTATTACAGCGTACGCTTCATCTGAAGATCAGGCGAAGTACAGGGTTGCCGGCTTTGATGGATTCCTGCTTAAGCCTATATCCGGTGAGATGCTTGAAAATACACTGCTGAGAGTCCTTCCTGCGGATAAGGTTCGCAGGATATCACCTATGTATATCGATCCTGAGAACGACAAGCTCATGTCAGAGAAGGAGAGACTTCCTATCCTGATAACTACTGAGAGTGCCTGCGACATTCCAAAGGAGATGTTAGAAAAGCTGAGGATTCCTACTATTCCTCTGTATATCAAGACCAAGTACGGTCTGTTCCTTGATGGTGTTGAGGTAGAGACCGAGGGTATCCTGAAGTACATGAGCGAAGGCGGTGCGGACAATCTGAATGCGGATATTCCGTCCGTGCAGGAGTATGAGGACTTCTTTGCTGCGCACCTGTCAGATGCCGAGAACATCATTCACATCAGTATGTCCGGAAAGGCAGGAGGTGCGTTCCATGTTGCCAAGGAGGCAGCAGCCTCTTTTGATAAGGTAACCGTAATTGATTCCGAGAGCTTATCAAGCGGCATAGGAATACTTGTGCTTCAGGCCATAAGGCTGTGTCAGGAGGGTAAAAACGTTCAGGAGTGCATAGCTGAGCTCAACAGGATAAAGAAGCGTATCCATACCAGCTTCCTCATCGATACTCTTGATTATCTTATCCGCATGGGAAGAATCAAGAGAAGGACCGGTGGCTTTAGCCGCGTATTCATGTTAAAGCCCGCAATCCTCTTCAGGGATGGACGAGGAACCCTTGGAAGGATGATGGTCGGTACGGTTGCAAAGTGCAGGAAGAATTATGTTGAGGATCAGCTCACAAGATTTGCACCGATCGACAGGAAGCTTCTTTTCATAACACACACAGACCTATCCATTAATGAAATAGAAGAAATCAAGCGCTGGGTCAGCAACATAATGGTATTCGACGAGATCATCGTCCAGAAGGAATCAGCCTCCATGGCCGCCATCCACGGAAGCGGTGCATTCGGACTTCTGTACATGCTCCAGGACACCGAAGCGAATAGGTAAATATTAATAGAAAAAAAGGGACAAATCGCTCTGGTTTGGGCGATTTGTCCTTTATTTTTTTGAGTAAAATTTCGTTAGATAAAAATTTTGAAGTTTTATCAAAAATTGGTTATCTCAGGTTGATAATCACATTAGTGTTGTGGTAGGATTGCGGTGGCATAGATTTTATTTCATAGGTGACTATGGATTATGTATGTTTCACTATACGGAGGAAAAATATGGCACAGGTTGGAATTGTAATGGGCTCTGACTCGGATATGCCGGTCATGGCCAAAGTAGCTGGGATACTTGATGAGCTCGGTATTTCTTACGAGATGAACATTATCTCAGCACATCGTGAACCCGAGGAGTTCTTTTCTTATGCGAAGAGCGCCGAGGACAAAGGTTTCAAAGTCATCATCGCCGGAGCAGGAATGGCAGCACATCTTCCTGGTATGTGCGCCGCTATTTTCCCAATGCCTGTTATCGGTATTCCCATGCATACAACTTCATTAGGAGGCAGAGATTCTCTCTATAGCATTGTACAGATGCCTACCGGCATTCCGGTTGCTACTGTTGCAATAAACGGAGGAGCTAACGCAGGTCTTCTTGCAGCAAAGATTCTTGCTACAAGTGATTCAGAGCTTCTCGCAAAGCTCAAGGATTATTCAAAGGGCCTGAAGGAAGCAGTCGTTGCAAAGGACGCTCATCTTCAGGAAGTTGGATATAAGAATTATTAATTTAAGATTTTTATGGAGGAAAACATGGCAGAGCTTAACTACAAAAACGCAGGTGTCGATATCGAAGCGGGCTACAAGTCAGTGGAGATGATTAAGGGATATGTAAAGGAGACCATGAGACCGGAAGTTCTTGGTGGTCTTGGAGGCTTTTCAGGAGCCTTTTCCCTTGCAAATATTAAGAATATGAAGGATCCGGTTCTTCTTTCCGGAACTGACGGAGTAGGAACCAAGATAAAGCTTGCTTTCCTTTTGGACAAGCATGACACCATCGGAATTGACGCCGTTGCAATGTGCGTAAATGACGTAATCTGTGCAGGCGGCGAGCCTCTTTTCTTCCTTGATTACATAGCATGCGGCAAAAACTATCCTGAGAAGATTGCTGCAATAGTTAAGGGTGTAGCTGAGGGCTGTAAGCAGTCTGAATGCGCGCTTATCGGTGGTGAGACAGCTGAGCATCCCGGCCTTATGCCTGAGGATGAGTACGATGTTGCAGGCTTTGCTGTTGGTGTTGTAGACAGATCAGAGATGATCGACGGAAGCACCATCAAGGCAGGCGATACACTTATCGGTGTTGCCAGCAGCGGCGTTCACTCAAACGGCTTTTCACTTGTAAGAAAAGTATTTGATATGACAAAAGAGAGTCTTGAGAAGTACTATGACGAACTTGGATGCACACTTGGAGAAGCACTTCTTGAGCCCACAAGAATATATGTAAAGATGCTTAAGCAGATAAAGAAGGATGGAATCACAGTTAAGGGCTGCAGCCACATCACAGGCGGCGGTTTTTACGAGAACATCCCGAGAATGCTTCCTGACGGTTGCAAGGCAGTTGTTAAGAAGGATAGCTACGAAGTTCCTGCAATTTTCAAGCTTATGCAGAAGACAGGTAACCTTGATGAGCACATGATGTTCAACACCTTCAACTGCGGTCTTGGTATGGTAATCGCAGTAGATTCTGCAGATGCAGATAAGACACTTAAGGCTATTGAGGCTTCAGGTGAGAAGGCATGGATTGTCGGCTCTGTTGAGGCAGGTGACAAGGGAGTAGAGATATGCTAAACATTGCAGTCCTTGTTTCCGGAGGCGGAACCAATCTTCAGGCGATAATTGATGCCATTGATAACGGCACAATTACAAACACAAAGATAAGCATGGTCTTTAGTAATAACCGCAATGCCTACGCTCTTGAGAGAGCAGCAAAGCATGGGATCAGGACCGAGGTTCTTGTTCCGAAGGAATTTGAGAACAGAGCAGCTTTTAATGAAGCGTTTTATGATCTTCTTGTAGCTGAGAATCCTGATCTTATCGTTCTTGCAGGATGCCTTGTGGTTATACCCGAGAAGATAGTTAAGGCCTTCAGCGGCAGAATAATCAATATTCATCCTTCGCTTATTCCGTCCTTTTGCGGAACAGGCTACTACGGACTTGGAGTACATGAGAAAGTCCTTGAGCGCGGCGTAAGGGTGTCCGGTGCCACAGTTCACTTTGTTGATGAGGGGACTGACACAGGCCCGATTATTTTGCAAAAGCCCGTTATGATAAGACCTGATGATACTGCAAAATCACTGCAGCAGCGCATCATGGAGCAGGCTGAGTGGAAGATTCTTCCCAAGGCAATCGACCTTATTGCAAACGGTAAGGTAAGTATAGAAGATGGAAAAGTTGTAATTGAAGGATATGATCCGGATTTGATGGTATGATACTCATCTAAATGCCTTCTCCCTGGGGAGAAGGTGCCCGAAGGGCGGATGAGGGGTAAGGAGCGAACATGAATGTATTAATAGTTGGTGGAGGCGGCCGTGAGCACGCCATAGCAGAAGCAGTTTCCAGAAGTAAGCACCTTGATAAGCTTTACTGCGCACCCGGTAATGCCGGAATAGCAGAGCTTGCTGAGTGTGTTCCGATTTCCCCTATGGAATTTGACAAGCTTGTAAGATTCGCAAAGAACATGCAGATCGATCTTACAATAGTAGGTATGGATGATCCGCTTGTAGGCGGAATTGTAGATGCTTTTGAGGCTGAGGGCTTAAGAGTATTCGGACCCAGGAAAAATGCAGCGATCCTTGAAGGAAGTAAGGCATTTTCCAAGGACCTTATGAAAAAGTATGGTATTCCCACAGCAGCTTATGAGACCTTTGATGATCCGGAGGAGGCGCTAAAATATCTTGAGACAGCCAAGTTCCCTATCGTTCTCAAGGCTGATGGACTTGCTCTTGGTAAGGGCGTTCTTATCTGCGAGACTAAGGCAGATGCTGAGGCAGGTGTCCGCGAGATCATGGAGACCAAGAAGTTCGGTGATGCCGGTAACCGCATGGTAATTGAGGAGTTCATGACAGGCCGAGAGGTTTCAGTTCTTTCATTTGTTGACGGTAAGACAATAAAGCTTATGAGCTCAGCTCAGGACCACAAGAGAGCAGGAGACGGAGATACAGGTCTCAACACCGGCGGAATGGGCAACTTTTCACCAAGCCCCTTCTATACAGATGAAGTTGATAAGTTCTGCAAGGAGAATATCTATCAGAAGACAGTTGATGCCATGAGATCAGAGGGCAGAGAGTTCAAGGGAGTTATTTTCTTCGGACTTATGCTCACAGAGGACGGCCCCAAGGTACTCGAGTACAACGCCAGATTTGGCGATCCCGAGGCACAGGTTGTTCTTCCGAGACTTCAGACCGATATGATCGAGGTTTGCGAGGCTGTTATTGATGGAACTCTGGATCAGGTTGACCTTAAGTTCGAGGATAAGGCAGCAGTTTGCGTTGTTCTTGCTTCAGAGGGATATCCCGTAAGCTATGAAAAGGGCAAGGAAATTAAGGGACTTGAGAACTTCAAGGATAAGGATGGTTATTACTGTTTCCATGCCGGAACAAAGTTCGATGAGAACAGCAGGGTAGTCACAAACGGTGGCCGTGTACTTGGCATCACAGCTAAGGGCGATACTCTGGCAGAGGCCAGAAAGAAGGCATACGAAGCTACCGAGTGGGTAACCTTTGATAACAAATATATGCGTCACGATATCGGAAAAGCAATCGAAGAAGCATAATGGTAGGGGCAAAAAATAAAATTTTATTTTTTGCCCTTATATTAATTATAAAAAGCTGAAAATATAGTGGTTTTGTGTTATACTAACACCAAATGTTGATAATTTTTTACTTTTTCTTCAAATTCTTGCAAATATTTTAGTCCGAAGAGCCAGAGTAATGTTCAACAGGCAATATTTTTGTGTAGTTTTTCTACACTGGTTACTGGAGGTAGAAGGTATGATAAATAGAAAATTAGGGAAGAAAGCCATAGGTGCGGTGTCAATCATGACTGCAGGCATATTGGTTTTTGGACAGCCCATAATGGCTCTCGCAGCTACAGGAACAGTAACATCTTCTAATGTTAAGGTTAGATCTGAAGCGAGCACATCTTCTCAGCAGGTATCAAGTCTTGATTCGGGGGACAAGGTTGATATCATCGATGAGACTACAGACGCACAGGGATATGTGTGGTACAGAATTTATGTAAATGGTCAGGAATACGGATACGTAAGAAGTGACCTTGTTTCCAAGTCAGGCGAGACCAAGAGCACTGATGCCGGAACCACAAACGCAGCACAGCCTGAGACTCAGGTGACTGCAGTGGCAGAGCAGGCTGCAACAGTTACAGTTGCAAGTGCAAATGTAAGATCAGGTGCAGGCACAGGCTACAGCACTGTTGGTACAGTTAAGAACGGCGATGGCGTTACCATAACAGGTGAGGCTAATGGCACAGACAATAAAAAGTGGTATCAGATAAAGTTTGGCGACAGCGGAAGAACAGGTTTTGTTCGTGCAGACCTCCTTACAATGGGAGCTCCTCAGGCTCAGTCAGACGATCCTCAGGAAGGTGGAGAGATGGCACCTACAGAGGCTGAGCAGCCCACAGAGGGTGCTGAAGGTGGCGAACAGCCCGTTGAAGGCGAAGGTGAGCAGCCCGTTGAGGGTGAAGGCGAACAGCCCGCAGAGCAGCCTGTAGTTGATACCTCAGTAGTTGGTAACGGCGAGTTTTCACTTGCTTACAAGGATGACGGAACAGGCACAGAGGCATGGTACCTCTATGATAACGTTGAGAGCACACAGGTTAAGCTTAACGACCTTCTCGACTTTGCTAAGACAGGCCAGCAGGCAGCAGCCCTTGAGGGACAGGTTAAGAAGCTCCGCGGAGCACTCATCGGTATGTCTGTTGTTATAGCACTTCTGGTACTTGGTATTCTCCTTCTTATCTACAAGCTTCGTGACTATATGTACTACGAGGATGATGAAGAGGAGACAACCTCAAGAAAGAATAAGTATGATGATCTTCCGGCTGAGAAGCCTGCAAAGAAGTTCTTTGCCAGAGATAAGGATAGCGACAAGCCTAAGTCAGCAGGCAGAGTTGTGGCAGACAGCAAGAGACCTGCAGCTACATCTTCAGCAGTAAGAAAGGGCGCTCCCATGGGAACAGCTGCTTCTCTTATTCCTGATGAAAAGCCCACAAGAAGACCCGCTCCTGCAGAGCCCAGAGCAGAGAGACCTGCTCCTCCGAGGGAAAGAAGTGAGGTTAAGCCCAGCAATCCGGCACCTGCTACACGCAAGTCACGTAATTTCCTCATTGATGACGAGGACTTCGAGTTTGAATTCCTTGATCTGGATGACGATGATAAGTAATTAGATAAATAATGAAACCGCGCTGTGAGGCGCGGTTTTTTGTTGACATAAGAGTCTCTTTTGTTATACTAAATGTATCACAGGAAAGGGGACAGAACATGGTAATTGAAATTGATTTTAACAGTGATGAAGCAATATATGTGCAGCTGTGTAATCAGATCATAATGGGTATTGCGACGTCTCAGTTCCGGGAGGGAGAACAGCTCCCAAGTGTCAGACAGTTAGCTGATATGATCGGTATCAACATGCACACCGTTAATAAGGCCTATTCCATTTTGCAGCAGGAAGGGTTCGTTAAGATTGACAGGCGTCGTGGAGCCATCATAGCAATTGACCTTAATAAACTTGAGGCCCTTGAGGAAGCTCACGATATGCTGAGCGTAGTACTGGCGAGAGCCATGTGCAAGGGTGTTACCAAGGAAGAAATACATGAAATGGTCGACAGAATCTACGGTGGCTATGGAATGTGATAACAAATACCTTTTGAAGATCTAATGAAGATCTTTAAGGAAAGGAGTTTACTTGAGTAAAGAATATACAGAGAAAGCGCAGCAGGCGCTTAAGCTTGCAAGAAAAACTGCAAGAACCTTAAAGCTCAACTATGTCGGTACAGAGCACCTTCTTATGGGACTTATTAAAACAGAAGGCTGCGTAGCTTCAAGAATACTTATCGACAATGGAATCAATGAAGACAAGATGATGGATGTCATCAGAGATCTCATCGTTGAGGGCGGAAATATTACATTGCTTGATAAGGAGGGCTTTTCTCCCAGAGCAGAGAGCGTCCTTGATGAGGCAGACAGACAGGCAGCAAGATTTCACGCTGATAAGATTGGAACAGAGCACATTCTTCTTGCTCTTATCAAGGAGGGTGAGAATGTTGCTGTTCGCCTTATCGGCACCATGAACGTATCAATTCAGAAGATATATGCTGAGACTCTTGCAGCAATGGGCGAGGATGCCAACCTTGTCAAGGAGGATCTGGGCAGGAAAAACAATTCCAAGAAGAAGGTATCAATGCTTGACCAGTACAGTCGAGACCTTACAGCTCTTGCTTCTGATAATAAGCTTGATCCCATCATTGGAAGAGATAACGAGATTCAGCGCGTTATCCAGATCCTTAGCCGCAGAACCAAGAATAATCCCTGCCTTATCGGTGAGCCCGGTGTAGGTAAAACTGCGGTTGTTGAGGGGCTTGCCCAGAGAATTGTGGCAGGAGATGTTCCTTTTACAGTTCAGAATAAGAGACTCCTTACTCTTGACCTGTCCGGTATGATCGCAGGCTCCAAGTACAGAGGAGAATTCGAAGAGCGTATAAAGAGAGTTATCCGCGAGGTTATCGATGACGGTAATATCATTCTTTTCGTAGATGAGATGCATACCCTCATAGGTGCCGGCGGTGCTGAGGGAGCAATCGATGCTTCCAATATTTTGAAGCCTTCACTTGCAAGAGGTGAGATCCAGATGATCGGTGCAACTACCATCACTGAGTACCGCAAGTATGTGGAGAAGGACGCTGCTCTTGAGAGACGTTTCCAGCCCGTAAGTGTTGAAGAACCTGACAGAGATGAGTCCCTTGCAATCCTTAACGGAATCGTAAGCAAATATGAAGAGCACCACCATGTAAAGATCACTCCTGAGGCTATTCAGGCTGCTGTTGACTTAAGTAGTCGATACATAAATGACAGAAATCTTCCCGATAAGGCAATCGACCTTATAGACGAGGCATCTTCTGCAGTAAGACTTCGTCTGACAGGTTCATCAGCTGCTCTTCGCGATATGGAGCAGGAGATCAGGGAGATGGATGCTCAGGTAGAGGAGCTCCTTGCTAAGGAGGACTTTTCAGGAGCAGGTGAAGTGCACCGCAAGCAGGAAGCACTTATTAAAAAGTACAACCGCAAGAAGGCTGCAGAGAATAAGAAGGAAAAGAACGCGGATTACGTGGTCAATGAAAATGACATTGCAGAAGTAGTTGCAATGTGGACAAAGATCCCGGTTAAGAAGATCGCTGAGAAGGAATCAGAGAGACTCCTTAAGCTTGAGAAGATTCTTCACCAGAGAGTTATCGGCCAGGAGGACGCTGTTGTTGCAGTATCCAAGGCTATCAGAAGAGGCAGAGTAGGACTTCAGGATCCCAATAGACCAATCGGGTCATTCCTTTTCCTCGGACCTACCGGTGTAGGTAAAACAGAGCTTTCCAAGGCTCTGGCTGAGGCGATGTTCGGTGACGAGAACGCCCTGATAAGAGTTGATATGTCAGAGTACATGGAAGGTCACTCCGTATCCAAGATGATCGGATCACCTCCGGGATACGTAGGCTACGATGAGGGCGGCCAGCTCAGTGAGAAGGTAAGAAGACACCCTTACTCAGTAATCCTTTTTGATGAGATAGAGAAGGCACATCCTGACATCTTCAACGTGCTTTTGCAGGTTCTTGATGATGGTCATATCACAGACGCAAAGGGCCGGAAGGTCAGCTTCAAGAATACGATCCTTATCATGACCTCCAATGTCGGAGCACAGCGTATCATCGAGCCCAAGAAGCTGGGCTTTGACACCGCTTCCGATGAGAAGAAGGACTATGAAAACATGAAGAACGGAGTAATGGAGGAGGTTAAGCGTCTGTTTAAACCTGAATTCATTAACCGTATCGATGAGATTATGGTATTCCATCCTCTTAACGAGAAGGAGATGATGGAGATCGTAGCTCTCCTTAGCAAGAGCCTTAGCAAGAGATGTAAGGAGCAGCTTGGTATTGACCTTACAATGACTCAGCAGGTCAAGCAGTATCTTGTAAAGAAATATTCAGATGCCAAGATGGGTGCAAGACCACTTAAGAGAGCAATCCAGTCTGTTATCGAGGACGCTATGGCTGAGGAGCTTTTGAAGGGCAACATCAAGAGAGACAGCAAGGTCACAATCGGTCTCAAGGACGACAAGGTTGTATTCTCCCAGAAGGGTGAAAAGGAGGCTTCCGGCAAGACTTCAGGCCGTAAGTCAGCCAAGCAGGCACCTGCCAAGAAGGCTGCGACCAAGAAAACAACAACCAGAAAAACAGTATCCAAAAAATCGAAATGATTCATAAATTTTTAATAAATTTAATTGGATATATGCTTTATAATAAAATTGTATTTAGAGACGGAGAAATATCTCTGAATCAGTTCAAAATTCTATACTAGTAGACTGCACAGATTTTCTGGGCACTATCTAAAACAGGAGGTAGAAAATGGCTGTCGTAGAGCAGTTACTGAGAGCAGAAGCTGATGGAACTATTAGCTTTGGCAATTACGAGTTACCTGCAAAGCAGAAGCTTGATGATTTCAAGCATGATGGTAACGTTTTGAAGGTTAAGACCTTTAAGGACATAACAAAGCTTGAACAAAATGAGATGTTCCTTTATGAATCTGTTCCGGGGACAACGGTCACACACTTTAAGGAGAGTGAAGGAGGCTTGGCTTTCGAGGTTGAAGGACCGGGAGACGCACAAATTACCGTCGGACTTGAAGAGAATGCAGAGTACCACATCCTTGTGGACGGCAAGAATATTGGTCCGATGCAGACAGGAGTAGGAGGTAAGCTTAGTTTCAGCGTACCGCTTGGAACTGCTCCATCAAAAGTAGAAATTCATAAGTAAAATTATAAGAGAGGGCTGCTTCGCAGCCCTCTTGTTATTTGGATATGTGTGGTTTGGAGGAGGACGCTCTGTGGCAGAACCGTAAGATATATATAATATTTGCTCGTGTTAAGCCGGACACTTCGCTGAGCCCTAAGCATCCATCTCTGCGTGCAATGGCACTTGAGATGGATAGGTCTCAGCTACGTGGCTTAAATCTCGCAAAGTATTATATATATTCTTACTTCACCGCCATCAGAGCTGGCTACTCCAAGCCACACATATTAAAGGCAAGTAAGGGCTGCAAAGCAGCCCGTAGGACGAGGTGAGGAGGGGTGAGGGGCAGGGTGAGGTGAGGGGCGGGGGAATTTGGTCAAGGTGGGTATGTTTTACGTCAGTTGATGGAGATGAGGTATATTGATTGCTCGCGGGGGTGATGGTTAGGGAGTCGTTACGTCTATCCGCGAACAAATTTGGTTATAGGCGTACGGGGTTGATGTAATTTTGACTATTATTGATTTGTATAACGTAGGTTGTGGTTGGCGTTAAGTCTATTGGCCTAAATTGATCTGAATTGGTTGAATTAAAAGAGGATTTTGAGAAGTATTTTTGGGAAATGTTAAACCGGTTTAATGAATTGGGGTAAGATTGACTGATTGAAAACGTGATAAAGTGTATATAATATCAAAATAAAGATAAATTAGTAAGTCAGAAATGCGGATATGACCAAACAGGTTGAACCGAGAAAAATTCAGGCAAAATTCGAGTTTATAACTGTGAAATATGAGATATAATTGGGAGGACGGCTAAATATAGCTGCAAAAAATAGAGAAAAAACTAAGTACATAAATTATTAAAGGGCTAAGGATATAAAAAAATAGAGATATTAAGAATATTATTGCTATTCATCAAGGAGGAATATGGCAACAAAGATTAAGACAGTATTTTTCTGCCAGAGCTGTGGGTATGAGTCAGCAAAGTGGATGGGACAGTGCCCCGGCTGTAAGGAATGGAATACATTTGTTGAGGAGACGATAAAGCCTTCAATTACGGGGAAAGGATCAAAGCGTGCAGCAGGCGGAGCAGCAGGAGGCTCAGATGGTCAAAACAAGCCTATGAAGCTTTCTGAGGTTGTGCTGAATGAAGAGGACAGATTCGACACTCATATAGGTGAGTTTAACAGAGTTCTTGGTGGCGGACTGGTAAAGGGATCCCTTACTCTTGTTGGTGGTGATCCGGGAATAGGTAAGTCCACGCTTTTATTACAGACAGCAAGACTTCTTTCCGCAGATAAGAGAAAGGTGCTATACATTTCAGGTGAGGAATCCCTTCAGCAGATAAAGCTCAGGGCTAACAGAATAGGTGAGTTTACAGAGGACATGAATCTGTTTTGTGAGACTGATCTTGGAACCATCGAGGAGACTATAAGAAGAAGTGCACCGGAGGTCGTGATCATTGATTCCATACAGACTATGTTCAATGAAAATGTGTCATCAGCTCCCGGTAGTGTTTCACAGGTAAGGGAATCGACGGCTGTACTTATGAGAATTGCTAAGCAGCTTGGAATCTCAGTTTTCATAGTAGGTCATGTAACTAAGGAAGGAACAGTGGCCGGTCCCAGAGTTCTTGAGCACATGGTTGATACGGTGCTTTACTTTGAGGGAGACAGACACGCTTCATATAGAATACTCAGAGCTGTGAAGAATCGTTTTGGATCCACCAATGAGATCGGTGTGTTCGAGATGAGAAATGAGGGACTGGTGGAAGTCAGCAATCCCTCTGAATTCATGCTTGAGGGCAGACCTGAAAATGCCAGCGGTTCAATTGTAACCTGCTCGATTGAAGGAACAAGACCTATACTTATAGAGATTCAGGCACTTGTAAGTCACACTAATTTCAATTTTCCGAGAAGACAGGCAAACGGCACTGACTACAACAGAGTTAACCTTCTTATGGCAGTGCTTGAAAAGAGAGTGGGACTGGAGCTGTCATCCTATGACTGCTACATAAACCTTGCAGGAGGAATGAAGCTTATTGAGCCTGCCCTGGATTTATCAATGTGTATGGCAATCGTATCAAGCTTTAGGAACAGAGCGATACCTGATGAGGTTATAGCCTTTGGTGAGGTTGGTCTTTCAGGTGAAGTACGCTCTGTAAACATGCCTGATGTACGTATCTTCGAGGCTGAGAGACTTGGCTTTAAGACCTGCATAGTTCCAAAGACCGTGGCTGAGAAGTATGCTAAGAAATTCCCTAAGATTAAGCTTATAGGAGTTTCATCAGTTCAGGATGCGGTAGGAATGATAAGGTAAAGGAGAAACTTATTGGCTATAATACAGGGATGTTATAAAATAATATGAAAATTTAAGGAAAAGGAGAACAGTATTGAAAAAGAAAAAAACATTTGGGGGATTAGGAATTGTTTGCGCGATGATGATAACTTCTACAGGTTTACTGGGATGTAGTCAGCCCACCAGCAAAACCACAGAAGAAGCTTCTGCGGAGGTGGAAGACAGCAAAGTAGAAGACAGCAAAGTAGAAGACAGTGCAACTAACCAGACTGTAACAGAGCAGCCTACTGCAGAATCGGGTTCACTTTTTGATGCATTTATAAATGATGAGATCCCTGCAATTCGCATAGCAGAGGACGGAACAGAGAGCTCCTTCAATTATTCAGAGCTTCCTCATGATGAAGAGGACTGGGAGAGCTATTTTGTAAGGGATGAGAAAGCTGATGTTGATAATGACGGCGAGGATGAGCTTATCATGGACGGCCCCTATGGTGGAATGTACCTTGATGAGAGAGACGGCAAGGTCTACGTCCTTACTGAGGGTGAAGGCACTACCGGATATCTTAGCTATGCAGACTATGAAGGAAAAACTTATATAGTTCACAGCGACACTTCCCATGGTGGAAGGCAGATTTATGTTTTTGACAGATATGAGGATGGTAAATCAGTTGAAAACTTCACTTTGTCTGCGGAATATTGGGAAAGTGAATCCGATACCTATGATCAGGATAGTGATTTCACATTTAAAGATCAGAAGATTTCCATGGAGGAATACGAAGCTCTGGTCAAGGAGATATTTAAATAAAAGAATAATAGTTTCATATTTTTAATTATTAAATGAATATAAAGTTCATTCAGGCGTATGGCTAACAATACTCTATTAAATTGTGTAAAAGCCATGCGCCTTCTGTATTTTTTAATGTACGAAATTATAAACAATTTATAAAGCAGAAAAAAGCGGCATTTTTACATGCATTGACTTTGATTTTGGTGATGTTAGAATGAGGGTGTCACGGAAAACGGTTACGAAAAACCGTCTTATTTCTCTATGAGAAGGAGGTATTATTCATGGTCAAAATTACAAAGATCGGTGCTGCTGCGATTGCATTAGCGCTCTCAATCACATTGATTACACCTATAAGTGCTAAGGCTGAAGTTATTCTTGAGTATGAAAGAGATGCCGATGGCGAAATTACAAACAAAACTTATAAAGACGAGGATACTAAGGAGAGTATTTCTGAAAAAGACTATACTATATATGATCCAAGTGCAGTTAAATATGTTATACCAAAGGCTGTTACTATTTCGGTAGGCACATATAATTCATACATAGAAATTAAAACAACGAAAGATGTTGCAAAATTTAAGAATTTCAAGGGGAGCAAGAAAGCTTTAAAGGCTAAAGTTATTGCCTCTAAGGAATATACGGATCCTGCTACAGAAAAGGTGGCTACATACCCTGATTATATAGCAAAGAATGGAGGCACATGCTATTTTAGAAATATCGATGGTACTATTACTTCTATTTCAGAAGCTGAATGGGAGACTAAGGGACCAAAGGGCGATGATTCTGGCTGCTATAGAGTAAGACTTTATGCAACTAAGGCAGGAACCTATAAGCTTAAATTTGATGCTGTAAAAAAAGACGGAACAACTGTTAAAAAGACAATTAAGGTTATAGCTAAAGAGGACGGAGGTCCGATCAAGTCTATTACATTTGGTGGGAAACTAATAGCTCAATCAGCAGCTGAAAGTTCAGCTAACAAGGATTGGATGTGGGCTAAGTATTATGGTTGGTCGACAACAACAGCTAAATCAGGAGTTATCAAGGTTTCTATGAATGATGGCTTTAAGCTTAAGAAGATTGAAGTTGGAAAGCCAGTTGTAGTTACAGATAAAAACGCTGAAGGCAAAGTTAAGATTAATTATAAGAAGGATTATGCATCTACACTTGATTTGGCATATGATAGCGAAGAAGAGGATTGGATTCCTGTTACATGGAAGAAGGCTAAGAACGGCAAGAAGATAAAGCTTAGCAAAGTTGATACATCAATAATAGATGATCCAATTGGTGATGAGAACCTAAACGTCTACAATGAGAAAACATATACAGTTAAGTCTAAGGATATTGAAACAAAGACTTATGTGAGAATTACATATTACAATAAGAAAAGTAAGACAACTTCAAGACTATATCTGACTTTGTGCAAGGTAAAGAAATAAGTAATTGTATTGGATAAGGGAATGCCCCGGGCTTTTAAAAGGGCCCGGGGCATTGTTGTGCTTGACTTTTTCACTACACTACTTTAAAGTATTAAAAAAGATTGTATACATGTATAAACATGATACAAATGGCTTTCGCGAAAGCGAATTCTATACGAGGAGGACTTTTTATGAAGAAGATGAAGAGTTTAGTAAGTGTGATGGCTGCGACAGCACTTCTTGCAGGAACAATTGCAGGATGTGGCGGTAATGCTTCAAACAATGCAGCATCAACAAGCGGAGAGAGCACAGCTACAGAGGCTGCAGAAGGAACAGCATCAGAAGGTGCTGCAAGCGGAGCTACTTTTAAAATTGGTTCTATCGGACCTCTTACAGGTGGTGCAGCAGCATACGGACTTGCAGTTGTTAACTCAGTTGAGCTTGCTGTAAATGAGATCAATGCTAACGGTGGTATCAACGGATATCAGGTTGAGATGAAGGGCGAGGACGACGAGCTTAACGCTGAGAAGTCAGTTAACGCTTACAATACACTTAAGGACTGGGGTATGCAGTTCCTTGTAGGTTCAACCACAAGTGCATGCTCACTTGCAGTAAGTGAGAATACACATGAGGACAATATGTTCCAGCTTACACCTTCAGCATCAGCTGCTGATTGTGTTAACTACGACAATGTTTTCCGTGTATGCTTCTCAGATCCTAACCAGGGTCTTGCTTCCGCTCAGTATATCGGAAGCCACAAGCTTGCATCTAAGGTAGCTATCATCTATGACAGCTCAGATGTATATTCATCAGGTATTTACCAAACATTTGCACAGGAAGCTCCCAACCAGGGATTCGAAGTAGTTTCTGCAGAGGCTTTCACAGCTGATTCCAAGACAGATTTCTCAGTTCAGCTTCAGAAGGCTAAGGATGCAGGCGCAGAGCTTCTTTTCCTTCCTATCTACTACACAGAGGCTTCACTTATCCTTACACAGGCTAACACAATGGGATTTGCTCCTATATTCTTTGGTGTAGATGGTATGGACGGTATCCTTACAGTTGAGAACTTTGACACATCACTTGCAGAGGGACTTATGCTTCTTACACCTTTCGCAGCTGATGCAACAGATGATCTCACAGTTAACTACGTTAAGAACTATCAGGAAAAATATGGTGAGACACCTAACCAGTTCGGAGCAGACGCTTATGATGCAGTTTACATCATCAAGCAGTGCCTTGAAGAGGCCGGTGCTACACCTGATATGAGCGTAAGTGATCTCTGCGAAGCAGTTAAGGGCACAATCGTTAAGATCACAGCTTCAGGTCTTACATCAGAAACAATGACATGGGATGCAAGCGGCGAGCCTAACAAGGAGCCTAAGGCTGTTGTGATTAAGGATGGCGCTTACGTAACAGCTGAGTAATATCGTAATATTTAGTATCTAATAGTTTTAAATTTTGATATAATAAAATATCGCGAGGTTGCGAGGAATGCTGTCACAGGCATTCCTCGTATTCGTTAGAAATTCCTTATGAAAAATTATTGATTGTCGGAGGAAAAGATGAGTTTTTTAATCTACCTTATTAACGGACTTAGTCTGGGCAGCATTTATGCGATAATCGCCCTGGGCTACACTATGGTATACGGAATTGCCAAGATGTTGAATTTCGCGCATGGCGATTTCATCATGGTGGGCTGCTATGTTATATTCACAATCTGTTCCACACTTAGTGGCAATACATTTGTGGGAATCATCGCAGCTATTATACTGTGCACACTTCTTGGTGTGACTACTGAGAAGGTCGCGTACAAACCGCTACGAGGTGCAGCTTCTCCTCTGGCTGTTCTTATTACAGCGATTGGTGTTAGTTATTTCCTTGAAAATCTTGCTCTTCTTATTTTCGGAGCAGATATCAAATCATTCTCTTCAGTTGTTTCATGGCAGGGACTTTCCTTTGCAGGTGGCGACCTGAAGATTCAGGGTGTAACAATCATTACCATCCTTTCAAGTGTGGTAATTCTTATTGTACTTCAGCTTTTCATTCACAAGACCAAGGAAGGACAGGCTATGCTTGCCGTTGCTGAGGACAAGGGTGCTGCGATGCTCATGGGAATAAATGTAAACAAGACAATTTCCCTTACATTCGCAATCGGTTCAGCACTGGCTGCAATCGCAGGTGCGCTTCTTTGCTCAGCATATCCTTCACTGTCTCCCTATCTCGGTGCGATGCCCGGAATTAAGGCATTCGTTGCTGCAGTATTCGGAGGAATCGGATCCATCCCCGGCGCGATGATCGGTGGACTTGTTCTCGGAATCGTAGAGATTCTCAGCAGAACTTACATTTCATCACAGCTGTCAGATGCTATCGTGTTCGGTATTCTCATTGTGGTGCTCCTTGTTAAGCCCACTGGCCTTTTAGGTAAAAAAATTCAAGAAAAGGTGTAATGATATGGCTGCAAAAAAGAGACTTAGAGATAACTTAATTACTTATGGAATCGTGATCGCCTTATATCTGATCATGGAAATCCTTATGAAAACAGGCAACCTTTCAAGTCATTTGAAGGGACTTTTAGTACCGATGACCTATTACGCAATAATAGCAGTAGCGCTTAACCTCTGTGTTGGAATTCTTGGAGAGCTGAGTATCGGACACTGCGGATTTATGTGTATTGGTGCTTTTTCAAGTGCTGTTTTCTCAAAATTAACTCAGAATACTATTCCCACAGCGCCCAGATTTTTCCTGGCATTTGTGATTGGAATCGCATTTGCAGCGCTGTTTGGATTTTTAATAGGTATTCCCGTACTTAGGCTCAAGGGTGACTACCTTGCAATTGTCACACTGGCCTTCGGCGAGATCATTAAAAACGTAATCAATGCAATTTACTTTGGTGTGGATTCCAAGGGACCTCACATTTCAATGAACAATGTGATGGAGCTTGGCATGGAGCCTGATGGACAGGTTGTTATCAACGGAGCCATGGGAATTACAGGAACTCCCAGAGATGCTAATTTCACTATAGCAATAGTGGTGCTTCTGCTTTCACTCTTTGTAGTTCTTAATCTTATGAACTCAAGAGACGGACGTGCGATCATGGCTGTTCGTGACAACAGCATTGCAGCTGAATCAGCAGGTATCAACGTAACCCGTTATAAGATGATGGCCTTCACAATCTCCGCTGCCATTGCAGGAGCTGCAGGCGTTCTGTTTTCACACAACATCACATCACTGACAGCTACTTCACAGTACTTCGGCTACAACGCATCAATCATGATCCTGGTGTATGTGGTGCTTGGAGGAATCGGAAACATCAGAGGTTCAGTCATTGCAGCAGCTATTCTGTATCTGCTTCCTGAGATGCTCAGAGGCCTTAATACATACAGAATGCTCATCTATTCAATCGTGCTTATCGTGATGATGCTCTTTAACTGGGCACCCGCAGCAGTTCAGTGGAGGCAGAAGGTAGCACACAAGTTTATTAAAAGGAATGCGTAACTATGAAATTACTTCAGGTTAATAATTTAAGTATTGCATTTGGAGGACTGAGAGCCGTTGACGACTTCAGCCTTGAAATAGAAAAGGGAGAGCTTTACGGACTGATCGGACCTAACGGTGCCGGCAAGACTACCGTGTTCAACCTGCTCACCGGCGTATATAAGCCGAATGAAGGTATCATCCACCTTGACGGTGAGGATATCACCAGGAAAAATACCATCGAGATAAATCATTCCGGAATAGCAAGAACCTTCCAGAATATCCGTCTGTTCCATCAGATGTCAGTAATCGACAATGTTAAGGTGGGACTTACAGAGCGCTTTAAATACAGCGGCATCGAGGGAGTTCTTCATGTTGGAAGATACAGAAAAATGGAGAAGGAGATGGATGAAGAGGCTATGAAGCTTCTTAAGGTCTTCGACCTTGATTCAGAGAGAGACACTCTTGCCAGCAACCTTCCCTATGGTAAGCAGCGTAAGCTTGAGATAGCAAGAGCCATGGCTACATCACCGAAGCTCCTTTTACTTGATGAGCCTGCAGCGGGCATGAACCCTAACGAGACAGCGGAACTCATGGATACAATCGCTCTTGTACGAAAAGAGTTTGACATGACGATACTTCTTATCGAGCATGATATGAAGCTCGTATCAGGAATCTGTGAGAAGCTCACAGTACTGAACTTCGGCCGCGTTCTTAAGCAGGGCGAGACCAAGGAGGTCTTAAGCGATCCGGAAGTAATAAAAGCATATCTGGGAGAGTAACATATGTCACTTTTAGATGTAAAAAACTTAAGCGTAAACTATGGCGTTATCAAAGCCTTAAAGGGTATCTCTTTTCATGTAGAAAAGGGTGAGATCGTTGCCCTTATCGGTGCAAACGGCGCCGGAAAAACAACAACACTGCACACTCTGTCAGGACTTCTTAAGCCCGCAGAGGGTGAGATAACCTATAAAGATAAGAATCTGGTAACAACACCAGGACACAAGATCGTATCCCTTGGAATGGCGCAGGTACCTGAGGGCAGACGCGTATTCGCAGATATGACTGTTTTGCAGAATCTTAAGATGGGCGCCTACACCAGAAACGATATGGCGGAATTCGATAAGACAATAGAGATGGTCTACAAGAGATTCCCCAGACTTGAGGAGAGAAAAAATCAGGTGGCAGGAACTCTTTCAGGTGGTGAGCAGCAAATGCTTGCAATGGGTAGAGCACTCATGTCACATCCTGATATAATATTAATGGATGAGCCTTCAATGGGATTGTCACCGATTTTCGTAAATGAGATATTCAGCATCATCGAGGATGTGAATAAGGATGGCGTGACAGTACTTCTTGTTGAGCAGAACGCTAAGAAGGCGCTGACCATCGCAGACAGAGCTTACGTCCTTGAGACAGGAAGTATCGTTAAGGAAGGCAAGGCATCAGACCTTCTTAACGACGAATCCATCAAAAAGGCTTATCTTGGTGAGTAAGAATTCTTTAACAATGCTGAGATAAAAAATAGCCTTCCCCTTGGGGGCGCACAACGTCCGGGGGACGTTGGCTATGCGCGGACCGAAGTGGAACGGAGACAGGTGTCAGCGAAGCTGACGGATGAGGGTATAGGAGGACAGTAATAGCATGAAGAATATAGTCATCACAATCGCGCGTCAGTATGGTAGTGGCGGACGTACCGTCGGAAAAATGCTTGCGGACGAGCTCGGAATACATTACTACGACAAGGAGCTTTCCAAGGTTGCATCCGAGATGAGCGGAATCAACGAGAGCTACTTTGTAACAGCAGATGAGAAGGTGAAGAGTAGCTGGAAGAGTAAGCTTTCACTGATTTCTACGATTTATGACGGAACAGTTAAAAAGCCCGGCGATTCTGATCTCACATCAGATGAGAATATTTTCAGTAACCAGGCCAAGGCCATCAAGATGCTTGCGGAAAAAGGCGAGCCCTGCGTAATCGTGGGACGCTGTGCGGACTTTGTGCTTAAGGATTACGACAATGCCCTTAGAGTTTTCGTTCACGCAGACCATGACTTCCTCATGCAGGAGGCCGGTAAGGTGCAGAGTCTTACAGGAAAAGACCTTGAGAAGTTTATCGCTCAGATTGACAAGGCAAGAGCAGAATACTACGAGTATCACACAGGCCATCACTGGACAGATGCCCTTAACTACGACCTCTGCCTCGACAGCGGCAAGCTTGGCTTCGAGAAGTGCGTAGAAGCAATCAAGGCTTACGCAAAGGTTAGATTTGGTGAAGACTGCTTTGATTAATTATTAAAGCCCCCAGGAGCCTGGCTCCTGGGGGCTATTTAAGTTAGCAGTTTGATTTCTTGTATTCTTCCAATAGTTCGTTCTGAAGATTTTTGTCACCGATAGCTCGGAGGATATCGTCAGTACGATTCTGTTCTTTAAGCCAGGAATAGAGAATATCGAGTTCTTCTTTTCCAGATTCCTGACCTGCTTTGTATACTGTTTCTGTTTCAGTTACAAGTACCTGTCCGCCCATAATCTTTTCAGCCTCCTCTCTTACAACATATTTGTTGTTCGCAAGAGCCATAATTACCTTTTTCGACAGCTCTATGATTTTTTGATGAGTTCTGGCATCAATCAGGCCTGCTTCATATCGTTCCTTGAGCTTGTCATAAATCTCACGATAGCGGGCTTTGAAGCTGTCTACAAATTCCTGTTCTCCTGTCTCTATTTTATCAAATTCAGATTCAAAGTTGAACAGATAAAAAGGGATAAGGAAATACAGTTCCTTATTAAGGATGTCGTCACAGCTATAGTTGATCAATTTGAGAATGGGTACCTTGTAATCCACATATCTGCCATCTGGAACATGAACGAAAATGGTCATGTAATCAGGCGTTGATGAGCCTTAGCACTAATTCTTTGTGCTCGACTACTAATGTTCTGAAAACATCATCATAGGGCGTGCTTCCCAATGATGTATTTTCAGAGCTAACTAAATTTTGATTTTTTTCCATATATCTTCCTTTCTATTTGCTTCTTCGGGCATAAATAAAAAGGAAATTAACTTTGATAAGTTATCACATATTGAGGAAGTGTTCAATTAAAAAATTTAACAAATATCATCAATGAAGAGCGAGGCTGATGTTTTTTAAATTGAATCAATATACTGTAGAGCAACCGATTAGGGACTTTCTTCATGGATAGGTGTAATATTAACATCAACCTGCTTTCCACAGATCAATCAATCAGAAGAATTCATCGTGGCAGACGTAACGGTAACCATAATGCTCAGCCTGCAGATGGACCAGGTAGAAGAATTGCTCGCGGGTAGACGTAACGCCGTTCTCAACGTTCTCCCCGCAGATAGCCCAGGCTGAAGAATTGCTCGCGGATAGACGTAACGCTGACTGCAATCAACAACCCGCAGATGGACCAGGCAGAAGAATTGTTCGCGGATAGACGTAACGCGGCTCTCAACGTGCATTCTGCAGATGGATCAATCAGCAGAATTGTTCGCGGATAGACGTAACCCCATCCGTAACCTGCATCCCGCAGAGCAACCAACCACAATATAATAACGAAAATAGACGTAACGCGCCCCAGCCCACTCCTTACATAACAGAAAATTAGAATACACCTTTACCTACAATCTCGGTCTAAACATATCCCATCAAATCATCCCCCCACTTTCTTCATTCTTTATCGATATTTTATAAAATGGTAATCACCGAATGTTACAATAATACTAACTATACGCATCATGGTGGGAAGTGTTTATGGAAAGATTAACGCAACATCGTTAATGAGAGGACCATTTTATGCTGGGATATGGAGTCGACAAATATAAAAAATCCACAGTTATAACTACCATAATAGTCGGAATAACTGTTTTGCTGATATTATCAGGATGCTGCATTTATTCTGCTGTGAATGGGGAGATTATGTATCTGGCTGCAGGTAGTGTGGCTATTTCATTCTTTTTATGGCCCTTCATGATTCTTGCCGGATTGTACGGCTATCTGATTACGCTCATTGTTTTTTTGATTTCCTTTATAGTAACGCTGTGTGTCAAAATGGACAAAGCATTCATTATGTCAATTTATATGACAGCGGCGATGTGCTTTGCTATTTTTGGACAATACCATTGGTTTTACACCAAGAAAAAAACGGCGATATGTGCTCTTATTACTTTGATTCTCACGTCACTTGTTGAATTTCTGTGCCTTACGGTAATTGCGACTAATCAATATGATCTTGATGCATTTAGAGATTACGGAAAGTATTTTTGCAGAGAAGCCATCGGAATAATCATTCTCGCATTTATTTTTCATTTCTGTTACACAAGGATGCCCGATACCTGGAAGTATCCTTTTCCGGTAGCGGTTGCGTATACAGGATATTATGAGGAAGACAAGGAGTTCCAAAGAGGAATCAGAAAAACAAGGATAAGTGTCAAGATATCAGCAATTATCATTGCTGTTGAGCTTTTACTTGGTATAGCAGTAGCGGTGTTTATGATGGTACTGTTCACTGATAACAGGAATATTTTTGTTGATGCCGTCCACCAGGATGAAATTTTTTCTGATATGGGGGAGAAATTATCGCAGGAGGACCTTTCACAGAGGTTTGAAAAGTTAAATTACAGATTTGATGAAAGAACGATAAGCTACGACATTAAAATGCTGCTTTTAATGCTTTGCGTTGGTGTTCCCATGGCCGGCATAGCCAACTTTTTTACAAAGGTCACTATAGGAACGCCGCTTGGAAACATGGCGGATTTTATGCAGGAATATGCCGGGGCTCCTGATGATAAGAAAGTCGAAGTCGGAAGAAAAGCATGTAAGATCAATATAAGAACCCACGACGAGATCCAGGTGGTGCATGAATCCATTAAGGATACTGTGGCAGCTATAGAGAACTACATAAACCATCTGAATGCGGAGTATGAGCTGGAAAAAGAGCTTGAGGTGGCGCAGAAGTCTTCCGAGGCAAAATCCGCTTTCCTTTCAAACATGTCTCATGAGATAAGAACTCCCATAAATGCTGTACTTGGATTAAACGAGATGATACTTCGAGAGAGCAGCGAGGATCAGATTCTGGAGTATGCAAACAGCGTGAAAAGTGCCGGCAATTCTCTTCTTGGAATAGTTAATGATATTCTGGATTTTTCCAAGATTGAAGCAGGAAAAATGGAGATCCTTGAGGCAGAATATCACCTGAGCTCTACCATAAACGATCTCCTTAACATCATAGCCGTAAAGGCTGAAGATAAGGGCCTTGAGCTTAATATCAATATCGATAAAACGCTTCCAACAAAGCTTATGGGAGATGAGCTTAGAATCAAGCAGTGTGTGACCAACATATTGTCAAACGCTGTTAAGTACACTGAAGAGGGAAGCATTACCCTAAATGTTTCCTGCAGAAAGGTTGATGACTCTAACATCTTTCTGAGATTCCAGGTAATCGATACGGGAATCGGAATCAAGGAAGAGGATCTTGAAAAGCTGTACTCACCTTTTGAAAGAATAGAGGAGATACGTAACCGCTCAATTGAAGGAACCGGTCTTGGAATGAGCATCGTGAAAAAGCTGCTGGCACTTATGGATTCCAAGCTTGAGGTTAAGAGTGTTTACGGCGAGGGCTCAGATTTTTCATTCGAGGTAAAGCAGGGCGTTGCATGCTGGGAAGAGCTTGGAGATTTTAAGGAAAAGTACAGGGAATACCTCAGTAGCCAGAAGGAGTATCGTGAGAGCTTTATAGCGCCGGATGCGGAGATTCTTGTTGTGGATGATACTCCGGTTAATCTCACGGTTGTGAAGGGACTTTTAAAGCGTACTAAGGTGAAAATTGATACCGCGGAAAGCGGATTTGAAACCTTGGAGCTTGTAAAGAAAAAGAAGTATGATGCTATTTTCATAGACCACAGGATGCCTGAAATGGATGGCATTCAGACGCTGGAAAATCTAAAGGATATGAGCGATAACCTATCTGCCGATGCGCCATATATAGCTCTCACTGCTAATGCCGGAGAGGGTGCAAGGGAGGAATATCTGGCAGCAGGCTTCATAGATTATCTGTCAAAACCGGTAAACGGCGAGCTTCTGGAGAAGATGCTTATGGAGTATCTTCCTGAGGAGAAGATCACGATAGTGACAGATGAAAATGCAGAGAGTGATGACGATTCTAACGCCACCAATGGTGATGATGAAGGTGATGTTTTAGATCAGCTTAAGGGAATCGACCTTCAGGAAGCAGTAAAGAACTGTGGAAGTCGTGAGCTCCTTATGGATGTGGTAAAAGAGTTCCTGATCTCAATAGATCCAAAGGCAGAGAGTATCGAGAAGTGCTTGCAGGATAAAGACTATAGAAACTACACTGTCAGTGTTCATGCGCTTAAGAGCTCAGCAAGACTAATTGGTGCCATGGAGCTTTCGCAGATGGCGGCGCACCTTGAGGATAGTGGCAACGCTGAGGATGTAAATGAGATAAATGAAAAAACACCGGAACTTTTAACACTTCTTAGAAGCTATAAGGAAATGCTCGCACCGATAAATGCAGGCACGGATGATGAAGATCTTCCTGAGATTCCTGAGGATGAATTAAAGCGTGCGTTTATGGACATAAGGGAGCTTTTGGAAGCCTATGATTATGACACTGCGGACGGAATTATGAATATGCTTGCGGACTACAGCATACCTGCGCAGTACAGGGATAAATATGAAAAAGTAAAACAGCTCATGGCAGCAGTTGACAGAGATGCACTGCTTCAGGTACTGGAGGATTGAGATGGAAAAGAGAGTACTTCTTATCGGTGATGGAAAGAGCTTCATGGTTACATCGATTGCAAAGGAACTAAAGGAGGAAGGCTTTACAGTTATTTCCTCTACCGCGGATGTTACGGCAATCGAGCATATGGAGTATAAGCCCAGCGTTTATCTTATTTATATTGATGATATAGATAAGATGAGGGATCTTTTTGTATACCTTCGTGACAGAGCTGTTGAGAGCGATATCTCAGTCAGTGTCATAGGCTCACCTGACGAGCTTGAAAAGTTCTATAAAATAATTTCCAAGGAGAAAATAGCAGCGGCTTTTGAGAGACCGGTTAATGTCAAGCAGCTTGCAAGTGAGATGCTGAGAGTCGTTGCAAACGAAGAGGTACGACTTCAGAAAAAGAAGATACTTGTGGTTGATGATGATGGTACGATGCTCAGAACAATAAAGAGCTGGCTCTCTGAAAAGTACCAGGTATTCATGGTAAATTCAGGAGTTTCTGCAATTACTTTTCTTGCAAAAAACGAGGTTGATCTGATCCTCCTTGACTATGAGATGCCTGTAACCACAGGACCAAAGGTCCTTGAGATGCTAAGGAGTGAGCCGGGAACAAGTGATATTCCCGTTATGTTCCTTACGAATAAATCTGACAGGGAAAGTGTAATGGGGGTTATTGCCCTTAAGCCTGAAAAATATCTCCTAAAGACAATGCCCCCTGCTGAACTTATTGCTAGTATTGATGAGTTTTTTGAAAAGCAGAAGCTGAAGAACTATATGTAATCAGAGAAGATTTGATTCGTGAAGCTTTTCATAAATGGCCTGTCCCAGTTTTCTGTGGGCAGCAGCGTCGATATGCACTCCGTCTGCAGGACTGGGTGATACGAGCTTTGCGGCATCAATGAATTCGCAGCCATACATTTCAGCAAGCTGTTTATACCAGGTAGCAAGCTCGGCGGACACCTTCTGGGCATTTAAGAAATCGAAGCAGTCCTCGAGCCAGGAGCCTTTACCTGTGGTTCCCACAAGCGGAGGAGAGACAAGCAGAACCTTCATTTTATCATTCATGCGAAATCTGTTGTGGGCCTGAACCTTCTCAAGGAAAATCTGCATTTCACCGGCGATATCCATTGAGCAATATGAAAATTTTCTCTTTAAGTCATTAGTCCCCAGCATGATGATCATGACTTCAAGCGGGGACTGGCTTTCTATGCATGGAATAACATATTTTAAGCCGTTTTTCTCACCCTCTGCAGGATCGTCAGTGGCTATTGTGCGGCCGTTGTGACCTTCCTCAATAACCTTGTAGGACTCACCTAAAAGTGTCTGCAATACACCTGTCCAGCGGCTGTTTTCTTCTATACGTGATCTCTTTTCCGGGTCATATCCCCATGTGAGTGAATCTCCAAAACACAGTATTCTTTTCTTTTCCATAATGAACCTCTGATTTATATAGAATTTGCTACCCGTAAATAATATCATATCCGGGGGTTAATTTGATTGATTTTTATAATATGAGTGGAACTGGCTGTGCGAAGTTCCGATAATACCATTTTTCGGGTGAAGGATAAGTCAAATTCGGTTATAATAGATACATATGTAACTTTTGACATGGAGATAATATTGCTCAGGGGATGACTGGTAGTACATGACACCGGTGTATCAGGAGGTATTATGAAAAAGAAAACTCTCAGCATTTTATTATTAACTTGTACACTTACTGCCGCTGTTACAGGCTGTAGTTCTAAAAAAGCCGAGGCCGGGGAGAGCCAGGTAGTGGTAAATGCTTCCGAGGCGAATACCGTTAAGGTCGAGGAGACAGAGAAAGCAGAAGAAACAGTAAAAGCAGAAGAACCTGAAATAACAGAAGATACAGTAGATACAGATAAAATAGACGAAGAAAAGACAGAAGATATAAAAATTGCGGAAGACACAGAACAAATAGAGGAGACCGAGACACCTCTCAGTGCCGCTCCGGAAGAGAATCCTATAAGTGAGCCGATTTCCGAGGAAAAGATGGAAGAGTTCTTCGATAAGGTCATAACAGAGACAGGCTCTGCCTATGAGGATATACTCTGCTGCAGTCTTAACGACTTTGATGGCAACGGCACATACGAGGGACTTGTTTATGTGGGCAAGGGGCCCGATGATGAGCTCGGATGGTGCGATGGCAAGGTATATTTTGTAAATGACGATATCTGCAGAGAGGTGTATTCGGGAACTCTTGCCATGAATGATGATGGCAATGTGTTCTGGGTTATGGATGCAGGTAACAGATATTTCGTAGCCTTTGATGAAGCCTATGTGACAGCACAGCTTACCTACGTCTACTATATTGACGGAGATCAGCTGGTGGAGTCCAATATTTCCAAGCTTGGAGACCTCTACCCCGGCGCTGACATTGAGAACATCGCCATGACCTACAGTGCCTACGACGGCTACCTTAATTATGTTGAAGGTGATGAGTCATCCTACATGTGGACAGGACACACCTGGAAGCCCTATTATTTCTACTACGACAGTGAGAAGAAGGACTTCATGGAATATGGTGGAACCGATATCACAGAGGAAGAGCTGGAGAAGATAGTTGGCTTTGACCTCGCCGGCAAGATCAAGGGCTCAGGCTACAGGGTAGACAGAATCTTACGCAGGAAAAATGGCATAGTTAACGTCAACTACTCATCAGAGGAGCAGCTCATGGACGGCACCACAGATATTACCTACAAGAATGCCAACTTTGATGAGAAGACAGGAGAGTTCGTTGATGCCTGGGGAACAGGCGGAACAACCTGGCAGGATTCCGATTTTGGTGGTATCTACAACGATGCAATGTTAAGCGACATAGCAGTATATTAAATTAAATAAGACTCGTGACAGCTCCCGGTATTTCTGATTCTGAAATACTGGGAGCTTTTTATATCTTTTTTCATAAAAACAGTTGACAAAAATCCGTGATATGATTATATTGAATATATATTCAATGAATTGATATTCAATAAAAACGAATGGGGACAAAAGGCATGAAAAAAGAGAAGAAGGTTGTAATAATCGGTGGCGGAGTAGCAGGACTTTCAGCAGGAATATATGCGCGTCTGTGCGGTATGGAGGCTGAGATCTATGAGAAGAATTCGATTCCCGGCGGAGAGTGCATCGGCTGGAACAGGGAAGGTTATCACATCGATAACTGCATTCACTGGCTCACAGGAACAAGGAAGGATACAGAGCTCTACGACGTATGGAAAACTGTGGGAGCATTGTCAGATGATACTCAGTATGCCGTTCTTGATTCATTTTTCACCACATGCCATGGCGGTAAAAGTGCAACACTCTGGGCTGACCTTGACCGCACAAAGAGAGAGCTGACAGAGCTTTCACCTGAGGATGCCGAAGAGATAAGTAAGTTTATCGAGTATGTGGAATATTCCAAGAGGTGTCTCATTCCTGCCAATAAGCCTTTGGACATGTTCGGCATTGGCGACTATATCCGCATGGGTAAGGAGATGGGCGACTTCGTGAAGGTGATGAAGGAGCTTGGAAATATCTCCCTTGAGGATTATAGCAAGAGATTCAAGGCTCCCATAATCCAGAAGCTCATGTGCGACTATCTGCCCAAGGAGTACACCGCTTATTCACTGCTTGTATCCTATGCAACTATTGCTGATGGCAACGGCAACATCCCTATGGGCGGCTCTCTCCAGATGTCCCTCAGAATGGAGAAGCGCTTCAGGGAGCTTGGCGGTAAGATCTTCTATAATAAATCCGCAGCTAAGATAGAAGTGGATAAGAAAAAGGCACAGGCTGTTCTTTTCGAGGATGGCACAAGGGCTGAGGGCGATTACTACATCGCAACTGTTGATACGGCAGTTCTTTTCGGAAAACTTATCAGTGGAAAATACATGCCTGCAGCTTTGAAAAATGCCTATGAATCTGCAAATATCTATCCTGCAACCAGTGGCTTCCAGGCAGCATATTCAGTAAATAAGAGCTTTAATCCAGGAGAGACAGTTTTCATAGATATAGAGCCTCTTAAGGTTGGCGCTACCACCTTCGACAGAATGTATGTTAAGGTATATGGCTATGACAAGACCTTCGTGAAGGGTGACAGACAGGTGCTCCAGACCAGCATTTTCCAGACGGATGCTGACTATGAGGTTTGGAAGGGAATGTTCCCCGATGAGTATAAAGAGGCTAAGATGAAGCTTTCTGATGAGATAGTAAAGAGAATTGAGGCAGCTTTCCCTGAGATTAAGGGAGACCTTGAATACCTCGACTCCTGGACACCTCTTACCTATGAGCGCTACTGCAATGCATATCACGGCAGCTACATGAGCTTTATCACGACAGCAGGTGCCAAGTCCATCAGGATAAAGGGCGACATCAAGGGCATCAGAAATCTTACCTTTGCAGGTCAGTGGAATACCTCACCCGGAGGACTTCCCATTGCAGTTACTAACGGCAAGTTCGCAATCCAGAGAATTTGCCATAAAAAGAGCATTACTATGGAGGATTACAATGACAAGAGAGGAACAGAAGGAAGAGAGACGACAGGCAATATTGATGACGGCGCTGAGTCTCTTCGTAGAGAAAGGGTATCATGAGACCAAGGTCAGTGATATTGCTGCCGCAGTTCCCATGAGCACCGGATTGATGTTCCATTATTTTAAATCAAAGGAGGAGCTCCTTTTGGAGCTGGTAAAAAGGGGCAAGGATTTTTCAAACGCTACCGGTGACAGTAAGGGCGCTCCTGCGGATATTTTCTTAAAGGGAATGCTTGAAGAGCTGTTCCTTTATGCCAAGAAGCAGCCCTTTGTATCCAACATGTTCGTTCTCATGGCACAGGCCAGAAGAGCCGGCATGCCTGAGGAGGTCAGGAAGGAGGCACTGTCTGTTCAGGCAGTGGACAACACCGCAGAGCTTATAAAAAAGGGCCAAAAGGACGGGATCTTCCGAGAGGGAGACCCCACACTCCTTGCGCTGTGCTTCTGGTCAGCCTTCCAGGGAATAATGGAGGAGATGACCATAAATAAGAATCTGGACACCCCAGACCCTGACTGGCTCCTTGATATTTTAAGGAAATGATTTCTCTTTTCATGATTTTTAGATGCAAATATCTCAAAATGGTATTAGAATATACTATATCAAGTGGTCGACACCTGACTTAGTTCTACATTTTGGGGAGAGAATCATGGGGAAAAAAGTTGAAAATTGTGCATTGATTTCTGTTCTGATCGGAGCAGTGCTTCTTACAGCGTATATGCTGTTTCACAACTTAGGTGCTAATTATCTGATTTCGACGGACGAGGCGTATCATGCCACGAATGCTTATGAGATGTATAAGCAGAGCAATTGGGTAATAAACACCTATAAATATGCGGCGGACTATTTTAATTCCAAGCCTCCGCTGTGTCTTGACCTTATGGTTGCTTCATTTAAGGTGCTGGGAGCAAGCGGCTTTGCTGCAAGATTCCCTTCAGCCTTAGGCGGCCTTTTGACAATTCTGCTTATCATCCTGTTTTTGATAAAAAGAGATAACCTGTATTCAGCAGCTATTGCGCCCGTTGTTTTTGCGGCGTGCACGCCCTTCTTTACATTCCACATGTACAGGGCAGCTGAGATGGACTCCTTTTTCAATTTCTTCTTTGTGATAGCCATGCTGTCACTGTATGAGATGGAAGAGAATGCAAAGTACATGTATATGTATGGCCTTGCGCTTGGCCTTGCCTTCATGTGCAAGGGACCTCACGCAGCACTTATTTTCATAATCGGACTTCTCTATATTCCTAAGATCAAAAAGGCCTTCATGTCACCGGTAAGGGTAGTGCTGTCAGCGCTTCTTGCTGCAATAATTCCCGTTGCATGGATGATAAAGAGATCGATGTTTGATGGAGTGCAGTTCATAAATACATTGATGTTTGGTGAGACCGTGGACAGAGTAAGCGGCTCAGGCAACAAGTTTTGGGAGCCTGTAATTGACTTTGTGACTTCCAATGTAAGCGAGATTTTCATTGTGGCACTTGTGACTATAGTAGCTGCAGTGCTTATCGCAAGACACTTCACAGGAAGAGAGTACATCACCGTAATACGTGATTTTGTCTGGGAAAACTATCTTTTTATCATCTGGACTGCAGTACCGGTGCTGTTTTTTGCAACCATGAGAAGCTACCTCGACTGGTACACCTACACCTCACAGCTGGCGCTTTGCATCCTTGTTGCCAGAATGTGCGGCTTTATAGCGGTAAGAGCCAAGGGTAAAAAGATACTGCTTGCAGCTACCTCAATTGGACTTGTGGTGCTGGCTTCATTTTTCTTTATCATTCCCTGCATCAAAAATGACATCAACCTTGCAGGAACAGGCGGACATCCTGTGGATGAATTTACTGAGGATATGAAAACCTTTGAAGCTCAGTACGGAAAAGAGTATTCCGGAAGAAATGTATACCTCATTTCGGATTTCAGAGACTACTCTGAGCAGGGACACTGGGAGCCCGAATATGTGGCACCTGCCGAGATGTACTGTGACTTCCTTCCTGTAGATGGAACTGTTGATAATTTCTTAAGCGATACGGGCTCCATCATCATAGTGGATAAGGACCTCTGGGATGACTACGCCGGTGTACTTTCCGGCCACGTGATCCTTCAGGATAATTCCTATCTGATATTTAGCACAGATACATATTAAAAGTGAAAAAGACCGAACCATTGTAAGTTAAAAATGGTTCGGTCTTTATTTATATATTTATAGTGGTATACCCTTGTATCTGGCGATTGTTTCCCTTATTCTCTGTGCGGGCTTTATAATCTTTTCCATTGAACCGTAATTGTGCAGCGTATCGATTATCGCAGCAATATAACGGTTCATGCTGATACTGAGGTAGTATTCCTTCTCTAAAAGCTCAGGCTTTTGATATACAAGGTTTGTGGTGAAGATTCTGTCAAAGAGGCCATCTTCATAGGATTTATCGAGCTTTGCAAAACCTGTGGAGAACAGTCCAAAGGTTGCGAATATGAAGACACGTTTTGCACCGCGCTCCTTTATCTGTTTACATACATCTATGATACTTCCGCCGGAGTCGATCATGTCATCCACAACGATGGTATCCATGCCTGCAAGATTACCGCCGCAGAAGTCGTGGGCCACGATGGGATTGGTTCCGTTAACGACCTGGGAGTAGTCCCTTCTCTTGTAGAACATACCGAGGTTTACGCCAAATAGGGAAGCGAAGAAAACGACACGCTCCGTAGCACCCTCATCAGGAGAGATGAACATAAGGTGCTCAGGGTCTATCTCGATATCCTCATACTCGGTAAGGAGCTGCTGCGTAAACTGCAGAGCGGGAGATATATTTTCTATTCCCTGAAGGGGAAGTACATTCTGCATTCTGGGATCGTGGGCGTCGAAGGTTATGATGTTGTCAACTCCCATGTATTCCAGCTCTTTTAGCATCATGGCGCAGTCCAGGGATTCACGGCAGGTCTTTCTGTGCTGTCTGCTCTCGTATAAAAAGGGCATGATGACATTTATTCTGTTGGCCTTTCCGTTGCAGGCACCTACCACGCGCTTTATATCCTGATAATGGTCATCGGGAGACATTCTGTTGTAATCGCCGTCCATTTTATATTTTATCGAACTGTTGGTTACATCGGAAATGATATAGATATCCTTATGACGGACACTATCCTTTATGACGCATTTAGCTTCTCCACTGTTGAAGCGGGGGACCTCAATATCTATAAGATAATTGTCAGCCTTGTTCCATTCGCAGAGTATCTGATTTATGCGCTTTGCCTGAGTGGCAAAGGATTCCATTGCAATGATTCCTAACTTATCATCTGTTTCCATCTTATGCGTTACCTCCTTGTAAGGAAAAACGGGGGCTATATCTATATTTTACTTATGTTTACGGGCTAAATGTATTAAAAGATGATTAAGAATGTCTAAATACTGCACTATGCCGGCTTTATACAATGGGGAAACGAGTATACAAAAAGTTTATATAACTTTCATAACTTGCTAACTCACGTGGAAACTATTGCATGTTAAAATAGTATTGTACTTTTAATTTGGATTATTAGGTTTTGTATGGAGAGTCCTATATGGTAAATCAGTTTAATGTCAGAAGAACAATACTTATAGCTGAAGACGAGCCGATCAACAGAAAAATGCTGGAGAATATCGTAAAGGACAGCTATGATGTTATTTTCGCCGGCGATGGTGTTGAACTTATTGAAAAGCTGAAGGAGAGCAGTGATGTGGTATCGCTGGTTCTCCTTGATCTGATGATGCCTGATATGGACGGCTATGAAGTGCTTGAGTTCATGCAGAACGACAAGCTCTTTAAGCTGATTCCGGTAATCGTGTGCACATCGGAAATAGAATCGGAAATCAAATGCTTTAAGCTTGGTGCCGTTGACTTTATATCAAAGCCCTTTTCACATCCCATGGTCATCCGTGCCAGAATCGACAGGGCGATTGAGCTAAGAGAGGGAAGAGGACTTATTCATGCGACTCAGAATGATACGCTGACAGGTCTTCTGACCCATGATTTCTTCATGGAGTACTCACACTTTAGAGATCTGCACTATTCCAATTCCGGAATGGATGCCATCGTGCTTAACATCAACAGATTCCATCTGATCAACGAGCTTCAGGGCCGTAGATCCGGAGATGATGTTCTTATAAAAATCGCGGACAGCATCAAACAGATATCCAGGGAAAAGGGCGGAATTGCAGGACGCGGCGGAGCGGACGAATTCCTCCTATATATTCCGACGGGTTCTGACTACGAGGAACTTTTGAGGGAGATAGGAAAAGGTCTGGAGGATCTTCTCAATAACTCAAGAGTTTATCTGAGGATGGGCATCTACAAAAATGTAAATATGGAGATTACCGTAGAGCATCGATTTGATAAGGCGAGAGTTGCCTGCAACAGTATACGAGGCAATTACAATATCCACTGTGCTATCTACGACGAGGATATGCACGATAAGGAAAAACTGGATGAGCGTCTTATCAATGATATGCAAAGAGGCATACGGGATCACGAGTTTAAGGTGTACTACCAGCCCAAATATTCTGTTCAGGGCGACAGGGATTCTCTCTATGGAGCAGAGGCTCTTGTGAGGTGGGAGCATCCCGATCTGGGGCTCCTTCGGCCGGACGGATTTATTCCACTTTTCGAGGATAACGGTCTTATCCATAAGCTGGATCACTACGTGTGGGATGAGGTATCCAAACAGGTAGGAGAGTGGATGGTGAAATATGATTTCAAGGTTCCTGTTTCCGTAAACGTATCAAGAGTTGATATCGGAGCTCCTGACCTTGGGGAGGAGATTTTCACAGTGGTTCAGAACAACTGGATATCTCCCGGGATGCTGAATCTTGAGATCACAGAGTCGGCCTACACGGAGAACTCTGATCAGATAATCAAGGTGGTTAACGGACTTAGGGAAAAAGGCTTTGCCATCGAGATGGATGATTTCGGAACGGGTTATTCCTCTCTCAACATGATAACCTCACTTCCCATAGATATCCTCAAGCTGGATATGCAGTTCGTGAAAAATATCCACGAGGGCAATAAGGACATGAAGATGGTGGAGCTCATGATGGATATAGCGAAATCCCTCAAGGTCAAGGTTGTAGCTGAGGGGGTTGAAACAGAGGAACAGTACGATCTTTTGAAGAAGGCAGGGTGCGATGTCATCCAGGGATTCTACTTCTCGATGCCATGTGTGGTATCAGAGTTTGAAAAGCTCATAGTTAAGGAAAATGAAGAGCTCGAGGCAGAGGTAAATGCTGCATTAGAAGCTTGACAGTATAGGGGAATTGAAGGAAACTAAATAAGGTATATTTGGTTTTCGTGGTAATGATGGAAAATCTGTAAAGCAACAGTTTACAGAGGGTATAGCGAAAAGCGAATAGTAGGAGGTAACATGAACGATACAAAGATTAAGATACTCGAGGCAGTGCTTGATGAATTCAAGGAAAAGGGATCCAAGTTCACAATGGATGATGTGGCAAGCGATCTTCACATGAGTAAGAAAACAATTTATAAGGAGTTCGATGATAAGGAAAAGATCTTCGATGCTCTTGTTGATTACTGCTTTGATTCCATTAAGGCAAAGGAAGCGGAGATTCTTAATGATGACACACTTTCAACTGTTGAGAAGGTTGAAAAGATCATGATCTGCATGCCTGATAAATACAGGGATGTAGATTTCAGAAAAGTGTTTACACTTAGGGATAAATATCCCAAAATCTATATTAAGGTTCAGAACAGGTTGGAGAACGACTGGGAGGACACGATTGAGCTTATTGAAAGAGGAATAAGAGAGGGCGTTATAAGACCTCTTCCCATCCCTGTTATCAAAGCTATGACAGAGGCTTCAATAGAGCGCTTTTTGAGCTCAAATGTACTCATCGAGGGTAACACAACCTATGATGATGCCCTTAAGATTATGATAGACATTATAATGAGAGGTATTTGCGTAAGATGATCATAAGGAAAGACAACATATTTTTACTTCAGACGAGGAGCAGCAGTTATTTCATGCAGGTTCTGCCGTCAGGTCACATTGAACACATTCACTATGGAGCATCACTTCTTTCAGAGCTCCAGTACGAGGAACTTTTAAAAAATCAGAATGAGGAATCAGAGATCCTTGCCGACATGGCGAAGGTTCTTGAGATCAAGCATAAAAACGAAGGCGGCAACATGGTTGTCTATGCACCTGAGTATTATCCCATGTGCTTAGAGGTCATGCCCCTTGAGATGTCGGGCTTTGGTAAGGGCGACATCAGAGAGCCCATGGTAGAGCTTAGCTTTGCAGATGGCTCTACAACCTGCGACTTTTTATTTGAAAACGCAGTTATTTCAGATGAGATCACTCCACTGGAGACACTTCCTTCCTCCTATGATGATGGAGATAAGAAAGATGTATCCGGGGCGGGTGCAACACTCCCTGCATTCATGGCTGATCACGCCATGCAGCTCGTCATCACTCTTAAGGAAAAGTCAAAGGACGTAAGACTTAAGATGATCTACAAGGTATACCCTGAATGCAATACGATCACAAGAAGCAGTAAGCTTATAAATGATGGCAAGGAGGATGTGAAGATCGACAGACTCCTGTCCAATCAGCTTGATTTTCAGCAGACAGGCTACCAGCTCACAAGCTTCCACGGACGCTGGGCAGATGAGATGGGACAGACTGCATCTGTTTGTAATGCTGGAAAAGTTGTAAATGAGGAGCTCGCTGCCGGAGAGTCAGGAAGCAGAAGCAATCCCTTCACAATGATCAGCATGCCTGATACGACAGAGACAGCAGGCGACTGCTACGGTCTCAATCTTGTTTACAGTGGTAATCATTACAGTGCCCTTTCATCAAACGGCACCTTCCTTAGCAGATTTGTCAGCGGAATACAGCCCGTTGGCTTCCAGTGGCTGCTTAATCCCGGTGAGTCCTTCGAGGCCCCCGAGGCAGTCATGACCTATTCAAAAGAGGGCTACGGCGGAATGAGCCGCAGTATGCACGATTTTGTAAGAAAACACATCGTTCGCGGTGAGTGGAGAGATAAAGAAAGACCGATCCTTATAAACAACTGGGAGGCAACATACTTTAACTTCAACCAGAGCAGCCTCCTTAGAATTGCCAAGGAAGCTTCAAGGGCAGGAGTAGAGCTCTTTGTTCTTGATGATGGCTGGTTTGGCGCCAGAAACGATGATCATGCAGGTCTTGGAGACTGGGTAGTTAATACCAAAAAGCTTCCCGATGGCTTAAAGGGACTTGCTGAAAAGATAAACGGCCTTGGCATGAAGTTTGGTCTCTGGGTTGAGCCCGAGATGGTAAACGAGGACTCTGATCTTTTCAGAGCACATCCAGAGTGGACCGTAAGAGTACCCGGCCGCGATCATTCAGTCGGAAGAACACAGATGATCCTTGATATGTCCAGAAAGGACGTACAGGACTATATTATAGATGCACTTTCAAAGGTATTTTCATCTGCAAACATCTCCTACATAAAGTGGGATATGAACAGAATTTTCTCAGACAGATTTTCACTTGAGCTTCCTGCGGGGAGGATGAAGGAGTTCCAGCACAGATATTACATCGGTCTGTACAGAGTTATGAAAACACTTACAACGAACTTCCCTCATATTCTGTTTGAGGGCTGTTCAGCAGGTGGTAACAGATTCGACCTTGGAATACTTTCATACTTCCCTCAGATATGGGCAAGTGATGATACCGATGCAGTTTGCAGAATGGATATTCAGAGAAGCTACAGCTACGGCTATCCCGTTAACACACAGGGTGCCCACGTGTCAGCTGTTCCTAATCACCAGACACTTCACGTTGTTCCGCTTGAGACCAGATTCTCAGTGGCTGCCTTTGGCTGCTTTGGCTATGAGCTCAATCTTGGCGAGCTTTCAGAGGAGCAGAAGAAGCAGGTTGTGGATCAGGTTGCATTCTACAAGCAGTGGAGAAAGGTATTCCAGTTTGGTGATTTCTACAGACTTGATAAGTACCGCTTCATGGTGGTTACAAAGGATAAGTCTGCAGCGGTTGCTCTTATCTTCCAAAAGGAGAGCAGACCTAACAATGATTATCTTGCGCTTAAGACCATGGGCCTTGCAGATGATAAGGTCTATGAGGTTGCAAACCGTCAGGTCAGCGTCAATATAAAGGACTTCGGAAGTCTTATAAATACCATGTCTCCGATTCATGTTAAGCAGGATGGAATAATTCATGGTATCATAGCTAGAAGATACAAGATGCGCAGTGAAAAGGATGAGGCAGTGGCAACAGGAAGCGTTCTTAACGGATGCGGTGTTCGTCTTAATCCTGATTACGGCGGAACAGGCTATGGGGAGGATACTCGCATGTTCAGAACAAATGATGCGAGATTGTATGTATTTGCAGAAGTGACAGAATAAGGGGGAAAACATGTCAGATTATGTTCTTAGCTGCTGTTCAACAGCGGATTTAAATGCAGAGCACTATGAAAAAAGGGATATTAAGCTTGCTTATTTCCATTTTGAGGTAGACGGAAAGGCATATTGCGATAACGGGGAATATCCTATAGATGATTTCTATAAGGCCATGGCAGCAGGTGCAATGACCAGGACATCCCAGATAAATGTGGATGAATATATCAGTCACTTTACTCCTTTTCTTGAGGAGGGAAAGGATATCATTCATCTTACACTGAGCTCCGGAATTTCAGGAACTTTGAACTCTGCCAACATTGCGGCAGATGTGCTTAGGGAAAAATATCCCGACAGGAAAATCTATATCATAGATTCTCTTGCAGCATCTTCAGGGTATGGACTTTTAGTTGATAACGTAGCTGATAAGCGCGACGAAGGACTCACAATTGATGAGCTTAACGACTGGGTTCTTGAGCACAGACTTGATGTTAACCACTGGTTTTTCACAACCGACCTTACTTATCTTGTAAGGGGCGGAAGAGTGTCCAAGGTAGCAGGATGGTTTGGAGGAGCATTGAAAATATGCCCGCTCTTAAATGTTGATTATCAGGGTAAGCTCATTCCCAGAACCAAGCACAGAGGTAAGGCAGCAGTCATAAGGGCAACTGCCAAGAAGATGCTTGAAAATGCAGTGGGAGGAGCAGACTACAACGGCAAGTGCTACATCTCACAGTCAGCCTGCAGGGAAGACGCAGAAGCGCTTATTCAGGAGATCGAAAAGAGTATACCTGGCATGAAGGGCAAAATAGAAGTGTACGATATAGGTACCACCATCGGAAGTCACACCGGTCCGGGTACTGTAGCTTTGTTCTTCATGGGAAACAAAAGAATAGATTAAATTTAAAGAAAAGTACCGTGTGAAAGTTTAAGGGTTTTTATGAGGGGGACTCTTATGTGGGAACAGGTAGGTTTAAATGTCGTATCTTATGTTCTGGCATCTATAGGATGCTGGAATCTGTTCAAAAAGTGTGGGGTTAAATCTTTCTGGGCGGTCATCCCGGTCGCCCGTGAATACCACATTTCTCTATGCGCAGATAAAGAAGAGGATGGAAGGACGCTTACACTTCTTTCCTTTATTTACTATGCATCCTGGCTTGTTGGCCGTTTTATAAACAGCAGTAACAGGCTTTCGGTCATTATATTTATCTTTTGTTTCTCATCAGCTTTAGCAATGGTAATAATAAAAATAAGGGTCTACTGGGAGCTTATCAAGGTCTTTAAGAGGAACAAAAAATGGATCATTATGTTCTTCTTATTTGAAGGCATCACGCTTATGATCTGGGGATTGGTTAAGGGATTTGTTCCTTCCTTCAGAGTGGATGATTTAGAAGGGGATGGAGCAAAGATCCTGGGACAGGATGTTTCCGATGATATTAACGGACTTACAATCAATCTCAAAAGCAGAACCAGCTGGGACTTTTTCAAAAAGAAGACGCTCCTTAAGGATATTCACATGAATATTCCCAAGGGGCATATGGTGCTGCTTCTTGGTGGCTCCGGCGCAGGTAAGACTACATTCCTTAATGCGATCACGGGCTATGAAAAAGCAGATGCCAAGATAACCCTTGGTGAATTGGACATTTATGATGATTATGAAAAGATCATCTATGATGTGGGCTTTGTGCCCCAGCAGGATCTCATCCGCGGCAATGATACTGTTTGGCTTACTCTTGCTGATGCTGCTACTTTGCGTCTGCCTTCCGATACACCGATAAAGGAGAGATTCGCGCGCGTTGACAGCGTCCTTGAACAATTTGGACTTACGGTCGTAAGAAATAATCTGGTGGATAAGCTCTCAGGAGGTCAGAGGAAGAGAGTATCAATTGCGATGGAATATATTTCCGATCCTACTCTTTTTATTCTTGATGAGCCTGACTCAGGTCTTGATGGCGTCGTAGCCAGAAGCCTTTTCGAGAAGCTTCGTGATATAGCAAACGATGGAAAAATAGTTATTGTAATAACTCATACACCGGACAGAGTTGCAGATCTTTTTGATGATGTAATTGTTCTTATAAAGGATTCCAAAAGAACAGGAAGAATTGCATTTTATGGAACGGTTGAAGAATCCTATAAATTCTTCGAAAAGGATTCCATGGAGGGAATTCTCCGCGTTATCAATCCTATCAATGTCGGAGGAGACGGACGTGGAGAAGAGTTTGTTGAAAAATACGCTGATCTTATGAAGGGGAATGTGGGGTGACGGACTATGAGGAGAAGACGTGTAAGACATACAGGAAGGCTCCTTCAGACCATCATATATCTGGGTAAGCTTTTCCGAATGTTTCTATTTCAAAGTGACTGGAAGGTTCTTCCCATGGCTGCAATCATAGCAGGTCTTGTGGCATTTTGTGTGGGGCAGAATTTATTTAAGACCATGGAAGGCACTCTCATGGGAGCCTTTGCGATTTCCTGTATCTGTGTGTGGAACGGATTTTTCAATTCCATACAGGTGATATGCAGGGAGAGGGCGATAGTAAAAAGAGACCACAGATCAGGACTTCATATAACCTCATATATTCTGGCGCATATGATATATCAGGCGGTACTTTGCATAGCCCAGTCTGCCATAACCATTTTTGTGTTTATGTCCATGAGGATAATGATGCCTTCAAAAAGTCTTATAACCGGATTTCCGCTTGTGGACTTTATGATAACCATTTTCCTTGTGACCTATTGCGCTGATATGCTGGCTCTTTTGATATCATCCTGTGCGAAAACCACAACCACAGCCATGACTATAATGCCGTTTATGCTTATTGTGCAGCTGCTGTTTTCAGGTAACTTTTTCACACTACCCGATATGGCTAAGCCTTTGACCAATCTGACGGCGACCAAATGGGGACTCACAGCTCTCTGTGCTCAGGGGGATTACAATTCACTTCCCATGGTGAGTGTCTGGAATAACGCCCTTAAAATGCAGAATGTGGAGATCAATGGAGAAAAACCGTTACAGGATGCTTTTGTTTATTTAGAGAAGAATGATTACAGGGATGAAATACTCAAAAAAACCGCAGAGCAGAATCAAAATCCCGAGTTTGCTTTTGATGATGATGTGGTATACAAATGCTGGGCATGGCTTATTGCCTGGACGATGGTTTATGTTCTGGCTGCCGTGATATTACTGGAGTTTATAGATAAGGATAAGAGGTGACAAACTATGAAAGTGATGAAGAAAGTAAGAAGAACATTACCAATCATTTTAACGCTGGCTCTTGTGATATCATTCCTGATTCCGGGAAAGCTGATTAACAGTGCCGGAGTTGCTAATGCAGCAGGGCAGACAGGCAGGCGCTATGTAGGTGGTCTGGCTAAGATGCCGGAACCCAAAGATCTGGGAGAGATCGAAATACCGGAAGACTACAGCGTGCCCGTTGAAGTAAGTAAGGCCACAAGCTTTAATGGGGAGCATTACGTTCGGCTTGAAGATGAACATAAAAAATTTTATCAATTGTTTTATAATGCTGTGAATGCCGGGAATTATCTTTCATATAAAATTTCTGATGCGGATGTAACTGAAGCATTGTTACAACAGCATGCTGTTGTTTATAATGTCAGGACCAGTACGCAGCCTTACGACAGAGCAACGTTTTATGTTAAGATGAACATTGTGCATCAGGCATGTTGTTATGATTATCCCGCAAAAATACAATACTATATGTGCTTTCCGACGTATATTGGATATTTTCAAAAGACGGTTGGAAATGTTACGACCTATTATGATTTTTGTATTATAAGGTCATATAGTGATGAAAATCAATTTTCAAAAATAAATAATCAGATAAGCACAGGACTAAACACCTGGCTGGCTGAGATAAAAGCTAAGGGACTGATAGTAAATGGGTCGAACCCTTTGTCTAAAGCAGCAACTGAGCGTAATATTCATGACTATTACGCAGGAAAAATCCCCTATGATGAGGAGGATATGAATAATGTTTTTGATCTTTGCCATACGGCATGGGGATCTCTTTATAACAGGTATGCAGTTTGCGATGGATATTCTAGCGGATATATGATGATAATGGACGCGCTGGGGATTGACACAATGACAATTAATGGTGAGGCAGATGGGGGCGCAGGCAGAGTCGGACATGTCTGGAACATAGTTTATCTTGGTGGTGATTGGTATGAAGTGGATACTACCTGGGCTATACCTTCGGAGCAATATAATCAGATTAGTAGTGCTTTTTTTAATAAAACAACAGATGCTTATGAAAATGATTTGTGGCATTACAGAGTAATTAATGGACGCTGTGGTTATATGATGCCGGGAGCAACAGGAACTACATACACATATGACTACATAGGAGAGCATGTTCAGGGACTCTATCATTATTCATATGTTCCTGCAACGGGAATCAGTGCAAGCCTTGAAAAGACTGTACTTGAAATTGGAGATGAGCTTGAAGTCAAGGCTACTGTAACACCTGCTAATGCAAACCAGAATGGTTTTACTGTAAAAAGCAGCAATACAAACGTAGTGAGTGTTTATGGCAATATGATCATCGCCAAAGCTCCCGGAACTGCAACTATCACTGTTAAGAGTGTGGACACTTTTAATAATAAAAATATTACGACCACAATACCTGTTTCGGTAATTAAGGCCAGCGGTGAAAGCGTTGCCAGTGGTGGTTATAACTATTCTGTTCTTTCTTCTTCAGAGAGAACGGTTGAAATAACAGGAGGCGGCAACAAGAACGCTAAGAGCATAACTATTCCATCTACTGTAACTGATGAAAACGGAGTGACCTACGCAGTTGTCAAAATACGTAATGAAGCCTTCAAGAATTATAAGAAGCTTAAGAAGCTTGTTATTCCGGAAACTGTGAAGGAGATTGGCAAAAAGTGCTGCAAGAATTGTAAGAAGCTAAAAAGTGTAAAGATTTACGCCAATAATCTTAGTAAGGTTGGATCAGGTGCCTTTAAAAATACTAAGGAAGATGGCAAGATTACTGTTTATGTAAAGAACAAGAAAACCTATAATAAGATTGTGAAAAAGCTAAAGAAGAGCGGCGCTAAAACGCAGACATACAAATACAAGAAAAAGAAGTAAGGGGATATATGGAGAAAAAAGCGATAAAGGACATGCTTGAGCAGGTCGCTGAGGGGAAGCTGAGTGTTGATGATGCTCTGTTAAAGCTTAAGGAGGCTCCCTATGAGGATCTTGGTTTTGCCAAGCCTGATTTTCACAGGGGACTTAGACAGGGAGCAGCTGAGGTTATTTATGGAGCAGGCAAAACTCCATCTCAGGTTCTGGAGATAACGAAAAGGCTTCGGGAACACGGTCAGAAAACAGTTCTTATTACCAGAATGAAGGAAGAAGCAGCAGAGCTTCTAAAGCAGAATATAGCTGATTTTACCTATGACGAACTAAGCCACATAGGCATAGCGGGAGAGATACCTGAAAAGGACGGAAAAGGTAAAATCGTTGTGGCCACAGGCGGAACAAGTGATATGCCTGTTGCGGAGGAAGCTGCAAAGACCGCAGAGGTTTACGGCAATGAGGTTGTAAGACTCTATGACGTGGGCGTTGCGGGACTCCACAGACTCCTGGGACATATGGATGATATTATGTCAGCAAGAGTTATTATAGCCATAGCAGGAATGGAGGGAGCACTTGCAAGTGTGATCGGCGGCATGGCAGACTGTCCTGTAATTGCTGTTCCTACAAGCGTCGGCTACGGTGCTTCCTTTGGAGGCGTGTCAGCGCTTTTATCCATGCTGAACTCCTGTGCCAGTGGAGTCAGTGTTGTGAATATAGACAACGGTTTTGGTGCAGGATATCTGGCCTCCATGATCAATCATCAATAAGAAAATGAAACGCCGCCAAGGGCATATATAAATGCTTCTGGCGGCGTTTCATTTTCTTTTTGCTTAAGAACTATTCAGAATTTTGAAAGAAGCTTATTATACTGACAATACATATCAAGCAGTTCGCTTGTATGCTCTCTGATATAGTCGATGTCGTTTGCTTTGCCGGCGGTCTCCAGGTCCTTGGCTTTTTCGGACAGGTCATGTGCTCCGATTATATTAGCAGAGCTCTTAAGGGCGTGGACCTTAATGGTGTAGTTAGTGATATCCTCCCGGAAATAGAGCTCTTCAATTTCATCTGCCTTTTTATCAATTGAATTCTTAAATATCGTAAGAGCTTCAATGAATAATTCCTCGGAGCCTGCGTATTCAATTCCGCGTATGATATCAAGAATACCATCATCCTGAAGCTTTTGAAGATCCGGTGATTTGATCTGATATTCAGCTTCAGACGTATCGTCTTCACCTGATTCGTCAGGGACTCTGCTTTCAAGAATCTTATCTGGCGGAAGGAATTTAAGCAGCATGGCTTCAAGTATTTTTCCATTAACAGGCTTTTCAAGGTATTCATCGAAGCCTGCCCTTATAAACATATCCCTGGCATCATCCACAGTATTGGCAGTAAGTACTATACATACACTGTAGTAGTTAATGTTGTGGAGGTCACCTTTTATGCGGTTTAGAAGCTCAATACCATCCATCTCTGGCATGCGGTAATCAAGAAGAAGGATGTCATACTTTGTGTTTTCAAGCATTGTCAGTGCCTGTTTGCCACTGAGAGCGGTGTCTATCTTCATCTGAGTGGGAGCAAGAAGCCCTGTTATTACGGTAAGGTTGATCTCGGTGTCATCAACTATGAGAACCTTGGCATCAGGTGCAATAAAGCTGGCGCTGTAATTGCCCTTCTTTGTGACAATGTCCCTGGCTGTTTCATTGTAATCTCCAATCTTTTCCCAGGTAGAAACCTTCTGGCTTACTGTAAATGAGAAGGTACTTCCTGAACCATAGACGCTATGGACTTCAGGGGTACTGTTCATTGCATCAAGGATCTGCTTTACGATACTCATGCCAAGACCTGTTCCCTCGATAGTCTTATTTTTATCCTCATCAAGTCTCTCAAAGGCGGTGAACAATCTGTCGATTTCACTCTTTTTCATTCCGATACCGGAGTCCTCAACAGTAACGGTAAGGTCGATGGTATCTCTGCTTGTTTTTGAATAATCAATAGTCAGATGAACATAGCCCTTGGCTGTGTATTTTACGGCGTTTGTAAGAAGATTTATGATGACCTGTTTAAGTCTTGTCTCATCACCTACAAGTTCATCCGGAATAGATTTGCTGACGGTTACCTTATAGGTCAGTCCCTTAGCTTCAGCACGATTTTTTATCATCACGTTCACATCGGTGATAATACTTGAGAGATTATAAGGCTCATTTCTCAGCTTTAGCTTGCCGGCTTCCATTCTGGAGAAGTCCAAAATATCGTTTACCAGACCAAGAAGAGAAGTTGCTGATCTGTTAATGCTGTAAGCATACTGCTGGATATTGTTGTCAGTTGTCTCTCTTGAAATCATCTCACCCATGCCCATGATAGTGTTTATGGGAGTGCGTATCTCGTGGGACATATTTGCAAGGAACATGGATTTTGCTTTAGACGCATCCTCAGCAATTTTCTCTGCTCTTCGGAGCTTTTTATTTTCAAACGCTATCGCTATGACAACCAGTAAAGATACGCCTACGATAAGGCCGTATTGGTATATGTAATCAAAAAAGCTGTACTTGTAGAGATTTCTGGTGGTATAGTCCAGAACAATTGCCTGTTTACGGGTTTCAGGTATTTTTCCTATGCCCTCGTTAAGTCTTGTGATTATGCTGTTGCCCTTGGGGGTATCTAATGTTCCTGCCCTGAAATCCATGGAGAACATTGAAGCCGGATGGAGAACCAGATTGGAGTAGGCCGGTTTTTTAAGGACATAGCTCCACACGTATGAGTTGTGTAAAAGCGCATCCACCTTGCCGGATATAAGTGAACTCACACATTCAGACATGGTATCGTACAGAGTTATCTCGATTCCCGGATAGAGGTTCTTTACTGTTTCAGCACCGCCGCCAAGAGATTTGAGCATACCTACCTTGAGATTTCTGGGGTCACTGATCTGCTTATTATTTACTGTTACAAGTGTAAATGGGGTCTGTGTCAGATTTTCAGAGACGATGGATTCCTCGCCCTTTGCGCTGGAAATAGCACTTCCAAAGGGCATGATAAGATCATATTCGGGGTTGTCCAGTGACTCTTTAAGGTTCGCTTCTTTAAGTGGTTTGAATTCGGTCGAATACCCTGCTTCCTCAGCGGCGCAGCGCATCAGATCAACGCCGATACCAACGATTTCTCCGTTGCCATCAGTATAAAAAACGGGACAGCGATCCACAGGGACTCCTACAACTAAAGTCTCGTTACTTTTTTCTGTAGCAAAGGCCGCATTGGAAGTGAAGCATAGCAATATGAAAATTAGAATAATCGCTGAAAAAAAGTGGTATCTTTTCATGACAAAGACCGTCCTTTCAAGACACCAAAATGTACGTGCCTGTAAAAGGTTAATGGTAACGATATTTCGTAAGTATAATTCTCTAAAAATATCATATCAGTAATATGTTTTTTTATTCTGTAGTTTCCATTAAATTTCAATTAAATATGTTTTTTATAAATTATTCACCGGTATTTTTAATAATCTTTTAATACAATGCTTATAGTTATTTACCCTGAAATTTATCAGTTTTTTTTAAAATATAAGTACAGGATGTATCATTGCGCAGAGTATTAATTGTTATCAATTTTCCGTTAAGTGATTGAAAGGAACTGCAGAATGAAAAAGGGGTTAGTTGTGGGATTATCTATAATGGCCTTAATAGGATTCTGTATTGCTATTTTTTACCAGATAGCTCATATTGACGAGCCCGTGGTGAAAAAGAGCATTGTTTCCAGGCGCACGAACATCGTTGATTTCTTCAAGGTCGCCGTATCGGATGAGGATACCACTTTAACTGAAAATCTGGAGATAGAGGATGAGTATACTCCTCTCGCTTCAGGCATTGAAGACGAGGTGCCGGGGGATGGAAACCGCGTCAATAATTCCAATCCGAATGCAAAAAAGGAGATTGAGTCCTCACAGATTATCTCGTTCTATTGCACCTTTTCTACCTTGTACGAAGAGGGAGTGCTCACTATGGGAAAAAAGCAATGGAAGCTGAGGGCTGATTATGACGGCACAACCGTTAGAGGAAGCTACCTTGCCTACGACTCTTCCACAAAGGATGAGAGACGATTCGAGGCAGGGAAGGCCTTCATGGATTACCTTATGGACATAATAGATACCTATGATCTTGCATCCTACAACGGACTTGATAATGAGATCAGGGGAATCTCTGATGAATATGGTGCAACCTTAAGCGTAATGTTTGAATCGGGCGAGAATATTTACGCCAGTGACAACGAAGAGAATTTCCTTCCCCTTGAGGCTGAGGATGCCTTTGTACAGCTCTTTGCAAGTGCCTGTGCCAAGGGAAGTGATCTCATAGGCCTGTCAGTGTCTTCACAATATGAGGACGTGACCCTTAGAGAGGGGAAAGGCCATATTCTGTTCCCGCTGCTGCACATAGGAAGGATGGATGCCTTCGGAAAAATAAACGAGCTGAAGTACCCTGTAGAGGAGGAGCTTCGCGAAGCCATAAATAATATCAACTGCTTCGAGATGGACATGGCCATGGCTGCAAAAGATAGCTTTGAAAACGGCAGAAAGGGAAGGGAGCTCTACTATGAAAGTGAGAGCTTTGTCACGAGAAATGACTCCGAGGTTATCTCCTTGTATATTAGGGAAAAGAGACAGATAGACCTTGATCAGACGGAAGAATCTGTATCCTACAGGACTTATAATGTGGATTCTGTCACAGGAAATATTCTGCTGTTTTCAGATGTGTTCAGGGATCTTAATCAGCTTCCAAATCTGATAGATAGCTCCCTTAAGGCGATGTACCCCAGGAAGAAGTTTTTTGAGGAGAGCAGTGACCGTATCAGGAAATCCATCATGGAAGGTAACGGTGATGTGTGCTTTTCACTTGCTAATGGCTTTGTTCATATTTTCATAAATACAGGTGTTGTGGATGATGAGCCGGAGGGCTATCATCTGTCGCTTTCCTTCGAGGATAATCCTAAGCTTATCAGCAATTTCTATGGACAATGTCCCGATAAGACCTTCACCAGACTGGATTACGATACCGATTATTACGTAAAGGGCGGCATCAAATTCAGGATGGAATGTGACATAAATGAGGATGATGTTAAGTGGCGTGGCACCGCCGGTGGAAGAACCTTTGAAACACCATTTTACGGATATGCACCGGATGTGTATCTCACATCTACGAAGGATGGGAGCTTCCTTTATGTGAATGTGCCTACGGGTGATGTGAGCTTTTATGGAATGGTCTATGAGATAACCGATAAGGGACTCAGGATCCCTGAGGACAATGGTGACCTGGGACTTTCAATACTTCCTGAGACTACACTTGATCCGGACTATGTGCTTATGCATGTAAACGAGGTTATAGACGGACCTGTCTGCTTCATGTATCCGACAGGAGCATACATGATCGATAACGATGGCTTCCCTGTTCCTGCAGCGAAGGAGTACAAGCTTTCCGGAGGAAAGCTGAAAATACGGGAGAGCGGAAGATATAATCCCAGGAACTCCTCGGATGCGCTAAGCTCAGGTGGAATGTTCTATGTGGCAGAGGGCACGGAGGTTACGCCCTATGCGTCAGACCTTCAGAATTACATAGACTTCATAACGGTTGGAGAGGAAGAGAGCAGAACCATACGTTTTGTAATAAACGAATTTTCACCCAATATGAAGCTTGATAATTTCGGTGGCCTTGATAAGGTATTCGAATAAAAGGGAAATTGCCTTACGAAGGGATATAATTTATTATTATTGGGTACCGGGCGCAGGTCACGCCGATACCCAATTTGCTATTCTGATTTTTTTATAGGTGGGGAAATGAATCTTAGACTACAAATCCAGAAACAGAACTATGATGAGATAGTCGAAAAATACGCAGAGGTTCAGAAAATAGCTACTGAGCTTTTAGCTACTGAGCTTGAAAAAGCGAACATCAATATCATGCAGCTTCCAAGCAGAATTAAGAGCTGGGAATCTGTCGAGGATAAGCTTGTAAAAAAGCCCGACAGATATTCCAATGTTGAGGACTTAAATGACCTTCTTGGGCTTCGCGTAATCTGCTTTTTCCTGTCCCAGGTTGATGAGGCAGGCGAGGTTGTAAAGAAGATATTTGATGTGGATCTTGAGCACTCGGACGACAAGCGTTTGAGTCTTCCGCCGGAGGCCTTTGGCTATCTCTCTTTACATTTTCAGTGCACGCTGAGGAAGGATATGGGATACCCGGAGGAGCTTACTAATCTTGTGTTTGAGATTCAGCTAAGGACTATTCTGCAGCATGCCTGGGCAGAGATCGAGCACGACCTTGGTTATAAGACTGTCCTTGAAATTCCCAGATATGTCCGCCGTGAGTTCGCCCGCATAGCAGGACTCCTTGAGGTGGCAGATGATTCCTTCGAGACTATAAGGAACCAGCTTGGAATCTATGAGACCGAGACTCTTCAGGGAATCCATGATGATACTGCAGAGCAGATGACTCTTGATATACTCACTCTTAACGCCTTCATGGAATACAGTCAGGCCATGAACAATCTCTATGAGGATATGGCTAAGCTCACAGGCGGTAAGGTAATTCTTGTTGGCGCTGAAGCTTATCTGTCCATGCTGGTGGAGTTCGGAATCGAGACCCTTGGTGGTCTCCATAAGCTTGTAAGCGAGGAGCACGATCATGTACTTCTCTTATTAAACCACGCGCTTCAGTTCTCTGATCTTGAGGAGATAACCTCCAACGCAGCACTGTTCTATCTCTTTAGAGCCAAGATGGTCTGGGGAGATTACACCGAGAAGGAGATCAGGGATATCTATTATGCATTCTCTGAGGATATGAAGAAGGCGGAGAACAATGCAAGGATAATTATGGGACTGAGAGACGAGTTTGGCGGATTGTGTAAGTAGATAGTCTGTCAGCTTGCGGGAGTTATTTGTATTTTTTGAATATGTGCAGGCGCGAACAAATTTTTTTTCATGTTGTATTACGCCGGTTTGGTGAATTCTGGGGGAATTGGGCTACTTGATGGCTTGGGCTTTGGGCGGCGTTCAACCTGTGGTTTGATTTGTTCGCGAATAGACGTAATGGCTACCTGAAGATTTTACCCGCATGGTAACCAGTAGAAAGATTTGTCCGCAGTTAGACGTAACGACTACCTGAAGATTTTCCCTGCAGGGTAATCAATAGAAAGACAAGTTCGCGAATAGACGTAATCGCTGCCGGAGTGCAGTGCCCGCATGGTAACCAATAGAAAGATTTGTCCGCAGTTAGACGTAATGGCTATTGGAACACATTCTCCGCAGGCAGTCGGAATAGACTATAAACATATATAGACGTAAAATCTTCTGAGAATATACGCAGGAGTAAATATATATTATAAAGAGGGATAAGTATGAGAAGAAAAGATTATATTGCAGGGACAGCATTATTACTTGCATTAAGTGTTGCAGGATGTGGAAGTAACGTGCCGGGAGCAACAACAGAATCTTCTGAAGCAGGACAGGGTACAGAGGCTGCTGATACAGCATCAAGTGATGCCGCTCAGGAGGAGAACTCAGAAGATGCAAGTGCTGAGACCGAAGAGACTGCAGAGGAGCAGGAACCGGAACAGCTTGATGCATTGGATGGCGTTTTCAGGATTGCCTATAAGACAGAGCAGGTGAAGTATGAGGGAAGCAAGAAGTTTGCAGATCCTTCATTGGATGATAGTAATGGTGTCCTACTAGATGGACAGTACGTAGCACTTCTAATGGATGAACAATACGCAGACGCTTTTCCTAAGCTGTATGAAACCATCAGCAGCAAAGCCAGTGACAAGATAAACAATGTAGGTGATGTAGCTAAGGAGGCAAAAGAGCAGGCTGTAAGTGACTATGAAGAAGCAATTGATAACGGCTATGGCTTCATGGGACATTATTACTATAAGGAGAACATGAGAATATCCCGCGCGGACAACACAGTTCTTAGCATAGTAAACAGCTTTGACGAATTCTATGGCGGTTTCCATAACCTGTACAATGAGCTGGGCTGCACCTATGACACCCAGACCGGAGCTGAGCTTAAGCTGGATGAGATAGTAAAGTGCTCAGAAGAGGAGCTTGATAAGATTCTTGCAGATGAGCTTCATGCTACTGAGGTTGATGAGAATCAGTTCATGGGGCTGGAGGATTCTTTAGCCCATTATAAATACAATCCTGATACCTCTAATAATGACGATTATGAGAAGTCGCAGTTTCCATACAACTGGTACCTTGGCGGCGACGGATTACATTTCATTTTCAATCCTTATGAGCTGACATCATACGCGTTTGGAGCTTCAGACGTGGTCATCGGCTATGATGAGTATGAAGGCATTATTGATGAAAAAATCGTGCCTGACACGGATGGCGGATATATCAACGCTGAGCATACCTTTGTCGCAGAGGAAGGAAATGGGGACGCAACAGAGGGTATAAACATAAGCTTTGTAAAAGATGGCGAGTATCAGGAAAACTATACTCCTGCCAAGGCAATCATCCTTACTCTTGATGGCAAGTCAGCGACTATTGAGAAAAAGTGCAATGTAACATACGATTTTGCTGATTACTATTATGTTCACAGAAAAGATGTAACCACATTGATTTATCTGATTCTTCCCGAGGATGATGATTGCTATGATCTGTTGGTTTTTGATATCACAGACGGAACACCCAAGGCTGTAAGATCAGGAACCTACAGGAAAAATGCAGAAGAACTTGATAATGGCTTCAAGGCTTATAAGGCATTCACAGATCCTGAAAAAGAGTATGAGGAGCAGATGGGAGACACTGAGATAGACGCTGCTGATATCCAAAGTGATAGCTCCGAGGACGCAGGTGATTCTGAGGAAGCTGCAGACTATAAAGGTTGAAAATGGCAAGCTTGCGTCTATAAAGCTCCCGGAACATCCCGGGAGCTTTCTGTATTATTGGGCATTATGATACTATTTCATAAACAAAATCCTTTCGGTTTCGTAAGCGGAAACCCACTGCCCTTGGGCGGTGGGAGGAGCCTTGTAAATTCGTAAGCCATTAACCTTGGCTTTCGATGTACTTCTGTATGGTAGCTGATGATACTTCGCCAATACTACAAGCAAAATAGCCGTCCGACCAAAATATCTTATGTTTCCAATAACACTTAGATAAGAAGTTAGGATATTTCTGCCATAGATAATGTGTGGTCTGTTGCTTAATCAACTTAACTATATCGCATACTCTATCCGTGGTGTCGTAGTTTATCAGAAAATGAATATGGTCTTTGTCGGTTTCCATAGCAATGATGCTATAGCCTTTAGAATTACAGATATCGTATATATTTTGCTTTACATCGTCAGCGATAGAGCCTTTAAGTATTTGCTTGCGGTACTTCGTAACAAGAACTATATGCACTTTAAGACTATACTTACGCCTGTTATGGCGATTATATCTGTTATCCATACCGTTATATCTTTGGAGGCGCAGGGAGCGGCATCCAATGTGTAATTGTTCCATCCATCCATCCAGTAATCTTGATATTCAAAGCGGGAAATGATGATGCGTTGGTCACTATGGAATGGGTCATCATAGGTATGATATGCCAAAACTAACTCTCCGCTATTTTGTAGTTTATCTGATACTTTAATCCATTTATCCATGTTAAAATCTCCTATAATCATTTGACTTTCACTAAAAATTATCATATCATATAGTTAGTGAAATGACAATGAGGTACACTATGGAACAGATGACAGTCACGGCTAAAATTCAGATATCCGTTAGTGCAGACAATAAGGTTCTACTTGATAAAACCATGTCTGTTTATTCTGATGCCTGTAATTTTGTGTCTGACTATGTGTTCCGTACTCACGACCTAAAACAGTTCTCACTTAACAAGGTTTTGTATTCTACACTCCGAGAAGAGTTTGGACTTAAATCTCAAATGGCTCAGTCTGTATTTAAGACTGTTATCGCAAGATATAAAACCATTCT
>NZ_AUJH01000016.1:0-132838 GCF_000424125.1 Butyrivibrio sp. FC2001
GCTCAGGCATTCAACAGCTATGGGTTTAGTTGCTTCGGGTGTTGATTTAATTTACATCAGAGACTTACTCGGACATGTAAGCGTTAGAACAACTGAACGATATGCAAGAGCTGATGCCAAACTCAAGCGTGAAGCCATTGAAGCAGCCAGCAAAGAAATCGTTCCAAAGGAAGAGCCACAGTGGGATAATAATATATCACTTAAGAGTTGGCTTAAGGATCTGTGCAAATCTAAACTTTAAGAATCATTATGTAAAGAAATCCATTAGTAATGCCTGAAAATAGGCTGACTTTAATGGGTTTCTTTACATAAAAAATAACTTGTCATAACCTTTCTTATGTAAATCTTTACATAAGAAAGGATATTTGGAGTACATTTAATCTGCATGAACTGACGCTTGAAGGATTGAAAACAGCTGCTTATAAGGCTTTCGCTATCAACAGAAATACGTTCGGAGATAAGCCGTTGTTTCCAGTGCTTCAGGTACATCCTGATGATGTATCTAAAGTTGCTCTCGTCAAAAGACAGAGCTGAGGAAAGAGTGATGCTTGAAGGCGTCTCTTTTTCATGAGCTGTGATTATCTGAAGGTGATCCTGGAATGATATCTGGGAATAAGGAACCATTGATGACAGAAGGAGAGCGTGAGTGCGTCCGCACTGATCGCATTTCACACGGCAGATCCTGAACATTACTTTTCCATCCTCGGTTTTAACATATCTGTTGTAATAACCATGGACGGATAGGCAGCCTGACTGACCACAAGGGCATTTGAGCTGATGGAACTGGAGATTGTTTAGGACAGAGTTGTAGAAACCTGGTGTAATCGGATTGTTTTCTTCGACGTAAAGGGTTATCATTGTCTTGCATGTTTTCGTACACTTCTGTGTACGGAGTTGCTAAGGCAGGATACCAAACTTTGGTCGGGGAGGGATCCTGCTTTTTATTGTCAGTAACTTTCCCATGATAACACAAAAGGCATGGCATTAAATAATCTGGCGTATTATGCACCAGAATAAATAAGTCCACACCTTTAAATAAAGTGATTCAAAAACAGAATTTAGAACGCAGGTAAAGTAACAAACAACAGTATGTGAATCAGCACTATGGTGTTCATCTGGAATACGAAGAGCAAAACTGCGAATTTTCAGCGCAGAACCAGCAGTGTATAAGGGAAAGATGCCCTTTTTATGAAGACAAATGATGATCCAGGGGGACGGGGGTGATGGACCAAAATGAAAAATGGACCACTAACTCCGTCCCCTAGGACCAATCGTGAGGTACGAATATGAGTGAGAGACCAGAACTATCTATTGATTTAGATGGGAATACATTTAGAAATTATTATTACCTGAAAGAGGAACTGGTAGATTTCTGCAGAAAGAATGGGCTTCCGACGGTTGGAGGGAAGATAGAACTTACAGAAAGAATTGTTTGTTTTCTTGATACGGGAAAAGTAATAAAGCCTGTTTCAAAAGTAAAACGGACTGCAGATGTCGGTGAGATTTCTGAAGATACTTTAATTGAATCAGGCTTTGTGTGTTCGGAAAAGCACCGGGCATTTTTTAAGGAAAAAATCGGTAACAGTTTTTCTTTTAACGTGCTGTTTCAACGATGGTTAAAGGAAAATGCCGGAAAGACTTATAAAGATGCCATTGCTGCATATTTCCAAATTTTGGAGGAGAAGAAAAACGGTAAAACCAAGATAGATAAGCAGTTTGAATATAATACGTATATTCGAGATTTCTTTTATGATAATAAGGGCAGGAGTTTGGATGAAGCCATCAAGTGTTGGAAGTATAAGAAGAGTCTGGCTGGACATAATCGTTATGACAGGTCGGACCTGGTGGCGTTGGAGAAGTGATAACGCGCAGGTTAAAATGAAAAATGGACCACAAACCCCGTCCCCTAGGACCACGCAGGTTTGTGTTCGTGAAATCAAGCTTGACTCTGCCCTTAGGGTATCCTTTACCATGAGGTACATAACAATACCGGGGGTGAAGTATGCTTTTCAAATACTGTGCTGAATGTGGTCATAAAGTAGAAGATATCAGGTTCGGAGATGATGACTGTAAAATATGTCCATCGTGTAAAAGAATTTATTGAAGAAATCCATTGCCAGTTGTCGAAGTACTTGTGGTAAATGAATTTAATGAAATTCTTCTACTTAAGCAGAACTATATATCAGAGAAAAAATGGACTGTGGTATCAGGATACATGGTTGAGGGTGAGACCGTAGAAGAAGCTGTTGCCAGAGAAGTAAAAGAGGAAACAGGGCAGATTGTTTATAGATGCCAGTATGTTTCCAGCTACTATTTTGAGCCAAAACAACTGATCATGATTGGCTTCATTGCCTTTGTAAAAAAGAGTCAGTTTGCTGATTCTGATGAAGTGGATGACCTTAAATGGTACAAGATTGACGAAGTTGAAGAGGTTATAGCCAGAGAGAATAATTGCTCTGGAATGCATTTTGATATGTGTAAACACTTTTTGGAAAATACAATCATATAGTTGATGTTACAATCAAGTGCAAAACAGGTCTTTATCAGTGTAGATAAGGCCTGTTTTTTATTTTGCGTTATTCTTATTTTGGAAAAGCTGTTGACGAAAATCGACACGCGTGTCTATAATATAAAAACAGACACATGTGTCGAAAAAAGGAGATTGGCAATGGCAACTAAAGGAGAAAAGACCAGGGAATACATTTTGGATGCTTCTTATGAGCTTTTTGCAAAAAAGGGCTTTAAGCAGGTAACCATGAAAGATATATGTGAAATTACAGGTATGAGCAGAGGTGGTTTGTATAGCCATTTTTCTAGTACAAGCCAACTATTTGAGGCGCTGCTTGAGAAAATAACGAAGAAGGACGAAATGGATTTTCAGGGTGAAATTGAAAAAGGAAATTCAGCCATAGATATTTTGGAAGGCGCGTTAGTCCTTATGGAAGACGAAATGGAACATCCGGAGGATTCTTTAAGTATTGCCATGTATGAGTATGCGGAGACAGTTGACGCTAATGTGATGGAAAGTTTTAACCGTATCGGTGAAGAAAAATGGTCAATGCTGATTCGTTATGGAATTGAAAACGGAGAATTTCAAGATGTTGATGTAAACGAAATTGTGAATGTGATTCTTTTCTCATATCAAGGCATCAGAATGTGGAGCAGAATTATCCCTATGAAGCCGGAAACCTTCCGCTATATTGTGAATCACATAAAAAAACAGTTGATAGGAGAATAGAAATGATAACACTGAGAAAGCCAATAAAAAAATATGAATCAGAGGCAATGGCTTTTAAGCAGGAGTTTCTGAATAATGGAGAGCCTGTAATCAATGGTAGTGAATTACTTGATCAAATGGAATCATACGACGAATGGCTAAAATCTGTAACAGATAATACATCATCAGAAACGGTGAGTCCTTCCTGGGTTGTTACAGACACATATTTTGCATTCGACGATAATGACAGACTTGTAGGTATCATTGATCTTCGTCACGAATTAAATGATTTTCTTAAGGATTTCGGGAATTGCGGATATAGTGTAAGACCTTCAGAGAGAAGAAAAGGCTATGCCACGCAAATGTTGGAACTTGTTATTTGGCGTGCGGCGGAAGTTGGAATGGACAAGTTACAGCTTTCGGTAGAAAAATCAAATACGGCATCCATAAAGACCATCACGAAAAACGGTGGTAAGTATGCGAGAAGCTTTACTTTTGAGGGTGAAGAAGCTGATGTTTATTTCATTGATATAGAGAAAAAAAGGAAAAGCACCGTTATACTATATGTTCACGGAAAAGGTGGTAGTGCAGATGAAGCATGCCATTACAAATCTCTGTTTCCGGATATGGATATTTTTGGATTGGACTACAAGACGGATTCTCCGTGGGAAACAAATAAGGAAATAGAGAAGACTGTAGCGATCTTAAAGAAGAAATATACTCGCATTATTCTAATTGCAAATAGTATAGGAGCGTTTTATTCGATGAATGCTGACATTTGCAAGAGCATTGATCATGCTTTTTTTATTTCTCCAATGGCAGATATGGAAACTCTGATTTCCAATATGATGACATGGGCTAATGTTTCAGAGGATGATTTGAAAAGAGAGAAGGTCATAAAAACAGATTTTGGAGAGGACCTGTCATGGGAGTATCTTTGTTATGTGAGGGATAATCCGATTAACTGGACTGTTCCTACAGATATTCTTTATGGCTCTGCAGATCATTTACAATCATTTGAATCTATAAAAAAATTTGCAGACAGGACAGGAGCTTCGCTGACGGTCTTAAAAGACGGTGAACATTGGTTCCATACAGAAGATCAAATGAAATTCTTAGATGAATGGATAACAAAAATTGAGTACTGATTAAAGGATGGGGAAAATGATTTACGAATTACAGGATATGAAAAAGGTAACTGGTTTCTTTGATGGTTGGCAGGAAACGCTGATTTATTCCTGTCTTCAGAAGGTCATGGGGAAAATACTTGTAACAGATCTTGAAAATCCTCAAGCTGCATGCGCTTATGTTGGTTGTTTCGCTTTTTATGCGGGAGAACCGGATAGGGAACTGGTCATGAATAAACCGGAAGGTTTTGTCATCATGGTGCCCAAAAATGATTCATGGGGCAATCTTATCGAGGAGTGTTTTCCAAAAGCAAAAAAAGTAACCAGATATGCGATTAAAAAAGATACGCAGTTTAAGAAGGATATGTTGAAGAAGTTTGTAGATGACCTTCCTGCTGGATACGAACTACATGAAATAGATGCGGATATTTATGATAAATGTCTCGAAAATCCGGTCACAAAAGATTTTGTATCGTCATTTGAAAGTAAGGAAACATATCTGAAAAATGGAAGAGGAATGGTGATACTTAAGGATGGCAGGATTGTATCAGGAGCATCTTCCTATACCCGCTATCTCGAGGGAATAGAGATAGAGGTGGATACAGTTTCAGATGAACAAAGAAAGGGCTTGGCTACAATCGTATGTGCAGCCCTGATACTTCGCTGCCTGGAAGAAAATCTGTATCCAAGTTGGGATGCACAAAACATGAATTCAGTTCGCCTCTCCCAAAAACTTGGGTACGAATTTGACCATGAATATACGGCGTATGAGGTGGAAAGAGAGGATAGAAGGTTTTGAAAAAAATTAGTGTTAATGGGAAAGACTACGAAATAGAAAAACTCTTAGGTAAAGGGAAGGGTGGAATTTTGAAAATTGGGGCGTGAAGTATTGGTCAAAGACACCAGAGTTTATGCAGTATGTAAATGAGCATAAATAAGTATCTGCTACATGGAAAAACGAGTAATTGTGATAATAGCGTAAATTTATTAAAAAAGAAAGCATAGAACTGGCAGAGTGACAAGAAAAAGATTGAAAATAAATTGAAGTAAATAGCTGCATTTGGCATACTATTATCATATCTTTTGGTGGAGAAAATATGGAGGTGTGTATGAGGAATAGCAGCTATTCGAAGGCAAAGGTACTGACACTGATTCCAATCATTGTTTTTGTGGTCACTGTGATCTGCATGGTACTTGCAACAGTGCTTGAAGGTCCCACACACAGAGGCGCGATTTATTCAATCTTTGCGTTCGTGTGGATAATAAGCATGTTTTTATCACCACTACCTTGTCTTGTGCTATCCATTCTCGGAACAGTATTTGCTGCAAAGGCAGCGAAGGATGGTTCAGCAAAAACTCCTGTATTTTTAATACTGGGTATTATTGAGATAATTATTTATGTTGTGGGGGCAATCTTAGCGGTCTTAATGTTCATAGGCGGCCAGAGCGTGTAATGGTCCAGGGGGACGGGGTTAGTGGACCAAAATAAAAAATGGACCACAAACCCCGTCCCCTGGGACCATAGAGGAGAACAAGTGACAGTATGAAAAATTTGTTTTGCGAAGGATTAGTTGAAAATGATATAAACAAACTTTTGTCAGCACCAAAAAGTGATCTCCACAATCATTCGACAAAGGGATGCAGACGGGAATGGCTCTCTGAGCGCCTTAATGTATCTATTCCCAAACCGCCAGGACGTCTTGACGGTCTTGATGGAATGCAGGACTATTTCAGATCTTCAATAAAGCCATATTGTAATGGCTATGAAAATATGCTGATAAGATGGGAAGGCGCTTTTGCTGAAGCAAAACGAAATAATATAGTTCGCCTTGTTATGAATTTCGGCACAGCTGAAGTGGATCAGGCGGGAAGTGTAGAAGACTTCAGGATGCTCATTGAAGAATATCATAAAGCTTATTGCCCTGACACTGTATTTGAAGCTGAGCTTACATACCCATCCTTCTGCGACGCAGCCTGTGAAGCAGAGCGGCTTGATGAGTATGTGGGGGCAGGTTATTTCAAAGCAATCGATGTATGTGCGGGAGAAAATGTCCAGCCCTTTGAAGCCTTCATCCCGTTATACAGGAAGGCAGAGGAATTCCATCTCACGAAGAAGATGCATGTTGGAGAGACAGGATCTGCTGAGGATGTGAGAAGAGCTGTTGAAGTGCTTGGACTTTCAGAGGTTCATCATGGAATAAATTCAGCTACTTCGAAGGATACGATGAGATTTTTATCGGACAATAATATCCAGCTAAATGTATGTCCAAGCAGCAATGTAATGCTGGGATTTGCCAGGGATTATAAGACTCATCCAATAAAAACGCTTGTTGAAAATGGTGTGACGGTAACTATCAATACAGATGACCTTTTGATATTTGATTCGTCTATTGAAAATGAATATCTGATGCTGTACCAGGCAGGGACACTCGGCGCAGAACAACTGGATAAGATAAGACAGGTTGGACTTGGCATATCAGACTAAAGCAGAGGAAATGTGAGGGTGCATAACTTGATAAGAAAAGCGAACAATAAAGATTTATCCAGGATTGCTGAAATTCTGGTTTTTGTAAAAAGAATGAAGTACCGATCCATTTTTCATGATGATGCTTATTCCTTCGGGGCATTACAGGTGATTCCGGTAGCTGAGCAATATTCAAAACCGGAAATATTAGAGCATATCTGGGTGTATGAGGAAGATGGAATTATAAAGGGGATGATTCATATAGAGGGAGAGCAAATAGCTGAGCTCTATGTGGATTACTTCTTCCATGGACAGGGGATAGGATCTGAACTTATCGAGTTTGCCAAGAAGGAATATGATGTCAGATTTTTGTGGACATTAGAGAAAAACCAGGATGCGATCAAATTCTATGAAGCTCATGGTTTTTGCAAGTCAGGAGATAAAAAACTTGAGGAAGGCACACCTGAGTACATTATTAGAATGGAAAAGGAGTAAAAATATATGGAAACGAAAATTACTATAGTAGTGGACAATAAATCAAATGATGAGATGCGGGGCGAATGGGGACTTTGCATCTTGGTTCAGTATGCAGGAAAAAATATTCTTTTGGATGCAGGTGCTTCTGATCTGTTTCTCGAGAATATGGAAAAGCTGGGCATTGATGTAACTGACATTGATTATGCTATGCTCAGCCATGCTCATTATGATCATGCCAATGGTCTTCCGGCATTTTTGGAGAAAAATGATAAAGCTCAGCTTTATGTAAGAGAAACTACAGCTGAAGACTGTTATGCTAAGAAATTCATTTTCAGAAAATACATCGGAATTCCCCACAGGATGCTTACGAAATACGCTGACAGAATAGAGATGGTATCAGGCGATTATAAGATCATGGACGGGGTATGGCTTTTGCCGCATAAGACGAAGGGGCTCGAGAGCATAGGGAAGCGTGAGCTGATGTACAGGAAAACACCTCGCAAATGGATTCCTGATGATTTCTCCCATGAGCAGAGCCTTGTTATTGAAACGGATAAAGGGCTTGTAATATTGAATTCATGCTCACATGGCGGCGCCGGAAATATTATCAATGAGGTAAAGTCGACGTTCCCGGATAAGAAGGTATATGGACTGATAGGTGGATTACATCTGTATAACAAGCCGGAGTCTGAGATAAGAGAGGTCGCAGAAAATATACGTGCCACAGGAATCGAATATGTCTGCACGGGACATTGCACCAAGGACAGAGCGTTTGGAATACTCAAAGAGGAACTCGGTGATATGGTAGATCAGATGAAGGTGGGACACCAGGTAGTAATTTGAATTACGAAAATAATTACGGGACTGCAATTGCAGCCCCGTATTCATTTGTCGACACTTAGGGAAGCTTTTTCTTGTAAAAACTGGTCTTGTTTGCTCTGCCGTTCTTCAGATCCCTGATTCTTTCCAGAATCGCTTTTTCCTTATATGTAAAGAAAATAACTGCACCGATAAAGCAGGTGATAAACGCGAGGAGAGCAGTTGTGCGATAGCTCTGTTTTGTCTGGGATGAGGTGATAGAAGTAAAGGTTACAAGCGCAAGTGCCTGCCCCATCTTGAAGGCAAAGGTTCTTGCAGCAAAGAACATTCCGCTTCTGTCCTCGCCGGTTTCAAGTCTTGTGACCTCTGCTACGTCAGCAACGCAGGCCTGGGGAAGGATACCAAGAATAGCCATAGGGATGGCTGCTGTTACTGCGATGATAAAGCCCCAGTGAAGACCCTTTCCGCACATGGTTGTGATTCCAAAAACGATACAGTATGAGAAAAAGCCTGTGATGATAAGCGGCTTTTTACCCATTCTCTTAGCAAGAATATTTACAACAGGATAGAGTGCTACGCTTATGGCAGTCATAGTGGCTGTCAGAACGAAGGTCCAGGTGTCCTCGATTTCCATGAGCTGTGTCTCGTAGAAGGCAAGCCCTGTCTGGAACAGAGTCAGGGCAAAGAAGTAAATCACATCGCTGTAAACAAAGCGTCTGAACTGTCCGTTTGAAAAGGTCTTTGCGAGTGATTTAAAGGGTGCAGTCTCACTGGGCTTGGAATCAATATAGTCGCGCTCCCTAATATAGAAAGCTGGAATAAGCATTGAAATGCAGGCCATGGTAGCCATTATTGCTACTGAATAGCGGATGGAGTTTTGTTGACCAACGCCTGGCTCCAGCGCTCCTGCCACATTGGGAAGGAGGAAGGATATACTCTGGCCGAGGATAAATGTAAATGAGATGAAGGTTGATACATTTATTCGGTGCTGCTGTGTATCTCCAAGCTCAGCGATAAGTGCGTTGTAGGGAGTGCAGAACATTGTCATGAAAAGATAGAACACCATCAGGAGAATGAAAAGTATAGTATCATTCAGTCCGATGCTGCCTGTCTGTGGAAGCACAAAGAGTCCGATTGTACAGAGTGAAAACGGAACAGCCATGGCACGCATGAAAGGAATACGGCGTCCTCCCTTGTAGTTACTTCTGTCAGACCAGCCTGCGATCAGGGGATCTGTGATGGCGTCAAAAATTCGTCCTGCTGCGAGAACAAGACCGAATAATGTAAGCTTGAACAGAATAGGGGACTGGGTGATTCCTGATGCGAATACACCTGTGTTGGGATTCTGCTCACTGGGTATTCCGGTGTAGTAGTAGACCATCCAGTTTGATACGATTCCGGATAGCAGACTCCAGCCGAACTGCCCGAGGGCGAAGATCCACAATAGCTTGTTGGTGATTGGTTTTAACTCTTTCATAATTAGGCAGTGCCTCCCGATACATTATAGAAACTATTATACTATATGTAGTTCCTTGGAGGCGCAAATATCGTATATCAGTGCATGTATAAACTTTTTAACGATTTTTGAAAAAAAGTGTTGACTTATTTTTTCAATTTGGTATTATATACGAGTCGCCGCTAATGAGCGGCACGAAATAAATGAATGCGGAAGTGTCGGAATTGGCAGACGAGCAAGACTAAGGATCTTGTGATGGCTACATCGTGAGGGTTCAAGTCCCTTCTTCCGCACGATAAAAAAGAGGTAAGACGAATGTCTTACCTCTTTTTTATCGTGCGGAGATGGGGGAGGAGAGCCCCATAAATAAAGTTGGGTTTAAAAGAGTATGAAGAATCTATAAATGTAAACAAACTGTTTTTAGATAGTATTATAATTTGATTTATAAAGGCGAATTGTGTTTATTCGTAGAATTTCTATAGCGACGCATTAAGACTTTGTTTCTGATTACAGGTGGTACAAATGGTGAACCACAAAAAAAGTCTGGCAACAAGAATATGGTTTGTTGTTTTGTTGGCGGTAATTCTTTCCACCGGCTCTTTTTGCGTTGTCGCTCTTTATCAGGCTAATACAGCCATCATCAAATCCACAAGACAAAGAATGCTTGATATTGTAAATTGTGCTGCGGGCTCCATAGACGGGGATACTCTGGAGAGGCTCACTAAGGACAGTTCGAACAATCCCGGCTATCGGAGGGTTTATAATGCACTTGCAATTTTCAGGGATAATATAGAGGCTGATTCTGTTTATGGGGTTCGTGAGGAAGAGGATGGAAAATTTACCTTCACTGTGGATCCTTCTCTTAATGAACCTGCAGAATTCGGTGAAGAGATTGTAGTGACAGATGCCCTTATTAAGGCAAGTAAGGGCATCAGCGCCGTTGATGAGAAACCCTATACGGATCGGTGGGGAACTTTTTACAGTGCATTCAGTCCTATCTACAATTCCTCCGGAGTAATTGTCGGGATTGTGGGAGTGGACTTTACCACAGAGTGGTATGAGGGACAGCTAAGAGAGCAGGTTCGTCAGACATTGATACTCTTCTTTGTGGTACTTTGTGTGGTTCTCTTGATGATCGGTACTTTGTGCTACATACAGATAAGGGCTATCACAGTGCCCATGAAACATATTACGGATACGGCGCAGCTCTATCAGAAGGGAGATTTCAGCCAAAAGCTTGAGATTGAAAGAGAGGATGAGCTGGGAGTTTTGTCCCGGGCATTGCAGTCCATGGCAACGTCGCTTACGGAGCAGATAAGGGAGGCGGATGCCGCTAACCGGGCGAAGAGTAATTTCCTTGCCAATATGTCACACGAGATTCGTACGCCCATAAATGCTGTTCTGGGAATGAATGAGATGATACTCAGGGAGACTTCAGACCCTGAGATCAGATTATATTCTGAAAATGTCAAGACAGCAGGTTCAACCCTTCTTGGCATCATCAATGATATTCTTGATTTTTCCAAAATTGAAGCAGGAAAGCTTGAACTTATTCCTGACAGATACGATCTTTCATCGGTTATAAATGATCTGGTGAACATGGTGCGTCCAAGAGTGGATGACAAAGGCTTAGAGCTCGTTCTTGATGTTGATCCAAAAACACCGAAGCTGTTGTATGGCGATTCCGGACGTATAAAGCAGATAATCACGAATATACTTACTAATGCCGCCAAATACACTGAGGTAGGAAGCATAGTATTCCATGTGGGCTTTTCAAAAATGGAGGACGATCCTGAGAATATTCTTCTCGAGGTGGCGGTGAAGGATACAGGTATCGGTATCAAGCCCGATGATGTGAAAAAGCTGTTTTCTGAATTTGAGAGGATTGAGGAAAAGAGAAACCGTAATATCGAGGGTACAGGCCTTGGTATGAACATCACCAAGAACCTTCTTGAGATGATGGGATCTGCCCTTGAGGTGGAAAGTGTTTACGGAGAGGGTTCCAACTTCCACTTTTCATTAAAACAGAAGGTTGTAGGTTCGGAAGTACTGGGCGACTATAGTACTACTTATATGGAATCTCTTAAACGGTCAGAGGAATACAAAGAGAAATTCACAGCGCCCGGAGCAATTGTCCTTGTGGTGGATGACAATGAAATGAATCTCATGGTATTTGAGAATCTGATCAAGCAGACACTTATCATGACAGATACCGCAGACAGCGGAGATGAGGCTCTGGAAATGATGAGGAAGAAAAAATATGATATCATTTTCCTTGATCATATGATGCCTGATAAGGACGGAATAATGACCCTGCATGAGATGAAGCAGGAAAAGGATAATCCGAATCTGAATACGCCTACAATCTGTCTTACAGCCAACGCGATCACCGGCGCAAGAGAGGAGTACATTGCAGCAGGCTTCTCAGATTATCTGACAAAGCCTATAGACCCAGACAGTCTTGAGCTGATACTTATGAAGTATCTCCCTGGCAATCTCATTGAGATGAGCCCGGATGAGTCAGAGCCAAGTCCTATGAATACGCACAGGACAATACATGTACATAAAAAGCTGGCTCTGTTACTTGATCAGAAGCTTATACGCATAGACAGAGGTATTGAACTATGTGTACATGCTGATGTATATCTGGAAGTACTTAAGGCCTTTTATGAGCTTGCTGAAGATAATATTGAAGAACTGGATCGTCTTTACACCAAGGGAGATCTGGAGAACTATTCGATAAAAGCTGATGTGCTAAAATCCTCCGCCAGAATAATAGGAGCAAACAAGCTTGGAGACAGGATATATCGCCTTGAAGCTGCCGGCAGGGCAGGGGATTATGACTATATCAAAATACACCATAAGGGTGTCATGAAAAAATACAGGGATCATAAGAATCTGATTGCTGCGCTTAATATCTAAGCATAATATAAAAGAAAAACATGATGAAAAAAGGAGAGCATAATGAGCGAGGAGTTAAGAGACAAGAACGGTCTCACTGAGGCAGAATATTTAAAGGACTATAATCCCAACAAGTGGAGGAAGCCTTCGCTTACATCGGATATCTGTATAATTGCCAGAGGAGAGGGCGATGACAAGCTTTTACTTATAAGAAGAGGCAATCATCCCTGCATTGGAAAATGGGCATTGCCCGGGGGCTTTTCAGAGGCAGGAGAGAGGATTGAGGAGACCGCTTCAAGGGAGCTTGAGGAAGAGACGGGAATTAAGATGGGTTCCGATAAGCTTACTCTTGTAGGTGTCTACAGTAAGCCCGGAAGAGATCCAAGAGACTGGACAGTATCTGTGGCATTTCTCGCTATTGTAAATGAAAATGAGGTTAAACCGATAGCCGGTGACGACGCCGATGATGCCAAGTGGTTTTCTATAAAAAATGAAAACGGAGAATATTTCCTTGAAAATGGTGATATCAGACTTTCACCAAAAGATCTGGCTTTTGATCATGAAGATATATTTGCAGATGCAATGAAAAAGGGTGGCCGCTAATGCGACCGCCCTTTCAATTATTTTCATATTAAAAGTCATTACCATCTGTAGGCTGTGAAGTAGCACTCATAAGTATCTGCGCCTTCAGGGATATCAATGTCCTTTACAACTGTCTCGCCTGCTTCAACATTGTAATTGCTGTTTACAACATAGGAATCCTCGAAGCCTACAAGCTTGTGATTTTCATCAAAGAACAGCGTAGCTGCCTGGACAGAGCTGATCTCGTTTTCACTGGTGTTAACTGCCTGCAGTATGAGCTTTCCGTTTTTGGATACGGAAGCGGAGATATCTATATCATAAAAGGCGGGAATGATGTAGCTTGATTCCTCATAGTGGATCTTGTAGGAGTAATCTTTTGCATCCTCTGAGTTAAGGAAAAGAGCATATAATACAAAGCTCTGGCCCGGAGCAACATAGCAGCTGTAGGAAGAACCTGTTTCAAGAATGCTTCCGCTGGCATCATAGCTGACGGTATCCCAGGAGACATCGAGATTTACTTCTGAATTATTGACGCATGTTGCGATAAAATATCTGTAGCCGTAAGGAGATACAAATTCGAAAGTATCTTCTACATAAAGCACATCGGAAGCGGCAGTTCCTCCTGCCTTTTCAACAGCACTTTCGGTTGCGGCAGTTCCTCCTGCCTTTTCAACAGCACTTTCGGTTGCGGCTAATGCTGTGTTTCCGGTAAGCATTATTATCAAAAATGCGGCAACCAACGATTTCATAATTTTCATAAGCATAACCCTCCTTGATTATAAGATAACCTATATTTTATTATAAAAATCTATGTGTACCTGCTATGTACAATGTCTATAATTTTAATAAAAAATGGCTTAAAAATGTGCTAAGATAAGAAAGTTGGACGGCGCTGCAAAGCATGTCAAAAAAACTTGAGGAGAGGGTTATGGCACAACTATATTTCAGATATGGTGCGATGGGTTCATCCAAGACGGCTAACGCACTTATGGTCAATTACAACTATCATGAGAGGGGCAAAAATTCCATTATTTTAAAGCCGGCTCTTGAGAACAGAGACGGAGCTACAATAATAAGATCAAGAATAGGACTTCAGGCGGAATGTATGCTTGTGGAGGATTTCTTCGATGAGTATCACAGGAAGCATAAGATGATAGAAAAGTACGATGCCATCATAGTTGATGAGGCACAGTTCCTTACTGCAGAGCAGGTGGATATGCTCTCTGATATCGTCGATTTCGATAAGGTTCCGGTAATCTGCTACGGACTTAGAACAGACTTCCAGGAGAAGTTTTTCCCCGGTTCAGCAAGACTTATGGAGATCGCAGATAAGATAGAAGAGGTTAAGACAGTCTGCTGGTGCGGAAGAAAGGCTACCTGCAACGCAAGAATATACAACGGGAAAATCGTACGCGACGGTGAGCAGGTATTTATGGGCGGTAACGAAAGCTACATCGCTCTTTGCAGAAAGCATTTTAAAAAGGGAAAGCTTACAGTATAAAAAGTACGGGTGAAGGATTATCGTGATCCTTCGCCCGTTGTTGTTTTAATTCATGTAATTATCTACATTTGATATGTCTACCGGTTCAAAGTCGACCCAAATATATTTGTGGTCTTTGGTGATTCCGCCAACATAATCAAGAGTCCCGCCGTCTCCAAGAATCCTGGCGGCTTCAATAGCCTTCTGTGCCTGTCCCTTGGCACTTTGGAAAACCGTGAAGGCCATTTCACCTGCTGCGATTGAAGCACAGCCTTCAGCCGTGGCATCTATGCCGCACACAATGATCTTTGTGTAATCAAAGCCTATTTCCTTAAGCACCTCTATTACGCCGAGAGCCATGGTGTCGTTGTTACAAAATACAGCATCGACGCTCTGACCTGTTTCCATGAAGGTTAAGAATCTGTCAGCAGCTTCTTTATCGGACCAGTTGGCATGGGCAACAAGAACAAAGTTGGCATTTACACCATTTTCTATGAGGGTTGATTTGACGCCTGTGGTTCTGCTGTTTGTCGCAGAATGATGCTTGTCGCCCTCCAGGATGATGACGTTCATGGCGCCTTTTCCCAGCCGGCTTATGACATATTCTGCCTGAAACTGCCCTGCCTGTTCTTCAAAAGAACCCACGTAAACGTATTTGTTTGCCTTCAGATGTTCATCGGCTGGCTGGTTGTTGAGGTATATGATCGGCAGATCGTTGGACATCGCATTTAGTCTGGGGACCACCGAATTATCGGAGGGCAGACAGATGATTGCTTTAAATCCATTTTCCTTTGCAGAGGAGATAAGCTCAATCTCTTTATCTGTGGAGTTGCCGATCTTTACTGCTTCAATACCTATATTCTGTGCTTCGGCCTGCGCCATTATCGCATCAGCAAGGCTCCCTCTGAAGCTGTCTACATCATCCGGAAGAATGAAGAGATACTTTTCCTTTGGAGACTCCGGTTCTGGGGCAGGAGCAGCTGTACAGCCTGTAAGAGTACCTATAACCAGTGTGAACACTGAAGCAATACTTATTAGTTTAGTAAAAATGTATCGCTTCACGATAAGACCTAATGAAGTTTATTTTATTGATGCTGCGTTTGACTTATCTACAGGAGTGAAGGGTACCCATACGTATGTAAGGTCGCTTGTAACATACTCAACATCCTTGGTGGTACCTTTCTTGGCAAGAGCTATTGCTGCTTCGATACAGGCTGCACCCTGGCCCTTTGCTGACTGATAAACCGTAAACTGCATACCGCCATCGAGGATGGACTGGCAACCGTCTGCTGTGGCATCAATACCTACTACAGGGATGTCTGCGGTGCTTATTCCGAGCTCGTTCATGGCCTGAACTACGCCGAGAGCCATGGAATCGTTATTGCAGATAACGCAGTCATAGGGCTGTTCTGTTTTAAGGAAGGTCTTGAAGCCCTCAGCAGCCTTGTCTGTATCCCAGTAAGCTGTGTCATTAAATACGAAGTTTGCATTTATGCCATTTTTCTTAAAGTAGTCTTTCACAGCCTTGGTTCTGCTGATTGCAGCGGGGTGTCCGGGCTGACCTGAGAAAAGAACTACATTGAGGCTATTAGGTTTCCCGAGCTTATTCCATACATACTCTGCCTGCATGTTTCCGGCATCGATCTCGTAGCTTCCTACATACATGTATTTATCGGGCTTAAGGTAATCAGAAGCCGGCTGAGTGTTGGTAAAGAGGATGGGTGTATCTCCTGCAATAACCTCAAGCTGAAGAGCAGTATCGGCATCAACGGGGTTGCAGATGATAACATCGTACCCCTTTGCCTTTGCTTCACGGAACTGTTCAACCTGCTCATCGACTGTGGCACAGGGAGTACCCAGATCGACGGTTACGCCATTTTTCTGGCCTGCTTCAGCAACGGAATTCATTACGAGTTCCTTGAAATCATCAAGGGTCAGTGTGGAGAAAAATACTCTGACACCTGAACCATCCGTAGATCCGCCACCTGAGGAAGCACTTTTACTGCATCCTGCGAGAGTGCCTACAGTCAGTATGCACACCGCAGCAAGACTTATTATTTTAGTAAATATATTCTTCTTCACGATAAGACCTCCTCTTAAATCTTAAACTGTGAAACATGGGAAGTAAGAGTGTCAGATGTATTTGCAAGCTCGTGGGAGTTGTTGGCAACATCTTCACTGTTCTTGGAAATGTTCTTTGCCTGTTCAACCATGTTCTGTGAGGTTGCCAGTATCTCGTCAGCGCTGGCTGCCTGCTCTTCGGAAATGGCAGCTACGTTGGTTGCAACATCATCAACCTTCTCAACGTTTCTGATCATCTCTTCGATGCAGTCGTTGGAAGCCTGGATGTTAGTGTAAATCTGATCAAATGTATCAACAGCAACATGGATAAGCTCGCTGTTTTTCTCTATACTCTCTGCACTGGCATTGGCCTGTCCTACAGCCTCGTCGATAAGTCTGTGTACATCCTCGATAAGGCTTGAGATGTTGGTCGCACTCTCGGAACTTGTCTGGGCAAGCTTTCCGATCTGGGTAGCAACAACTGCGAAGCCCTTACCTGCTTCACCGGCACGGGCAGCCTCAATGGATGCATTCAGTGACAGGAGGTTGGTCTCTTCAGCGATCTCTGCGATCATGCTGACGATATTTGTGATCTCCTCGGATGCGTGTCCAACTTCATTTATGGCATCAACCAGCTTGTTGTTTGCAGTCTGGATTCCTTCCATGGCATGTGAGAGCTTCTCCATGTCATCACGGCCCTTCTGGGATATTTTAACTGTTTCCTTCATGGCTTCATCGGCCTTCTCGGAGTTATCGCGGGTATCTGCAACAACTGTAGCAAGAGTGGTTGCATTGGATGCGATATCGCCTACAGCAACTGCCAGCTGATCTACGGTATCGTTCAGCTGCTGCATTGCTTCAGCCTGAGACTGGGATGCGTCGAACATGTTCTTTGAAACCTCGTCACTGGTCTCGGATTCCTGTTTGAGCTTTTCGGATTCCTCGCTGATACTTGAAAGCATATGCCTCATGCTCTCAACGAATTCAGCAATCTTGCTTCCCATAACTCCGATCTCATCGTTGCTCTCAGCCTTTACATCTATAGTGAAGTCACCTTCGCTCATGGCGTTGATACTCTTTGTGATACCTGCAAGAGGAGCGATAACCCTGCTTACAACGTAGATGATAAGAAGGATGATAACGATTACGGCTACAACACCTGTGATAACAAGGTAGTTACCAAGCTCCTGCACGCTTTTCAGAATAACGTTATGAGCTATGTAAGAAACCAATATCCAGTCTGTTCCTTTTATTTCCTTAAATGCTACCACATAGGAGCCTATTTCCTTGGTGGTAAGATCGCCGTCTTCAATTGACTTTGCGACACCGCTAAGAAGCTTATCGCTGTTGTCAGTGGTAAGAGTTGAGGAAACAAGAGCAGTATCTCTGTGTGCAAGGATTGTGTTGTTGCTTGTGTCTACAAGGAATGAACTTGCATCGTCCATTTTTACACCGGAGTTAACGATGATACTGATCTTATCAAGAGTAACGTCTGCAGCTATAACCTTGATGGTGTCATCACCATAGGAAGTGATAGCAGATGCACTGATAACGTTAACGCCCTCAGCATTTTTATAAGCGGTTCCATACTGCATATTGGCTCTTGTCAGACCCTGCTTATACCATGTGGAATTAGTGGGATCACTTTCTTCAAGAGTTGATTCCGTGGGCTTTATGAATTTTCCATCGGCAGTTCCTATGTGGAGTCCCTCAGGAGAATTGGAATTAAAGTTGTAATATGAGTCAAGCATCTTCTGAAGCTGAGCCTCGTCCAGATCAGCTCCCTCTATAGCCTGCTTGGCTGTGGTGAAAAACTGAAGATTTTCATCCAACCAGGACACGATATTATCAGCCTGATTTGAAATAGATGAATTAAGGTTTGATGTAGCAAGCTCAGTCATGCGCTTTTTGGACATAGTCGTTGCTATGATAACAAGAGCGGCAATCATGATAACTACGATTGGAACAATGAAGATTAGCAGTCTGTTCCTGATCTTCCCGGACCTACGGGTCTTAACAGGTTTTTCGCTCATATTGGCCTCCTTAAGCAAGTAAAGGAAAAAAATAAATACTATATCATCTTTAAAATTAGCACATAGACCCGTAAAAATCTGTATTTTTATCCTTAAATTTGCATAAAAAATTACGAAAAAAAGCACAAACAAAAGGCTATAAAAATTGCAACTTTTCCATTATGAGAATATACTTATGTAAGGTATAAAAATCATCTTATGGGGGACCGGTCATGGAAAATAGCGAAGAACTTCTGAAAAAACTCACTGAGGATTCCAAAAAGAGCGTGAAGCTTCAGAAAATCAGAACAGCCTGCGTTTTTGCAATGCTGGTTATGATGGCATATTCTGTTTTTGTGATAGTGCCCAGGGTGGTGAATATACTGGACAGGATTCAGAATACAGTTGCGACTGCTGAGGAAGCTATGACCAGGGCTCAGGAAACACTGGATGAGATCGATGAGATGGCGGATTCACTTACTAAAACCGGAGACGGCATGAATGCACTTATTAATGAAAATGGTGAGAAGATTGCGGATTCTCTGGAGAAGATGTCTAACATCGATTTTGACGGACTGAATCAGGGAATAAAGGACCTTCAGGATGCGGTCGGTCCATTTGCAAACTTTATGAAAAAATTCAAATAACGACAGGAGGGTATGAAAATGGCTAAGAAGACAACAACTGACACTATCAAGGACATTGCCAAGAACGTTAGCGAGGCTGCAAAGCCCTATGTGGAGAAGGCAGAGCCCTATATCGAGAAGGCTAAGGAAAAGGCAGAGCCTGTTATCGAAGAGGTTAAGGAAAAGAGTGGTCCTGTGATTAAGGACGTTATGGAGAAGGCAGAGCCCGTTATAAAGGAAGTTAAAAAGAGAACAGCTCCTGCAACCAAGGTTATCAAGGAGCAGAGCGAGAAGGCAGCAGACGCTGTGAAGGCTGCTACCAGAGATATCTCCGAGAGCAACGCTAAGAAGGCTGCCAAGACTGAGTTTTTCATTCAGTACAAGGACTATGAAGTAAGAACTGAGGATCTCGCAGACCGTATCAGACAGCAGTATGTGGATGCGGGACATAAGCTTACCGATATCAAGGAGCTTCAGATTTATTTAAAGCCTGAAGAGAATACGGCATACTACGTGGTTAACCACAAGGATACAGGAAAGTTTGTATACTAAAAAGTAATCACCTGGCGAGGTATTTTCGAGCCTGGTGATTACTTTGTTCTGGCGAGCGTAGCGAGAGCAGAACTACCAAATAAACTGGCGAGGTATTTTCGAGCCTGGTGTACTACTTTGTTCTGGCGAGCGTAGCGAGAGCAGAACTACCAAATAAACTGGCGAGAGCAAAAAAAATTATGGCAATAGAAAAAAGTACTTTTTTTAACCTGAAGCATTATGAATACGGCGAGGCATTCTTTGGAAGCTACAAGGGAATGCGTTATCGCCTTGCGAGAGAACCCCTTGAAAATGTATTTTTTACTCCCATCGAGGAGAGAAATCCCGAATCGAGACTTATGGCAACTGTCTGGCCCGAGCCTTACAGTTATTTTGATACAGAGGATGAGAAAAAAATATCTGAGAAATTCGAGATAACAGAGGAGGGCTTCGAAGAGGCCATCGCTTGGATTAATGCGCAATTTGAATCAGGTAACTGGTGATGTTCGGTTGCTGCCCTTTGGGCAGCAGCCGATTTTATTTTCACTAAGTGTTTTTTCTAAAAAGGAAATGCAACAGGTCCGCAGAATATAGATAGAGTGAGGAGTTTTTGGTATGAAAATACGGGAAAGTTTAGAAAACAGAGAAAGACTTAACCTAAGTCCATATGCAACTCTCAGCATGAATTCCAGAGGAAGAGAAAATGACGAGGAACCATGCGACATTCGCCCCTGTTTTCAAAGGGACAGAGACAGGATCCTTTATTCCAAGTCTTTCAGAAGACTTAAGGATAAGACTCAGGTATTCCTTACGCCTGACGGGGATCATTACAGGACGAGAATGACGCATACCCTTGAGGTGGCACAAAATGCCAGAACTATTGCCAGAGCCCTCAAGCTTAATGAGGACTTAGCGGAAGCTATTGCCTTTGGACATGATCTGGGACATACGCCCTTTGGTCATGCAGGCGAGAGAGCCCTCAATGCTATCTGCCCCTTCGGCTTCAGACATAATGAGCAGAGTCTTCGTACAGTGGAGATTCTTGAGAAGGACGGACAGGGACTGAATCTTACCTTTGAGGTAAAGGACGGAATCATCAATCACGAGATGGAGCTTACACCCCTCACTCTGGAGGGAAGAGTAGTAAGACTGTCCGATAAGATTGCATATATTCACCACGATATGGATGATGCCATAAGGGGAGGAATCCTCAAGGAATCCGATGTCCCAGAGAGCATCAGCAGGGTGATAGGACATTCAAATCGCGAGTGGCTCGATACATTTATTCATGACATCGTAGAAGCCAGCTCCGGTCACAACGACATTCTTATGTCGGATGAAGTCTGGGATGCACTGATGGCACTCAGAAGCTTTATGTTTGAAAACGTATACACCAATCCTGTTGCCAAGAGCCAGGAGGGCAAGGCTGAGAACCTTATCAAGATACTCTATCAGTATTACATGGATCATGAGGATCTGATGCCGGAGTACCTTACAAGGATGAGGGATTCGCAGCCCAAGGAAAAGCTGGTGTGTGATTTCATTAGCTCAATGACGGATCGTTTCGCCATAGCAAGATTCCATGAGTACTTTGTTCCCAAGAGCTGGGATGTACTGTGATAATTGGCGGATCGACTTTTTGATAAATACATAAACAGGGATACAAAATGAGATATTCGGATGAGATCATTGAAGAGGTCAGATCCCGAAGTGACATCGTCGACATTATAGGCCAGTACGTCAGTCTTAAGCGGTCGGGTGCCAACTACGTGGGACTATGCCCCTTTCACAATGAAAAGTCGCCATCCTTTAGTGTTTCGCCTTCCAAGCAGATGTTTTACTGCTTTGGATGCAGAGTGGGTGGCAACGTCTTTTCGTTTTTGATGAAATATGACAATTTAACATTCGGTGAAGCTATGAAAACCCTGGCGGAGAGGGCAGGCGTGAAGCTCCCTGAGGAGGATGAATCGCCTCAGGCGAAGATGATGCGTGACAAGCGTCAGACCATGCTTGAGATAAACAAGGAAGCCGCAAAGTACTATGTTTATCAGCTGAAAACTCCCCAAGGAGAAAAGGGTCTTAAGTACTTTAAGGACAGAGCTTTATCGGATGAGACCATAAGAAAATTCGGGCTCGGGTTCGCCAATGTCACGAGTGATGACCTGGTGAAATACCTTAGGAGCAAGGGATATAAGGACGCCACCATAATCGAGTCGGGCCTTGCATCTTTTGATGAAAAATACGGAACCCATGACAAATTCTGGAACAGAGTAATGTTCCCGATACTGGATGCGAATTCCAAGGTCATAGGCTTCGGCGGACGAGTGATGGGAGATGGCAAGCCAAAGTATCTGAACTCTCCGGAGACCATGGTTTTTGATAAGAGTAGAAACCTGTTTGGTCTTAACTATGCCAAGAACGCCCGAGCAGGCTACATCATAATCTGCGAGGGTTATATGGATGTAATAGCAATGCATCAGGCGGGCTTTAACATGGCGGTGGCTTCACTGGGAACGGCCTTTACGCCCCAGCAGGCCAATCTGTTAAAGCGATATACGGATCTGGTCATCCTGTCCTATGACAGTGACGGTGCAGGAACAAGCGCTGCCCTTCGAGGAATAGAGATATTAAAGGAAGCAGGCTTAAAGGGCAAGGTGCTTAATCTAAAGCCCTATAAGGACCCCGATGAATTTATAAAAAATGAGGGGCGGGAAGCCTTTGAAGAGAGAATCAAAAAGGCTGAGAATCCATTTTTCTTCGAGATATCCGTAAAGGAAAAGGAATTCGACATGAGCGATCCGGCTGAAAAGACGGAGTTCCACAGATACATTGGTAAGAAGCTCTGTGAATTTACCGAAGCGGTCGAGAGGGAAAATTACTTGGAGGCTGTAGCCCAGAGGTACATGATAAGTGCGGATGACCTCCACAAGCTGGTGGCAGGACTTGCAGCGGAGGGCGGAATAGTTAAGCCCAAGGCTTCCAGGGATCCTGTCAAGGCAGTCAAGGTCATCAAGGAAGATCCATCAAGAAAGCCGCAAAGACTTTTGATTACATGGCTTGCGGATGAACCGGGAGTTTTTTCCTCGGTAAAAAAATGGATCAGCCCTGGAGATTTTGCGGATGACATGTACAGAAGCATCGCTGATGAGATGTGGAAGGGGCTTGATGATGGCACATTTGACCCGGCCAAGGTCATGAACCATTTTACAGATGAAGAGGAACAAAGAGAGGTCGCTGAGCTTTTCAACACTAACCTTGTAAAGGTGGAGACAAAAGATGAGAGGGAAAAAGCACTACGTGACATTCTCTATGACATAAAAAAGTCAGGTTACGAGAAAACACTCTCTAACATGGCAAGTGATGCTCCGGAGCGGTGGAATTTCACACTTGAAGGTAAGAGAACCTTGGAGGAGCTCTCCAGAGCAAAGATAATTCTGGACGCGTGAGTTATATGAAAGGAAGGAAATAAAGTGGCAGAGAAGAAAACAAGTAAGGCAGCTGAGAAGGACACAGAAAAGAAGACAATTGTAAAGGTTGTTGGGAAGACTGCTGAAAAGAAGGCAGCGGAGAAGAAGGCTGCAGCTAAGAAAGAGGCAGCAAAGAAGGACGAGACAAAGAAGACAGCTACAAAGGCTGCTTCAAAGAAGGAAACAGCTGAGAAGACCACAGCTAAGAAGACAACAGAGAAGAAGGCTGCAGATACTGCAGAGAAGAAGACTGCAAAGACAGCTAAAGCTGATAAGAAGGAAGAGACAAAGACTTCAAAGGCAGCAGCTAAAAAGGCAGATTCAGCTCCTAAGACTCCCGAGTCTTCAGCAGATCTTGACGAGGAGACAAGAGAGAAATTCCTCCAGAAGATCAGAGAGCTTCTTGCACTTGGTAAGAAAAAACAGAATACCCTTGATTATAATGAGATAAGCGACTTCCTTAAGGATCTCAATCTCGATGAGGATAACCTTGATAAGGTTCTTGAGCAGCTTGAGAGCGCCGGTATCGATATCATCAGAATGGAAGATGATGTTGACGTGGATATTCCGGATGATGACGGTGTGGTTCTCGGTGACGAGGATGAGGTTGATATGGAGAATATCGATCTGTCAGTTCCTGACGGAATCAGCATCGAGGATCCGGTACGTATGTACCTTAAGGAAATCGGTAAGGTTCCGCTTCTTACAGCAGAGCAGGAAATTGACCTTGCACAGCAGATGGAAGACGGTATGATGGCTGAGCGTATCCTTGAAGCAGGCACTTCTGAAGGGCTTGAGGTTAAGGAAGAAGAGGCAGAGGCTTACGAGAGAGTTAAGGATCTTCCTATGAGCGAGCTCAAGAGCGTTTCCTTCATGGGTAATGAAGCTAAGAAGCGTCTTGCAGAGGCTAACCTTCGTCTTGTTGTAAGTATCGCAAAGAGGTATGTGGGAAGAGGAATGCTTTTCCTTGACCTTATTCAGGAAGGTAACCTTGGTCTTATCAAGGCCGTTGAGAAGTTCGATTTCCGTAAGGGATTCAAGTTCTCAACCTACGCAACATGGTGGATCAGACAGGCTATCACCCGTGCTATCGCCGACCAGGCCAGAACAATTCGTATTCCTGTACATATGGTTGAGACTATCAACAAGCTCATTCGTATCAGCAGACAGTTGCTCCAGGAGCTCGGCCGCGAACCCACTCCCGAAGAGATCGCCAAGGAGATGGGCATCCCTGTAGAGAGAGTAAGAGAGATCCTGAAGATTTCACAGGAGCCTGTTTCACTTGAGACACCTATCGGTGAAGAGGAAGATTCACATCTTGGCGATTTCATCCAGGACGACAATGTTCCTGTACCTGCTGACGCAGCAGCGTTCACACTCCTTAAGGAGCAGCTCGTTGAAGTACTCGGAACACTTACAGAGCGTGAGCAGAAGGTACTCAGACTGAGATTCGGTCTTGATGACGGAAGAGCAAGAACACTTGAAGAGGTTGGTAAGGAGTTCAACGTTACACGTGAGCGTATCAGACAGATCGAAGCAAAGGCACTTCGTAAGCTTCGTCATCCCAGCCGCAGCAGAAAACTTAAGGATTATCTGGACTAACACTATGAAAAATATAGTTTTATCAGAAAGATTAGGCGCAGTTGCAGGGCTCGTTAAGAGCGCTGCAAGCGTCTGTGATATCGGGACGGATCATGGATTCGTTCCGATTTATCTTATTAATTCAGGAGCCTGCAAGAAGGCTCTGGCAATGGACATAAACGAAGGCCCCCTTGAGAGGGCAGATGAGCATATACGGGAGTACGGTCTTCAGGATAAGATCGAGACAAGACTCTCAAACGGAATGGAGAAGCTACAGGCAGGCGAAGCCGAGGCCATAGTCTGTGCGGGAATGGGCGGACTTTTAATGAAGCGCATCCTTGAGGACGGAAGACCTCGTGAAAAGGGCGTAAAAAGAATGGTCTTACAGCCTCAGTCTGACCTTAGACTTTTTAGAGAGTATCTAAGACGTGAGCGCTTCTTCATAGAGGATGAGGCTGAGATTTTTGAAGAGGGCAAATACTATGTCGCCATGAGCGTAAGAGTAAGTGACGACGATAATAACGACCTCTATGACAGAGCTATCCGCGAGCTTGGTGATGTTAGCGAAGCTGACGCCATAAGGATCTGTGACCGCTTTGGTCCCTCTCTTATTCTTAAAAAGGATGAAATTCTCAAAAATTACCTGGCTCATGAGAAGGAGATTCTCGAGGGCATTTTATTAAAATTATCTGAAAATGAGCATACGGAAAGAATGCATGATATTATGGATAAAATAAACGATATTACAATTGTTCTGTCGATGTAATACTGTTTTCCAAATAATCACCATGGAGGTCATGTTATGCCAAAGCTTATTATTGAAGGTGAAGAGAGAGAATACGAAAAGGGTACAACCTTTGAAACGATCGCCAAGGATTATCAGGACAGATTTGATAATCAGATTGTGGCAGTAATATATGGAACAAGAATCCGCGAGCTGATGAAGAAGGTGGACAGAGATGAGAAGCTTTCCTTTATCACTACTGCCGATGAGATAGGTAATAACACCTATACCAGAACAGCTATCATGATGCTTATTAAGGCTGTTCGTGATGTAGCCGGTGATAAGCCCGCCTATACCAAGGTTGAGTACAAAATCGGTAATGCCTTTTTCTGTAATGTCAGAAGTGATTTTTCTGTTACAGAGGAGTTTGCCCAGGGCGTTCAGAAACGCATGGAGGAAATGGTAAAGCAGGAGATACCGATTTTCAAGAAGGGCTATCCTCTTGCAGATGCTGTTGAGATTTTCAGAAAAGAGGGCCTTGATGACAAGATAAGGCTCCTTCGTTACAGAAGAAGTTCTGAAGTAAATGTCTACAGGCTCGATGATTTCAGCGACTATTTTTATGGATATATGCTTCCCAACACCTCCTATGTAAAGTGGTTCAGGGTTGAAAAATATCACGATGGCCTGCTTCTACATCTTCCTTCCAGAAGGAATCCTGACAAGATTACGGACAGCGAGCCCAGAGAGAAACTCTTTAACGAGATGGTTCGTTCCACACAGTGGGGCCAGATGATGGGCATAGATACAGTCGGTGATCTTAATGATGCTATCTGCAGAGGCGAGTTCAATAATCTTATGCTTGTGCAGGAGGCTTTGCAGGAGCGCCGTATCGGAGAGATAGCTCAGAAGATATTTGAGCGCAAGGATGTAAGATTCGTCATGATCGCAGGACCAAGCTCCTCAGGAAAGACATCCTTTGCTAACAGACTTTCAATTCAGATGCGCACCTATGGACTGAACCCTCATCCCATCAGCCTTGATAACTACTTCGTGGATAGGGCTGATACTCCTCTTAATGAGGACGGAAGCTACAACTTTGAGTGTCTCGAGGCTCTTGATGTGGAGCAGTTTAATAAGGACATGGTAGCTCTCCTTAATGGTGAGAGAGTTGAGATGCCTACCTTTAACTTTGTTTCAGGTAAGCGTGAGATGAACGGAGACTATCTCCAGCTAAAGCCCGGTGATGTTCTTGTTATCGAGGGAATCCACGGACTTAATGAGAAGATGAGCTATGCGCTTCCGGCAGAGTCCAAGTTCAAGATTTATATAAGTGCACTTACCACTCTTAGCGTAGATGCACACAATAGAATCCCTACAACTGATGGACGACTGATAAGACGTATTGTCCGCGATGCCAGAACCCGCGGAGCATCAGCAAAGCACACGATTGCCATGTGGGACTCAGTAAGAAGAGGTGAGCACCAGAACATCTTTCCCTTCCAGGAGGGCGCAGATGAGATGTTCAACTCCGCTCAGATTTACGAGCTTGCTGTTTTGAAGCAATATGCAGAGCCGCTGCTTTTCGCAATAAAGCAGGACGAGCCTGAATACTTCGAAGCAAAGAGACTTCTGAAATTCCTGGATTACTTTGTTGCGGTTGATTCCCAGACACTTCCCAATAATTCACTTACGAGAGAGTTTGTTGGTGGAAGCTGCTTTAATGTATAAGTAAAAAAGAAGAGGTGAGAGCCTATGGAAATCAGGTTCTCACCTCTATATTTATGGTATTAGAATTTCTGTTTGGTTTATGCTATTTAGTGGCAGTATCGTCACTGGCTGCGGTTTCTGTAATTTCAGAAGCTTCAGTAGCGTTGCTATTGCTGGCATCAGTAGTATCTTCTGACTCTTCGGAATTTACTTCAGTGTTTTTGTCAGTATTTTCACCAGAATTCTCACCAGAATTATCATCAGTATTCTCGTTAGTGGTTTCAGGTGCGGGTGTACTTTCTGCCGGAGTCGTATTATCTGAGGGAACTTCTTCTGAAGTGGTATTATCTGAAGGTTCAGCTTGTTCCTGCTCAGGCATTTCACCCTGATTTTCATTATTCTCATCCTGAGTATTTTCGTCGAAGGTTTCATCACCCGCATCGTAATCCTCAGGCATGAATTCTTCGCCCTCGTCGAAATTGAAGATTTCCTCGCTTATATTAAGTCCATGGAAGTCTGATACCATTGAGGTGGCCAAAAGATTGGGGTTGGTGTAGTGCTTGGGGAATTCAATAGTAGCCCTTTCCATATCACCATTTTTGAAACCACATCCGGGAGCGTAGTAATCTACGGTATTTGCATTTTTTGAGCATATAAGCTTTTTGTTTGTGCCTTGAACGCTATAGCTATCGCCCTGTTTCGCTGTATCAAGAGAAGTGGTTGTGTGGTAATGATTTTTTTCATCATCCTTGTACAGAATTTTTGTGCATATAAGGCATACACCAGAAGGGTTGATGTCTATACCACTATAGGTGGAAGGGAAAGAACTGCTCGTACCACCGATACGTTTTACCTTCTGATATTTGTAAACGGTCTCGGTTTTATAACAGTTTTGATTGTGAACATGTTTAACAGGAACTGTAAAGCACCCGCCACTGTGATTACAGGTTTCGGCAGCTATGCTGCTTTTTCCGTCAGTGTGTTTGTGGTATTCATAGGTTACCTTCTTTGAGTTGATAACATGTGCGGGAATCAGCTTTACAGCTTCGATAAGCTCAGCAAATGTGGCATCCTCTGCGGCATGGTAGTCGCACAGATCGGACAGTATGGATGCTAGTTTCTTACGATTACTGTCCGAACATTGAAAAACCGCTTTAACCTGCTCGTCCAGGGCGCTAAGCTGCTGGGCATTAGCATCAAGTTTGCCATCAAGAGAAGAGATGCTGTCCTTTAAGCTGTCTACATTTGTGTTTACGGAAGAGATATTATTGTCGATTCCTGTAAGCTTGCTGTCAGAGTTTTCCTGGGCTTTGCGAACTTCGTTGACACCATTTACAGCATTCTGAACATTTTCGCCGACCTTGTTTACACCATTGATGGCGCTCTGAACATTCTCGCCAACCTTGTTTACGCCTTTTTCAACGCTCTGAACATTTTCGCCAACTTTTCCTACACCATTGATGGCGTCTTTAACGCTTTCATCGACCTGACTTACGCTGTCCTTTACCTTGTTTACATTATCTGAGGTTTTATTGATGTCCTTTTCAACCTCGCTGAGCATATTGATATAGGAGGTCTGAGTCTCCTTGAGATCTGTTTCAAGCTTGGAAAGATTCTCTTTTGTATCAACCTTCTCAAGTGACTTTACGATTGTCTCAAGATTGTTAATTACCTCTTTCTGAGCTTCGGATTTATTGCCCTTTTCACTTTTAAGCTGCTCAATGATGCCGGAGATATCAGTACCTGACTTATCGCAGGTTTTCTTTAAGTCGCCAAGAGCGTTTGTGATCTGTGCAAAGCTTTCCTTATCCTTGTTGCTATCGCTGCTTCCACCGTTTTTCATGCTTTCACCGAGCTTTTTAACCTGCTCGTTTGTAGCTGAGATTTCGGAATGGATTGATTCAAGCTGCTTATCAAGACCACTGATCTTTTCTACAACCTTACTGTTGTTGCTTACTGTGTTGTTATTATTTTCTTTTGTGTTGTTCTTCTCATTTGTGAGAGTTTTTTCAGTGAGTTCCTTCTGCTCATTCTGCACGGTCTGGATGTTCTCTACCAGGCTCTGACTGTTTGTAACAACTTCATCAAGCTTTTCAAGGTACTGCTGGATTTCGTTAAGCTGATCGCTGGCTTTTTTTTGAACGCCAAGGGAGTCCTTACGAACCTCCTGCTGTGCTGCAGTGGCACTGATTGTCGGAGTAGTCACGTAGACGAATGCTCCACATAAAAGTGTTGCCACTACTACACCTGATGCAAGCACAAGTGTGTCATGTCTCTTAAGCTTTTTCAAAAGCTCTTTCATCGAGTTACTCTGTTTAATTGGTCTCATAAAAATTTAAAAACCGCCTTTCATAAAAACTTAAGGAAAATAAATGGAAAATCGTCTCGGAAAACACCGGACTTATCGTCAGCAGAACGCCGACAAGTTGGAACTATATCACAGTATAAAAATTATGGCAAGAGTTAATTTCGAAATTAAGAAAGTCTTAAGAATTCCATAAAATTATTAAGGCTGGAACTATTGATATGGTTCCAGCCCTGTCATTGTAATTTATTGTATGGGAGAAGTCTCCTTGTATTCAGTTAACAGTTTTGCTCTGAAATCTTTGTCCGTAAATGCTCGCTGCATATCCTCATTTCTGCCTGCGGCAACTAACCAGGCATACAAATCAGAAACGGTATCGGCTCCCTTTTCTATACCTTGTTTAATACCTTTTTCGACGCCTTTTTCAACGCCTTTTTCAAAGCTTTCATCCTGAAGCTCCTGCATATGTCCCTCAACGGTATATCCAAATAATCCCATATCTATAACCTCCTGTCTGTTTGCCAAGAAGAAATCTTTAAGAATATCCTCTGCTATACATTCATCGATTGCTTTTGATACGGCATCGGATATTATTTTCTTCTCAATATCCTCCTTTTTGATGATATGAAGGGGAGTCTCATGAGAAAGATTATATGCATCCTTCGCCTCTTTTATATATTTTCGCACTTTTGATACGAAAATGGAATATCCCTTTAATGTTTGACAGGCTTCTAATAACTGAGCGCTATGGCCTGCATTTATGTTGTACATAGTTACGATAAGTTCAAGTGAATTGTCTTTAATGGGCTTTTCATACATATCGGATAGCTTATATGTTACTTTGTCCGGTACATCTGCCATACCGTTATAGAATACGATAAACTTAGGAGCCGGAATCTTTATTAGGCTGTCGCGATAAGTCTTCTTGACAGGAATCAGTTCAATGTAGGTTGAGGCTACATAGTAAAGATCACGTAGAGGAATGTTTGGACAAACAGTAGACTGGTGTTCAAACATATTTAGCTCAAAATCTATCAGGAAGGACACATCATTCTTCATGTTAAGATAGGTACTACCTTCCAAAGTGGTTATGGTAAGGTCATCCATATTTGTATAGTTAGTACCATTGATAGCATTGTATAATTCTAATAATCTTGATTTATCATTGAATAGCATACGGAATACCGTATCTCTATATTTTTGATTTTCAAATTGCAATAAATTACTCCTCCAGTTATTTGTTAATGTTTCGTTATTCATGAATAAGGAATGGAATTTTCAGAAATAAAATTTCTGTTGCATCGGAAGTGATGCGAATACCAAAATAACAAAATGACTGTGAAATGTCAATGGAAAATTATAAAATGATTCCTGTGCTGTTGGTGAATTCCTGATAATTTTGTATGTTAGAATATGAGTAGGATTTTAATGAAAAAAGATGGCAGGGGAGACAATGGAGAGAACAGAGTATTTAAAAGAAAAATACCATATGGAGCAGCATCCTGAAGGCGGATGGTTTGCAGAAGTATACACTGCCCCATTCGGACATGAAAACCGGAGGACATGATCAGATGAAAATCAGGCAGCTTCAAAGGGGCGAGATCACAACAATATATCAGGAGCGGCTGGTCCACGATTTTATCAAGGATGAGCTCGAAAAACTTCCGATAATTCTTAAAGCAGTTGATAATGGCGTATATGAGTGTTTGGGATTATTTGATGATTCCAGAATCATAGGGTATGCGTTCCTTGTGAAGCAGGGAATGAGTTATCTTGTGGATTATCTTGCCGTTTATCCAGAGTACAGGAATAAAGGTATTGGTAGTGAGATCATTAAAATGCTCCGTGATTATATGGCGGGAGCCGGGCTTATCATCATGGAGGTAGAAGACCCTGTTTATTCTAAGGACTGCGATCTTAAAGAACTTCAGACGAGACGCATAGGCTTTTATGAAAGGAACGGATGCACTGATACCGGACTTCGGGCAAGGTGCTTTGGAGTCCCTTTCATAATACTTGCACTGGAAAATAGTAGTATCAGATCCAAAGAAAAGCTTTGGGAGATTTTCAGGTCATTTTATGGGACAGTTTTTTCAAAGGATATAGTGGAGAAAAATGTAGAGTATCTGTGAGAAAGTCACAGGTTTTGATTATGGTGATCTGTGGGATATAAGACATTCAAATAAAAAGGAGATTTATGAGCAAGGTAAATTTCTTGGGTGAAGATAATTTCATCCGGACAATGAAAACTGAAAACAGTGAGTTTCGCAAAGCTCATGTGAAGCAGGGGAAATTTAAATCCTTTGACGGGACTACTCTCAATTACTATTTTGCCATTCCTGATAATGCAACTAAGGTTGTTGTCTTTGCTCATGGTTTTTGCGAATTTTTCGGGAAATATCATGAGTACGTCTGGTATCTGTATCAGGCCGGTTTAGGTTTCTATTTCCTTGAACAGCGAGGACACGGTTATTCTGAGGGCAAGATGAAGGAACCTGATGTAGTCTATATAGATGATTACAATACGTATGTTGAAGATTTCCATGTTTTTATGGATAAGGTGGTTATGCCTGCGACATCAGAAATGAAGCGAATTCTTATTGCGCACTCCATGGGAGGTGCCGTGGGAACTCTTTTTCTTGAGAGCTATCAGGGTTATTTCGACAGGACTATTCTGAGCTCTCCTATGTTGAAGATGAAGTCAGTTCCTTCAAAACTTGTGATCATACTGATAAGAATTTATGCTTTCTTATTTGGAAAACGAAAATCTATGGCACCCAGACAAAAGCACTTTGATGCAAAACCTGTTTTTGAAACAAGCAGTGCTCAGTCCAGGGCCCGTTATGACTATATGTTTGAGATGCGGTTAAAAGACGAGCATTATCAGACCTATGGTGCAGCCATTGGTTGGGGACTTGCAAGCTATAAGGTGCATGACAGGATTTTCAAAAATACTTCAAGGCTCACACTGCCAATAACTGTATTTACAGCGGGGCAGGACCATCTTATTGATCCGGATGGTTATAGGGAATTTGCTGCGAAGGTTCCCCATGCGAAAATTATTGCTTTTGAGAATTCCAGACATGAAATTTTCAATGCAACAGAAGAAACACGTAATGAATATTTCAGGCAGGTACTTGAGATTGTGGAATCCTTATAGATCCGGAATAAGGCTTGACATAATTTTATACACTGATAAAATGCATATGTATGAGCAGGACAAATGATCGCGGCCGCAAGTCCCGAAAGGGCGCGGGTGAGGAAAGTCCGGGCTTCGTAGGGCAGGATACCGGATAACGTCCGGCGGAGGTGACTCCCGGGAAAGTGCAACAGAAAACAACCGCTCTTTATGAGTAAGGGTGAAAAGGCGGTGTAAGAGACCACCGTGCAGATGGTAACATCTGTAGCAATGTAAACCCTATCCGAAGCAAGACCAAAAAGAAAACCATGGGCCGGCCCGGTCCGTTTTCAGGTGGGTCGCTTGAGGCTGTTGGCAACAGCAGTCCTAGATAGATGATCATTCTCGACATAACCCGGCTTACAGGCCTGCTCATATAAAAAATAGATAAAACTACGCTCCGGATTTGGTAGGCAAAACCGGAGCTTTTTTCTACCACTATATATTTAAGTGAGTGTAGTCGTTTGGGAAGATGAGTAGCTATGGGGTTGAGGAGAAGTCAAGGAATACTACTTGCAATAGGAATAATAATAGGGGCGAATTCGCTCGAGGCTAAGGCGCAGGGACCGAGTCCGGAGGAAGTGGCAAGGGACATGACCTCCTGTGAGGCGTTTGCTGTTCCTGTGGCTAAGGATAATGAAGAGACTGAGGATAATCTGATAAGGACAGCTCTTAATATAAGGCCTTCTACTGTGCAGGTCCAGGTGGGATCGGAGTATGGCACAGGAAATATTATTTCTGTAAGTAATGAAAAGATATTTATTTTGACTGCAAAGCATGTGGTTAAGAGCTGGAGAGATGACAGTAGTAATTACGTGATTTTTTATAATGGTTTTATTGCTGATGCGGTGTTGGAGAAAACGGATGATTACTATGACGTCGCGGTTATCAGTGTTAATGCCTCGGATATCGATGCTTATAATCTTTTGCGACTTCGTAGCGTGAAGCTTGATTATGATGTTATTTCCGATTTTGATAAGAAGAAAAATGAAGTGGTGTTTTCATTGGACTCAGAGCATGTAGTCAATGCCAAGGAGGTTCAGACCTACGATTATTTCGGGAAGGACACCGGAATAGGCTATAAGTACGTCTATGGCCCGGTTATAAATCCTGATATAATGGTCAGAGATTATGGCTACAATATGCTTTATGTGAAATGCGACGCGCATAGCGGAATGTCAGGCGGTGGGGTGTTTGACATCAACGGCAATTATGTAGGAATGCTGGTGGGCGGCTCTGATAAGAAGGAAATGGTTGCCGTAAGGCTTCCTGATATGAGAACTATGCTTGAGGGATTAGAGTAAATGGGGGACTCTGATTATTACTTGAAATTTTGACCGGGAGGAGTTTTTTGGGTGAGCAAAGATAAAGATCTTACAACGGGGAATCCTTTTAAACTAATAATTACATTTGCTGTTTCCATGATGATGGGAAATGTTTTTCAGCAGCTATATACTGTCGTTGACGGCATCATCATTGGAAAGAAGATAAGTGCCATCGCCCTTGCCGCAATCGGCGGAACGGAATGGCTTATTTTTCTTGTGAATGGTTTTTTGATCGGTCTTATACAGGGCTTTTCAGTCATTCTCGGGAAAAAGTTTGGCGAAAAGAATGAGAAAGCCTTTGAGGATTACTATAAAAAATCCCGACTAATATGTCTTGCTATATCAGTAGTCTTTGTAGTTCTGCTTTTGTTATTTTCGGGACTGTTTCTTAGAATAATCGGAACAAAAGAAGAGGCCTTTGAGTACGCAAGAACCTATGTGAATGTGCTATTTGCAGGAATTCCGTTTCTTGTGTTCTATCAGTTTTTTGCGGCTGTGCTTAGGAGTCGCGGGAACAGCCGCATTCATCTTATGGCTATGACGGTTTCTTCTATCTGTAATATTATCCTTGACCTTGTTTTTATATGCATTATGAAAATGGGCATAGCAGGGGCTGCTCTTGGAACGGTGATTTCCGAGGCCCTTGTCATGGTTATCTGTGGATATCATGTTTTTGAAATAAGAAAAGAAACAAAGCACTTTTCAGAGAGTGTATTAACTACTGGGAATTTAGCAAAAGTTTGGGAGCTTTTGGAAGTAGGTTTGCCAATGGCTTTTCAGAGCGTGATAACTGCTATAGGCGGACTTATTGTCATAAGGTGTGTGAATCAGTATGAGATCAGTTTCCTTACAGGATACACGATAGCAGGTAAGATATATGCGCTTCTTGAAATTGCGGCTTCATCCTACAGTATGGCTGTTGTAGCGTATGTTTCACAAAACTATGGCGCAGGCAGAACTGACAGAATAAAGAGCGGAGTACGGATAAGCCTGGCGATGGGAATTATCACTGCGCTTATGTGTTCGTTTATCATGATTTTCTTTGGAGAAGCGGCAATGGGACTTTTTGTGGACAGGGCTTCGGCTTCTGAGGAGATATTTGCCTATGGACATGATTATCTTGTGGTTCTGGGCATCTTTTATCCGCTGCTTTACATGCTATACATTATGAGGGCATCCCTTCAGGGCCTTGGAAACACTGTGATTCCAATGGTTTCAAGCATGGGGCAGCTTGTTATGAGAGTATCCTGCGCACTTATTCTTACGAGACTTATAGGCTGCAGTGGAATTTATTATGGAGAGATCAGTGCCTGGATATTGGCGGATATTATTCTGGTGGTGACATATTTTCTTGAGATGGGAAAATTGAAAAAACATGCACAGAATAAAGCAGTTAATTTCTGATTCTATGATTTATCAGTATGTTTTCAGCATATCGGATAATAGCAAAGGCTAACAGGTTTTCTTGACTATTAACTATGCTGGGGATAAAATATGCGGTGAATAACTTGTAATAGAAGCACATATAATTAAGAACGGAGTGTGATTGAAATGACAAAGATTGATATTATATCCGGTTTCCTGGGAGCAGGTAAGACTACTCTTATTAAGAAGCTTTTGAAGGAAGCTCTTGCAGGAACCAAGACTGTACTTATAGAGAATGAGTTTGGTGAGATCGGTATTGATGGCGGATTCCTTAAGGAGTCAGGAATCGATATCAGAGAGATGAATTCAGGTTGTATCTGCTGCTCACTTGTTGGAGACTTCGGTACATCACTTAAGGAAGTTATGGATACTTATGCACCTGAGAGAATCCTCATCGAGCCCTCAGGTGTTGGTAAGCTTTCAGACGTTATGAGAGCAATTCAGAACGTTGCAGACGGAATGACTGAAGTAACTATGAACAGTGCAGTTACAGTTGTTGACGTTAGCAAGGCTAAGATCTACATCAAGAACTTTGGTGAGTTCTTCACAAACCAGATCGAGAATGCAGGAACTATCCTTCTTACAAGAACAGACAAGGCTGATGCTGCCAAGATCGAGACTGCTGTAGAGCTTATCCGTCAGCACAATCCTAAGGCTACAATTATCACAACACCCCTTGACCAGCTTGATGGTAAGGAAGTGCTTGATACATTCGAGGGTAATCATGACCTTGAGGCAGAGCTTCTTAAGGAGGTTCTTGCTCAGAAGGCTGAGGAGCACCATCATCACCACGACCATGGATCAGAGAAGTTCACAGATGAAGAGGGTGTAACTGTTTACAGAGCACACAAGCATGACCACGACGAGGATGAGCACGAGCATGAACATAAGGAAGTTCCGCTCTCGCATAGCTCGCCGGAACACGTTCACACTAGCCTCGAAGATACCTCGGCAAGTGTTCACAGCCATGATCATGAACACGAGCATGAGCATGAACATGAGCACGACCACGATCATGAGCACGAGCATCACCACGATCATGAACATCATCATGACCATGAACATGAACATCATCACGACCATGACCATGATCATGAACACGATCACCATCACGATCATCATCATGATGCTGACGATATCTTTGTTAGCTGGGGCATGGAGACTCCTTCCAAGTACAACAAGTCTGAGATCGAAGCAATGCTTGGCAGACTTGAGGATGAAGAGACCTTCGGTGTTGTTCTTCGTGCAAAGGGAATGGTTCCTGATGAAAATGGCGGATGGATCGAATTTGACTATGTACCCGGTGAGCCTACTATCAGAGAGGGTTCAGCTGATGTAACAGGTAAGTTCTGCGTAATCGGAGCTGAGCTTAATCAGGATAACCTTGAGAAGCTCTTTAGAAGAAAGCTTTAATGATTTCCTTTTGATGGAGACGACCTATTTATGTTTGGAAGGAAAAGAGAAAAGAAAATGAAACCGGTTTATGTAATAAATGGATTTCTGGATAGCGGAAAGACAGACTTTTTCAAATATACACTGGCTCAGCCCTATTTTAAGACAAAGGGAGAGACTCTTCTTATCGTCTGCGAAGAGGGTGAGAATGAATATGATGAAAAGCTTCTTGCTGCTACCAATACCATTCTTGAGACCATTGAGGATGAGGAGGATTTCACTCCTGCAACTCTCATGGCTCTGGAAGCAAAGTATGATCCTGAGAGAGTACTGATAGAGTTTAACGGAATGTGGAATTTTAAGAATTTCCGCCTTCCTAAGGCATGGAGACTGGAGCAACAGATCACAATCATTGATGCTTCTAACTTCGAGCTCTATTTCACCAATATGAAGTCACTGCTCTCTGAGCAGCTCAGAAATTCTGAGCTCATCCTGTTCAACAGATGTGATGGAATAGAGGATCTTGCTACCTATAAGAGAAACGTAAAGGCCATAAATCAGAAGGCTGATATTATTTTCGAGGATATGAACGGAGAGGTTGATGTTACTCTTGATGAGGATCTTCCCTTTGACCTTAACCAGGATCCCATCGAGCTTAACAACTTCGGCTATGGAATGTTCTATCTTGATGCGCTTGAGCACGTAGACAGATACGATGGCAAGAAGGTAAGCTTCACAGCCATGGTAGCTAAGCCCTTTGACATGGCGGATAACGCCTTTGTTCCCGGAAGGATGGCTATGACCTGCTGCGCAGATGACATGCAGTTTTTAGGCTTTAAATGTGAGTATGATAAGGCTCCCGAACTGAAAGAGAAGGAGTGGATCAAGATAACTGCTGAAGTCAGAAAGGCACTTGTTCCTGAATATCAGGGAGTTGGACCTCTTCTTAACGTAGTTGAGCTTGAGCATGTATCAGAGCCTAAGAATCCCGTTATAGATTTTTCAAATCCTGAAGTATGATAATGATTATGCCTCCCATATCAATGGGAGGTATTTTTCTTTAGTGGAAATTCACTCAGAGTGCTTGTGAAAAGACATAAAAAAATCCCGAAGATATCGGTGAGAAGATATCTTCGGGGTTTTTAAAGTTCATATATATTATCTTACTGAATCTTGTTAACAGCCTGAGCAAGACGTGAAACTTTTCTGGAAGCTGTATTCTTCTTGAATACGCCCTTAGACTCAGCCTTGTCGATTGCTGATGTAGCAGCAAGAAGTGCCTTAGCAGCCTCATCCTTGTTGCCAGCCTCGATTGCTGTTCTAACCTTCTTGATCTCTGTCTTTACAGCAGACTTGATAGCCTGATTTCTAGCAGCTTTCTTCTGATTTGTAAGAATTCTCTTCTTAGCAGACTTAATATTAGCCATAACTTCCTCCATAAAATATTACTAAAAGATTGAATTGTCATCTAAGTTATATGGCTATGAAACCGGACACGGACAGTCAATGCCACATACACCAAAATATTTTATCCATTTGTGGCCTTTGTGTCAAGTGATATATTTGTATTTTCAATGTTTGCTATAGCTTTGTCTGTCTCATCAGTTGTGAATGCGGAAGCTGTAAGTGTCATTGCATATCCGTCCTTAAGGAAGGTTACTGCTTCCTGATAGCAGTCAACATCGCCTATTGATAAATCAGCAGAAAGTACATAATGGTCTTCGCCGGCTACCTTCTTCTTATTTACTTCAAGCTTGTTTACTACGTATCCGGAGGAGGTATAAAGGTCACTCAGAAAATCCTTGAGTATATTCATGACCTCTTGCTCGTTATCCATATCTATTTTTGCAAGACTTACATTTATATTGTTTTTCCCTGTGCTGTCGAATGCATAGCAGATGATAACAGAATCACCGCCGTCTATGGTCTTTACCAGCCCTGCGGGATCATTTAACTCCTTAAGAGGTGTTCCTGACTGGGTGGCCAGCTCCTGCCCCTCAAGGAAGGTATATCCTTTGGGAAGTACGAGCTTTTTTCCGAAAAATTCATTTGCATAGGTATCACCCTCTGTGGTTCCAACAGAAAAACCGGCTGCCCTTACAGGGGTAACACAAAATGATAATACAAGAACTAATGATAAAAGCATTAATGATGCATTTTTTATAATACTCTTCATAGGCGCACCTCTCAACTTAAAACTTTTCTGCAAAGATTAACGTACATCTGCAGTATGCACATGGTTATGGCATCATAATACAATACAAAAACGCAAAATAATCCGTTTTTAAGAAGATTTAATACAACATTTATACGTGCTTTACAAAACTTTCAAAGAGGGGAATTATTGCAATACAGAGCCTCGGGGAACGTTTTTACTCGCAGCATTGTGAAGGATGGCACAATTATGGTATGATTACTCATAGTCTGCCATAGAGTTGGCGCATTAGAATTATTAGAATGGAATTTGGAGTACAATGTCAGAATTTGATCAGAGTAAAATAAGAAATTTTTGTATAGTAGCCCATATTGATCACGGCAAATCAACACTTGCCGATCGTATGATCGAGACAACGGGTGTCCTCACCAGCAGAGAGATGCAGAACCAGGTTCTTGATAACATGGAGATCGAGCGTGAGAGAGGAATTACGATCAAGTCTCAGGCTGTCCGAATGGTATATAAGGCTAAGGACGGCGAGGAATATGTTTTCAACATGATCGACACTCCCGGACATGTAGACTTTGGTTATGAGGTTTCACGAAGCCTTGCTGCCTGCGATGGTGCAATTCTTGTTGTTGATGCTACTCAGGGTGTTGAGGCACAGACTCTTGCAAATGTTTATCTTGCACTTGATCATGACCTTGATGTTTTTCCTGTAATAAATAAGATAGACCTTCCCAGCGCGAGACCTGATGAGGTTAAGGAAGAGATAGAGGACGTTATCGGTATCGAAGCCCACGACGCACCTCTTGTTTCAGCTAAGATGGGAACAGGTATTGAGGATGTTCTGGAGTCTGTTGTTCACAAGATTCCTGCACCCAAGGGAGATCCTGCAGCTCCTCTTCAGGCGCTTATCTTTGACTCAGTATATGACTCATACCGCGGAGTTATCGTATTTGTCCGCGTAAGAGAGGGCGTTCTGAAAAAAGGCATGACTGCTAAGTGCATGGCTTCAGGAGCTTCATGGGAAGTAGTTGAAGTAGGTTACTTTGGTCCCGGACAGTTCATCCCCTGTGATGAGCTCTCAGCAGGAACCGTTGGATACTTCACTGCATCTATCAAAAATATTCAGGATGCCCGGGTCGGTGATACAGTTACAGACGCTGAGAATCCCTGTGCAGAGGCTCTTCCCGGATATAAGAAGGTTATGCCTATGGTTTACTGCGGATTATACCCTGCAGATACAGCCAGATATCCTGAGCTTCGTGATGCGCTTGAGAAACTTCAGCTTAATGATGCATCTCTTTTCTATGAGCCCGAGACTTCACAGGCTCTTGGATTCGGTTTCAGAGCAGGCTTCCTTGGTCTTTTGCACCTTGAGGTAATCCAGGAGAGACTTGAGAGAGAGTACAATCTTGATCTTGTAAGTACCGCTCCCGGTGTTGTTTACAAGGTTCACAAGACAGATGGCACAGTATTTGATTTGACTAACCCGTCCAACCTTCCTGATCCTTCAGAGATTGAATACATGGAGGAGCCTATCGTAAACGGCGAGATCATGGTTACTACCGATTATGTCGGCTCTATCATGCAGCTCTGTCAGGAGAGACGTGGAAGATACATAAGTACAGAGTACATTGAGGCTACAAGAGCGGTTCTTAAGTATGAGCTTCCGCTTAACGAGATCATCTACGATTTCTTTGATGCATTAAAATCAAGGTCAAGGGGCTATGCGTCCTTCGACTACGAGATAAAGGGTTATGAGCAGTCAGAGCTTGTTAAGCTTGATATTCTCATCAACCGCGAGCAGGTGGATGCGCTTTCATTTATCGTTCATAAGGACGGTGCCTACGAGCGTGGACGCAAGATGTGCGAAAAGCTTAAGGGTGAGATCCCGAGACATCTGTTTGAAATTCCGATTCAGGCTGCAGTTGGCGGCAAGATCATTGCCCGTGAGACTGTTAAGGCTATGCGTAAGGATGTCCTTGCCAAGTGCTACGGTGGTGATATCAGCCGTAAGAGAAAGCTTCTTGAAAAACAGAAGGAAGGTAAAAAGAAGATGCGCCAGATTGGTAGCGTAGAGATACCTCAGCAGGCATTCCTTAGCGTTCTTAAGCTTGATGAGGGTAACTAAGAGTATTCATAAAGCCTTCTCTGTTTTTGAGAAGGTGTCAGCTATGCTGACGTGCAGGGGGAATTATGAAAAGTCTGGGAATTTATATACATATACCATTTTGTAAACAGAAGTGCCTTTATTGCGACTTCCTCTCCTTTCCGGAGGGGAGGGAGCAGCAGGCACTTTATTTTGATGCTCTGAAAAAAGAGATAGAGCTAAGTGCCGGTGAATGCAAAGACTATGAAGTGACTTCAGTTTTCATAGGAGGCGGAACGCCCACATATCCTGAGCCGGCGTATATCGCGGATATCATGGAGATAGTAAAGAGGGATTATAACCTGTCTAAGGATGCTGAGATAACAATCGAGTGCAATCCCGGAACTGCTGATTATAAGGCCTTAAGGCTCTACAGAGACGCAGGCATAAACAGGATAAGCATCGGCCTTCAGTCAGCAAGGAATGAGGAGCTTATGGCTCTTGGGCGTATTCACAACAGGAAGCAGTTTGAGGAGTGCTACGCTGATGCAAGGCAGGCAGGCTTTGATAATATAAACGTGGATCTGATGAGCGCCCTGCCGGGACAGACACTTAGGGACTGGGAGAATAACCTTGAGTATGTATGTGGCCTTGAGCCGGAGCCTGAGCATATATCCGCATATAGTCTCATAATCGAGGAGGGAACGCCCTTTTATGAGATGTATGGGCAGGATAGCAGCGCTGTGCAGGGAGCTTCTGAGAAAAATAATGGAAAAGGATATCTGCCCCTTCCTGATGAGGACACTGAGCGTGAGATGTATCATCGCACAAAAGAGATTCTTGAAAAGTATGGCTACAGCCGCTACGAGATATCCAATTATGCGAAGGATGGATATGAGTGCAGGCACAACGTAAGGTACTGGGACTGCGGTGATTATATCGGTTTTGGTCTTGGTGCAGCTTCACTGATGAAGGGCGTAAGATACAGGAATACACCTGAACTGCCTCACTATATAGAGGCATATAATGCGACCCGTACCGAGGTGCAGGAGCTCACAAAAGAAGAGCAGATGGAGGAGTTCATGTTCCTTGGACTTCGCATGGTGCGCGGTGTTTCGGGAGATGAGTTTAAAAAGCGATTTTCTTGCGAGATGGCGGATATGTTCGGTGATGTGATAGCTGAGCTTCGCGGCGAAGAGCTTCTGGAAGTGACAGATGAGGGCATACATCTCACTGATTATGGGATGGATCTGAGTAATTACTGCATGGCGAAGTTTTTACTATAAATGATGAGTTGGAATTAGAAATGACTATTAGCAAACAGAATGACAGTAAGTACAAGCTGGCAGAGGCTATAAAGGAGTGTATGAAAACTACCTCTGTCGAGAACATAACAGTAAAACAGATTGTGGAGGTCTGCGGTGTATCGAGGCAGACCTTCTATCGCAATTTCATAGACAAATATGACCTTATAAACTGGTATTTTGACAGGCTTCTCGAGCAGTCCTTCAAAGAGATGGGAAGCGGTGAGACTTTAAGAGAGGGGCTTATCAAAAAGTTCAAATACATAAAGGCAGAGAGACTGTTCTTTACAGCTGCTTTTAAGGTGGATGAGCAGAATAATCTAAAAGAGCACGATTTTTACATGATCTTCGAGCATTATTGTAAGCTTATAAGGGAAAAATCCGGCGCTTTGCCTGAAAAGAAGATAAGAAAGATTCTTGAGATGTACTGCCAGGCCTCAATTTACATGACTGTGAAGTGGGTGATTGGAGGGATGAAAGAATCGGAAGAGGAGCTGGCGGATCTGATGATCGATGCTATGCCGGAAAAACTTCACGAGGTTTTTACAGAGCTTGGAATACTTTGATTAAGTGCGAACTTTGCAGCTGGGAAAAGAGAATGATTTTTCCAGCTGCAAAGTTCTTTTTTGGTACAAAAGCGGCAAAGTGTAACTTATAAAAGATGCCCTAAAATGCTAAGCTTGTAAGTGGTAATCAAATCCTGTGTAACGCAGGAAATCATTTATATGGGAGGCATTTATAATGGCAAACAGAATTTCATTAAACGGAACATCTTATCATGGGGCAGGAGCTGTAGCTGAGGTTGTTAACGAGATCAACAGCCGCGGTTTTAAGAAGGCATTTGTTGCATCAGATCCTGATCTTATCAAATTCGGTGTAACCGCTAAGGTTACAGATCTTCTTGACGGAGCAAAGATCCCTTATGAGATCTATTCAGATATTAAGCCCAATCCTACAATCGAAAATGTAAAGAATGGTGTTGAGGCATTTAAGAAGTCAGGTGCAGACTGCATCGTAGCAGTTGGCGGTGGCTCATCAATGGATACCTCAAAGGCAATCGGTATCATCATCACAAACCCTGAGTTTGCTGATGTTCGTTCACTTGAGGGCGTTGCACCCACAAAGAATCCCTGCGTTCCGATCATCGCTGTAGCTACTACAGCAGGAACCGCTGCAGAGGTTACAATCAACTACGTTATCACTGATGTTGAGAAGGAGAGAAAGTTCGTATGCGTTGATACACACGATATGCCTATCGTAGCTATCGTTGATCCTGAGATGATGTCATCAATGCCTAAGGGACTTACAGCTTCTACAGGTATGGATGCCCTTACACACGCTATCGAGGGCTATACAACAAAGGCTGCATGGGAGATGACAGATATGTTCCATCTCGAGGCTATCAAGCTTATTTCCAAGCATCTTCGCGGTGCTGTTGAGAATACCAAGGAAGGTCGTGAGGGAATGGCTCTTGGTCAGTACATCGCAGGTATGGGCTTCTCAAATGTTGGTCTTGGTATCGACCACGCTATGGCTCACACACTTTCAGCTCACTATGACACACCTCACGGTGTTGCTTGTGCTATGTTCCTGCCTATTTCCATGGAGTTCAACCGTGAATACACAGGTGAGAGACTTCGCGAGGTTGCAAGAGCAATGGGGGTAGAAGGCGTTGATAACATGTCACAGGAAGAGTACAGAGATGCTGCTATTAACGCAGTTAAGAAGCTTTCTGAGGATGTTGGAATCCCGAAGACACTTGATAAGATCAAGGAAGAAGACCTTGACGTACTTGCAACAGATGCACTTAACGATGCATGCTATCCCGGCAATCCGAGAGAGGCAACCAAGGAGCAGGTTATCGAGATGTTCCGCATGCTTATGGCCTAAAAGTGAGAACCTGATGAGGTATTTTCGAATCTGGTTCGAACTTTGCTCTGGCGAGCGTAGCGAGAGCAGAGCTTCCTTGTGAAAAATATGAGGTAAATAATAAAGGTGATGCAGAGTTTGCTGCATCACCTTTTGTACTTTTATCTTAAAATTTTGGTTTGCATTATATCCGGATCCTGCGCGTACTGTACAGCTTTATCTCTGGATATTTTTCCTGCTCTGCACAGATCGATTATCGCTTCATCCATGGTTATCATGCCGAGCTTTCTGTTCGTCTGCATGATGGTGATGAGCTGGTGGGTCTTGCCCTCGCGGATCATGTTGCGCACCGCTGAGTTAACATGCATTACCTCAAATGCTGCAACTCTGGCATCCCCTGTCGCTGTAGGAATAAGCTGCTGGGAGATTACTGCCTCAAGAACGTTTGCCAGCTGGATTCTGATCTGCTGCTGTTGGTGAGGCGGGAAAACATCTATGATTCTGTCCACTGTACTTGCGGCACCTATGGTGTGCAGTGTTGATAGTACCAGATGACCGGTCTCTGCAGCGGTGATAGCTGTGCTTATGGTCTCAAGATCACGCATTTCTCCTACAAGGATTACATCTGGATCCTCACGAAGAGCTGCTCTTAGGGCATTAGCATAATTATCACTGTCAAGGCCAACCTCTCGCTGGTTAACGATGGACTTGTTGTGCTGATACAGGAACTCGATGGGATCCTCAAGGGTTATGATGTGAGCTTCCCTGTTGTTGTTTATCATATCAATGATTGACGCAAGGGTAGTGGATTTTCCTGAACCTGTAGGACCAGTTACCAGAACAAGACCGCGCTGCCTCTGATAAAGATTAACAACTGATGGTGGTATTCCCAGGGTCTCTGCATCCGGAATTTCGGTTTCAACCAGGCGGATTGCCATGGCGATTGAGCCTCTCTGTTTAAAAACGTTAAGTCTGAAACGGCCAAGTCCCATGATGGAAAATGACATATCATGCTGTCCGTTTGCATCAAGAAGCTCCTTTTGCTTGACGCTCATTATGGTGTCGGCGATCTCTCTGGTGTCATCAGGCATCATTTTGGTATAGCCTTCAAGTGCGATAAGCTTGCCATTTACACGCATCTTGGGCGGAATACCAACAGTGATGTGAACATCAGAAGCTCCCTGTTCTTTTGCTGTTTTGAGAATATCATCGATTCTTGACATTTTCACCTCTCCCTGTGTCTTCATGCTGGTCAGTCTCGCAGAAATTCTTACCTTTATCTTGTCGATAAATAGAACGAAAATCAACGAACTTAGAATGAAATAAAGGTAAAATTTAGATAAAAAAATCCAGCTTGCAAAATAATTGGAATCTTATATAATAAGTTTTGCGTTTTAAACGCTCGATTTTTTCACGCGAAGTTTCTTCGCATTTTCCTATTTGTATTTATGAAGCAAAGGTCCTTTGCTGCACTTTTGGTGCAATGCGAAAGGAGTTTTTAGTATGTTTAGTACAGTTGTTTCGGGTGCGGTAAAAGGAATCATGCCGTATCTGATGCAGGTTGAGGTGGACACCTCTGATGGGCTTCCCATGTTCAGCATGGTGGGCTTTATGAGCAGCGATGTGAGAGAAGCCGCTGAGAGAGTGAGAGTCGCTTTGAAAAATGCGGGATATCCGCTTCCACCCATGAGGATAACAGTGAATCTGTCTCCGGCGGATATCAGGAAATCCGGTATTGCTGTTGATCTTCCGGTGGCAGTTGGAATCCTCACGGCGATAGGGGAGATTGAGGAGGAGAGCCTCAAGGATACGATCGTCATAGGAGAGCTCGGCCTCGACGGTGAGGTTAAGGCTGTGAGCGGCGTTCTTCCCATGGTTTCCCACGCCTATAAATGTGGTTATAAGACCTGTATTCTTCCCGCTGATAACGCAAGAGAAGGCGCTGTTGTGCAGGGGATGAAGATAATCGGAGTGGAGTCTTTATCGGAAGTAGTGGCCTACTTTAAATCCGATAAGGAGGAACGGGATCAGATAATAGCGCCCACTGTGGTGGATGTTGATGCGCTTTTTACAGAAACGGGAAGCTATGAGGACTACCTTAAGGGAATCGATTTTGCAGAGATAAACGGACAGTCTGCTGTGAAAAGAGCCGTTGAAATTGCGGCAGCAGGCTACCACCATATACTGCTTATTGGCCCGCCGGGCTCAGGGAAAAGTATGGTTGCAAAAAGGATACCTTCAATAATGCCGCCGCTTTCCAGGGAGGAGGCGCTGGAGGTTTCGTCAATATACAGTGTTGCAGGAATGCTTAAAAAGGGCGAGACGCTGATTACAAGGAGACCCTTTATGAGTCCCCATCATTCGATTACGGAATCTGCCCTTGCAGGAGGTGGGAATATACCGCATCCGGGAGTGATTTCGCTGTCCCATCGCGGAGTTATGTTTCTTGACGAGATGGCAGAGTTTAAGAGGAATACCCTGAATCTGTTAAGGCAGCCTTTAGAGGACAGGGAGGTGCATATAGCAAGGAGCGGTGGCAATTTTTCATATCCTGCGGATATTCTTCTGGTGGGAGCAATGAACCCCTGTCCCTGTGGCTATTACCCTGATCTTAATAAGTGTAAATGCTCTGAAAAGGAGATACTAAAATACCTTGGCAGGATTTCCGGACCCATTCTGGACAGAATAGACATCTGTATCGAAGCGGCCAAGATTGATGTGAGTGAGCTGAGCCACGGTACTCAGTGCAATGAATCAAGTGCGGACATCAGAAAGAGAGTCATGGAGGCTGTGAAAATACAGCAGAAAAGGTTTGAGAAGGATGGAATAAGATTCAATTCTGAAATGAATCCCACGCAGATTCAGAGATACTGCAAGCTGGGCATGAAGGAGCAGAGGCTGATGGAACAGATTTTTAATACCATGGATCTGTCTGCCAGGGCTTACCATAAGGTCCTTCGTTTGGCAAGGACCATCGCGGATCTGGACGGCGCTGAGCAGATTGAAGCAAGACATCTGACAGAGGCTGCCTGCTACAGGATGATGGATGCGAAGTATTTTGGTAAGTCAGGGCTTGCTGCTGAGCAGAATATCGCCGCTAAATACGCCGGGAGAGGAGCCTGATCATGACTGACAATAATTATGCCTATATGCTCCATAACATCCCGGGATGGGGGAATAAAACCCTCATGAGGCTCATTGATGAATTCGGGAGCTGTGAAAATATCTATAATGCGACAGAAAATGAGCTTAAGACGAAGGTGACTGTAAAACAGTATGAGGCCTTTCTTAAGGCAAAGAAAAAATGGAGTCTGGAGGGCGAATATGAGTACCTTTATAACCGCGGCATAGATTTCTATCCATATGTGTCGGATAAGTATCCCAAACGCCTCAAGGACATACCTGATCCGCCCTTTGCGCTTTACTGTATGGGTAAGCTCCCTGATGAAAACAGACCATCGGTTTCAATAATCGGTGCGAGGAACAGCTCTGAGTATGGGAAATATGCGGCTAAGCTTTTTGGAGAAAAGCTGGCCATGTCAGGAGTACAGATAATTAGCGGCATGGCAAGAGGCGTTGACGGTATATCCCAGCAGTCTGCCATCTATGCAGGTGGAAGTTCCTTTGGCGTGTTGGGAAGCGGAGTGGATATCTGTTATCCGGAGGAAAACCGCAGCTTGTATGATTCGCTTATAATGAGCGGCGGCGTTATATCTGAATATTTGCCGGGAACGCAGCCAAAGCCTCAGTATTTCCCTCCGCGCAACAGGATAATCAGTGGATTGTCGGATGTGGTGCTCGTTATCGAAGCCAGAGAAAAGAGCGGAACTTTGATCACAGTTGATATGGCTTTAGAACAGGGGCGTGAAGTTTTTGCAGTTCCTGGAAGGATCTGTGATTCTCTAAGCTATGGCTGCAATTCGCTGATAAGGCAGGGGGCAGGGATTGCTTCGTGCGCAGAGGATATAGTGGAGTATTTGAGGAGGAATATATGCGACGCAACAATGAAGATAAAAGAAAGTGAGGACAATAATAAAGGATTGAAGAAAAATATAGATGCAGAAAGCAGCAGAGAAGCACTGTTAAATAACGATATGCAGAAATGTATATACAGAGAACTGGACTTTTACCCTCAGACCACTGGAGTAATATTTGAAAAAATAATTGCTCAGGGCCTTCAAATGACCGTTTCTGAAGTTATGAATGCTTTGGTAGAGTTGTGTCTTCTTGGCGTGGCGTCCCAAAATGGGATGGGATTTTATAAGAGGGGATAGAAACGTTGTTACTGATGATTTGGAAACATTGCTTAAATGTGGGAAAATGGAGCTAATAGCACATTCTCATCCTGATATAGAGAAAATAATTCCTTCAAGTAAGGATAGAAGATTCCTAAAGGAAATCGGTCAGGAAAAAAGTATAATAATATCATGGTATACAGGACAGCAGGTGGAGTTTTATGCGGATGAGTTTGTAGAATAGGAGAAGAACTATGTCAGATAAAAATATTGGATTTGATATATGTGTCAAAACAATAGGAAAAGATTTTTATGAATCATATAAAGATAACAGTGTTTTTGCATGTGGAGAGGATGAGAAAGGATTATGGTGCTTTTTGGGAATAAATACAACTGATCCAGATTGCGAAGAGCTAAAACTCACGAATGGCGAAAAATGGGAATATAGTGTATCCTGCTATGTTAAGGATGGCATTGTTCAGCTAGATGAAATACATACACCAGAGCTAATTTAATTATCTCCGGATTTTTATTGACCAGTCCATGTGACTGGTCTTTTTTTGTGACACAAGACCGACAAGAGAAAGGTTAATGACAAGGTTATATGTTTAACCTATCAGTAAACATCAGCATTTATGCATGGGACGCATTTTTGTTAAGGGAAATTTTTAGGTTAACGAAAGGCTTTTGTAGTGGTGATTATCAAAAATGGAAATGAATTAACGGTAACGATTCCAATATAGATAAATACTAGTGAACAAACGGTTGCGCAGCATTTTTTGGAAAACGTTTGCTACCGGAAACGAATTTGGTTAATCTGTATAAGGAAAACGTTTTACGTTTGTACAAGATTGACGATTGACGGTAAATTAAAGCCGAATTAAAATTACTTTCAGAACAACCGATTGCGCATTTTGATAAAAAGTTGCGCTAAAATCAAAACCTTTTCTTGTGAAGGTAAAACAACGGAGGAAAAAATATGAAAAAGAAATTGGTTTCAGTTTTGATGGCTACAGCTATGACAACATCACTGATGGCAGGCTGTGGCAACGGTGCAGCACAGCAGGCAGCTGATACTGCAGAGAGCACAGCAGAGGAAGCTGCTGATGCTGCAGAGAGCACAGCAGAGGAAGCTGCTGATGCTGCTGAGGAATCAGTAGAAGAGGTTGCAGATGCAGCTGAAGATGCAGCAGAGGAAGTTGCAGATACAGCAGAGGAAGCTGTAGCAGACGATACAGATTATGGCACAGGCGACATCAAAGTTTGGGTTGCTGATAACGTAGTTGATTTCACAAATGAGCAGATCGAGACTTTCAAGTCTGAGCATCCTGAGTTTGCTGGTTACACATTTACAGTTGAGCCTGTAGGTGAAGGCGATGCAGCCGGCAACATGATCACAGACGTTGAGGCAGGTGCAGACGTTTTTGCATTCGCACAGGATCAGATCGCAAGACTTGTTACTGCAGGTGCTCTTGAAGAGGTTGAGGAAGAGAACGCTAAGGTAGTTACAGCTGAGAACGATGCAGGTGCTGTTTCAGCAGCTACAGTTGGTGGCACACTTTATGCTTATCCTATTACATCTGACAACGGATATTTCCTTTACTATGATAAGAGCGTTGTAACAGATCCTTCCACACTTGAAGGTATCGTTTCTGATTGTGAAGCAGCTGGTAAGAACTTCTACTTCGAGATCAACTCAGGTTGGTATCAGACAGCATTCTTCTTCGGAACAGGTGCTAAGCTTACATACGATACAGATGATCAGGGTAACTTCACAAAGTGCAACTCTACATATGCAAGCGAAGAGGGTATCGTAGCTCTTAAGAAGATGGCAGAGCTTGCTTCTTCTAAGTCATTCCAGAATGGTTCAGCAGTTGGTGAGGCTACAAACGTTGGTGCTATCGTTGATGGTACATGGGATGCTCAGGCAGCCAAGGATCTCTTCGGTGACAACTATGCATGTGCTAAGCTTCCTACATTCGAAGGTTCAGACGGTAAGACATATCAGATGAGCGGCTTTGGTGGATTCAAGCTCCTTGGTGTTAAGCCTCAGCAGGATGATAACAAGCTTGCAGTTTGTGATGCACTTGCAGCATTCCTTTCAAGCGAAGAAGTTCAGCTTGCAAGATACAATGCAGTAGGTTGGGGCCCTTCAAACCTTAAGGCTCAGCAGTCTGATGAAGTTAAGGCTGACGAAGCTCTTTCAGCTCTTGGTGAGCAGCTTCAGTACACAATTCCTCAGGGTCAGTACCCTGGAGATTACTGGTCACTTGCTACATCACTTGGTGATTCTGTAATTTCTAAGGAGCTCACAGTTGATTCTTCAGATGATGACTTCAAGAAGGCGCTTGATGATTTCCAGGCTACATGTGAAAGCTACGCTCAGTAATAAACTGTGAAATCAGGAATACATTGAACTAACTAAAGGCTCGGATTCAATACTGTTTCCGAGCCTGTTTTTAACTAAGGTTATTTAGATAAGGAGGCCAAAGATATGGCAGGGGGCGCGAATAAGAGAAAAAAAGATGCAGCGTCTTTATCCTTCAAGGCTATAGGCAACGGCTTTAAGGAAATAGGAGTGACATTTGTTGAAGGCGATATAAAGACAAAGCTTTCATATTTAATATTCGGACTTGGTCCAATTTTAAGAGGACAGTTTTTAATCGGAGCTGCGCTCTTGTTATGTGAAGTGCTGTTTTTCTGGTTCATGTTTGGATTTGGATGGCAGTATTTATCCAAGATTACAACCCTTGGTACAGTTGAAACCCATAAGGTAAAGCGTAAGACAGTATATGGTGATAATAGCTTCCTTATTTTGTTGTTTGGAATATTATGTATCTTTGCAATTATTGCATTTATCACAATCTGGTATATCAATGTAAAGGTAAATCGTAACGAGGAGCTTGCTCTTAAGCAGGGTAAGAAGCTTCCTTCAAACAAAGATGCTTTCCGTTCTTTATTTGATAAAAACTTTGATAAGACATTACTTGCACTGCCTGTAACAGGTGTGTTTGTTTTCACTGTGCTGCCGATTGTTTTCATGATTCTGGTAGCGTTCACTAATTATGATAAGAACCATCAGGCGCCTACCAACCTGTTTACATGGGTTGGGCTGGAGAACTTCAAGAACCTGGTATCCTTCTCAGGAACAGGACTTGGCCCCACATTTGTAAAGGTCCTTCTGTGGACTCTTATATGGGCTTTCCTTGCTACATTTATTGATTACTTCCTTGGACTTGCTGTAGCGATTCTTATCAACAAAAAGGGTATAAAGTTTAAGAGACTTTGGAGAACAATCCTTGTACTTACAATTGCTGTTCCTCAGTTTGTATCTCTTCTTTATGTTATGAAGATGTTTGCGAATGATGGAATCATTAATGGCTACCTGATAAAGTGGGGAATCATTGATAACTATATTCCCTTCTGGTCAGATCCCATGCTTGCCCGCATCACGATCATCGTAGTAAATATCTGGATCGGTATTCCTTACATGATGCTGATCGCAACAGGACTACTTATGAATATTCCTGAGGATCTTTATGAGAGTGCAAAGATCGATGGCGCTAACGGCTGGCAGATGTTTAGAAGCATTACACTTCCTTACATGCTGTTTGTCACAGGCCCGTTCCTTCTTACACAGTACACAGGAAACCTTAACAACTTTAACGTTATCTACCTTCTTACACAGGGTAGACCTCAGTCTATGAACATGGCTGAGAGAGCAGGTGCATCAGACCTTTTGGTTACCTGGCTTTATAAGATGACAGTAACAGATACCAACTACAAGATGGCTGCTGTACTGGGAATTGTAGTATTTATTGTTACAGCTTTCATTTCTCTTGGTGTTTATAACATGCTTCCATCAGTTAGAGATGAGGAGGGATTCCAGTGATTAAATCATATAAGAAGAAAAGAGCCATGGGAAATGCCCTTGGCTATATAGTACTAATACTTATAAGCTTTATCTGGCTGTTCCCTTTTGTGGGACTGGTGCTCCAGAGCTTTAGATCATATTCAAATGAATACGGCGGAATGGTAGATTATCTGGTGCCTCACCAGTTTTCACTTGATAACTACAGATTCCTGTTTTCAGGTGAGACCAACTATATCAGATGGTACCTTAACACCCTGATAATTGCTGTTTGCGTAGCATTACTTCAGACCATAATAGTTCTCTGCGTAAGCTATGCGCTTTCCAGAATGAGATTTAAGGGAAGAACCTTCCTTATGAGATTCTGGCTTATCCTCGGAATGTTCCCCGGATTCCTTACAATGATCTGTCTGTATTTCCTTTTGAAGCAGTTTGGACTTACACAGGCAGGTGCGGTACCCGGACTTATTCTTGTAGGCGTTGCCAGCTCAGGTATGGGTTACTATGTATGTAAAGGCTATTTCGATACTATTCCCAAGGCACTTGATGAGGCAGCAAGAATTGATGGTGCGACAAGAGCCAGAATATTCTTCACAATGATCATTCCTATGTCAAAGCCTATCATTATCTACACTGCGCTGGTTGCCTTCATGGGACCCTGGTGTGATTATGTATTTGCTTCCTACGTGGCTTTCGGACATGATACAAGCTACAACGTAGCTGTTGCTATGACAAGATGGGTATGGACTAACGACTATCAGGGATATTTCACAAGGTTCTGTGCCGGTGGTGTGCTTATTGCAATTCCCGTAACATTATTATTCATGTTCCTGCAGAAATACTATGTTGAGGGTGTTACCGGTGGAGCTGTTAAGGGCTAAGCCTTCCTTGTGCAAACGATAAAAGGACAAAGACATGGGGACACAAATTACTATCGAGGATGTGGCGGATGCCCTTGGCGTATCTAAAACGACCGTATCCCGAGCAATTTCCGGGAAGGGAAGAATTGGTGAAGTAACAAGAAGACGCGTCCTTGAATTTATTGAACAGAATAATTACAAGCCGAACGTGGTTGCAAAAGGACTTGCTCAACGAAGAACCTTTAATATTGCAGTAGTCTGGCCGGGGGATTATTCGCTTGTGGATCTGCCGTTTTTTCAGAGGTGCCTTGTGGGAATGAGCGAGGTTACAAGCGGTTACAGCTACGATATCATTATATCGGTGGTTACCGGGGATGAGATATCCAACCTCAAGAGGATTATTGATAATCACAAGGTGGACGGAGTAATCCTGACCAGAACCCTCATAGATGATAAGCCTGCGGAATATCTGCAGCGAACCGGTATACCGTTTGTCGCGATAGGAACTTCAATCGATGAGAGTATAGTTACTGTAGATAATGACCACTTCGATGCGTGCAGGGAGCTTACCTCCATTCTGATAGGAAAAGGGCAGGGCAAGCTTGCTCTCATCGGCGGTTCACAGAATCATATGATTACAAGGACAAGATACGAAGGCTTTGCCCATGCATACGAGCAGGCCGGGAAAAAGCTTGATGAATCGCTGATTTTCCTGAACCAGGGTAATGAGCAGAAACTTACAGAAATAGTTAAGCACCTTGCAGAAAAGAAAATTGATGGTGTAATATGTATGGATGACCAGCTCGCTGGATATGTCATGAGCATATGCAGAGCTTCCGGGATACGCATACCTGAGGATTTGAGACTTGCATCATTTTATAACAGTAATATCCTTGAGAATGCTATAGTGCCTGTCACCTCCCTTAATTTTGATGACAGGAATCTTGGAGCAGTTGCCACAAGAATGCTGATGCAGCTTATTGACGGCGAGAGGGTTGGAAGTAAAAAACTGAAAAATTATGAAGTTATTATGAAGGAGAGCACGAAATAACGTGCTCCCTTTTCACAAGGAGAATTTTTATGTTATCTAGTGCGAGTAAACTGTCATATACACCGATGTCTCTTACTGTTGATGAAAAGCCCTATTTCCCTGTGATGGGAGAAATGCACTTTTCAAGATACAGAAACAGATACTGGGAAGAGGAGCTCTGCAAAATGAAAAGTGGTGGAGTGGACATTGTTTCGCTTTATACCATCTGGATCCATCACGAAGAGATACGCGGAGAGTTTGATTTTAGCGATGATAAAAACTTAAGAAAATTCCTCGGGACAGTTAAACGCGTCGGCTTAAACTGTATTCTCAGGATTGGCCCCTGGGCTCACGGTGAAGCCAGAAACGGTGGATTTCCGGACTGGCTCCTTGAGGATGCTAAGGAAAAGGGCTATGAAGTAAGAAGTAACAGCCCTGAATATCTTGCTCATGCAAGGAATTTCTATGAACACATTTATGAGCAGGCAAAGGGAATGTTTGTAAAAGATGGCGGTCCTGTCATTGGCGTTCAGATTGAGAATGAGTACGGACACTGTGGCGGTTTTGGCGGCGAAGAGGGCGAGGAACATATGAGAATCCTCCGCGACATGGCGATTGAGATCGGCTTTGACGTTCCGATTTATACCGCAACCGGTTGGGGCGGTGCCGTGACAGGCGGAATGATTCCTGTTATGGGAGGATACTGTGAAGCACCCTGGGATCCCAGAACCACAGAACTCGAACCCAGTGGCAACTACATTTTTACAAGAGAAAGAAATGACCACAACATCGGATCTGACCATGGTTTAGGTGCAGGCATCACCTTTGATATGGATAAATTCCCTTATCTCACGGCTGAGCTTGGCGGTGGTTTGCAGGTTACTCATCACAGAAGATGCATTGCAACCGGAAAAGATACAGAAGCCATGAGTATGGTCAAGCTTGGAAGCGGTGCGAACCTCCTTGGTTACTATATGTACCACGGCGGAACCAATCCTGAGGGAAAACTCACAACTCTTCAGGAGAGCACTGAGACAGGATATCCCAATGACCTTCCTGTATTATCCTATGATTTTAATGCACCTCTCAAGGAATATGGACAGATGTCTGATACCTACAGGAAGATCAGAAGATTATCCATGTTTATCAGGGATTTTGGCTCTGATCTTTGCGAGATGCCTTATATAGAACAGCCGGGGAATCCGGATAAGCCTGACAATCTTGCGGATTTGAGGACTGCTGTTCGTGCTGTGAAAAAGGATGTAAACGGAAGCGAGCTGATGAGCGGATTCCTTTTCGTGAATAATTATCAGCGAAGATATGATATGGCAGATCATGAGGATAACGTTCTTAAAGCCTATGACCGCGAGGGTAATGATATCACCGAATTCGAGGAGAGGGATATCAAAAACGGAGATACATTTTTCTATCCCTTCAACATGCCTATAGGCTATGATGCGGTATTAAAGAGAGCCAACATGATTCCGCTCTGTAAGCTCCATGATGAAAAGAACAGAGAGATTGCCTACGTTTTTTATACTGATGACAGAGACTCTGCAGCTGCTGAGATAGAGGGCGACCTTGGCTATATCAAGATTGTGACTCTTAGCAGCTACGAAGCTGAGCATGCTGTGAAGATAAAGGATGAACGCGGCGCAGAGCATCTTGTAATCTGCGAATATGATGTTGTAGACAGGATGATCGGAACCAATAAGAAACGTGCCGGAGTCCTTGAAAACGGCAATCCCAATGGTTACGAGATCTATGCGGAGATTCCTGCTGACGGAAGAGAGCATAATGTTGCCTTCAGAGTATGGCCTGATCTTGACGAGACACCTATTGGCTTTATCCATGATGATGCTGAGAATGTCAGCGATACCTATATGGTAGACAGCATGGATTTTGCGGATTACAGATATGTTGATGCACTTACCTGCAATGTGAAGACTGAGCTTACTACTGAAAAGAGCGATGCAACTGCGAAATATAACATCAAAGTTTCGGATATTGATGAGGAGGTTGACGAAGTTTACCTCCATGTAAAATACGCCGGTGATAAGGCCGAGCTGTATGCTGTAAGCGATATGGATATATTCCATGAAGGCGAGCTTATAGCTGACAGCTTCTACACCGGACAGGACTGGGAAATCGGACTTAAGAGATTCATCGGTTCAGAGGGTAATACTGAGCTTGAAGGAACCTTTGAGGCGGAAGCGGTAGTTTATCCGCTTTTGGAGGATCAGAAGATCTATCTTCAGGAATGGCCTGAGCTTAGCGAAACAGCAGATGGCAAAAAGGCTGCCTGCAGGGCTGAGAGCATAGAGGCGATAGCACAGTATAAGATTAAGATTTGGTAAAGTATAGTAAATAAAGAATAAAAATAAGTTGGATAGAGCTGTACACAGTTTTGTGTGCAGCTCTTTTATGATGGCCGGATTTTTAAGATGGTTGTGCATAAAATGATGGATTTGTCGAGCAATCTTATAAAATACAGTTATATTTAAGATGATGAAATTGAATGAAATATATATCACAAAAACGTTAATTATAACTCGCGTTGTTATATTTAAATTTGATAGAAAGGATAGTGTTGAGTGGACAGCAGTAATTAAATAAAGATTTGTTTTTGTTCTGTGCAATATGAATTGTTCCACCAAAACTCATGAAAGGTAGGTAATTTCATTGCATTATAATAAAATCAAAGATGTTCTTTTTAAGAGGGGAGGACTGAATCATGCCATAGTAATGGCTATGCACACTACTGAATCCTTCAAGTACCTGAAGGATGAGGCAGTTTATCTGGAGAATGCCAGAACTCTGCTTAGGGATGAACTTCTAAGCTGCTATGCGTTTTTAGATAAGTATGATCTGTTTGAGATTTATCTGGATGACAGGGATGGGATTTTATAAAATGCATATTGAGGGATTCAATTTTTGATAATTTATACATTAACCGTACAAATATCAAATAAATCCATATAATTGACGCTAAAAACAATAAAATATATACTATAGATATTATAAAGGGGAAGCAGGTAGTATCAACTGTATTATTGGTTATGAAAAAAGCGTTAATTGTATCAAGCACGGGTGGTTTTTTATCGCAGTTTTTGGAAAATGATGTTCAGGTTTTACAGGAAAAAGGATATGAGATCCACTATGCATCTGATTTTGATAATCCAGTATATGAATTTAATCCGGAAGCATTAAGAAATGAAGGCATAATCATGCATCAGATTGTCATGCATAAAAAACCGTGGCATTTGATCAAAAACACCAAAGGGCTTATACAGCTTTCGGAATTGATAAATAAAGAGGATATTTGTCTTGTTCATTGTCACAATCCTGTTGGCGGTATGCTGGGGAGACTGTCTGGTTTTTGTTCTGGAAGACATCCATATGTAATCTACACTTCTCATGGCTTTCATTTTTTTAAAGGCGCTCCGAAGTCGTATTGGTTGATTTTTTATCCGATAGAGCGCTTTCTTGCCAGATTTACAGATATGATCATAACGATTAATAAGGAAGATTATAAGCGTGCATGTGGATTTAAACTTAGGAAAGGTGGTCATGTAGAACTTTTGCATGGAGTGGGGCTTGATACTAAAAGATTTCATCCTATGCCGGAAAAAAGGGATGCTGTAAGGAAGGAACTTGGAATACCGAAGAACGGATTCCATATCGTGACAGCTGCTGAGCTGAATAACAATAAGAATCAGATGGCAGTTATCGAAGCAATCAGAGAACTGGATGATGAGAATATATATTACAGTATCTGTGGAAGAGGTGGCAAATACAAGGAGTTAAAGAGTTTTGTGAAAACAAACGGAATGGCTGGGAATATAAAACTCCTTGGTTATAGGAAAGATATGGAGAGAGTTCTGCAGTCAGCTGATGTGTTTGCTTTTCCGTCCAAGCGAGAGGGATTTGGAATGGCTGCAGTAGAGGCACTTAGTTGTGCTGTCCCTGTTATCGCTGCAGATAACCGTGGAACCAGAGAATATATGAAAAACGGTGAGAACGGAATAGTCTGCAGAGCTGAAGATATTAAGGACTATGAGAGAGCTATTGTAACTATTAAAAATAATTCGGATATAAGAGAAGCGTATTCTAAAAAAGCGCTTGAGCTTTCAGCAGATTTCTCAAAAGAAAAGTCCAAAGAGACGATGCGCGAGATATACAGTAAGATTGTGTGATGCCAGGCGGGAATCACAGTTATAGAAAAGTAATAACGATGGGGAGATGACGTATGGAGACGGTAGAAATATCCGTCATAATGGGGGTTTTTAGCGGACAAAATACAAATGAACTTGACCGTGCAGTGAATTCTATATTAACCCAAACCTTTCGGGATTTTGAGTTTATCATCTATGATGATGGGTCTAATCCTAGAGCTTCAGAATTTATAAAAGGTCTTAGGGATAGAGATAAGAGGATTATAGTTATTGGAAGTGAAGAAAATCACGGACTGGCATTTTCGCTTAACAAATGTTTGGAAAAAGCAAGGGGTAGATATATTGCCAGAATGGATGATGATGACATATCTCTTCCCAAGAGATTGGAGAGACAAAGGGCATTTTTGGAAGCTCATCCTGAATATGACTGGTGTGGATGCAATGCAAAAATCTTCGATGAAGAGGGAGTCTGGGGAGTTACTACAAGACCGGCTCATCCTACTGCAGAGGATTATCTAAAATATTCACCATACATTCATCCTTCTGTTATGTACAGAAGATCAGCTCTTATAGAAAACGGCGGATATATGGCAAGAAAGGAAACTCTTCGTTGTGAAGATTACGAGATTTTCATGAGGCTGTATCAGGCTGGATTCAAGGGATGCAACATGCAGGAAGTTCTCTTTAAGTATCATGTTGACAGGGAAAATTATCATAACAGAGACTTTAAGTACAGAATATATGAGATGAAGGTTCGTTATGAAAACTTCAGAAAAATGGGTCTCTTGTTTCCGTTTGGATGGTTATATTGCATGAGGCCTATAGCAGGGGCTTTTGTTCCGGTAAAAATGATTGAGTTTATTAAGCATAAAAGGGCGGCAATATAGCATGGACAGACTTTTGTATTACAAAAAAGTGCTAGAAAAAAATCCCGGATATGACAGGGCATTAAGTAAATGTATGGAGGAACTGATTAAGGTTCCTCTTTTTTCTGATGCAGATAAACAAACGGAAACTAAAGAACTAAAAGATAACATTACTCATTACATACATACCTGGGCTCCGGTATTGACAGAGTTTGCGGAGTGGGTTCTTGAGAGCGCTAGGAAAGATGGGATAAAAACATTGTACTTTCTCTCCAGAGATGCATGGCCTGTGTACAGAGCAGCAATGAAAATTGCAGACAGTAAGGCTACGAAGAATGCGGAATATCCTACACTTCGATATTTGCGTGTGTCCAGGTATGCTCTCCGCGTTCCTGAAATGGCAGTGGATAGAGACGATTTCCTAAACATGATGTTTCTTAGTGGAATTGATGTAACCATGAGGAAAATACTGAGCAGAGGTGCTCTTGATGAAAAAGAGATGTTTGAGTTTACAAGGATAATAGGATATGCGGATGATCTGGATAACATCATAGCAAGACCTCAGATTCTTAATTGGAAAGAAAAAGCAGAGAAGCATAAGGAAGAATTGTGGGAGATTGTGAAAAAAAAGGCTGAGGAAAGACTTCCGAATGTAATTTCTTATTTTGAGCAGGAAGGAATGTTTTCCGGTGAAAAAATAGCAGTAGTTGACAGTGGGTGGGTAGGGACTACTCAGAGGAGTCTGTTAAGGCTGCTTAATTCAGTAAAGCCTGGCACAGAATTAAATGGGTATTATTTTGGACTGTATGAAATTCCAAAGGATATGAAACAAGAGAACTATCACGCTTTCTATTTTGAACCTAAAGGAAGTATCAAAAGAAAAGTCTATTTTAGTAATTGCCTCTTTGAGGCGGTGAGCTCAGAGGCAGCGGGTATGACCTTGGAATATCGGAAGGAAAATTACTTGGATCGTGGAGATGTGATTGTTCCGGTGACTGCTGACTATGGAAGTCTTAATCAAAATTATCTGGATACCATGCAGCCTTATCTTGAGCTCTTTGCTAAGGTATATTCTGAAGAATGCATAAGTGATAACGGAGTAGGAATTACTGAAGAAATTCTCTCAAGGCTAATGGCAAGACCTGATGAACTGGAGGCCAGTAACTACGGAAGCCTTAAATTCTGTGATGATGTCCTGGAGGGGGATGCGCAGGATATAGCTGCGCAACTGGATTATTCTGATATATGCAACTTAAGACTATTACACAAGACAGTTATCTGGGCAATGTCCAAGCTTGGCATAAAGGCGCCTGCGATTCATGAGAGCGGTTGGATTTATGGAAGCATAGTCAGATGTGGGAAAAATATTGGATTTAGTCTTTTTTGTGCGAGGATATATAACTATCTTATGTACATAAGAAAATCAATATGATTCAGAATCAGAAGTAATAGATTCAAAAATTAAAGGCATTAAAATGGTAAATATCACATCTATGAAAGGCGCTATTACTGTTTTATGGAAAAAACGGAAAGCTAAGATAAAATAGTGTCAATAGTGTATAATTAGCAATGTTAAACACTATAGATTGTGTCTTTCTATGTCTGTAAATAATTATCTAAAGGGGAGTTCAGGGGTGTGTAAATTAAGTATTGTTATTCCAACGTATAACGAAAAAGATAATATTGATGAAATAGTAAAGCGAATCGATGCTGCATTGGTAGATGATGCGGGAAGTATGCTTGAAAAGGAAATACTATTTATTGATGATTCTACGGATGACACTCCCAAAATAATAGAGAGTATTTCCAAACAGAAGCCATATATCCGGTATAAGCATCGCGAAAACGAAAAGGGATTGGCAACTGCAGTAATGCTGGGCTTTCAAATGGCAAAAGGAGAATATATTGCTGTAATGGATGCCGATTTACAGCATCCACCGGAAATCCTGAAAAATATGTATGCAACGATTATTAAGAGTGGTGCTGATTTATGTATTCCAAGCCGCCTTATACCTGGAGGGTATGATGGCGGATTAAACTGGTATAGAAAAATTATTTCCGGAACAGCAAGGATAATAGGTCAGATGCTGCTTCCATGTCTGAGAAAAATATCAGATCCTACCAGTGGCCTATTTATGTTCCGTAAATCTATACTTGCTGAAGCTGATATGAGACCTATTGGATGGAAGATTATGATAGAGGTACTTGCAACCACTTCATATGAATCGATTGTGGAGCTTCCATATTCTTTTCAGGATAGATTTTCAGGAGAATCAAAATTGAGTGGAAAAGTTACATTCCAATATTTGCAGCAATGCTTTTCGTTGAGGAAACGATATATTCATAACAAGGTTGATGTGGTGAGGTGGAATAGCGCTGAAATGGAAGAAGCTGTCAATGAGGTGTTTGCATGAAAAAAATAATGCCCGAAGAAAAGAGGATAATTCTATTTATCATTGGGGCCTTTGTAGTCTCAAGAATGATAATCTATTGGGTTTGCCATTCTTTGACTGGTGAAATAGCACCGGCACAGATTATTAAAAGCCTTTCTGTATTTGATTCTGAATGGTATGGATATTATGTGGATTTGTTCTACACTAATGAATTTGTTGGAATGAGACCTAATGGTATGGCTCCATGGGCCTTTTTTCCTTTATACCCATTATTGGTGAACATATGCCATAGGCTTATGGGTGGAATGGTTGCTGTGAATACTGTTGGGGCAATACTGAGTTCTATATTATTTATGCTGGCAGAATTCTGGGCATATAAATATATTATGTACACCAGGAATGATAAAAAAGTGGCATATACTTTCATAATATTTATGTCATTTGGTGCTTATTCATTTTATTTTTCAATTCTGTATACCGAATCATTATTTTTGCTATTACTGGTTCTTTGCTTTTATCATATGGTAAAAGGTAATTATTTACGTATGGGATTGTTTGGCGCATTACTATCTGCAACACGTAATGCAGGTGTCTTTTTTGTATTTGTAATACTTGTTTATCAGATCATGAAATACTTAGAAAGCCATAAAGATAAGTTCTATAGATTATTTATAGGATTCTTAAAATATGTTTTTGCGCAGGAGCGGCTTGTGCTTGGTACATTCATGGTACCATCCGGACTTTTTGCATATATGCTTTATTTGCATTTTAAACTGGGGGATGGATTTGCTTTTGTTCATGTGCAGTATGCCTGGGGAAGAGAAAACGTTGGTGTCTTTAAGAACTTATACGATGCTGTCGTTAAACAATTTCCTGCTGATTACCTTGGATTAGTTTTATTGTTTTTTTTGGCTGTGCTGATATATTCATTTTTCGTTAGCAAAAACTATTATGAGCTAGTGTATCCACTGATAATTATTTATTTGGGCGCTTCTTCAAGATTGCTGTCTATACCTAGATTTATGGTAGGAGCATTCATTCCTGTGTTGTGCTTTTCTGAACATTTTTCAAAACTCAATAAGTGTGCCAGGATAATCATTCTATGCATGGTTTGTGTTTTTGAAATGATATTAGTCAGAGAATGGATTCATTGGAACGGCTATTTATGCTGACTTGAGGTGTATGGTAATGAAAAAAATATTATTTTATTTTGCTTCGGCTATTTTACTTTTTGCATATATTTGGGTTTTGTTTCTGAGTATGGATACTTCAAATGTAGATGATTCATATGATTTATTTTATTTGCAAAAGGAATTGAAATATTATTCTGCCGAGGAGGAATTGCTTGAATATTGTGAAAATGTGGTGTTTGAATATACCAAAGATGGGAATAATAAAAACCTGGGATGGGGATGGGATAATTCTGAAGAGAATGGTACATGGTCTATAGGAAATAATAGTACCTTCTTTATTCTTGTAAATAATCCCGATGATTTATATGATCTTCAGATTAAAATTAATGATGGGGCAGGATATAAAAATAATTTGTTTTTGAATGGAGAAAAAATAGGGACAATACTTCCAGGGGAAAATGAATATCATCTTAGAATAGATAAATATCTTACAGATGGTTTTAACAAATTTGAGATTGTATCAGATGAAGAAGTGATACCGTATAATGAGAAAAATGCTGAATCTGGAGATAAGCGAAAATTGAATATTCTTGTAAATACTATTACATTAAAATCATTATGATTATATGAGTCCGCTAGTTTGACGGTTCTTTAGTAAGAATATATACTTGAATGAGTACTATAGTGTAGATATAACAAAAAGATTTCTAAATATATAACTATAGTAATGGGGATAGTATGGAAGAAATAAAGCAGTACTGGTTTGTGATCAGGGAGCTTACGGGGAGAGAAATAAAAAGAAAATATGCCAGATCGTATCTGGGGATTCTGTGGAGTGTGCTCAGTCCACTTCTTTATATGTTGATAATGAGCCTGGTCTTTTCCACAATGTTCAAGGGGAGTATCCTTAACTTTCCACTTTATTATTTAACCGGATTTTTATTTTGGAATCTTTATGCTCAGATTAGTGATAGTGTTATGACTGTTTTGGTTGACAATAGAAGTCTGCTTCTAAGAGTTAAGGTGCCCAAAAATGTATTTATACTATCACGATGCTATACTGCATTAGTTAACTTTTTATATAGCTTAGTGGCTTTTTTGCCACTGCTTTTTCTTATGGGGATAAAGCCTTCAATTACAATGTTATTATTACCTATAGATATGATGCTATGTGTAATGTTTGGCCTTGGAATAGGATATATTCTTTCCGTTCTTTATGTTTTTTTTGCTGATATCAGATATTTGTATTCAGTAATGCTTACACTTCTTATGTATTTATCAGCAATTTTTTATCCGATTGATGAAGTTCCGGCAGCAATGCAGCTTGTAATAAATACTAATCCCGTGTATTGCTATATGCGTTTTGCAAGGGAGATTATGATTAATGCTACATTTCCTTCTGCGGGATTATGGGCGAAGGTTATCCTATGGGCAGTTTCAGCTTATCTACTTGGATATCTGATATTTAAAAGAAGAGAAAATGAAATAATGCAGGTTATCTGATGCAGGAGGTTGTAATGGAACGTAAACCAATTATCCAGGTTAAGAACGTATCTATGAAGTATAAGATAAGTACTTCTAATGTATCCGGAATAAAAGAGTATTTCATAAAAAGTATAAAAAATGAAATCAGTCACCGCGATCTATATGCGCTAAATGATGTATCCTTCGATATATATAAAGGCGAAGTGGTTGGGATCATAGGTACAAACGGATCAGGTAAATCGACGCTTTTTAAACTTATTGCTGGAGCTATAAATCCTACAGAGGGTGAGATAAAAGTGAATCGTAAGAAATTACAGATGCTTACTCTTGGTACCGGATTCGACATGGAGCTTTCCGGACGTGAAAACGTTTATCTAAATGGTGCGATAATTGGATATTCAAAAAAATTCCTGGATGAGCATTATGATTCCATAGTTGAGTTTGCTGAACTTAAGGACTTTATGGAAGAGAAGGTCAAGAATTATTCTTCAGGTATGGTATCAAGATTGGCATTTGCAATTGCTACAGCAGGAGATGCTGCTGATATTTTGCTTCTTGATGAAGTGCTGTCAGTTGGAGATGAATTCTTCAGAAAAAAGAGTCTTGCGAGAATTAAAGAGATGATTCATGGCGGCTCAACAGTGCTTCTTGTCAGTCATGGTATGGAAACGATTAGAGATCATTGTGACCGTGTTATCTGGATTGAAAAAGGTGTGAAGCGCATGGATGGAGATGTAAGAGCTGTGTGTGATTCTTACAGCGAATCCGAGGTTGGCGTATAATCGCAAAAAAATTGTCTGGGAATGCTTATTGGGAGGAATGTATGAAGTCTGATTAAGGATTATCATACTGAGAGAAATATGGAATATAGAATTCAGAATATTGTTTTACCAAGCGAGACTAAACATAAACAATGTAGAGAACTTTTTTATAGGGAGGATAGTGGTTTTGTAGATGATGAAAATCATTCTCTTGTACTTGGATATGGACAGAAAGTTGATTTTACAACATATATTAATGCCTGTTCATATAAAAAATGGAAGGAATATACAAATGCTGGAATATTAAAAATATATCTTGAGGTAGAAGGAAAATGCAATATTCAGTTTGTGGGATATAGCAGAAATAATTGTGATGTCGAGAGGCGAGATTATGCTCTTATTAGAAATGATAATACAGAAAGAACTATAATCGAGTATCAGTATCCAAATAATGATGAATATATGAATGGATTTGAACTTTTTGCTAAAGACAGATGTGTTTTTTATGGAGGCTATTATACAGCTGAATGCGAGGAGGATAAGCTGAATGAGGTTAATCTTTGCATTGCAACACCAACTTGCTATAAGGAGAAATTTATAGAAAAAAATATTAACCTCATTCGGAGTGAGCTAATTGATAGTGGCGAAGAAATTAGTGATCATCTTTTTATTCACGTTGTAGATAATGGAAGGACACTTTCTGAGACGGAAATCAGTGGTAAAAATATATTTCTTCATCCCAATAGCAATTCTGGAGGTGCTGGTGGGTTTGCCAGAGGAATGATTGAGTCCATGCATCAGGAGAGAAATGCAACGCATGTTTTGCTAATGGACGATGATATTTTAATACTTCCAGAGAGTATTCGTAGAACATATTTTTTACTTAAATTGCTTAAGAATGAGTATGAAGAGTCCTTTATTAGTGGGGCTATGCTATATTATGAAGAGCCATATAGCCAGCACGAAGATATTGGCACAATTACACCGTACTGTACATTTGTTCCGCTGAAGCCAAAATTTGACCATAGAGATATTGAAGATAATCTTGCAAATGAGGATTTTTTCATTAAGCAGCCAAATGAATATGCAGGTTGGTGGTATTGCTGTATTCCTATATCAGTAATTAAAAAAAATGGTCTGCCGTTGCCAATTTTTATAAGATGTGATGATATAGAATATTCTCTTCGTTGTAACGCTAATATTTTAACAATGAATGGAATCGCAGTATGGCATATGGGGTTTGTTAAAAAGTACAATGGAGCATTTGATAAATATCAACAGTGTAGAAATTTGTTGATTGATAAAGCATGCTCAGAAATGTTGGGGAATGTGGATCTCGATATATTTATCCATCGGAGCTTTAGAACTCAGATGCTAAAGTATAATTATGATGCAGCTGAATTGGTTTTGCGGGCATTTGAGGATTATGTCAAGGGACCGGATTTCTTGAAAGAAAATAGGGGCGAAGAAATAGTTCGTGAAAATATGAAGCTGAATGATAAATTAGAGCCATTATCAAATTTTGGATGTGTTCATATGCAGAACTTGTTTGATTGCTATTATGATCCGCCAAGAACATTTAAGAATAAATGGCTATTAAGATTAACATATAATGGACATTATTTTATACCTATAAAATGGCTTAAGAAGAATCCTGCTGTGATTGCTTTCGACGATACATACCAGCCAGAAAAGATGACTTTATGCAAGAATCATTTGGAGGTGAATCCATATGATCAAACAGGCAAAATGCTTACGATTGATAAAAAGAGATTTATGGATTTGTATAAGCGTTATAGGAAAGTAAGGAAGTATTATTTAAAAAATAAGCCTAAAATTATTAAACAGTATAGAGATGAGAAAAAGAATCTTACATCTGAGGAGTTTTGGAAGAAGTATTTGATGATGGAGTGATTGCTATTTGGTGAAAATGGCATCCATATAATGAATAGTCAGGATGTTGTATAAAGAAAACATATAGAAATATGGGATGCTTGGTACATGAATGTTGAGAACGCTAATGTAGTTAATTCAGATGACAGTAAAGAAACGATAACTTTTTTATTTTATTGTATTGCTTTTGGGGTGACTTTTTTAGCTATGCTTGTTATCTTAGCGGTGGTTGGTTATGCCCCCTTTGGGGATAAGTCTTTAGCCGCTGATGATGGATATTGGCAATACATGGACTTTTTTGGTTATTATAAAGATGTTTTGACTGGCAAACAGAGCGTGTTATACGCTTTGAGTAATGGATTAGGACAGGCTTCACTTCCGGTTTTTATGTATTATCTGGCATCACCATGGAATCTGATAATTATCTTTTTTGATAAAACAGAGTTACATAGTTTTTTTGATATTGTTGTAGCTCTTAAAATAGCAACTTCGTTTGTTACATGTTCCTTTTATTTGAGTAAAAGGTTTGAGAAAAGAATCGGTTTTATTATAAATATTGCATTGTCCTTTTCTTATGCTTTTATGCATTACAATATTTCTAAAGCACAATGCCCTATGTGGCTTGATGGGGTGTATATGTTACCAATTATGGCCCTAGGCATATATAAGCTGATAAGGAGGAAGAACCCTAAGTTATTGGCTATATCATTTACTGCATCAATATTGTTTAACTGGTATACTGCGGGGATAAATTGTCTTTTTTCTTTTCTGCTGTTCATATTGGAGCTTTCTATATTATATAGTGATGGCAAAAACGAGACAAATATAATGGCTGGAATCAAAGCATTTGTTCGATATTGCTATGCTATGATCTCTGGTGCTTTGTTAAGCATGTTTATAATACTTCCAACGTTAAATATTATGAGATGTGCTACTAGAGGTAGTGCGGATAAAAAAGAATTAACAATGGAGATCTTGGGGAACTGTTTGAATTTTTTCGATAGATATTCATATGGAGCAATCAGTGAAAGAGGGGCGCTTGGGGTTTATTCCGGAGGATTGTTATTGTTTGGATGTATCTGCTTTATGTGTGCAAAAACAATACCAACAGGAATAAAGATAAGTGCAAGTATTATCCTTGGTATATGTGTTTTTTCATGCTATTGGAAACCTTTGTTTTGGTTACTTTCTCTGTTCCAGGAATCAAGTAGCTATTACTATAGATTTTCATACATAGTGACGTTTGCAATGCTTTTTATGGGGGCATATTTATTTGCTTATAATGCAGATGTTTCTTGGAAGAAGGTATTTATTTTTGTGTCTGTTTTTGCTGTGTATCTATTACGAAATTGTTTTTCTTCTACTTCGGAAGTTGGGGAACTGAAATTATATACAGTAATAGTTTTGGTGGTGGTTGCATTTTTGCTATTTCTATTTTTTAGAAATGGATCGACTTCTATTTGTAAGAGAACAGTTTTTTCATTGATGATACTGATTCTGACAGTATTTGATGTTTCTTATAATGCATCTTTATTAATGAAGATATATCCATCTATAGATTCTGTTTCAGATTTTGAAGTATATCAAAACGAACAGGAGAATATGATAGCGGAAATCAAGAATCAGGATAAGTCATATTATAGAATAACGCAGACCGCAGCTAGAGCAAAAAACATTAATTCACTTGCTAATCTTGATGAAGCAATGGGGTTTAATTATTGGGGCTTAGAAAATTATACATCTACGCCTGACGCTGGATTGATAAACTTTTATGACAAAATTGGCTATAAAGTTTATATGTCCAGACTTGTTGAAAAGGCAATGTCTATTTTGACAATAGATTCCCTCTTGGGGGTGAAATATATTGCATCACCATACAAATATGAAGGACTTATTTATAGAAAAGATCTTGGTGCGCATAATGATAAGAGCATATATGAGAACCCTTATTATATGCCTATGATTTTTAAATATAAAGCTGATGATGAGTTTTATTCCGATGAACAAAATGCATTCCTGTATAATAACCAACTTTTTAATTATATAAGTGGTAGAGAAAAAGATGTTTTTGTTTCAATAGAATACAAAGAAAGTAGAGAGGGAAATCAAAGGTCATATGTATTTGATATTCCCAAAGGTAATTACGCACTGTATGGAAATATTCCCTGGAAATGGGATGCAAATGCTACGCTTGATCTTAATGGAAGATTAAATTTGAAATATTCAGTGATTCATTCATTAGGTATTTTTTATGTGCCTATTTCAGAGGGAGATACTAGTGCTTATGTGAATGTTAGTGCTGAGAATTTTGATGCATTTGATAAACCGGAGTTTTATCTGCTTGACTTGAATTATTTAGGAGAAGTAAGCGACCAGACAAGAAAGAACTCTTTGCAAAATCTTGTAGTTACAGATACAAAAGTGACAGGAACGATAGAGGCAGATGAAGGTGATTATTTATTTACTTCTATCCCATATGCTGATGGTTGGACTGTTAAGGTTAATGAAGAAATAGTTGAGCCGGAATTTATAGAGGATTGTCTAATGATAATACCTCTTGATGAAGGATATAATGATGTTTCTATGAAATATTCTTGTCCATTATTTGTTTCGGGGATATGTTTGTCGGTATTAGGAATATTATTGTTGCTTTTTTATGGGGGCAAATTATGAAAATATGTAAAAGCATAACGAATCAAGTGCTGATCGTTATGATGGGGGTGTATCTTTTTTATTGCAGTACTCAAATAACTACTTTTAATTTTGTTTATCCTAGTTCATTAGAGAATAAAATATTAAAAGTTATGATGTTACTAGTGATTTTTAAAGTTATACTGAATTTTCGTGACAAAAATTTGATTCCGGCAATAGGGGTGGCACTGGTATATTTTCTTTCATGGAAAGAAGTTAGATATAGTTTTCTGATTTTTTTAGCCTTAATAACAATAGGCTGTGTAGGTGTGAATTATAAAAGGATTCTGAAATGCTATCTTGTAGTGATTGCGTCAGTTATTATTTTAGCAGTATCGGCATCGCTATGTGGAACGATTTCCAATCTTGTATTTCCTGTTGCAAATGGGAATATTCGAAGCTCATGGGGAATATGTTATCCTACTGATTTTGCATCAATTATAGTGTATTTGATAATGGTTGCGTTTTCTTTGCTGCTGACTGTGCCAGCTTCATTTTTTTTTATTCCGATAATTCTGGGAATGGGAATATCTATTTTTATTACGCGAAGTATAACTAGTAGTGTATGTTTATTATTGTTTTCTATTGCTGTTATATATATGACGCTGTATGAAAAAACAGAGGATAACCATTCTATTCATCAGAAATACATGAAAATATGCAAGGGGATGCTTATTGGGGTGTTCCCTATATGTGCATTATTCGTTTTTGGGCTTATTTTTTTGGGCTATAGTGGTTATATTTCAGTATCTGATTTTAATAGATATACACATAATAGGTTAGGGCTATCGATAGACGCTTTAAATAATTATGGTATAAAACCATTTGGCACGGCATTTGATCTGATTGGATGGGGGTTTTCTACTGTAAAAGACACTCGATATAATTTTATAGATTCAAGTTATCCACTCATTCTTATAAGATATGGATGGATTACGTTTGTCGTAATATCTATTCTTTGGATATACATGATGGTGAAGGTTATTAAGGCTGGTAATATGAGACTTGCATTCGTAATGGCCATTATTGCAGTTCATTCTATATCCGAGCATCATTTTCCGGAAATTAACTATAATATATTTCTTGTATTACCTTTTGCAGACTATGGGAAAACAGAATATAACAGCGCTGTTTCTCTTTCTGTATGGTGGGGGGAGGGAAAAAATAGAAAGAAAAAACAAATATTTGCAGTTTATATAGCAATCGCCATCATGATATGTGCATTAGCTATTCCTTATGCTATTTCGTGGTTAAGAACGGCATTTATTGGCTATAGTTATATAAATGGCGGGAATAAAGTTATAAAAGTTATTTTGTTTTTATTTGTGATATTTGTATCGGTTATTTTGCTTATAGTCAGCTTTGGTAAAGTACTGACAGAATATCTGGATGGAAAGATAATTTATCGCAAGTATATTGCATTAAGCCTTGTGAGCGTAATGCTTCTTTTTGCTGCTGCGAGTAAAACAGTAGCTATGGTGGATAGAATAAGTGGGTGGATGACTACTCGTATAGATGATAATTATGATGCTATAGCATTGATTCAGAATAATTCGCTAGGGAAGTTTTACGTTGATAAATATCCTGAAGTATATGGTAGGAAAATTAAAAATATAAGTAGATCTTTTTTTAACGGAGAAGATCTTGCACGCTACAAAAATGTAACTGTTTTAGTTGATAGAAATTTTGACTCAAATTGCTTTTTTAAAGCAGGTTTTTTGTATATGCCTATATCAGACACAGATGCAATATATACAAATGATATAGGAGTGATAAATGCCTTTGAGAACAAAGGGAATCACATGACTAATTTTTTTAGTGATATACAAAATGTTAGTTTAGATAATTTAAGTGTTCTTAATGAATTACCTATGACGGAGAATGGAGAGTTGTTGATGGAGGGGCAAGACCATTCATTAATCCATGGACCCTATATTGATATGAGCAAAGGGGATTATACTGCCACCTATAAACTAAAAATAAATCCATTGCCATATAAAACAAATTACGAAGTGGCAGAAATAAAGATAAATACGTATTGGGGACAGAACACGATTTCTCAAAAAGATATTTTTAGGAGTGACTTTGACGAAAAAGGAGAATTATCCTTAGAACTTCCATTTAAGATTACAAGTGGAAAAGCAGTTGAATTTCTTGCAATAGTTCAAGGCGAAAATCAGGTTGTGATTTCGAGTATAGAATATAAAAGATTGCAAAAGTAAGATTTTTGTTGATTTGATAATAAATATGTTTGATAGAGAGGCTATTTTGGAGGTTAGCTGGAGATGAATGGAGTGAAAGCTAAATTAGAGAATTTATTCACTAACGATTGGGAAAAAAGATATTATTCCATATATACGTTGTGTTTCTTGATACTTGCTTTATGTGGCTTTTCGTGGTTCTTTTTTACTGGAAGATCTTTGATATGGATGGTAGACGGTTGGGATCAGCATTTTAAAGCGTTAGTATATTATTCAGAATATCTGAAGGAAATCTTACATCATTTAGTCAGGGAGCACCATATTGTTATTCCTGATTGGGATTTCTATATTGGTGAAGGTGCAGATATTCTTGGTACGTTGCATTATTATATTATAGGAGACCCAATAGCTTTATTATCCGTTTTGGTACCTTATGAATATATGCATATTTTTTATTCGGCTTCTTGTATTTTTCGGTTATATCTTTCTGGAATGGCTTTTTCTGAATTGTGCTTTCATAATAAATCAATTGGTAAAAAAGGAATTTTAGCAGCATCACTTGCATATTCTTTTTGTGAATTCGGACTTTTAAATGCAGCTAGACATCCTTATTTTTTGAATCCTATGATTCTTTTTCCAATCATTTTATTAGGAATTGAGAAAATAATATCAAAAGAAAAACCGTATCTTTTTATTATTTCAATAGCCATAGCAGCCATTTGTAATCTTTATTTTTTTTACATGATTGTAATACTGACAATTGTATATGTTTTTATAAGATTGCTTTTTATTTATAAAAAGAGTATTGAGAGCTTATTAGTGCAATTGCTCAAATTGGGGATATACGCTGTGGTTGGGGTATGTATGGCTGGTATGATATTTCTGCCGGTATTGATGATGTTTATGTCAGATAGTAGATTGTCAATTTCACAGCCGTTTCATTGGGTTTACGAACCCATACATTATAGTATGCTACCAGGGGCTATAATTACATATGACGCTCCAAATTGGGCATGTATGGGGTTTGCGTTACCGGTTGTATTAGCAGTTTTTATTCTTTTTTTTAAGAAGTCAGACGGTATCCTTAAAGTATTATTTATATGTAGTTTGTTGGTGCTTTTGTTTCCTTTGGGAGGACGTATTCTTAATGGAATGCAATATGCGACAAACCGGTGGATTTGGGCCTTTGCTTTATTGTGTGCATATATTTTGGCTAAGGAATGGGATGAACTGTTACAACTGTCTAATAGGAGATGGGGAGCGCTTTTTGCAGGAGGGATTGGCTTCTATGTGATTTGTATTATTTGTGGAAAGTCTAGAAACACAGCTGCATTTTCTGCAATATCTTTATTGTTTATAACTTTGATAGGAATTCATAATGATATTATTATTTCTAAGAGATATATAAAGGAATGCTTTTTGCTACTTATGGTAATGATTAGCATTGTTAATGTTGCATTTTGGCATTTTTCTCCTGAAACAGCTAACTATGTTAAAGAGTTTAAAGAAAATAGAAAGATATGGGACGATTGGAATTATAATGATTCAGTAAAAGTTAAGTCTGTTTCAGATGATGCATATGTTAGATATTCGGGAAATAATCTTGATATTAATACAAATATGGTAAATAAAGTTTCAACTACACAATATTATTGGTCAAATAGCAATCCATATATGAATGAATATCGGCAAGATCTTGAAATGAGAGAATCAAAATATTACAAATATGTTGGATATGATGATCGAACAACACCATTGACTTTATCAGCGTCTAAGTATTTCGTTGTTCATAATAAAGAAGAAAATATTATTCCTTATGGTTATGACGTCGTTGATAAGGATGAAGAATATACAGTTTACAAAAATAAATATGATCTTCCGTTAGGCTATTTTTATGATTCATACATTCCTGATTACGAGTGGGATACACTTAACCCAGTGCAAAAACAAGAAACGCTATTGGATGCTGCCTGTGTTGAGGAGGATTTTGAAGATTTAAATGAATATACTAATGAGATGAATGATTACATTGTTCCATATTCAGCTGGATTAGAGGGAGAAATATCCTTTATTGATCAAGGGGTATTAACAACAGCTGATGATACTAGAATGGTCCTGACATTTGAACATGAGATTGATAAGGAGGAACTGTATGTTGGTTTTGAAGGACTAAGGTTTTATGGTACACCGGAATACGATTTATATTTTGGAAATGAAGAAATTGATCCCAATAATTTATATGATAAGACTGCATGGGATAAATTAGATCGCAATAGGCAATTTGAAATAAAGCAGGAAAAAAAGTATTGGAATTCTATAGTTAATGTGAATGTTAGTATTGAATCTGATACGGGAAGCAAGAAAAAAATAAACTATTTGCAACCTGAAGCAAGATTTTCAAGTGGAAGACATGATTTTATAACCAATTTGGGATATGCGGAAAAAACTGTGACTACTGTAACGATTACATTTCCAAAGCGTGGTAGATACATGTTTGACAGTCTTACGGTATATACAGTGCCAATGGCAGATTACAAAGAAAAAATAGAAAGATTGAAGCAGGATACGCTCGATAATATTCAAATTTCAACTGATACAATTTATGGGAAGTGTAATCTTGATGGTAAAAAGCTACTATGTGTAGCGACACCTTATTCGAAGGGATGGAAAGGGTACATTGATGGCGTGGAAGGAGAGGTGTTGCTTGTTAATGCCCATTACATCGGAATGTTAGTAGATGAAGGAGAACATGAAATCTTGTTCTATTATAGAACACCCTACAAAAAAGAAGGAATACTGCTTTCGCTGTTGGGGATTGTGATGTACATCTGTGTAATATTTTTCTATAAGAGTAAAAAGCATAAGATACATGAGAAATTGCAATGATGTGATTCTAAAGAATTAATATTCTGGCAACAGGAGTTTTTATGTTTGTGCAACATATAATTACTGAAAACGAAATATGCAATGATATAAATGATTATCTGAATTATTTTGATTCGGATACATGGCAAAAATATACTGGAATTTCTTCGTGGGTCAGGGAGACTGATATAGCAGGTGAGACAGGGTATCTTCCTGCAGAAATAAATTCGGTCAGAGATGTGTCGATGGCTCTTAATATATGTACCTACCATAGGGTAAACCAGATTAAAAGCAATATTGCTAGACTGTTGACAATGAAGTTTTTTAATCCGGATGAAGCAGATTATTATGGACATCTTCACGTATTTATTGTAGACAATGGAGCTGAGTTAGAACAGGTAAATAATGATTTTTTCAGAGTTGTTCATAATGTTAATACTGGGGGATCAGGAGGGTTTCAAAAGGGACTTGAGGAGATTCGTGCTTCGCATAATAAGTTTACTCATGTGATTTTTATGGATGATGATGCGGATTTTCTGCCGGAGACTTTTTATCGATTGTTTGCGTTATTAACATATATGAAACCCAAGCATTATTATAGAAGTGTTGCAGGTAGGATGTTTTGCTTGGATCAGCCTTCAGTTCAATACACCGCTGCGGAGGTTTGGAATAACAGTAATCTTATGCATGTAGGTTTTATGCAGGACATGAAAGGTGATTCTTTTGAAAGTATAAATGAACCCATGGATGCAGAATATGGTGGTTGGTGGTTTTGCTGTTACCCATATGATTTCTGCAAAGATAATGATGTTGTTCCATTTTTTCTTCACTGTGACGATGTTGAGTATGGGCTAAGATTCCTTAATTCAGGTGGCGGCAGCCCTATTATTTTAAATGGCATTCAGGTGTGGCATGAGACTGCTGTTTATAGGCAAAATTCGATAATTCAATATTATGATTTACGTAATCCATTATATGTAAATGAGAAATACAATTTATGGAATTCTAGGAAGGAAGAGTATGAGTGGTGGTTTAATAAGATTTCATGTTTTCATGCTCTAGGTGACTATATGGCGGAATATTATGGGATTCTTGGAATGGCGGATTATCTTAAAGGAATCGATTATCTGAATGGTTTGGATTCAGAAAAATACCATAAAAAGCTCTCAAAGCTAAGTGGAAATAGATATAAAAATGCGGTTCTTTGGAGGATCGTCACCTGGCTATATTGGAAGAAAAAGCGTGAAAAGGAAAAAAGGTTTTTGGTTGTAAGGGCTACTAATAATTTATAATATGGGGAATTAAAATGTTTAAAAAAATATATGGAATTGTGATGAAAAGCATAAATGCCTTAATGATTTTTTTAGTGGGGTATCTTTGTTTGCTAGCGGCTTTTTCCACTACAATCATAAATATTTGTCGTACAGTTGAACATGCATATCTGTGCGAGGATTCTTTTGTTACTAATTTTGTAGCTGCTCTTTTAGTTATAATTATATGCGGTACGGTTTATTGCAAAGGAAATCGTTGTAAGAGGTTTGTTCATCGTATAAATACCGATGAAGAGTTTTATAAAAAAATTAAAAAAGTTCTTTTGAGCTTCTTTTTTATTCTGGGACTGCTTATAGTGATTTTGCTCCAAAATGTGCCGCGTGCTGATCAGCGCATAATTTGTGATATAGCCAATGAGTGGATGCATCATGATTATTCTGCGCTGGATAAAGGTGGTTACCTTGATTCTTGTCCTCACCAGTTGGGAATAGTTATCATGTTATATTTTGGAAATCATATTTTGGGTGGGAATAATTATCTTGTCTTTCAAATATTAAATGTTGTAGCTGCTACTTTGATATTTAAAGTGTTCACAGATATGTCTGATCTGAATGGAAACAGTAGAATTACGGGTGCTTTGATACTACTATTTTCATTTATGTTTTTGCCGGTCTATTATTATATGACTTTTGTATACGGTACACTTATCGGTTTATGCCTTTCGGTCATTGCAACAAAATATTTGTATATATTTAGTGAAAAAGGACAGCTTAGATATGTTTTATTGATAATTATGGCATCAATAGTTGCTGTTACTATAAAAAGCAATTATATGATTTTTCTTATTGCTAATATTATTTTTTCTATCATCTTGTTTATTAAAAATGGCGGTAAGAAAAAGAGGATTTTAGTAATTGGTGCTGCACTTGTCTTGATATTGCTATTTAATACCATGCTTGTTAATAAAATTGCAACAGATATTACAGGGAAGAAAATTGGCAAAGGAATGACTCCTATGGCATATTTGGCAATAGGATTACAGGAGAATGATGAACTGTACGACGGCTGGTGGAATTCCTATCTTTCTCAAACATATAAAAAGGCAGGATATGATACGGATAAACAAAAAGATTTAGTGACTAAATATCTTGAGAAAAGAACAAAGGAATTTTTGGATAATCCTCAAATGGCCATTGCATTTTTTGGTGGGAAGAATGCTTCTCAATGGAATAATCCTGATTTTGAAGGTGTTTGGATCAATAAGGTTATGGGCAGTAATATCAATTACTCAAAGATATTTAGGGGAATTGACTCAGTTGTGGGAATGTCCAGGATGCTAATAGTAGTAAATATATGGCATTTCATAATTCTTATGGGGGCTTTGTTATATCTTTGCTTTAGGAGACAGAAAAGTGTTGTGTTTACTCAATTTGCCTTGACATTTATTGGAGGTTTTGTATTCCATACCTTCTGGGAAGCTAAGGGACAATATACTTTACCTTATTTTATGTTGTTACTACCATTGTCTGTTTTGGGATATCGAGAATCAATTCTTATGTTTAGGGATGTCATTTTGGCTTCTGAAAATAGGGGAAAGCAGGAAAAGGGAATGGGGAGGTTTTGTATTCCGACTTTTCCAGCTTGTGTAAAAAAGCAGGCACCTTTTTTCTACATTCTTTTTCTTATTGTATTAGTAATAGAACTTGGGAACATCAATATTATAGATGCTGTTTTGAGAAGGGGAGAGGATACGGATGAATATGAAGAATATGTTGAGAAGAGTAAAATGTTAAGGCTACCGGATGGAGAGTATTACATAGTGAGTTCAGATGGGAAGGCAGTTGACATAGAAAAACCAAAGAATAAGAAAAACAATGGTATATTAAAGATATCAACTAATATTGCAAAAACCGTTCAAATAACCTTTTCTGAATATGATAATTATTGCTATATTTCAGATAAAAGTAAGACCTATATGCTGGATATCCCTGATGGGAATGTGTTCGAAGGACAAAAAATCCAGGTATTCAAAAAGAACTATTCAGATGCACAAAGGTGGGAACTCTCCGAAGATGATGGTGAGTATTATCTAATGCATGGAGAATATTATCTTGCTCTGGATGATAAAACTCAAAAACTGATTTTGACAAGAGATGATGATTATGAAGCAGACAGACTTTTATTAGAATTGGCAGAATGAGTTGTTGGTGGAGAGAATGAGACTTAAAATTTATAATTTGCTAGTCAATGAAATTCCGGGGATAAATTACAGATACCACGAGTATCATGATGAAGCCACAGGCGTGCGAAAGGTATTGTCGTGGTTTTATCTTTTGTGGATGAATTTCGCTTATCGTGTACTACGAGTTAAAAAGTATGAAATTATGCCGGGGAGAGAGATTTATGAGACCATTGAGCCTCCTGTAGGAATAAGCGAATCTGAGCATTATGCTAAGAAATACCCAGCTATTACTATTGATGATATTTATGAAGCTGTTGGTAAATATGAGGTAGTGTCCTTTGATATTTTTGATACGCTGATCTTTAGGCCATTTTCAGATCCTACGGATGTTTTCTATCTTATAGGTGAGAAACTTGATCTTATGGATTTTAAGAATCAGCGAAAAAAAGCTGAAGTACGGGCAAGGCAAAAGTCGCTTGTAGAAAATGGGCATAGTGAAGTTACCTTGAGAGAAATATGGGAAGAATTAAATGCAGAGACTGGCTGGGATATTGAAAACGGGATGGCTGCCGAATGCGAGACAGAGCTGGATATATGTAGAGCTAATCCTTTTATGAAGAAGCTTTGGGATAAGCTTAGAATGGAAGGTAAGACAATTATTATCACTTCTGACATGTATCTCCCTGCGAAGCTTCTTGATGATATTCTTCGCGGTCAGGGCTTTGATGGCTATAAAGAATTATATCTGTCATGTGATCTTCGGATAAATAAAGCATCGGGATCCTTATATGAACATGTGAAGAAGGATATGGGGACCACATCAATAGTTCATATCGGCGACAACGATGCTTCTGATGTGTTGAATGCCAGAAAGAGTGGAATAGAGGCAATTCATTATCCTAATGTTAACGCTGAAGGCCGAATATACAGACCGGGTGATATGTCTTACATAGTTGGGAGCGCCTACAGAGGAATTGTTAATACCAGTATATATAATAGAAATGCGATATTTTCAAGAGAATATGAATATGGATTTATTTATGGCGGGCTTTTTGTGCTTGGGTATTGTTATTATATTCATGAGTTATTTGAAAATCGTGGCATAGACAAAATTCTCTTTCTCTCAAGAGATGGAGATATTTTGAAGCAGGTCTATGATAATATATATGGACCTGATAATACTGTTTATGTATATTGGTCCAGGAAGGCAGCTCTTAAGCTGATGGCAGCTTATGACAGGCATGATTATTTCAGAAGATTTGTGGATCATAAGGTTGGAAGTGGTTGCAGTATAGAAAATGTGCTGCGTTCCATGGAACTTGATAAGTTTATTCCGTTAGTCGGTGAGGGCGGAATGAAGCTGGATGAAGAATTGACATCCAATAACAAGGCAAAGCTTAGAGTATTTGTTGAGAGCAGATGGGATGAAGTTATATCGGAATATTCTGTGCAACAGGAGGCTGCTAAAAAGTACTATGAGGATGCTCTTAAAGGTAGCAAGAGGGCAGCAGTTGTTGACATTGGATGGGCCGGTAGCGGTTTTGTATCTCTCAAATATCTTGTCAAGAATGCATGGCATATTCCATGCGAGCTAATAGGAGTAGTTGCGGGAACTAATTCTATTAACAATTTTGAGGCTGATGTGTCAGAAGCTTTCCTACAGAATGGGAGTCTCTGTGCATATATGTTTTCTTCCGGATACAACCGTGATGTATGGAAAAAGCATAATCCTAACGTTAATCACAATGTATATTGGGAACTGTTGCTATCATCGCCTACACCTCAGTTTAAGGGCTTTTGCAGCGGAGATAGGACAAATCTTTCATTCGGAGAAGCGGACTATAATTCTGAAGGTATGAAGGAAATTCAGAAAGGTATCCTTGATTTTTCTAAGACATATTCAGAATACTTTAAGAATTATAGCTATATGTTCAGAATAAGTGGACGAGATGCATATGCACCGTTACTTGCGGTTTATGGCAATAAAGCCGAATATTTAAAATCCATAGAGCAGCTTTTTGAGTTTGAATTGGGGGTTAACTAAGGGGTGAGAATTACAGCAGAAGACTGGTTACATAAAAATAAACTTGTAAAGCTGTTAGTTTATATTCCATTACTTATAATTTTCCAAAACTATGCATATATAAGATCTGCTTATATTCTTATAGGTCTGATCTTTATTAGTACTATATGTATTCTCGGTGACTTTGACCATGAGATAAAAAAGGCAAATATGATACCTATAGGAGTATTCTGCCTGCTATACTCTCTTATGGTGGTTGTAAGGGAAAAGGTCTCAGCGACTGATAATCTCAACGCCTCAGTATCTGAGAACTATATGGATGAAATATGGGCTATAGACATAGTAATGATCTTTGTTGGGGCATTTGTTTTAATGCCAATGGTCGGAGGGCTTATCAGAGTATTGCCATGCGTTGCGCAGCTGATCAGAAAGGTGTGCGCTAAGGTTAAGCTTGACGATTTCCTTGATAAAAAGAAGCTGTTTCTATATTTATTTTGCTCATTTTTGATTATATGGGGAATTGGATATCTTTCATTTTTTCCCGGGACCATAATAAGATATGATGCTTTGTATGCTTTAAGGGCTGGGCCTGTCAGGGCTTCGGATGTGTCACCAATAATATTCAACTTTGCTGTGTATGGCTGTATAAAACTGGGGATGCTTATAGGATATCCTAATTTAGGCGTTGCCTTGTTTTGCGTTTTGCAGATGATAATAACGGCAGTGGTTTTTTCATACATTATTACTTGGCTTTATGGTGAAGTTGAAAGTCCTGTAATGGTATTTGTGGTATGGGCACTTTTTGCATTACATCCAATTTATGCTCTTTTATCCTTTACGATGGTTAAGGATATGTGGTATTCTCTGGCGATTTTTATGTGGCTGCCCTTTATGTATAAAGAGGCTACAGGCAGCTTCCAAAATCAGAAACTACGCATGATTATGTTCTGCGTACTCATTATCTTTACAATGATTTCAAGAAATAATGGATTCATAGTTGCTCCTTGTTTAGTCTTGACTCTTATACTATTTTCAAAAAATATGAGAAGAAAGTATGCGATAGCCGGAAGTGTTAGCGTTGCGGTAGTGATGCTTCTAACCAGAGGGCTTATGGGAGGAGTAGAGCATAATTTTGCGGAGAGCGTGGGACCTATATTGCAGCAGATAGCGATGGTATACGCTTATGATGGAGATATAGAACCTGATGACAGGGAGTTTTTGAACCAGATTCTTCCAGAAGAGGGCGGTTGGACGGACTCAGAGACTAATGTTTCATATGCACCGATGTGTAGTGACAATTTAAAGTATAATATTGATCATGGCTTGAATTCCACATTTTTAAATTCTCATAGAATGGAATTTTTAGGAGCTTATTTCAGAGTATTTATAAATAATCCGGATCTTTGCATTGAGGCATATCTCCTAAATACATATGGCTTTTGGGAGGATAAAGAAATAGGCTTATGGCAGTCCTGTGTTACGGATATTGAAGAAAATGAATTTGGAATCTACCAGGTATCGTTACTACCCGAGGTAGTTGATGGCATTGTGAGTAATTACTACAGAGCTGTCTGGAGCATTATAGGAATTGCAGGTAATTACACCTGGATGCTTTTCTTTATTATTCTTTCGCTATTTTTATACGGCAAAAAGAGATATGTAATAATTCTTTTTCCGATGCTCCTTAACTGGGTGGTTATAATGATGGCAACCCCAATAGCGTTTGCTTTCAGGTATGTCTACTATTATCTTATGGAATTCCCGGTATTGATGGTGCTGTTAGCAGGAACTAAAGCTGCCATGATTCATCGTGAGAAATAAATAATGTATACTAAAAATATATGTAATTAGTTCGATGAAAACACTAAATATAGTGCAATTCTTATGGAAAAAACATTTTGATGTGGCTGTGAAATTAACGTAAAAAAGTAATAAAATTTATTAGATACTATTGACATCGTATTGTCAGAAAATTATACTTAAATTATGTTTTATGTCACAAAACAAATTTTTTTGTAAGGGAGAAAAGAACTATGAAGAGATTTTTTGCAGCTGCCCTTGCGGCAGTACTCGTAGCAACTGCTGCTCCTGCAGTAGGAAACGCAGCAAACGTTGATTTCAAGGCTGTTACAGCAAGTGTCACTGTTGAACAGGATACTCAGGAAAAGTTTGATAAGGGTGAAGTTGCTACGGTTAAGGATGGCGCAGTAGAAGAGAGCGTTAAGAAGGAAGCCGACAACACAGTTACAATTACTGAAGTTAAGAGTGATGCTAAGACAGTTAAGATCGCTGGTACTGTTAACGGTTTACCGGTAAGAAAGATCAGCTCCAAGGCTTTCAAAAACTGCTCAAAGGCTAAGACAATCGATTTAAGAGATTGCGAACTTGAAGAGCTCGCAAAGAAGCAGTTCAGCGGCGCTAAGAAGGCTAAGACAGTTAAGATCAATGCTAAGAAGCTTAAGACTAGCAAGATCAGCTCAAAGGCTCTTAAGGGCTTCAAGGGTAAGAAGATTGTTATCAAGGGCGTAAGCAAGAAGAAATTTAACAAGATCGTTAATAAGCTTAAGAAGAGCGCTGGCAAGCAGGTTACATTCAAGAGAGAGAAATAATCAGAACTCTTAAAAAAGTAATTACAAATAAGACTGGCAAGGCTATTTTAGCCTGTCAGTCTTATTCTTTGTTTGGAGGATTTGTGCTATTCTTTATGTAAATAGTTTTGTTGGGGAGGAAGTTCTTTGAAAATCTCACTTACCAGAAAGACCGTTTCACGTGTCTATTTTTTATTGATACTTATGGTGGCGCCTTTGTATATGACCAAAGGCTTTAAACAGATTCTGACGGACAAAGCAAATATTGTCTGGTTCAGTATTGGAGTAGGGGTGGCGATGTTCCTTACACTATTTATAAAGGAATTCATCGTCAAAATGAAATCCAGCTCATTTAAGGATGCGTTTAAGGAGCTGCTTTCTGATTCTGAAGAGAAAATATCTGCTTTAGATTTTTTTGTGGGGATATTTGGAATAGTATGCCTTGCTTCTTCTGCATTGTCTGAATACAAATTTGAAGCTTTATCAGGTCTTGGAGCCTGGTACGTTGGCGGAGCTATGCTGGTAGCTCTTTGTATAATGTATTTTATTTCATCCAAAGAGCAGCCAGATGACATTTTCCCTTTTTATGGAATGATGCTTGGCGGAACAATAGCGATGATCATAGCTGTATTAAATGATCTGTGGATTGACCCGCTTGGAGCATTGGCTAGTGTTGAGGATATCTGGAAAAATCATTATACCTCCACTTTAGGGAATGCAAATCAGTTCTGCGGGTACCTTTCAATTATTATTCCTATAATGGTAATAATATTTGTTTCATCAGAGAATGGTTTTAAGAGAACAGCAGCGGCTATTGTTTTGTTTTTGGGATATCTTAATGTGTTCCTCACCCATGCTGATAGTATTTATATCGGAGTTGGTACAGCCTATATCTTTATTGTTGCCTTTTGTCTTAGAAAAGTGAACAGATATATGGGGCTACTCATTAGCGGAATATTATTCGCCGTAGCAGGATTTGCTGCGAGAGTCATTATCCTTTACAGACCAGAGATAAAGCTGGATGTTGTTTCACCTGTTTTGCTTGGACATAATGTGCATATGGTTGTTGGAGGAATATGTTTTGTTCTTCTACTTATCCATATGGCACTGGAACTTAAGTTCAAAGCCGAGGAACTGGAAAAAATAATGGGCTATGGGCTTTGGATTTACCTGGCGTGTGTTGTTGTTCTATTTATTGCAGTTGTTGTTCACTGTGTAAAGAACTTTGATATGTATTTCCTTAATAGAAGAGGACTTTTGTGGTATATAGCAGTCAGCTCATTCTGGGATAATGAGCTATTGCAGCAGCTGATTGGAATTGGCCCGGGATGTATAGATGAGATCTCAAGAAATTTCTATTTTGAAATTGTAGAAGCCTATGGAGATTTCTATTTCCTGGATAATGCTCATAATGATCTTATAGAATATCTTCTGACTACAGGAGCATTAGGCGCGTTATCTTATCTTGGAATATATTTGTGTATCATTGTGGACTTTTTAAAAGGTGTAATAAAAAACACAGATATTAAAGGTGGGAGGGTGTATGCATCAATAGGTATTATTGGATACATAGCTCAGTCAATGATGAACGGCCCGCATCCCCTTACAACAGCAATGCTTTTTGTGCTTCTGGCAATATGGAGAAGTACACTTTCTAAATCATGAAGGGGAAGCTTTTGATTACATACCAGGAGTATCCGTTATGCCTAAAAAGACAAAGCTAAGAATATATTTTTATATGCTGCTCTCGGTTTTCCTCTGCCTTCTTTTGGCATCGAGATCGTCATTTTTATATCCCTTGAACAACTGGGATGATGCCAACAGTTACTTTTCTATGGGGAAAGCCATTTTTAACGGGAAAATGCCCTACAGAGATGTGTTCGACCAAAAGGGAATGTATCTGTACTTTTTCTATGGCCTGGCTTATCTTGTGTCTCACACCACATTTGCAGGAGTCTATATCCTGGAAATAATTCTGGGGCTTTTTGATGCGATAGGATTTTTTAGAATAATAAGACTATATACGGGAAAACATAGAATAGTATCCTCTGCGATTTTCTCTGTGTTTACCTTTGCAACAGTTGTCTGCTCCAGAAGCTTTTGGTGGGGCGGTGCAGCTGAGGAAATATGCCTTCCCTTTTATGTGTGGGGATTGTATCTGATTCTGGACTATTTTAAAAATCGATACAATAAAGAAACGATGCCCTTTAAGGCGGTTTTCTTTGGCGGTATTCTCGCAGGTTTTATTGCAAATATCAAATTCACCGGACTTGGATTTTACTTTGCATGGATGATGATGGTGTTCTTTTCATACCTTGCACATAAGGAGATTGTAAGGGGCATCAAGGCCTGCTTGGTTTTCCTCTTTGGAATGTTTTTACCATTTGTACCGTGGCTAATCTACTTCGGTGTTCAGGGCGGACTCTATGAGTGGTACTGGGGCTACGTCTATGTGAATGTCTTTGTATATACCAAGGTTGAAGGAGCAGATGCGGGCATAATGGGAAGAGTCATGTATCTTATCAAAACCCTGTACTGGCTTATCATTGATGACTGGCAATACTTCGTATTCGTGATAGTTGGGATGGTGTATGGCATTTTGAATAAGGGACAAAAACTGCTTTCACGACTGGTTGTACCGGTACTGTTTGTGTTCATGTTCCTTGGATTCTTTGGAGGTGGAAGGGACCTTCCCTATTATTCACTGCCGCTTTCAGTTTTTGCCGTGATGGGCTTTGCTCTTTTAGGAAGACTTGCTGCGAAGCACCTTCTTGAAAAGGGAACAAGAAGTGACAGAATTGGCATGAGATTTATTACTGCTCTGATATGCATGTCACTTGCTACGATTTTCGTGGATGTTAACTCAATGAATGTACCCTTCAGGAAGGTGAGCCGGGATGATTATTTTATGTACCGCTTCCGTGATGAGGTTATGGAAAATGAGAATCCGACGCTCCTGAATGTGGGATGTCTTGATGCAGGCCTCTATACCTTATGCGATATCGTTCCCAGCTGCCGCTGGTTCCAGACACAGACCTTGAGCATTGAGGAACCTGAAAATAATCCATACCTTGAGCAGGAGAGATACGTTCGTGAGGGACTTATAGATTACGTCCTCGTCCGCGATCACATCCCTGCCTCCATAAACGACCACTACGAGTGCATTGACAAAGAGGTTTATGGGTGGGATGGTATGGAATTTAACTACTATCTGTATAAAAAGGTTAAGTGATTTTTTATAGTAATTTAATATCAAAGGAATACGTAATTTCATATAATAATAGTGAAAAGGGGGCATATTGCTCCCTTTTTTGTTAGAGGGGTTACGGTTAACGGATTAACATTTCATACACAAGGATGTGATTATTATGAAGGTAGTTGAGAGCTTAGCTTATGGAATATTAGGGCTTATTACGGCCGGGGTTATGGCGATACTTGCGTGTGTTGCAAACCCCGATATTGGCGTGTGGGTAGGAGAGCTACTGCAGCCTGCTGACGAGGAAGAGGTAAAGGTTGATACCTCGAATAAATACTATGTAGAGGTTCCTGACTGGGACTATATATATGGTGTGAGAGAAAAGAAAGAGAAGGTAGAGGTTGAGGAAACCGAGAATGCTTCGGGAATTGGCGCGATGATAACCAATGCGGTAAACGGATTATCAGATGCGATAAATGAGCTGGAAGCAACAAATGTGGATAACCTCGCAGAGAGAGATGTTACTGTTGAGGATGTTGCGAATGCTGCTGATGCCATTGCCAATGCCGTTACAGGAAAAGGCAAAAAGAAAATCTCAGTTAGTATTGAGACTGAATCAACCAAGACGAAATCATCGGATGACGTAAAGGCATCAGAGGAAGAGATGACTCCCGTTTACGCACCTGGAATACCTGCTGGGAAAAGCGGTTATGCAGCTTTTGAACCTGATATTGTAGAGCTTACTGATCCGGGACTTGCCAATCAGGCGATCAACAGTACAGATTATGGATACCTCGGTGATGAGTTTGACTTCAGCACGGAGTACTATCCCTATTACCACATGCTCAATGATACGGGAAAAGCTCTTTACAGACAGATATATGCCAATACCCTTAATCTGAATACAACCTTCAGGCCGATAGAGCAGGTGAATATGAATACAATGCAGATGATAATCCTTAGCGTTGTGTTTGATCATCCGGAGCTCTTCTGGCTTGATACCACTTTTTATCAGGAGTTTGATTACAACGGAGCAGCGATAAAGCTGCGACTTAGATACTATGACAGAATAAACAACATACCGGCAGCCAATCGGGAGTTCCAGTCACAGGTAGAGGCTATTGTTGCAGGGGCAGCAGGGCTTCCTGACAATTATTCCAAGGAGCTGTATATCCACGATTTTCTGGCTAATAAGCTTACCTATAAGCACAATCCGCTGGATCAGAGTGCCTACAGCGCCATAGTTGGCAATAATACAGTATGTGCTGGCTATGCAAAAGCCTTCCAGTATCTGATGCAAAGGCTGGGTGTTCCCACATACCTTTGCGCAGGCTCCGCGGGAGAGCTCCATGCCTGGAATATCATAAAGCTCGATGGCAATTACTACAATGTAGACTGCACCTGGGATGACCAGGATCCTACGGTTTATGACTACTATAACCTCTCGGATGCAGATAACTATATGCACAAGAGAATGTTCAATTCCGTATATCTTCCGGCGTGCAATGAAGGCACCTTTATAGCAGCTGCAGAGTGAGAAAACAAGCGGATTTAAGTTCGCAGTAGGACCTTTTGACACGTGCATAATTATATTGGATAATAACTTATATCCGGGTGGTTCAGGATGTACTACCCGGATTTAGTTTAATGTGTAGAACCGGAGTAGTTATGGCGTTATATGCACTGGGCGATCTTCATCTTGCCTTTCAGTCGGATAAGACGATGGATATTTTTGGCAAGGCGTGGAGAGGTCATGAGAGAAAAACAGAAAAGAACTGCAATAAAATAATGACTGAAGAGGATACCCTTGTTCTTGTGGGGGATCACAGCTGGGGAAAGGGACTTGAGCAGTGCGAGCTGGACCTTAGATTTATTGAGAATCTCCCCGGCAGAAAAATACTTATAAGAGGCAATCACGATAACTTCTGGAATGCAAAGAAAACCCAGAAGCTGAACGATTTATATAAGGGCAGGCTGTTTTTCCTGCAAAACAATTTTTATCCTTACAAGGACTATGCGATAGTGGGAACAAAGGGTTATTGCTATGAGGGCTTTGATACCAGGGAGCACGCGGACATGCTGATAGAGCGCGAGGCCAAAAGACTTAAAGCTTCATTCGAAGCTGCAAGGGCTGAAGGGTTCGAGAAGTTCATCGTGTTCCTGCATTACCCGCCCACTGAAATAGGTGAGAGGCAGAGCAGATTCACACTGATGGCAAGAGCCTATGGTGCAGAGCAGGTGATATATGCTCACTGTCACGGAAAAGAGAGGTTCCACGACAGCCTTCTGGGAAAAGTTGATGGAATAAAGTACAGCCTGGTTTCGGGCGATTATTTAGATTTTATGCCGCAAAGGATTTTAGACTGATTATGGATAGAAAAAGAGAAGACCTCGCATGGGAAGAGGTAAGAACAAAGCATCTTGTTCAGAATGAATGGATTGATTTCAGGGAGTCTGCCTTCAGATTCCCGGATGGCTCAGAGTTTGAGCCCTATTACAGCTACAGCAGAAGAGATTATGTGGTAATTGTTCCTTTTGATACTGAGGGGAATCTTATCTGTGTGCGTCAGTACAGACAGGGGATTCGTGAAGTGACCACGGAATTTCCGGCAGGCGGCATTGAGAGAAACGATGGAAAAGAGTACAGGGATAATGCTGCTAAGACAGCCAGGAGCTTTGGTAATGATTCTGAGGACAGTGAGGCTGCCCTTGATGCTGCAAAGCGCGAGCTTACTGAGGAGACGGGCTATGTGTCAGATGAATGGACTCATCTGTTAACGGTACCTTCCAATGCGACGATAGCAGATAATTATGCCTATGTTTATATGGCAACGAACTGCAAAAAGGTGTCGGGTCAAAATCTTGATGATACGGAATTTTTAAACGTTGAAATAAACACAAGAGAGAATCTTGAAGAAATCATAAAAAGAGGAGAGTTTCAGCAGAGCGTGCACATTATGGCGTGGCTTTTGGCAAAGGAAAAAAGAGGGGAATAAACATCCGAGGAGATAGCTGTCAGATGAAAAAACGGAGGGAAAATGATGACCGAAATTCTAAAGTGGCTGTTGGTTGTAGCGGCCTGTGGCGGCCTGGTTTTTGCAACGTTCGTAACCATCATATATCTGGGTCATAAATTAAAAGAGGATGAGGAAAAAGAGACCTCTGAAGAAGCCGAAAATAATGCAGATGAGGCTAAAGCTCCTGAGTCCAAAATGGAGGTTGTAAAGCCTGAGCCTGTAAAGCCGGCTGAGGAGGAGACTTCCGATCCGGATGAAATAGATATGAGTGCTATTGCAGAGCTTGCCGAGGAACCTGCGCCCAAAGAGGAGGAAGAGACTGCCGGTATAGCTTTCAGCACGGGAAATGGTGAGCTTAAGCTGTCTGAATTTGACCGCGGACTTATCAATTTTCTTGAGGATGAAGGCTACAGAAACGAGAATTATATGGTTTCACCTGCATCCCTAAGAGCGGTTATCGGGCTTGCTGTGGCGGGTGCTGATTCAGATACTAAGTCAGAGCTGCTTAAGGCTGCCGGTTTTTCGAATGAAGCAGAGATGAATATGTGGTACAACGCCATGGTGAATGCGCCTGATACCTCTGCTGATGACTTTGCCTTTAAGATGCTGAATTCCGCGTGGCACAATAGTAAGCTTAAGGGTGAGCTCTCACCTGATTATAAGGATTATATTAAGAATCACTATGGGGCAGAGGCTCAGGATATTGCCGCTGATGAAATCACAGACGCTGTTAACAACTGGGTAAACGAAGGAACAGATGGCCTTATTCCCACGATTGCAAATGATCTGTCTGAAAAGGATTTAGTCCTTGTGAATACACTTTATCTGAAGTCATCATGGATCAGGAAGTTCGAGAAGGAGGCTACCGGGGAGGACGACTTTATGTCCTATGACGGATGCTGCATCAAGAAGGAATTCATGGATAAGACAGATCACTACAAATTCTACGAGGATCCCAAGTCCAAGATTCTTGTTATGAGCTTAAGCGGAGACGTGGAGATGGCCTGCATTCTTGGTGATACCGAAGGCTTCCAGGGCAAGCTGTCTAAGGCATCGGATGAAAAGGTTCATGTGATGCTACCCAAGTTTGAGACAGAGACCTCCTTTGAAAAGAAGGAGCTTGTTCATTTCCTTCAGAGCAGAGGCGCAAAGAGTGCATTTGCACCGGAGGCGGATTTTTCTGCAATGAGTAGTGATTCGGGATTTTTCGTTTCTGATATCATCCAGAAGACGAAGATCATTACTGATGAAAATGGTGTTGAAGCTTCAGCGGATACGGAAATGGCCATGGTTGGAGCGGCTCTTGATATTGATGAGAATCCGCCTAAGGAATTCTTCGCCACCAAGCCCTTCAAGTATTACATTATGACCTCCGGAAATGTAAAGGAGGTCCTGTTCTACGGTCAGATAGTTGAGTAATACATATTTTAATAATAGATAATTCTTATTTAATAGTTTTTTTCAATGTGTTGGATTATCATTAACTTAGTAACTTATTTCTTAGTGAAAGGGGTTTGAATTATGAGCAGAGTATCTGAAGTATCCGGATTACAGCAGGCAAGAATGTTAAAATATGATCAGATAGTAAAAAAGGGTGATGAGTCTGCGATTACCAAGGCTTCCCTTGAGAACATCGTTATGGCTCTCAATGATATCTCCCAGACCCTTGCTATGATCGCTGACAGAGATTCAGCAAATACACATGATACATTTGACTCCATTGCAAGGAGTCTCGCTATGATGGCTGACAATAGTAAAAAGTAATCAACAGGCGAGGTCTTTTCGAGCCGGTGTACTACTTTGTTCTGTCTCGGGCATAGCCCGAGAGCAGAACTTCCTTGTTGAATTGTTCCTACATTTAACCAATAAATGAGCATATTCGAACATCCGCATATTTACTGGATATGCGGATGTTATTTATGCACAATTTACATGGATTTTTTTCTTTATATATTCACAATTGAGAAAACAAAATACATACATTAGAATGATAGAGGTTGATTAAGAGAATTAATCAACCTCTAGTTTGTTTTTAATAGGGAGGAGATAACAATAGATTTTAGCAGGATTGCTCTAACAGTAGGTAATGGCGAAAATAGATTCACCATGAAGCGTGGGAGCTTTAAATATAAGCATAAAATTAATTGGAAACAGGAATGCAACCTGGTAGAAACTGCTAAGACAGATGATGGCGAAAGTCTTGTATACAGATGTGACAAAACCGGAGAACTGCTGACACTTAAGGTTACGACAGTTTCAGGTAAAACCGTAGCTGAGCTTACATCAGATGCGGGGGGGGAGTTCAAAGATAAACAGATTCTGGCTTACCTTTAAAACCTCTCGTGACGAGCATATTTACGGATGCGGAGAGAACTATTCGGAGCAAGTTCAGATTCTTCATCGCTGAAGGAAATGTAATGGATAAGCCCAAGCAGTTCAACGGTGCATCAATAGTAGTTCAGACCAACGAGTCTGCAGAGAAAATTGTTAAAGAAACAATCAAAAACGGATGGGAGCCGCACTACGTAGTAATTTACAAGAATATTGCAGAAGAGCTCGAAAAATTGGGCAATATGCTTGATGTAGAAGTTGTACGTTACTAATGAGTGTTATACGATTTAGTTTATGAAATATCAGGGGATAAATTTAGAAAACGTAAAACTGAGTAACCGTTCTTCCATCCTCCTATTGCTCAACAATAGTGGGGCGATGTCAAGGAAAGATATAGCAGAGACGGTTGGCTTAACAGCCGCCTCTGTTACATTAATATGTTCAGAGCTGATGGAAGAGGGTTTGATAGTCGAACTTGGCGAAGCGAACGAAGAAAAGCGAGCAGGCCGCAAGAAGATTCTTGTCGATATCAATCCGGGATACAGAAGTGTATTATGCATAGCTATAGAATCAGATGTCACGTATATAGCTGTTACCGACATGAAGGGAAAGGTACTTTGCAACACTTCACTTCCGACAGATAAGGAGATCGATCCTGAGGAATTCTTCAAGAACATCACTGATGAATGTCAGAAGCTGTTCTGGAAAAACGGCATCGTCAAGGAAAAGGTTCTTGGAGCTGCTGTGACTATTCCAGGAAGCGTAGACAGGAAAAATGGAGTAAGCCTTAACAGCTACAACATCTGGACAGAGAGCATACCGGTTGCTTCTTATATTAAGAAGGAGCTTGGAATTCCTGTAGTTGTTGAGAATAACCTTAAGGCCTACGCCCAGACAGAGATCTATTTCGGACTTGGGAGAACAGTCAACAATCTTTTCGTCCTTAAGTGGGGACCCGGTGTTGGTGCATCAATCATTATTGATGGAAAAATATACCAGGGTTCAAACAAGATGGCAGCTGAGATAGGGCATATGATTGCCATTAAGGATGGTCGTGACTGTAATTGCAAGCGAAAGGGCTGCCTTGAAACCTATGTATCTACAAAGGCGATAAAGCAGGAGCTTAAGAGCGTTTTTGGTAAGAACGTTGACAGTGTTTTCAATTCAGAGCTTTTTGATAATCCGAAGGCCAGCGATATCATAGATGACAAGATTGACATGCTTGCCCGAAATATCAGAAACGTCATCACCATGCTGGATCCTAAGAATGTGGTTCTTATTGGCTACATGTTTGAGATTTCGGGATGTGTGGAGCGCTTTATAAAAGCATATAAACAGTACGATCCTCTGGTATCGGATGACTTTTTCGTCAGGAGTACTCTTTCAGAGAGCATAGACCATACAGAGGGACTTGCGGTTTTCCTGAACGAGGTGCTTTTGACACAGAATTAGTAGTTTAAAATGCTTATTTTTTTGTGGAATATGACAAGTATTAAAGGGTAAAACGAGATAAAATTTAGTAAAAACTTGAAGGTGGGGTAACAACAGTAATGGCAAAATATGTAATGGCGCTGGATTCCGGCACAACAAGTAACAGATGCATCCTCTTCGATCAGAAGGGCAAGATCTGCTCATGTGCACAGAAGGAATTCACGCAGTTTTTCCCTCAGCCCGGCTGGGTTGAGCATGATGCCAGCGAAATCTGGCAGACGCAGCTGTCTGTAGCTCGTGAGGCTATGAGCAAGATAGATGCAACATTCGAGGATATCGCAGCAATCGGTATTACCAATCAGCGTGAGACAGTTATTGTATGGGACAGAAAAACAGGACAGCCCATATCTCATGCAATTGTATGGCAGTGCCGCAGAACTGCAGACTTCGCAGAGAAGATGAAGGAAGAGGTTCCCGGCATCGTTGAGAAGTTCCAGCAGAAGACAGGACTTAAATTCGATCCTTACTTCTCAGGAACAAAAATAAGATGGATTTTGGATAATGTTGAAGGAGCAAGACAGAGAGCAGAGAATGGGGAGCTGTGCTTTGGTACGGTTGATTCCTGGCTCATCTACAAGCTCACAAAGGGTAAGGTTCACGTAACAGATTACTCTAATGCTTCCAGAACATTACTTTTTAATATCAATACACTTGAGTGGGACAAGGAGCTGTGCGAGATCCTTGATATTCCCATGAGCATGCTTCCTGAGGCAAAGCCCTCAAGCTGCATTTACGGAGAGACAGATCCTGAGTTCTTCGGTGGCGAGATCAAAATTGCCGGCGCAGCAGGAGACCAGCAGGCAGCCCTTTTCGGACAGACCTGCTTCGAGGAAGGCGATGCAAAGAACACATACGGGACAGGTTGCTTCATGCTGATGAACACAGGTGACAAGCCTGTTTATTCCAAGAATGACCTGCTCACAACAATCGCATGGGGAATCGGCGGAGAGGTTACATACGCAATCGAGGGTTCTGTGTATGTGGCAGGAGCTGCTATCCAGTGGCTTCGTGATGAGCTCAGAGCAATAGACTCAGCTCCCGATTCAGAGTACTTTGCAACAAGAGTTAAGGATACAAACGGATGCTACGTTGTTCCTGCATTTACAGGACTTGGTGCTCCCTACTGGGATCCTTACGCAAGAGGTGCGATCGTTGGACTTACACGAGGCGTTAATAAGTACCACATCATAAGGGCGACAGTTGAATCCCTGGCATTCCAGACAGCAGATGTACTTAAGGCTATGGAGCTTGATACAGGTAAAAAGCTCACAAGTCTCAGAGTTGACGGTGGTGCTTCCAGGAACAATTTCCTTATGCAGTTCCAGGCTGACATCATTGATACAAGCGTTGTAAGACCCAGTAACGTAGAGACAACAGCGATGGGTGCTGCTTATCTCGCAGGTCTTGCAGTAGGCTACTGGAAGAACAAGGAAGACGTTCTTAATAACTGGTCCGTAGATAAGGAATTCAAGAGCACTATGGACAGTGAGAAGAGAGAAAAAGAGCTCGCAGGCTGGAAGCAGGCAGTAGCTTCAACAAGAGGCTGGGCTAAAAGCTAAGATAGCAAATCTGTAATTTGCGTGATCGAAGCTTGTTCTGTCGAAGGCTTTAGCCTGAGACCAGAACTTCCATTAGAGAGAAGGAGAATAAACAAAAATGATATATGATGTCGTAATCATAGGTGCAGGTGTTTCCGGAAGCGCTGTAGCAAGAGAAGTTTCCAGATATGACGTATCTGCATGTGTGCTTGAAAAATGTGAAGACGTATGTGAGGGTACCTCCAAGGCTAATTCAGCAATTGTACATGCCGGATTTGACGCAGCTGAAGGATCCCTTATGGCAAAATTGAATGTTGAAGGAAACGAGATGATGGATCAGCTTTCCAAGGATCTCGACATTCCTTTTAAGAGAAACGGTTCCCTTGTTGTATGTGTACACGAGGAAGAGATAGACGGACTTAAGACACTCTATGACAGAGGTGTTAAGAACGGAGTTAAGGGTCTTGAGATCCTTACAAGAGAGGAAGCCATTGCGAAGGAGCCCAACCTTTCAGATGAGGTTGTCGGAGCTCTCTATGCACCCACAGGTGGAATCGTATGTCCCTTCGAGCTCAACATCGCTATGGCTGAAAATGCCAACATGAACGGCGTTGATTTCAGATTTAACACTGAAGTAGAAGATATCAAAAAGGGCGAGGATGGCTTATGGCACATCAGAACCAATAACGGTGAGTATGTGAGCCGCGTAGTTGTAAATGCTGCAGGTGTTTATGCAGACAGAATTCATAACATGGTAAGCGAGGACAAGATGCATATCATCGAGAGAAGAGGAGATTATCTTCTTCTTGATAAAGAGGTAGGCGGATTTGTTTCTCACACAGTTTTCCAGCAGCCTACCAAGTATGGTAAGGGCGTTCTTGTAACCCCTACAGTTCACGGCAATGTCCTTGTTGGACCTACAGCTATCGACATTGAGGATAAGGAAGGAAACAACACAACAGCAGAGGGACTTGGTGAAGTTACAGCCAAGGCTAATGAGAGTGTAAAGAATCTTCCTCTGAGAAATGTCATCACTTCCTTCGCGGGACTTCGTGCTCACCTTGAGAGACACGAGTTCGTGATCGAGGAGGTTAAGGACGCTCCTGACTTTATAGATGTAGCAGGAATCGAGTCTCCCGGACTTACAGCTTCACCCGCTATTGGCAAGATGGTAGGCAACATGCTCAGGGACAAGATGGGACTTAAGGAAAAGGCAGACTGGATCGCTACAAGAAAGGGAATAAAGAGTACTCAGGGTCTTTCAATAGAAGAGATGAACGCTCTTATTAAAGAGAATCCCGCTTATGGAACAATCGTATGCAGATGTGAATCCATCACAGAGGGTGAGATCCTTGATGCTATCCACAGACCTCTTGGAGCACGTTCACTTGACGGTGTAAAGCGTAGAACAAGAGCTGGAATGGGTAGATGTCAGGCAGGCTTCTGCAGCCCCAGAACCATGGAAATAATTAACAGAGAATTAGGACTTCCGTATGAGAAGATTACAAAGAGCGGCGGAAAATCCAATATTATTTTAGAGAGAACTAAAGGGGAGGTAAGCCACTCATGAAAACATATGACATTGTAATCGTCGGAGGCGGACCGGCAGGCCTTGCAGCAGCAGTAGCAGCAAAAGAGGCTGGAAACGACAGTATTCTTATTCTTGAGAGAGACCACGAGCTTGGTGGTATCCTCAACCAGTGCATACATAATGGATTCGGACTTCACACCTTCAAGGAGGAGCTCACAGGTCCTGAGTATGCATACAGATTTATCAAACAGGTCCTTGATCTTGGTATCGAGTACAAGCTCAACACCATGGTTATGGATATAGCAGCAGACAAGACAGTTACAGCAATGAACAGAGAAGACGGAATGTTCCAGATTCCTGCTAAGGCAGTAATTCTTGCAATGGGATGCAGAGAGAGGCCCAGAGGAGCCCTCAATATTCCCGGATACAGACCCGCAGGCATTTTCTCAGCTGGTACAGCACAGAGACTTGTTAACATCGAGGGATATATGCCCGGTCGTGAAGTAGTCATCCTTGGTTCCGGTGATATCGGACTTATCATGGCAAGAAGAATGACTCTTGAAGGCGCTAAGGTTAAGGTAGTGGCTGAGCTTATGCCTTATTCAGGAGGCCTTAAGAGAAACATCGTTCAGTGTCTTGATGACTATGGAATTCCGCTTAAGTTATCTCACACTGTTGTTGACATTGAAGGAAAAGATCATGTTACAGCAGTTACTATAGCTGAGGTTGGCCCTGACAGAAAGCCCATTCTGGGAACAGAAATCAGGTATACCTGTGACACACTCCTTCTCTCATGTGGTCTTATTCCTGAGAATGAGCTTTCAAGGTCAGCTGGCGTTAAGATGAGCCCTGTTACTTCAGGCCCTGTTGTAAATGAGTCACTTGAGACCAACATCCCCGGCGTATTTGCCTGCGGTAACGTTCTTCACGTTCATGACCTGGTTGACTATGTTTCCGAGGAAGCAAAGAGAGCAGGTGCTAACGCAGCAAAATTCGTCAAGGAAGGCGAGGCAAAGAGCGGCGAAGTGATTGAACTCTTCGCTACAGACGGTGCTCGTTATACAGTTCCTTCAACCATAAACGTAGATCGCATGGATGATCTCTTAACCGTAAGATTCCGTGTCGGTGAAGTTTTCAAGAACTCATACGTGAGTGTATTCTTCGATGACGAGCGTGTAATGCACAATAAAAAGCGCATTATGGCCCCCGGAGAAATGGAACAGGTAATTCTTCAGAAGTCAAAGCTTCAGGAGTCAAAGCCTAAGAAGATAACAATTAAAATCGAGGCGGAGGAGTAAACCATGGAAAAGAGAGATCTTACATGTATCGGCTGCCCTATGGGCTGCCAGATCACAGTTGAATTAGAGGATGGTGAAGTTATTTCCGTAAAGGGTAACACCTGCGCCATCGGTGATAAATATGCCAGAAACGAAGTAACACATCCTGAGCGTACAGTTACAACAACTGCAGTTATAGAGGGCGGCGATAAGCCCCGCGTATCTGTTAAAACTGCAGGCAACATCCCAAAGGATAAGATATTCGATGCCATGAAGGAAATCGACAGTACTGTTGCCAAGGCACCTGTTCATATAGGCGACGTTCTTGTAAAAAATGTTGCGGGAACCGGAGTTGATGTTATCGCAACAAGGGAGATTGGAGTTAAGTAAAACCGCTACTTTCAGCAACGGTGAGGAAACTTAAGAATTTCTTAAGTTTTGCTTTACTACGCCGCATTGACATAATTTTTCATGTCAAATATAATTTCATCTGTAGTTGTAGGAGCTCTTGTGGAATTCCGCAAGGGCTCTTTTTATGAGCAAAATTTTATAATTTTCGTAGGAGGAATTATGAAGAGATTATTCGCAATGATGATCGCAGGCGTTTCTTGTGTATCAATGCTCGCTGGATGCGGCGCAAAGAGCACAGAGACCACAGAGCAGGCTACAGAGACTGCTGAGACAACTGAGGCTACAGAAGATGCAGCTGCAACAGAGGAAGCTTCAGAGGAGACAGCAGAGGCTACTGAGGCACCCGCTGAGGCAGTTAAGATTGACAAGCTTACAATTGGTTTCGTACCTTCACGTGAGCCCGATGAGATCGTAACTGCTACAGAGCCCCTTAAGGCACTTCTTACAGACGAGCTTGCTACACTTGGTTACGAGGTTGGCGAGGTTGACATCACAGTTGGAACCAGCTACGAAGCAGTTGGTGAGGGCCTTTCAGCAGGTACTATTGATATAGGTCTTATCCCTGGTGGTACTTATGTACTTTACGAGGACGGATGCGATGTTCTTCTTACAGCAACAAGAGACGGTCTTTCAATCGAGAGCCCTAATGCTAAGGATTGGAACGACAACAAGCCCACAGAGCCCACAGATGAGCAGGTAACTTTCTACCGCGGACTTATTATTGCAGGTCCCTCAGAGGCTGGTCAGGCTGTAGCTGCTAAGGTTAACGCAGGCGAGGAGATTACATGGGAAGATCTTGATGGTCTTAACTGGAGCGTAATGAACTCTTCATCTTCAGCAGGATATATTTATCCCTCACTTTGGCTTCAGGCTAACTATGAGAAGCACGTAACAGACCTTTCACATGCTGTTCAGGCTGATTCTTATGGTAATGCTTTCGCAAGACTTGCTTCTGGTCAGATCGACGTTCTTTGCTGCTATGCAGACGCAAGACGTGACAACGAGGACAAGTGGACTTCAGAGTACGGCAGAGAAGCCAGCATCTGGGATGAGACAAACGTTATCGGCGTTACAGACGGTATCTATAATGACACAATCAGTGTGAGCAAGACTTCACCTGTTATGGACGATGCTTTCAAGGCTGCACTTTCACAGGCATTCATCAACATCGGTAACACAGACGCAGGTAAGGAAGTTATCTCTATCTACAACCACAACGGTTATGTAGAGGCTAATTCAGCAGATTATGATTCAGAGAGAGCTGCTCAGGAGCTCATCAAGTCAATGAACTAATACAGCACCGATTCAGTCATAATAATTTTTAAACTAAGGGGAAGGTGATCAAATACCTTCCCCTTTATATAGGAGCAAAAACTTTATTTTATCGCCAGGAGAATTACAATGATCAAGTTTGAAGACGTAGGAAAAAGATATCCCAACGGATTTGAGGGATTAAAGCATGTAAACCTTACTATTGAGCAGGGTGAATTTGTAGCAATTATCGGACTTTCAGGTGCAGGTAAATCCACACTCATTCGTACCATCAACAGGATGCACGATGTTACCAGTGGAAAACTCACCGTGGATGGTGTTGATGTGATGAGTCTGTCCGGAAAGCAGCTCAGAAGGTTTCGCAGAAAGATTGGTATGATCTTCCAGTCCTTCAACCTGATCACAAGAACAACTGTAATAAAGAATGTACTTACAGCTTTCGTTCCTGATATGTCCTGGTTCAGATCCACTTTCGGTATCTATACAAAGGAAGAAAAGATGAAGGCTCTTGAGTGCCTTGATAAAGTGGGCATTTTAAGAAAGGCCTTTGTTCGTGCCGATCAGCTTTCAGGTGGACAGCAGCAGAGAGTTGCCCTTGCAAGAACTCTTGCACAGAATCCTCAGATTATTCTTGCTGATGAGCCTGTTGCAGCTCTTGATCCTGTTACAGCTAAGCAGGTAATGGACGACTTTAAGCGAATCAATGAGGAGATGAAAATTACAATCCTCATAAACATACACCACGTTGATCTTGCACTTAAGTATGCAACAAGAGTTGTGGGAATAAGAGAAGGTGAGATCGTCTACGACGGACCTGCATCTGAAGTAGATAAGGACGTATTGGCTTCTATCTATAACGGTAAGGTGGATGACGAAGGCAACGTTCTCGATGCAAATGACCATAATGAAAAGAGGTGATCAGCATGAGTGTATACGATAAGATTTTTAAACCTAAAGTATATACACTGCCTAATGGAAAGTCTGTAGAAAAGAAGGCATCCAGAATGCCGATTTACTTTATACTGATTCTTCTTATGTGCATACTTTCAGTTAAAGTCACAGGCTTTGACATGAAGATATTATCACAGAGAATAGGGCAGTTCTTCGTAATTCTCGGTGAGATGTTCCCACCTAACATGGGCTTTGTTGAAAAGGTTATGGGTCCTCTCTTTGATACAATCAAGATGTCACTTCTTGGTTCTGTTCTGGGAGCTCTTATTTCAGTTCCCTTTGCGATGCTTGCCAGTACAAATGTGTGCCCTAACAAGGTAGTCGTATCAGTTGTAAGAGTTATGTTTTCACTTATCAGAACTCTTCCTACACTGGTTACCGCTCTTGTAGCAACTCTCGTGTTCGGACTTGGAACCCTGGCAGGTACCTTCGCTATTGCTGTTTTCTCCTTCGCTTACATCGGTAAGCTTACCTACGAGGAGATAGAGACAGTAGATATGGGCGCTTTTGAGGCTATGGAAGCTATGGGAGCTACCAAAGCGAGAGCATTTATCTCAGCTATAGTTCCTCAGGTTCTTCCCTTCTATCTCTCAAACTGCCTCTTCAACTTTGAGGGTAACGTAAGATACGCAGCAGTTCTTGGTTATGTTGGAGCCGGCGGTATCGGACTTGTTCTTAACGAGAAGATTTCCTGGAGAGAGTATTCAAGCGTTGGAACAGTACTTGTTGCGCTGTTTATCGCTGTATTTATTATCGAATCAATCAGCAGAATGCTTCGAAAGAAGCTTGTCTAAGGAGGGGAGGTAAATATGAATCAGAGAATAAAAGAAGCATATGATAAACGTCCCCAGACCTGGATATATCACCTTGCTATTGCAATTATTTTTGTAGGTCTTATGGTATGGAGTGGTACCGCTGTTGAGACGGCAGGAACCACAATGGATGGCGGTCAGATAGCGCTGAATGTTTTGGCAGGTATTTTTAATCCTGATCTTTCATTCCTTTTTGACTTTACCACTAAGGGAGTTCCTTACCTGATGCTTGAGACAATATGTATTGCGTTCCTTGGAACAATCGTAGGTGCGATCCTTTCAGTTCCGCTTGCATTTATATCAGCATCAAACCTTACTCCCAAGCCGATTGCCTTTGCAGGAAGAATAATCATCATGGCTGTTCGTACCATCCCTGCAGTTGTTTACGGTCTTATGTTCATCCGTGTTACAGGCCCCGGACCCTTCGCTGGTCTTCTTACAATGGGTGTCTGCTCAGTCGGAATGATCAGTAAGATGTACATTGAGGCTATTGAGGACCTTGATACACACGTTGTAGAATCTCTTGATGCAGCAGGCTGCAATACCTGGCAGAAGATCCGCTACGGAATCCTTCCTCAGCTTCTTCCTAACTTTGCATCAACAGCTATCTATAGATTTGATATCAATTTAAGAGATGCAACTATTCTTGGTATGGTTGGTGCCGGTGGTTTCGGTGCGCCTCTTATCTTCGCGATGAACGCTTATCGCTGGAACGAAGCAGGTGCGATCCTGGCAGGACTTATCGTGCTCATTCTTGTAATTGAGTTCATTTCAACCAAGATTAGAGTTAAGCTTACAAGAGGATAAAAACTAAAATATTAACGCCTTCTCTTTATAGGGAAGGCGTTAACTGGACTTAGGCGAGGAATTCAATGAAGATTATTTTTACATCAGATACACACGGACATGTATATCCAATAAACTATGCTACCGATAAAGAGGAGAATTCAGGACTTTTTCGTATAGCATCCAGGATAAAAAATGAGATCGACGGCAATACTCTTGTTATCGATGGTGGTGACAGCCTTCAGGGAACACCGCTCATGGCATTCTATCTTGGAAGAATGGATAAGTACGATTTTAATCCTATGGCTGAGGGCTTCAATGCCATGGGACTTAACTACTACACTCTTGGTAATCACGATTTTAACTTTGGCTACGATGCCATCGCTGATTTTGCAAAGGCTATGAAGGCAACTCTTATCTGCGCAAACGTAGAGGATAAGAGAGGAGAGCTTGGAATTAAGAAACATGTGATTCACACTCTGGAGGATGGCACAAGGGTTGGAATAACCGGCGCTGTCACAGGCTATGTAAATGTCTGGGAGCAGGAGAAGAACTTAACTGAGCTTACTATAACAGACCCTGTAAGCGCACTTGCAAAGGAACTTGAGGAATTAAAGCCTCTCTCAGACATCACTGTCTGCATCTATCACGGCGGCTTCGAGGAGGACCTTAAGTCAGGTGAGAAGCTCTCAGAGACTGAAGAGAACCTTGCATGCAAAATTTCAAGAGAGCTTGATTTTGATATCATTCTCACGGGACATCAGCACATGTCTGTAGATGGTGTAATGCTGGATGGAACCTATGGAGTACAGCCTCCGGACAAGGCTATGAAGTACTGTGTGATGGAAGTTACTAAGGCTGATGAAGCTATTAGCAAAGAGGGAGCAGCTCTTACAACAAACGGCTATGTTGTAACATCAGATCTCGTTACAGTCTGTGAGGATCCTGAAGAATATCAGAAGATAATAGGTGACCACAGCTTCATGGAGGATATGAACAGAGAACTTCAGGTGTGGCTTGATGAGCCCATAGGCTGCCTTGAAGAGGAGATACTGCCCGAGGCAAAGCTTGACGCAGCCCTTTACGGAAGTAAGGTTGCATCAATTTTCAATCAGGTTCAGCTAGAGCTCACTGGTGCTGATTTTTCATGCACAAGCCTTGCAAATGAGCCCCTTGGACTTCACAAGGAGATCACTGTAAGGGATGTTCTTGGAATATACCAGTTTGCCAACACCGAGGAGGTCAAGGAGGTTACCAAGGCTGACCTTAAGGCAGCGTTAGAGAGATGCGCCGAGTACTTCGATTATGATGAAGCAAGCGGTGAGGTTAAGATCTCAGATGTGTTCCTTCAGCCCAAGGTAGAGCATTATAACTACGATTTCTATGCAGGTCTCTGGTATGAGTTTGATTTAAGAAGACCTGTGGGAGACAGAGTTGTGGTTATGAAAAAGATAGACGGAACAGAGCTGTCAGATACCGATAAATACACGCTTGTAACCAGTAATTACAGAGCTACAGGAACAGGCGGATATGAGTGCATCGGTAACTGTCCTACCATCAGGACCTATCCTGAGGAGATGCCTGATCTCGTAATAGACTTTGTCAGAAGAAATACTCCTGTTAAAGAAGTAGTAAACAGCAGATTTAAGTGCATAATGTAAACCAAGAAAGAATTTCGCATGCGAAATTCTCGCGCCGAGCGCGGTTGCAGAATGCAACATATTCCATTCGCGCGAGTGCGCATCCACGCGGAGCGTTTTAATATCATAGGAAAGCAATTTCCTATGATATTAAAACGCTTTCCATATCTGAATCACATATCAGATACGGGAAGCTTTTATCTTTTTATGGAACTCATTATTACTTTGCAAACCTTGTGGGAAGCATAGGCAAATATAAGAGTTGCCGCAAGGTACATTAAAAAGCATACAGTCCAATGGTATTTATCGTAGAGCTTATAGTGAAGAAGGAGATTCAGGAAAAGCCAGTGATAAAGATACATGCCGTAGGTTATATCAATTTTTTCCAGAGGACTTAGGAGCTTTTTTATAAAGGGCTTGAATTTGTCAGGCTGAATGAGGTGGGCTGCAAGGACAGCAATAGCTGCTGCGGCCATGCCTGTTATAAGTCCTGTGTAGTAGCCTTGATCTCCAAATCTCGTGATTCTTATGACGGAGTGGAGCATTAACAAAATAGCAAGAACCAGATTCGTATAGTTCCTGTTATAGAGCCTTAAGGTCTGACAGAGGACACCTATGAAAAACCACACTGCGTAAGGAATAAAGCTTCTTTCAAGGATTTTCTGTCCCATCTCTGAGAGCGAATCCTTGCAAAAGAAGGCAGCTATATTACCCAGAGAAAGGATGAAGCAGGTAACTCCGTATAGGAGTGGTGACTTCGAATTTTTCGTAATAAGCTTAAACAAAAATATAAGGATGTAGAGCTGGATAATGACTGTAATGTACCATATGGGGCCATTTATGCTGCCTGTGGCGAATTTCTCCATACAATAGGGCGTCTGGGCAAAGCCTACACCCTGAATGAAAATCCAGGGAATTATTGATAGATCAAACTTCTTTGGAACAACCAGAAACAGCACACCAAGATAAACAGCCATACTGAGCCATAGCTCCGGGTACAGACGAAGGAACCTCTTTTTGAAGAAGGCTGCAGCATCAGGACCTGAGCGCTCGAGCGATGCGGATATAAGAAAACCGCTTATCGCAAACAGGATAACTGTTGGCTGATAAAAGTCGATTGCAGACCTGAAAACACTGATGGTACCGAAGTGATCAGGCACGCGAATACGCATGTATCCGGTGAAGTGCAGGCACATCACGCAGAAGGCAGCGAAATATCTAATTAGGTAAAAAGCATTGTTGTCTTTTCTTGGCATAGCTTAAATAGTCCTAATAATTAAATTTTTACACTATAATTTTACCACATTTGGGGTGAATTTATGAAATTTTAAGAGATTGTTTAATGAAATATAGTTTTTAGGGCATTGTTACTCATAATATAATGATGATAAAATTATTATTGGAGTAAGCGTTATTTTTAGCATATGCAGTGTTTCCAAATTTATAGGAGAAAATGCCTTATGAAAATGATAAACGGAAAAAGTGCATCAGCAAATGTGGCTGAAGCTGTAAAAGGAGTGACGGCACCAAAGTTACTTATTTTTACCTGTGACGCTGACCATTTTGATGCCAGCGTAGCAGAGATTGAAAAGAAATTCCCAGGTGTTCCCAGTATCGGCTGTGTCGGAATGTCGTATGATTCAGCTATGCTCGAGAAGGGCATTTTAGTTACCGCTTTTACTGAAGGCGTAAAGGTGAAGACTGGAGTCCTTGAGAACGTATCAAAAATGCCTGCCCGTTATATCCACAGATTGCAGAAGAATATAGAAGAGATTAAGCCCGGTAAGGAGAATACAGCGATAATTGATTTCTGTGCAGGAAATGATGCTGCTGTTCTTACAACCCTTAGAGGACTTATTGATAAATATAGTCTTCAGGTTATGGGAGCAACTGGTGATGCCGGCAAGGTTTCCGTTAACGGTAAGGTATATGAAGATGCAATGACCTATGCAGTCATCAAAAATGAGGGCGGAAAGGTTAAGACCTATAAGGAGAATATCTACGAGCCCAAGGATAACAGACAGCTGGTTGCATCCAAGACAGATAAGGCAAAGTATTATCTTGGAGAGCTTAATGGCCGTTCTGCAAAGCAGGTTTATATGGATCTCACCGGAGTAAAAACCGATAAGGAGATCATAGACCAGACCTTCCAGAATCCTCTTGGAAAGATGATCGGAAAAGACGTGTGCATATGCTCTATTAAGGACGTTTCAGGAAGCGGACTTATACTTTACAGACAGATCAATGACTCTGACATTCTCACACTCCTTGAGATGAAGGAACCCATGGAAGTTGCTCAGCATACCATAGACAGGATCAGGAGCGATTTCAGCAGGATTTCAGGCATTTATTCCGTAAACTGCATATTCCGTTATCTTGTATTAAATGGACGAGGCGAGATGAATACTTATCTTAATAAGGTAGCATCCCTTGGACCATCCTGCGGACTTATCGGATTTGGAGAGCATTATAACAGCCAGTTCGTAAATCAGACGATGACATGCGTTGTATTTGAATGATATACAGAGGGAGAATAATATGCTTACAGATATCTTTAAAAAGAAAACAGAAGAACCGATAGCCGAAGTCCAGCCGGTAAAGGGAGAAATCGATGCGGAAAAAAGAGATTCCCTTATCTATATTGCCGATTCTATAAAGAACTTCCAGAAAGAGCTTGTACATAATGAGGTTACTGCTCTTACGGAAATCCATGATATGGGAGAAGCCGTTGAGAACGTAATTGAGAGTAACACTCAGCTGAGAAGCGAGATGGATGCCTTCAATGAGATGTTTGCAGCTGTCAATGAAAGCGCAGGCAAATTCGAGGATGTTAAGGTAAATATTCTTAACAGCGTTCAGAATGCACAGAACAAGGTAGCAGAGCTTAAGGACAGCTCCAATGAGGTTAGAGCAACCTTTGATGAGATGACCCAGAGCTATGAAAACTTCAAGAACGCCGTTGATCAGATCTCCGATTACATGAAAAAGATCATCGGAATCGCAACACAGACTAACCTCCTCGCCCTTAATGCTTCAATCGAGGCTGCAAGAGCAGGTGCTGCAGGAAAAGGCTTCGCCGTAGTTGCAACAGAGGTTAGAGAGCTGGCAGATGAGATCAAGGTAATGATCAGCCAGGTTAATGCTTCCATAGATGCAGCAGGACAGGAAAGTGAGAGACTCTCTGAAAACATCCAGAATTCAATCGCTGCCATGGATAAGAGTATCCAGGAGGTTGAGGAGACCAATGCAACCTTCGATGAGATCATCGAGAGTGCAAACGGAGCAAATGCAGTTCAGCAGGAGATTGCTGATACAGCTGACGCAGCATCCGATGAGCTTGGAAGAATCGGCAACAGCTTCACGGATATCAACAATAAGTATGATGCCCTTGTAAGCCAGCTTGAGAGAGTAAATGCTCTTGGAACGACAAAGAGTAGCGTATTCGAGCACATCGATAATCTGACATCTCAGATTGAGCCTATTGTCAGAGATAAGAAATAAATTAAAAATAAGTTGAATTTACATACATAACTCCTTTAAAAATTAAGAATAATCCTCTATACTTCATAGATAGGGGATTATTTTTATTGGAGAGTATGGTAATGATAGAGTTTTTTAGGGCGAACCAACAGGATATAATGCTTTTCTTAAGTGGAATCTGCGGAATTATTTCCTTTTTTTCAATGATGTCGCAGAACATGCCTCGCAGAAGAAAGGGCTATGTTGTGTATCTGTCCCTGTCAGGAATGCTTCTTTTGCTGGCTGACAGATTTGCATATATGTACCGCGGAGATCAGTCCACCCTGGCGTTCTGGATGGTGCGTGTATGTAATTTCCTAGTTTATTTCTTTACAATTTCCATCGTTCACGCTTTTAATCTGTATCTTTCCAATATGCTTAAAACTGAGGGCGGACTTAAAGACGCACCCCTCCGTTTGAGATTTGTAGAAATCTTCATTTCTGTTGGAGAAGTTCTTCTTATAATTTCCCAGTTTACAGGACTTTATTATACAGTGGATGAGTTTAACCGCTACCAGCGGGCTCCGGGATTTCTATTAAGCTTCCTGTTCCCTATACTGTCGCTGGTGATTCAGATGACGGTTATCATTCACTATTACAAATACTTCGGTGAACGCGTAAGAGTTGCCCTTCTTTTGTTCCCGATAGTTCCGATTATTGCTGCTATTGCGCAGATTTTCCTGTATGGACTTGCTCTTATAAATATCGCCTGCACGCTGATGATCGTGGTAGTTTACACCTTTTCACTGATGGAACTCTACGAGACGGCTAACCGCGCCAATACCTTAGAGATCGAATACCTGAAAAATGAGCGTGAGAGTATGCAGACCCTGTTTGAACAGACGGCGAGAGCTCTGGTAAACGCAGTCGATGCCAAGGATAAAAATACCCACGGACATTCCTCCAGAGTGGCTGAGTACGCCAGAAAAATTGCTGAGCTGAACGGAAAGAGCGAGAAGGAATGCGACGAAGTCTACTACGCAGCACTTCTTCATGACGTTGGTAAGATAGGAATATCTGACGAGATCATTTTGAAAAACAGTGAGCTTACAGATGATGAATACGAGGAAATCCAGCAGCATGTTCTCATCGGTGATGACATCCTGGCGAGTATCACAGGCTTCCCGTATCTTCGTATCGGTGCAAGATATCACCATGAGAGATATGACGGCAAGGGTTACCCTGATAACCTGAGGGGTGATGACATTCCTGAAATTGCAAGAATTATTGCGGTTGCAGATGCCTATGACGTCATGACCTCCACAAGAAAATATAAGGATATTGTTCCACAGGAGAAGGTTCGCGAGGAGATAATAAAGGGAACCGGAACTCAGTTTGACCCCAGGTTTGCCAAGACTATGCTCTATCTTATCGACATGGATTCCAACTATCAGATGAAGGAGAGAGCAGAGGTTAAGGAGCTTTCCGGAAAAAGCGGTCTTAATCCCGAGGAATACAGAAGCGATATTTCAGACGGAATACTTATTACCAAGAAGACAACTAAGATTCACATGAACTGCCGACCGGGAGATGTTCAGGAAGGTCAGATCACAATGCCGGCACTTCTCCTGTTTGACTCACTTGACGGACATATTTACACCAATGAAAAGAAGATAGTGCTGTTTAATTATCACGAATATGGTGATATCTGGTTTGACGGCAAAACAGTCTGCAGAAATGCCAGAGATATGAGAACCGAGGTAAGGAATTTCGATAAGGAAAAGCTTGATCTTCTTAAGAAGGAAAAAGGCGAGACAGAATTTGTTGTCGAAGCTGTTAAGTATAAGGATCATGCCCTTATAAGAATCGTATGCAGATACAGAACGGTTGAAGTTATTGTAGCGCTTCCTGATTCATCAGGATTTTTGTACCTGGCACTTACTGGCGAGCACTGCCACATAACAGATGTATCGATCGACCAGTCAGAGGAGGAGGTTGGAAGCACCTACATTCCCAGAATTGCTGAGGAGATCAGCTATCTTGATGGCCCTGAGGGCGATGTACCCAGCATTCAGGTTGATGATTACCATTCTGCAATTACCGATGGCCATGCAGTTACAGATGGTATGAAGCTCAAGTTCCACACCATGAGTCTTCCGACTTCAAGACGAGTATGGCACTGCCCGCACATCATTCTGTTTTACTCAGATGATGCAAAGGTAGATGGAGGAAACTACAGAGAGTTTTCGCTTGTCAGACTTGATGGAGAACACTGGGCATCCAATGGCTCATCTGAAAATAAAATGGTTACTAACCTTCTGGATGATTTCGAATCCTGGGATGATTGGAAGGAGATTAATAAGAAGGGCTATGACTGTGAGGTTAACTTTAAGCGCGTAGGCAATAAGGTTACGATTACCACAGAAAATGGCGGAATTGCAATACGAAACGTGACTATCGTTCCTGATACTCAGGAAGAGATATATGTTGCACTTTCAGGTGACCAGGTAGCACTGACTAATATCAGATACGAATAAAAATACAACACCATCGAGGTAAGGAATACCCTCTCGATGGTGTTTTTTGCTAATAATACGACAAAAATTGATTATGGCATGACAAAAAATGGTTAGAATTATGTCTTGTAGCGTGATTAAATACCCTTTAACGCTAAAAAAGTTTTGGAGGAGAATTATGAAAAGCGCTGATAAAAACTGGCAGTTTCCGAGAACCAGACTGCAGTGGCTGTGGGACAATATGGAGGGCTACAGGGCGATTTATATTTTGGCTGTAGCAGGTACATTTGTCTACAACATGATGCAGCTTACAGTTCCCTATTTTTCCGCACAGATAGTTGATAAGTTTCTGTCCGGGCCGGAGGCGAGGGCTTATTTTGGCTCGCATTCCGATGAATTCTACAGACTGATCTTCATGATGATATCCTTTACCCTGCTCAGGGTAATCATCGTGTACGTGGACTGCGTGGGATATGAGAAGGTATCCCAGGGAGTTCTGTTTAGGATCAGGAATTTCATTTACGACAAAATACAAAGACAGGACATGAAGTTTTACAGCACCTACAGGACAGGTGACCTTATGACAAGAGTTACCGGAGACCTTGATGCTGTAAGACACATGATCGCATGGGTTGTGAGAATGGTTGTTGAAGCATTTTCTCTGATTCTTGCTGTGGGCATCTACTTTATTTTCATGAACTGGAAGATGGCACTGTGCCTTCTTGCAGTCGCTCCGTTTATTTTCTTTGTAATAATGGCCTTTAAGATGCAGGTTGCTCCCATGCATGCACTCCTCAGGGAAAAGCTTGCGAAGATGAACACCATGGCTCAGGAAAACATATCTGGTAACCGTGTTGTTAAGGCCTTTGCCAAGGAGGACTACGAGATAGAGACCTTCGACGAGTGCAACAGGGATTACAGGGACACCAATAAGAAAACAGCCATGATATGGCTTAAGTTCTTCCCTGTTATAGAGACCTTTGCAAATCTGCTTCCCGTTATCCTTCTTCTGGTGGGCGGACTTTTCCTCATGGGCGGTCAGATGACAATGGGTGAGTACGTTGCCTTTTCAGGTCTGATTTGGGCTATTGCCAACCCTATGAGACAGCTCGGTAACGTAATGAACGAGTTCCAGAGATTCTCCGCAGCATCAGTTAAGGTTATGGAAATTTACTACTCAGAGCCTGAGATCGTGGATAAGGAGTATACAGCTCTTATGCCCAACAGATTCGATGGCAGGGTGGAGTTCAGGGATGTGAGCTTCCAGTACTCTGATGGTAAGCTCCCTGTTCTTAAGAACATTTCATTTACCGCTGAGCCGGGGCAGACCATCGCTATCATGGGTGAGACAGGCTGTGGTAAAACATCACTGATTCACCTTATTCCAAGATTCTACGAGCCTACAGGAGGAAAGGTCCTTGTGGACGGCGTTGATGTTCAGGACATTTCTCTGCACCAGCTTAGGAGAAACATAGGACTGGCTACTCAGGACGTGCTCCTTTACTCAGACACCATCGACGGCAATATCGCCTACGGTGATCAGCTTCTTAGCAAGGAGGATGTCATGAAGTATGCAAAGTACTCTCAGGCCTCTGACTTTATCGCCAAAATGCCGGAAGGCTACGAAACAATAGTCGGCGAAAGAGGAGTCGGATTATCCGGCGGACAGAAGCAGAGAATATCTCTTGCGAGAGCTCTTGCTGTCAGACCTTCGATATTGATACTTGATGATACGACATCAGCGGTTGATCTTGAGACTGAAAAAGCTATTCAGGACAGCCTCAGAGATCTTGATTTTAAGTGCACCAAGATAATAATCGCCCAGAGAATATCCACCACCAAGGATGCGGACCAGATACTTATCATGCAGCACGGTGAGATAACTGAGCGTGGTACACATGAGGAACTTATTGAAAAAGGCGGCTACTACGCTGAGCTTGTAAAACTTCAGATGGGGGCATAAAAAATGGCCAGAAATACATATAAACAGGATGAATTATTGGAGGAGCCCTTTGACATAAAGCATTTGCTTCGGGCTTCGGGATATATTAAGAAACACTTGGGAGCTATGATCGTGGCACTGGTGTTATCTGCGATTGCAGGAATCACGGCACTGGTAAATCCGGTCATAGTAAGAAAAGCGCTTGATGAAGCGATACCTCAGAGTAACAGACAGATGCTGTTCCAGCTGGTGATATTGTCCGCTGTACTCTATGTGCTTAGCATGCTCTTTTCACTGATAAGATCCAAAATCATGGTGAATGTGAGTCAGGATATCATCTACCAGATAAGAAATGATCTGTTCAGGCACCTGCAGGAACTGCCGTTTCAGTACTACGACGACAGACCTCACGGAAAGATTCTTGTAAGAGTAGTAAACTATGTAAATTCCGTTTCGGATATGCTAAGTAACGGACTTATAAATATCGTGCTGGAATTCCTGAACCTGATATTTATCATAATCTTCATGTTCCTTGTGGATGTGCAGCTTAGCCTTGTGGTAATGGCAGGTGTTCCGATTCTTATGGTTTTCATGTTCTGGATCAAGAACCGACAGAGAAGGGCATGGCAGATGGTGTCCAATAAAAATTCCAACCTGAACGCTTATCTTCAGGAGAATATCGTGGGTGCCAGGATCACACAGATATTTGCAAGAGAGGATGAAAATGCAAAAATTTTCAGAGGTCTCTCCGATGACTGCAGAAAGACCTGGATGAAGGCCATCTACTACAGTACTCTGGTGTGGCCCGGAATCGACACTATATCTGTGTTTGTAAGAGCAGCTATTTATTTCTTCGGACTTGTGTTATTCGCAAACGGACATCAGAGCCTTGGAACCATCGTTGCAATATCGAGCTACGCTTCAAGATTCTGGCAGCCTATCATGAACCTTGGTAATATCTTTAACGGCTTTATAAATAATATCGCTTACCTTGAGAGAATTTTTGAGACCATGGATGAGCCTGTGACAGTTAAGGATGAACCCGGTGCTGTTGAACTGAAGCCCGTAGAAGGCAGAGTGGAATTTCAGAATGTATCCTTTTCCTATGAAGCGGGTAAGGAGGTTCTACACGACGTGTCCTTTACTGTAGAGCCCGGTGAGTCAGTTGCTCTTGTTGGTCCCACAGGGGCAGGTAAGAGTACGATCGTAAGCCTGGTTTCAAGGTTCTACAACGTGGACAGTGGAAAGATTCTGATCGACGGACAGGACATCTCCAAGGTGACCCTTAAATCACTTCGTGATCAGATGGGAATCATGCTTCAGGACAGCTTCATCTTTTCAGGAACCATTGAGGACAATATTCGCTATGGTAAGCTCGATGCCACAGATAAGGAGATTAAAGAGGTTTCAAAAACTGTCTGCGCTGACGAATTCATAACAGGCTTAAGTAAGGGGTACCTCACAGAGGTTAAGGAGAGAGGTGCACTTTTGTCACAGGGACAAAAGCAGCTTATATCCTTTGCGAGAACTCTGATATCTGATCCCAGGATTATGGTTCTTGACGAAGCAACCTCAAGTATAGACGTTCAGACTGAGAAGGACTTACAGCGCGGACTTAATGCGATGCTCTCAGGCAGAACAAGCTTCATTATCGCCCACAGATTATCCACCATCACGGGCTGTGACAAGATCATGTACATAAACGATGGCGGAATTACAGAGTGCGGAACCCATGAGGAACTCATGGCAAAGAAGGGTGATTATTATCATCTGTATACCGCACAGATTGGGGATATGGCACATTCCGCGTAAGAAACAGATATATGCGCCTTTTCAGGGCGATAAAAAATTTTGAAAATATTTTTATCCTTGAGGGACATTTGTTGGACAGGGGTGTTTATACTGAACTCAGAAAGTTAAATAAAACAGTTTTTCTTATCTGAGGAGGATAAAAAATATGAGAAAGAACATTTCAAAAATCGGAATCGCTTTTACATTTGCAGCAATGCTCGCTATGACAGGATGCGGTGATGATGAGATTGATACGCCGGTATCTGATGCGCTTGCAGGAATTATCGATTCTCTGAAGTTTAACTAAGGAGATGATATAAAAATAATTATGAGCAGTGTACAAATTAAAGTACACTGCTCGTTTTTATGTTCGTATTGAAAGTAATTACAGTTTCGGATGAACCCGGAATGGGAATCAAGGGCTTTGAAGAGGGGCGCCTTATCTATATTTGATAAATAATTCATCTAAAAAATGTCGGATGTTGTCAAAGATATTACATGGAGACATAAAACGTCCGATGATATTATTCCCTTATCCAGTAAAACACATTGTAATAAAGGAGAAGGACAATGGGGAATAATACAATGGCAAAAACTAAAAATACTTCGGAAGTGAGCAAGGCCTTTAGCTGGTTCCATGCTACTTCAGTAAATGGCGGAGCAATGATGATAGCTGCAGTTTTGGCGAGCTATCTGTCACCTTTCATGACGGATAATCTGAAAATACCTGCAGCTACCTGCTCGCTTATCATGTTCATCGCAACATTGTGGGATGCGATAAATGATCCTATCATGGGCGTAATCGCAGACAACACTCACACAAAGATCGGTCGCTACAGACCTTATTTCTTATTTGCACCGGTACTGCTTACTTTTTTTGCTACCATGGTTTGGATAGACTGGGGATTTACAAGCAGTGCTGCAAAAGCAATCTATATTCTTGTTATGTACATCGGTTACGGAATGACAGTTACCATGTACACAATGCCGCAGATGGCAATTCTCCCTGCTGCTGTTAAGAAGGATCAGGAGAGAAACAAGATCATTACCATGGGTGCAGGATGCTGCGCATTCGCATTCACAATCGGTAATACCTTCACACAGAATATTACAGGCTTCTTTAACGGACTTGGATTTTCAAACGGATATATTCCTTTCATGATCGTTTGCGGAGTTCTGGCATTTGTATCCTTCTGGGGACTTTTCAAGACATCAGAGGGACAGGAGAGATATCTCTCAGCGCCTGAAAAAAATCCCATGAAAGGAATCGGAATGGTGCTTAAGCACAAGGAGGTTTATCCCAACATTATCGCCTGGGTTATGGCTTCAGTTGGTTACGGACTTATGTTCGCATCATCTGTTTATTACATGATGTACTACTATGAGAGACCTGATCTCATTCCTGTATACATGGGTGTTATCTCAATCGGTGCTCTTATTTCAATGGTAGTTGCAATGCCTATCGTGCTTAAGATTTTTAAGACAGGTCAGAGAGCTCTTTGCTTCTCACAGGCAGCAACAATCGTGACTTACCTGATTTTGTTTTTCTTTGGAAAATCTAACTTTGCGTTCCTGTGCGTACTTACATTCATTGGTTCAGTTACAGGCGCTATGCAGAACGCACTTGTCAACATCCTTGTAAACGACACAATCGACTTCATTATGTACAAGGAAGGAAAGTCAGCAAACGGCCTGGTTTCATCAATCAAGGGCTTTGCTCAGAAGTGCGGTAACACAGTAACTAATTCAGGTATCCTCGCAATACTTGCTATGTCAGGATATGTGGCAGGAGCTGTTGGACAGCAGCCTGAGTCAGCAATGTTTGCACTTAACTTCATCAAGTTCGGAGCTCCCTGCATTACAGGTCTTATCGTAATCGCATGCGTAGTTTTCGGACCTATCAAGAAGTACAAGAATGAGATCGAAGAGATGAAAAGAAAAATGCATTCAGAAGAAGTAGTTAATAAAGAAGCAGTGTGATAAAAATGTCAGCAATAAAAGTTGCTTGCAGCACGCAAAATAGCTGTAGGCAACTTTTTAATAATATAAGTGAGGTTTAAAATGAGAAATTCAGATTTTTTAATTGGTGCAGCAACTGCGGCACATCAGGTTGAAGGAAATAATACAAACAGTGACATTTGGGCTATGGAGCAGATGAAGTATGGTGGATATCCTGAAAAATCCCTGGTCGCTGCAGATCACTACAACAGATATAAGGAAGATATTTCTTTATTAAAACAGGCAGGGCTTAATGCTTATCGTTTTTCCTTCGAGTGGGCAAGGATTGAACCTTCAGAAGGTATTTTTGATGAAAGGGAAATGCAGCACTATCTCGATATGGTTCACTTCTGCAAGGAAAACAAAATTGAACCTGTGATAACACTTCACCATTTTTCATCACCCAAGTGGCTTATTGAAAAGGGCGGCTGGGAATCAGAGAAAGTAATAGATGCATTTGTCAATTACACCAGGTATGTTGCCAAAAATCTGTCAAATGAAGATATCAAATATATCTGCACCATAAATGAAGCAAACATGGGTAATCTTATTTCTATTTATATTCGTCAGGCCATGGAACAGCGTGAAAAACAGAATGAGGAGCAGACATCAATACAGATAGGATTAAACATCGAAGAGATGAAACGAGAGCAGGAGGAAAAGGTTAGGGAAAACTTGGAAGTATTTGGAGTTGAAGAGCCTGCAGTTTTCGTATCGCCAAGATCTCCTAAGGGTAATCAGATCATAATGGATGCACACAGGGCAGCGGTAGATGTTATCCATAAAATGCTTCCGGACACTAAGGTCGGATTATCCCTTAGCCTTCGTGATGTTCAGTGCGTTGAAGGCGGAGAAGAGAGAGCAGAAAAAGACTGGCATGATGAGTTCGAGGAGTTTCTTCCTGCAATTATAGATGATGATTTTCTTGGCGTTCAGAACTACACCAGAACCAGGTTTGGAAGTGAGGGTGAGCTTACTCCTGAGGAGGGAGCTGAGCTCACTCAGATGGGCTACGAGTTTTATCCTGAGGGACTTCCTAATGTAATTCGCAGGGTACATACAGCATTTAAGGGTGATATACTTGTAACAGAAAATGGAATTGCAACGGATGATGACACAAGGCGCGTAGAATTTATTAAGAGAGCCTTTGCAGGTGTCAGGGACTGCATAAACGATGGAATTCCGGTGAAGGGTTACATGTACTGGTCACTTCTTGATAATTTTGAGTGGCAGAGTGGCTATTCAATGCGCTTTGGACTTATAGGTGTGGACAGACAGACTAGGGAGAGAAGTGTAAGGCCCAGCCTACAGTTCCTTGGAGAACAGAAATTAACTGATTATAGAAAGAAGAATTTTGCAGTAGCGGCTATGGCTAATGGAAGGTGAGTGCAGAATGAGAATTACCAGAACGAAAATTAATGGCGTGGTTAATCCCTTGGGATTTAGCTTTGAGAAAATAATTGCAGCATGGAATGTGGAGGATACAAAGGCGGTTTCTCTTAAAAATGGAGTGCTTGAGGTTTCTGCTGATGGAGACTTTTCACAGATTTTATATAAAAAGGAATCAGCTGAGCTCGATCAGACAGGTGAAGTCATTGATATAGAGCTTAGCCCCTGCACCAGATATTTCTGGAGAGTTACTGTCGCAGGCGACAACGGTGAAACTGCCACATCTGATATTCAGTGGTTCGAGACAGGTAAGATGGAAGAGCCCTGGGAAGGAAAATGGATAGCTGCTCCTGAAGGTGAAAAGTGTCATCCCGTATTTTCAAAGAAGCTGTCACTTAAGGATAAGCCTGTCAGCGCAAGGCTCTATGTGAGCTGCCTGGGTGTGTTTGAGGCATATCTTGATGGGGAGAAAGTCGGTAACGAAATCCTCACTCCCTACATCAACGATTATGAGACAGGAATGCAGATTATTGCCTTCGATGTTACTGAGCAGATAAAGGCTGATAGCAATCTCAGTATTCAGGTTGCGAAGGGCTGGTATATGAGTAACTTCGGCCTTGAGGGTGGACACAACTTCGGTGACAGAATGGCTGCTATTGCAGAGCTTCAGGTTACCTATGCTGATGGCAGCAATGAGGTTATTGGCACAGACAGTTCATGGAAGGTTTCTAAAAATGATGTGACAGATTCCGGTATCTATTATGGTGAGGACCTGGACAGAACAGCAGGTATCAACGAAATCGGTAATGCGGTAGAAATAGAAACAGGCAAAAAGCTTCTTGATAGATACAGCATTCCGGTTGTGGTTAAAGAGGTTCTTGAGGCAAAGGATATAATCCACACTCCCGCAGGTGAGACTGTAGTTGACTTTGGGCAGAACCACGCCGGCATCATGGAGATAGATGCAGATTTTCCTGCAGGAACAAAGCTCACTGTTTCCTGCGGTGAGATTTTGGTTAAGGGGAATTTCTTTAATGAGAATTACCGCGAGGCACGCTCACAGTTTGTATATGTTTCTGATGGAAGAAAGGAAACAGTGCATCCCAGGTTTACCTTCTTTGGATACAGGTATCTGAAAATCGAGGGATGGCCGGAGTCGATAGAACTTACGACTGATAAGATCCGTTCAAAGGTTCTCTATTCAGATATGGAGAGAACAGGCTTTATAGAGACCAGTAATGCAAAGATAAACAGATTATATGAGAACTGCATTTGGGGACAGAAGTCCAATTTTTTGGACATGCCCACAGACTGTCCTCAGCGAAATGAGCGCCTTGGTTGGACCGGAGACGCTCAGGTATTTTCACAGACAGCAAGCTACAACATGGATACGAGAGCTTTTTATAAAAAGTTCCTTAGAGACCTTGCCCTTGATGCAAAGCGTCATGATGGCGGAGTTGCAAGCTTCCTTCCAAACACAGCAGGCAATCTTGCGGGAGTAGGAAGTGTCTGGTCAGATGTGAGCACGATAATACCTGAGACTCTGTACAATACCTATGGCTCAGCCGCAGATATCGAAGAGCACTATGAGATGATGAAGGGCTGGGTAGAGTACATGCACCGCAACGACATGGAGCATGGAGACAACGGAACCTTTTCACTTCCTTTCCAGTTCGGAGACTGGCTTGGCCTTGATGGAATTACCGAGAAGAGTTTTAAAGGCGGAACAAATGATGATTATCTTGCCTGTGTTTATTACTACAGATCCACAATGATAACGGCCAGGATGGCAGAACTTCTTGGTAAAAAGGAGGATGCTGAAGGATATGCCGTCTTGGCTGCTAAGGTTAAGAAGGCGATTTTACATGAGTACTTCACACCTTCAGGAAGACTCTCCTGTGATACACAGGCTGCGTATGTAGTAGCGCTCGCATTTGATATCTTTGTAGACAGAAATAAGCTGATAGAACAGTTTGAGGACAGACTTAAGAGAGACTGCTATCAGATAAAATGCGGTTTTGTTGGAGCGCCGCTCCTTTGCATAACCCTCGCTAAGATTGACAGAATGGACCTTGCTTATCACTTCCTGTTTAACGAGGGCTTCCCCGGATGGCTCTATAGCGTAGATCTCGGAGCTACCACAATTTGGGAGAGATGGAATTCAGTTATGCCTGACGGTACACTTTGTAAGGACGGCATGAATTCCTTAAATCACTATTCCTACGGAACTATAGTGCAGTTTATGTATGAATACATAGGAGGCATAAGACCTGCTACTCCAGGATTTAAGAAGGCTGTTATAGCTCCAAAGCCAAGCATGAGATTCAGATTCTTTAAAACTGAGATGACTACTGCTGCAGGAAAATATGTATCAGATTGGAAAATTGCAGAGGATGGAATTTTCACACTTAAGGTTGAGGTTCCCTTTAACGCAGAGGCTACGGTCACACTGCCACGTTTTTCAAGAGACAGATTGTGTGTAGATGGTCTTGTCGATTCTGAAATAAAGGATGATGGTACAGTTACTCTCACAGCAGGAAGCTATGAGATAAGCTATATGCCATCAAGGGATTACAGATGTGTATATGGCCCCGAAACCCGCCTTGGCGAGCTCGCAGGAGATGAGGAGATCATGAAGCTTCTTGAAAAAGAACTTCCTGCCGCTTATGGGATGATCAAGGGTGGTGATAAGGAAAATGCAAATCGCACACTGAGCGAACTCCCCTTCCTGTTCTTCCTCGGAATTAACCCCGATGCCGCAAAGCCAGTAATTGAAAAAATATGTAATACCATGAGATGGTAATATGCTGAAAAAACCTCACTCCACTGGGATGTATCCTGTGGGTGAGGTTTTTTATAATATCAAGCTTTTTCGCCGCTTTCTGATTGGAATGGTATGAAGGGGCTTTCTTTTTTGTTGTGTTTTCTGTAGTCCGCGGGGGAGATACCGAAGGTCTGTCTGAAGACTCTGGAAAAATGGTCAGCGCTGTTATAGCCTGTCTCCTCTGCAATCTCGCCAATTTTTTGATTGGTGTTTAGAAGGAGATTCTGAGCATCCCTCATGCGCAGATTCTTTATGAGCTCGGTGTAATTTTTGCCTGTGTTCTGCTTTATCAGTGTACTTAGATGAGTCTCGCTGTAATGGAAGAATTCCGCAAGAGCCGCCAGGGTCAGGGTTTGATAGTTGTGCTGAATGTACTGCAGTACCAGTGAGAAATCGGAGCCCAGCTCATAGTTGTAGAAGGCGATGGTCTTACTGTAGTTTCTCAGAAGGTTAGTGAAAAACAGATTTATGAGTGCGACACTGCAGCTGTTGCTGTACTCATCTGGATTTTCTGACTCTATGAGAAGCTTTCTTAAAAAAATCCGGCACTCCATGTTGTTGCCTGTAAAGAGCATCAGATAGTTACTTTGGTCATCATCTCTTAGAATCTTTCTGAAAAAGCCTGATACAAGATCCTGATGACTCATCAGGGAAACGAAGGTGCTCTCGAAGGTGCTTTTTCTGATACAAATGGTATAAACGATGGAGGTTTCGTCCTCGATAACAAGGTCATGGTTGGAGCCGGGGGCAACAATGCAGACTTCTCCCTCATGCATGATGTGCTCGGTATTTTCAAAGATGAAATGGGCTTCTCCCTTAACCACAAAATCCATTTCAAAGTAATTGTGTCTGTGCGGATATCTTCTGGTGAGACGTGGATGGCGTATGGTGAAAACGTCATAGAACTGAGGAATGATTTTTTCTTCTCCAACCTCGGTATGGACAGGGGTGTTGAGTGTGAAATTGAGAGGAATGTTATCAACAACCCTGTCAAAATCATCATCATTCATAGCCATGGCATCTTCGGGGATATGCACGCGGGTAGGCGTTTTATCGAGAAGACCTTTTTCCTCCATGCGCTGGATCATTTCGATAAACTGAAGCTTTGATCCTGTGCGCTTGTAGTAGGCGTTCATTTCTTTCTGGAATTTTCCGTAGGTTGTATATGCTTGCATAATATTCTCCGGTGTTGTTTTGTTGTTTGTTGTAGTGGACCAGGAACTCCGTCCCGTAGGACCTTTTTGGATGGTGGCTAGTGTCTTGCTGCGTTTAGCTTTTTGTATTCTCTTGGTGAGCAGCCATATTTTTCTGAGAACTTTCTATAAAAATATGCGCTGTTTTCGTAGCCGATCGCTTCGATGATCTTCTCGGTTGTGAGAGTTGTATTCTCGAGGTAATAGGTTGCCTGCTGAAGCTTTCTGGTCTGAAGAAGCTGCTTGAAATTACTACCGGTGTTGCTTTTAAGAAGTCTGCTCAGGTAAGCAGTGGAGTAGCCTGTGTTTGCAGACAGTTCCTCAAGGGTACCGTTTTTATAATTGTGATCTATGTATTCCAGGGCCTTGATGGTGACCTGCTGGGACTTAGTGCTCATGTCCTTAAGTGTATCAGAGGAGAGAGCAGACAGGTTCATCAAAATCAGATCCATTGTGGAATTGACTATCTGATTCATGCCACTTGAATCGGAGGTCAGAGTCCAGATCAGATTCTCGAGGAGGTTCTCAACAGTGATCATACCCTTCGTGTGATAGAGGAGATAATCGCTGTATCTTTTCTTCTCAGACAGAGACGAAATTATGAAATCCCGCAGAATGTTCTCTCTGTCATAGGCAATATCATTTCGCGAGAAAAATTCCGGCAGGATTATGATATTTACGGCGATATCATCTCTGCCACAGGCCATGATCTCGTGCTTCGCATGGCGGTTCATAAGAAGGATGTCCCCTTCTGTAAGAAACAGGGTGTCGCCATCCACGATTTTCGTAGTGAGCTGGCCCTTTACCATCACCACCATCTCTATGTAGTTATGTCTGTGAACTGGAAAATAGGCAAATCTTGTGTGTGGCCTGATGGCGATGTATTTGCCTTTTTCCAAAAGTCTTGCACTGTCCACGATAAATTCATCTTCTGAAGTGTACAGCTCCTTTGATATGTCAGATTTTCCATTTAAGAGCTGCTCTTCTTCAGGAGTGAGTGCACTGATTTTTTCTAATATTTCTTCTCTCATAATCTATGTCAAATAAGGTTCTATTTTAACTAAAGTGACGTTCTAGTTTACAACTCAAATATCCACTATTATAGCATCGTTAGTAATAAATGTATTGGAGTTTCGATATGAATAAATATTTTCTTGCAATTGATATCGGTGCATCAAGCGGACGCCACATCATCGGATGGGTGGAAAATGGGCGAATGCAGCTAAAAGAGGTGCACCGGTTTGAAAACAGACAATTACAAAAGAATGGTCACCTTATCTGGGACATGGACAATCTCTGGAAGGGAATAATTGATGGACTTAAGGCCTGTAAAAAAGAGGGGATGATCCCTGAAACCGTGGGCATTGACACCTGGGCGGTGGACTATGTGCTTTTGGATGCAGACGGGGAACTGATCGGCGATGCCGTGGCATACAGGGATGGCAGAACTGAAGGAGTTGATAGCGAGGTGTATAAGCTCGTTCCGGAGGAAGAACTCTACAGAAGGACAGGAATACAGAAACAGCCTTTCAACACGATTTATCAGCTGATGGCTTTGAAAAAAGAAAAGCCGGAGGAGCTTGAAAAAGCAGAGAGTCTTTTGATGATTCCTGACTATTTCGGCTATAAACTTACCGGCGTGAAAAAGCAGGAATATACAAATGCCACAAGCACAGGTCTTGTAAATGCGAAGGATAAAACCTGGGATATAGAGATTATAAGAAGACTTGGTTTTCCTGAAAGATTATTCGGGGAGCTGTCAGTTCCGGGAACTGTTGTTGGAACTTTTAGCGAGGAGATATCTAAGGAAGTTGGATTTACTTCAACAGTGATCTTACCTGCGACACATGATACAGGCTCAGCATTTCTTGCGGTTCCTGCAAGGGAAGACCGGTCGGTATTTTTATCAAGCGGAACCTGGAGTCTTCTTGGTATTGAAAACGAAGAGCCCATAACAACTGACAAAGCCAGGGCGGAGAATCTTACAAACGAAGGCGGTGCTTTTTCCAGATACAGATTTCTCAAAAACATCATGGGACTGTGGATAATTCAGTCCATAAGGCGTGAGCTTAACGGAACTGAATATGTGGAGGGTGTAAAGAGTAAGTACTGCACAGGCAGAACCTACAGCTTCCCGGATCTCATAGATGAGGCGAGAAAGAGTGAGGGTTTTGAGTCATTCATTGATGTTAATGATGAGGCGTTTCTTGCTCCGGTCAGTATGATCGATGCGATCAAGGACTATTGCAGGGAAAACGGTTGTCCGATACCTGGGACAGTTGGTGAGATTATGCAGATGGTTTACAGGAGCCTTGCAAAAAGCTACGAGGTGGCTGTAAGAGAAATTTCCGAGATAACAGGAAAACGCATGACTTCCCTTCATGTGATCGGAGGCGGATGTCAGGATGCGTATCTTAATGAACTGACGGCAAAGGCCACAGGGCTTCCGGTTTTTGCAGGCCCTATCGAAGGAACGGCAGTTGGTAATCTGGTAATTCAGATGATTGCAGGAGGTGTTTTTACGGATCTGTCAGAAGCAAGAAATTGTATTTTTGAGAGCTTTGATGTTAAGAAATTTGGAATTTAATGGGAGGAAAAACAAATGAGTTATACAGAAGCAAAAGAAAAATATGCAGCGCTTGGAATTGATACAGAGAAGGCGATTGAGAAGCTTAAGGAGGCTGAGATTTCCCTTCATTGCTGGCAGGGAGATGACGTAAGAGGCTTTGATACAGATCCTGATAAGCCCCTGACAGGTGGAATCCAGACCACCGGTAATTACCCCGGAAGAGCGAGAACTCCCGAGGAGCTCATGGCTGATATTGATGAAGTGTTAAAGCTTATTCCAGGAAAAGCGAAGATGAACCTTCACGCAAGCTACGCCATTTTTGATGATGAAAATGGTGGTTGGGTTGACAGAGATAAGCTGGAGCCAAAGCACTTTAAGAAGTGGGTGGATTTTTGCAAGGAAAGAAAGCTTGGCTGTGATTTTAACCCCACATTTTTCTCGCATCCCAAGTGTGACCCTCTGACATTATCATCACCTGATGAAGAGACCAGAAAGTTCTGGATCGAGCACGGTAAGGCATGCATCAGGATTTCACAGTATCTTGCTAAGGAGCTTGGTGAAACCTGTGTTATGAACATCTGGACAGGTGATGGTTTCAAGGATATTCCTGCTGATCGCAAGGGACCAAGAGACAGATACAAGGATTCCATTGAGCAGATTCTTTCAGAGCCCTTCGATTTTGACAAGGTAAAGCCCTGCGTGGAGTCCAAGGTGTTTGGTATTGGTGTTGAGTCTTACACAGTTGGAAGCGCTGAGTTTGCGCTCTCCTTTGCGGCTACTCATTCTGACAAGTGTATTCCGCTCATGGATAACGGACACTATCATCCGACAGAGGTAGTAAGTGATAAGATACCTGCACTTTTATCATTTTTCCCGAACATCGCGCTTCACATCACAAGACCTGTTCGCTGGGATTCAGACCATGTAGTTTTATTTGATGATGAGACAAAAGAGATTGCTAAAGAGATTGTTCGCTGCGGCGGCCTTCATGGTTCGGTTTTCATGGCACTTGATTACTTCGACGCTTCTATAAACAGAATAGGCGCTTGGGTGACAGGATTTAGAAACACAGAAAAGGCACTTCTTAATGCACTTCTTACACCTCATGATGAGCTTAGAGATTTGCAGGATAAATCGAACTTCACCAGGCTGATGATTCAGCAGGAAGAGCTTAAGACCATGCCCTTTGGTGATGTATGGAATGAGTATTGCAGACGCTGCGGCGCACCCGTCGACGGTGAGTGGTATGGCGAAATTGAGCGATATGAAAATGAAGTTTTGGCAAAGAGAGCTTAAGTGAGTATTAGTTTTAAGATAAATATGTTAGGAGTGATTTTTAAATGAGAGTTTTAGATGCAGAATTTACAAAGGGTTTCATACGAATGGCAAATGATGGCTGGGAGCAGGGCTGGCATGAGAGGAATGGCGGAAACCTTTCCTATAGAATGAAGCCTGAAGAGGTGGCAGAGATCCAGGATGATCTTAAAGCAGGAGACTGGCAGCCTATCGGAACTACAGTACCGGAGCTTGCAGGTGAGTTTTTCATGGTGACAGGCTCAGGTAAATATTTTAGAAATGTGATCATTAACCCTGAGGATAGTCTTTGCGTTATTGAGCTGGATGATGCAGGTGAGAATTACCGTATCATGTGGGGACTTGTTAATGGCGGCAAGCCCACATCTGAGCTCCCTTCACATCTTATGAACCATGAGGTGAAAAAGCGTGTAACAGGTGGGAAGTACAGAGTTATTTACCATGCGCACACCACTAACACTATTGCACTTACTTTCGTGCTTCCGCTTACTGACGAGGCTTTCACAAGAGAGCTTTGGGAAATGGCTACGGAGTGCCCTGTGGTATTCCCTGACGGAATAGGCGTAGTGCCGTGGATGGTTCCCGGTGGGAGAGAGATTGCAGTAGAGACCAGCAGGCTTATGGAAAAATATGATGTCGCTATCTGGGCACATCATGGAATGTTTGCAGCAGGAGAGGATTTTGACCTTACCTTCGGTCTTATGCACACAGTCGAGAAGTCTGCTGAGATTCTTGTAAAGACGCTGTCTATGACCGGAACAAAGAGACAGACCATTACTCCTGATGAGTTCAGACATCTTGCAAAGGATTTTGGAGTGTCACTTCCTGAGAGATTCCTTTTCGAAAAGTAATAGAAATACTATTTAATAGAAAAAAGCTATTTGACAGAAAAAATGCTGTTAAATGGCTTTTTTTCTGATATATTAGAACTATATTTTTTCAGGAGGAATACGGTATGTTACCTACAGTAGAGCTTTGTTGATGTGACAAGGTGCTACGGCATCATGGAAGGATACTTAAGCGCGCGAAGGAATTGCTTGAAGCTATGTGAGGGGGCTAACCTGACCTTATATATTATTGAGGAAGGATAAAAGTTTGGGGACAAGATTGCGGGGAACAAGAATTCTTACAACATTTTTTATTATCATAATGATTGCAGTATTCTTAATTAATTTGCTTATATCATCACAGTGCAATCGCTTTTGGGTCGCTATTTCAGGCGGCGGTAATTTAACGGAATATCTGCAATTATCCAGGGAAGATGTTTTTGGGAAAATGCAGTTGTACAGGCTTGCTACTTATGGATTTTTGCAGACATCTATTATTCATCTGCTGGCGAATATAATTGCCCTATGGTATATAGGGGGATTTTTTGAAGAATATGTTGGCAGGCTGAAATATATCATTGTAATTACTCTTGGTCTGATTATTCCAGGAATACTTCTTTTGCTTATATATCCCAATGCTCATATATATGGAGCATCTCCGGCAATATATACCTGCATTGGAATGCTTGTTAACCAGGCACTTAGACATAAGGATTTATCTCGGTTGTTTAAATGCCAGAGTGGATATAGATACATTGTTGGATATTTCTTTTTGGGAAATCTTCCGGGAGTATGCACTTTGGTTTTCCATTTTCTGGGATTTGTTGTCGGTCTGATTCTTGGTTTTGCACCTATTCATTATATTTCTGAGAAATCAGACAGGTTAGAAAAAATACGAGCTTGAGTATCGGTTTCTCCACCGCGATGGGTTCAACCATGTAAGGCTATTAAAGGGGTCTAGACGTAATTTGGATATAATCGTAGTAATGGATTCAACCAGTTTATGATATTTTGAAAGGATAGATGTAAGGTCTTGGTATAAAAGTTGACGTAATTACGTTTGCGGTACGCCGATATACCTTTATACAAGAATTCTGACTGAAAAAAGTAGGCAGAAAATAAGATTAGTATGATTAGAAGTGATGAGCGAGCATGAAAAGTTCAGTCAGTTTTCTGAGGAGATCTAATTCCGGTGTAAAGGAAAGAAAAATAGTAGTCTGTTATCCGTGAAGTGGTACGTCAATATGACCTGACATGGAAGTTCTGGTTGAACTGGCACTTATATAGAGGTATAACAAGGGGGTAAAAAATGAGCATTGAATACAAAAAGCTTACAGAGGCGGAATTAGAGACCTTCATTGATATGAGAATTACTCAATTGACGGAAGAGTATGTAGTGTCAGGGAGAGAAGTACCTAAGTACGTTGACTTAAAAACTGCGTTGTTCGACTTTTATCACAGGCATATGGCTGATGGGACATTTGTTTCATGGCTTGCTATGGACGGGGATAAGATAATTGGAACAAGTGGAATGTCATTTGTTGAAAAACCGCCGTACTTTACATGTCCGACTGGAAAGCTTGGCCTTCTCTCAAGTATGTATACGAATCCTGATTATAGGAGAAAAGGGATAGCGAAGGAACTGCTTAGTCGTGTCGTAGAGGAAGCAAGAGCGTATGGGTGTGGTGCAGTTCACATCACTGCTTCAGATATGGGCGTGAAGCTATACACAGCATTTGGATTTAAACACAACGGTAATTTTATGATGTACAATTTATAGGACAGTAGAAGAGAGGTGTTTTTACTTGAATTATTTTGTTGAGGGTTTACAGGGAAGCGGAAAGAGCACGCTTGTAAATAGATTGTCAGAGAAAAATCAGGATTATAAGGCTATATGTGAAGGAGAGTATTCTCCGGTTGAGCTCGCATGGTGTGCATATGTCAATAAAGAGACATATGAAGAGATTCTGAAAAAGTACAATGATATCAGTGATGAGATTAAGGAGAAAAGCTTCAAAGAAGATGATCATATGATTATCTGCTACACGAAGATTCTCACTGACATTGTGGGATTCCATAAGGATCTTGAGCAGTATGAAATCTATAACGGCAGGCAGGAGTTTGAAGCTTTTAAGGATATTGTTTTTCGCAGATTTAGAAATTGGGATGGTGATAAGTATATATTTGAATGTTCCATTTTCCAAAACATTGTCGAAGACATGATTCTCTATCGGAATATGTCAGATCAGGAGATAATAGATTTTTACAAAGAGCTGGCAGACATTATCAAAGATAAGGATTTACGAATAATATATCTAAAGACAGAAAATATTTCCGAGAGCATCGGAGTCATAAGGAAAGAGCGTTCTGACGAACACGGAAATGAAATGTGGTTTCCTCTTATGACTCAATATTTTGATGAATCACCTTATGCCAAAAGTAATGGGGTGAGCGGTGTGGAGGAATTATTCAAGCATTTCGCCCACAGACAGGAGCTGGAGCTTCGCATTTGCAGAGAGATTTTTGGGGATAAGGTAACATTGTTGGAATCAAAGGGGTATTCGGATGATGAGTTCTGATTTTATTAAGCACTATGAGCAAGATTCCAACGGTTGGGAGAAGTAATGAAAAAGAGTAAATTGCCATTTCTTATTAGTATGGCATTAGCATCGATATTCTGTTTTTCAGGATGTTCGCAGAAAGTGGAAACACCTGCTGCTCCTGAAGAAAAGCTGCAGCAAAATGTTTCTGATAAAACAATAGAGGATAGTGCTTCAATTGCCCAATCAGAGAACGCTGAAGCGGAGCCAGAAGAACCACAGACTGAAGCCCCCCAGGAGGAAGTTGAAACCTGGAAAACACCTATAGAAGGACTCTCAGATGACTTTATCTTTGGCATGGATGCATCATCACTGCTGGTTGAAGAAAATAGCGGAGTGAAGTTCTATAACGAAGATGGCGCAGAGCAGGATGCATTGAAAACCTTTGCAGATGCAGGAATCAACTATGTAAGACTTCGCGTATGGAATGACCCTTACGATGAGAATGGTAATGGCTATGGCGGCGGTAATAATGATCTTGCTACTGCAATAACACTTGGTAAGAGGGCCACTGCCTATGGCATGAAGGTCTGCATAGATTTTCATTATTCTGATTTCTGGGCGGATCCAAAACGCCAGCATGTGCCAAAAGCGTGGGAAGGAATGAGCATAGAAGAAAAAAGCTCAGCATTATATGATTTCACAAAGGAAAGTATGATTCAGCTCCTGGATTCTGGAGTTGATGTAGGCATGATACAGATTGGTAATGAAATCAATTATGGAATGTCCGGCGAGACCAAGCCTGAAAACATCATTACGCTTTTAAAGGCCGGGAGTAAAGCAATACGTGAGGTCTCTGCAGATTATGGAAAAGATATTTCCATAGTAGTTCACTATACAAGAATAACCGACAAAGCGGATGTGCTTAACCTTGTATCAAAGCTTATAGAAAATGAGCTCGATTTTGATATGGTTGGAATGTCATACTATCCATTCTGGGATGGCAGTATGGATAATATGAGCCGTGTCCTGGAACTTATACAGGAGCGCTATGGCAAGAAGGTATTCCTTGCTGAAACGTCATATGCCTATACAACTAAGGACGGAGATGGCTCCGGAAATAGTTTCAATTCCGGAGATAAAGTGGATGGATATGAGATATCAGTAGAGGGACAGGCGACGATCCTTCATGATATCTGTGAGCATGTAAATGATGTTGGCGGGCTTGGTATCGTCTACTGGGAAGGAGCATGGATTCCGGTTGGACCTGCCGGCGCAGACAATTCCAGTATTTGGGAGAAATATGGCAGTGGATGGGCCAGCAGCTATGCCTCAGACTACGACCCTGAGGACGCCGCTCTTTATTATGGCGGATGCTCCTGGGATAATCAGGCATTCTTTGATTTTGACGGCCACCCGTTGGAATCTATCAACGTATTTAAGTACATGAAAGAGGGGAAATAATATTTAAAGGTAACAAAAAGGAGGACGTATGAAAAACGAGGAAAGAATTCTCTCTGAAAAGGAAAAGAAGAGACTGGAAAGATTTGAGAAAATCTGCGAGGAGATGAAGCAGCAGGAGTATTCTCAGAAGAACCTGACAATAGACATAAATAAGGCGACCATTCTATCAGTGGGTTTGATGCTGATATTATTTAGCGTGGGAAGTGTGATTTTCTATGCAGTTAACCGTAAGTTTGATTTCTTTAACTTTCAGGTTCTTCCATTTTTTGTCAGCTTTGTGATTCTTATATTCATCCATGAGATGATCCATGGGGCCTGCTGGGTTATTTTTGCACCGGGTAGCTTTAAGGATATAGAGTTTGGAATTATGAAGCCCTCTTTTTCTCCTTATTGTACATGTCTTGTTCCTGTGAAAAAATGGCAGTATCTGGTTGGCGTTATGATGCCGGGACTTGTACTTGGAGTGATACCGTTCATTGTCTCTATTCTTATGGCTAATCAGGTCGTTATGTTCATGTCATGTGCTATGATCGCGGTGGCAGCAGGGGATATGATGATCTTCAGAAATATTGCCAGATACAAAAGTAGCGCAAAAGATATTGTTTATATTGATCATCCGACTGATGCAGGCGGAGTGATATTTGAAAGATAAGAGAGGACATTGTTCCTTTTGGGAGGTTGTTGATGATGGATAAAAAGACTCTTCGGGAAAATGTCCAGTGGCTCTTTTTTGATGTGGGCTCAACACTGGTGAGCGAAGAAAAGCCATTTTTACATAGGCTTCATGAGATAGCAGAAGCGGTAAATGAGCCCTTTGAAGTAATAGAGGACAAGGTCCTTAAGATATATAAGGAAAAGAAAAAGGCAGAGCACGTTCTGATTAAGGAATACGGAATAGAAAGACCTCAGTGGCACACAGAAGAAGAGGAGCTGTATCCTGAATCCTATGATTGTCTGGAGCGACTTAGCAAGAACTACAAGATCGGTGTCATAGCTAATCAGGTACCTGGAACTGTAGCCAGATTAGAGAATCATGGTGTTTTGAAATTCATAGATATTGTCATAGCTTCTGCTGAGGAAGGCGTCGAGAAGCCTGATAAGAAGATATTTGAAATCGCTTTGTCACGTGCAAAGTGTAAGCCTGAGAATGCGGTTATGATCGGAGACAGAGTAGATAACGACATAGTTCCCGCCAAGAGAATGGGGATGAAAACTGTTCGCGTAATGCAGGGTATGTGGAAATACTGGGAAACCGACGGAGAGGAAGAGCAGGCTGACTACGAGGTCAATGACTTAAGCGAAGTTGTGGGATTATTTGAGTAAATTGTTTGGGAGTTAATTAGTAATGAAAAAGAAAATTGCGGGTTTTATATATCTTGTTGGAGTTTTTGTTGTTTTCTATCTGCTTACAAAGGCAATTGTTGGCGGGAACACTGTGAAGTTCCCGGATTCCATGATTCCTTTTACGGAATTTGAAAGGTATTCAGTTTTTCTTGGACTGGTATGCATTCCTATGATTGTCAGCTGCTTTTTATTTATCAAGGCATATGCCATTAAGACAATAAAGACAAGATTACTTGTCTTTATTCCCGGCATTATTACAGCAATTCCCTTTGTTTATGGAGTAGGGCTGATTATAGTTATGCTTGTACTTGGAGTGAAGGACGCAGCGGGCTTTAGTGCCTGATGTAGCTGCTGTTTTTGTATAATCTATATATCGATGAAACTAAGTTTAGGAGGATTCCAAAGCAATGAAACTTTTTAAACTTGATGCTGCGCAGCTTAAGCGTATCTATAATGAACGACTCATTTTTGATTTCCCGGAAAACGAACAGAAGCCTCTTGATATAATTGAGGAAGCAATAGCTAAAGACATATATGAGTGCCTGGGGCTTATGGACGAGGATAACATAATAGGTTATGCTTTTCTCGCGAAAAAGAATAAGAATTATCTCCTGGATTTTCTGGCAGTTTATCCGGAGAAGAGGAATTCAGGAGTTGGCGGAAAAATACTTCAGTTATTGGCGGAATACCTTGAGGATGCCGATAATGTCGTCCTGGAAATTGAGGATCCTGACCTGACAGATGACAGTGAAGAAAAGAAGCTTCAGACGAGAAGAAAGGGGTTTTATCTGCGTAATGGCTGCCGGGATACAGGGCTGAGAATAGCGTGCTTTGGTGTTCCATTTCAGCTACTGTTTCTTGGGAAAAACAAAACAGACAACCTGGATGAAATAAAGGAAACGTACCTTGGGTTTTACAAAATGATATTCTCACAGGAAATGCTTGAAAATAATATCAGCGATTTTTCGCATGTAGACACTAAAAGCCTCACATGATTGAGGCTTTTTTTTTATTTAATAGGAAATTTCGCCTTGGCGGCGAAACCTTGAATTAAAAGGCCCGGCAAGACCGGGCCACGCAAAGCGGAGGTATATTGGCTATAAATTACCAATCTACCTCGTCAAAGAATTCGTCATCTTCGTGCATAAAGTAATCCATGTCGAGAAGGTCTTCATCGTCCATCTCGCGGATTTCGTTCGCCGACATGCCTTCCGGCGGATTTTGGATGTATTTCTCTCTAAGCTTTGCTATTAGTTCTTTACTAGCCATGGCTGTTCCTCCTGTAGCATGATTTTATCATGCACAGGAATACGAGGGAACACTGCCGATTTTTGAAGATGGAGCTCTGCTCTTGGGACGGCATTTTCCCATTGCTTTTTCATATAGGGCTTCGAGAGAAACACGTTTGTGGTTAAAGTGCAATTCAAGAAATTTCATGGTTCTGGTGCACTTGGGACAACTCAATGGATCATATCCGAATGCTGACAGGATACCTGAACGCCATTGAAGGAATGATTTAAAGAATGGTTTTTTAGATGGATGAATCAGCTGGTAAAGCTTTTTGTCTGATTCTCTATGACGGCCATACACACCATAGTAACGTATCATTTTAAAGTCTTTTTCGGGTATGTGCTGGATAAGACGTTTGATGAATTCCATGGAAGGTATGGTCTCGGTGACAAGGACTTCGTCCTCATGTCTGTTGTAGTGGAAAGTGACAGTATCATGCTCTTTATCATAAGAGTCAATCCTTGAGAGGCCGATTACTGGACGACCAAGGTAGCGACCTATATATTTAGCCACTGTGTGCCTGTCAGCAAGGGTGGGTTTTGCGTAGATATAGAAACCATCTTTTTGATTTTTGTATGAGAGGGCTTTTTCTTTTTTGAACAATGCTTTCTTCTTGGGATCAGTAATACGGGCTTCCATTAGATTAAGCAGAGCTGTTTGAAAAGCATGGCGTAAGTAGTGGTAATTAAAGTGATTGACTCTGCGCCAAAAACCAGTGTCGCCTACACCACCTTCAGATATGAGGCAGTGGATATGAGGATTCCATTCTAAAGGACGACCAAATGTATGAAGAACCAGAATGTAACCAGGTGTGAAGCTCTGACTCTTGTTGATTTTGTAGAACATACGGTTAATAACACTGCTGACAGCTTCGAAAAGACAGTTAAGAAGGTCGCGGTCTTCGAGAAAGTAATGTCGTAATTCTTTTGATATGGTGAATACGCAGTGTCTGTGCTGGCAGTTTATGAGCTTGAAGGACATAGCCTGAGCACGTTTCTGTGAATACATGGCACCACATGTAGGACAGAATCTTGAATGACAACGAAAGGGAATGAATTTGAGAGTACCACAATCAGGGCAGCCGTACATGGCGCCGCCATAGGCAGGATCTCCGCAATTGAGCATCTTATCGATGTTTTCAATTTCAGTTTTGCGGGGGTGAAGAGTATATTGAATTTCTTCGTAATGATCGCGGAACAGATTTTGTAGTATGTTTCGTTTCATAAAAATCATTATGAATGAGTTGAGGCAAAAAACAACCCCCACCCCTCATGATTGAGGGGCAGGGGAGCTGAAGTGCCGCAGGCACTTTTTTATG
>NZ_KE384135.1:0-23592 GCF_000424125.1 Butyrivibrio sp. FC2001
CATAAAAAAGTGCCTGCGGCACTTCAGCTCCCCTGCCCCTCAATCATGAGGGGTGGGGGTTGTTTTTTGCCTCAACTCATTCATAATGATTTTTATGAAACGAAACATACTACAAAATCTGTTCCGCGATCATTACGAAGAAATTCAATATACTCTTCACCCCCGCAAAACTGAAATTGAAAACATCGATAAGATGCTCAATTGCGGAGATCCTGCCTATGGCGGCGCCATGTACGGCTGCCCTGATTGTGGTACTCTCAAATTCATTCCCTTTCGTTGTCATTCAAGATTCTGTCCTACATGTGGTGCCATGTATTCACAGAAACGTGCTCAGGCTATGTCCTTCAAGCTCATAAACTGCCAGCACAGACACTGCGTATTCACCATATCAAAAGAATTACGACATTACTTTCTCGAAGACCGCGACCTTCTTAACTGTCTTTTCGAAGCTGTCAGCAGTGTTATTAACCGTATGTTCTACAAAATCAACAAGAGTCAGAGCTTCACACCTGGTTACATTCTGGTTCTTCATACATTTGGTCGTCCTTTAGAATGGAATCCTCATATCCACTGCCTCATATCTGAAGGTGGTGTAGGCGACACTGGTTTTTGGCGCAGAGTCAATCACTTTAATTACCACTACTTACGCCATGCTTTTCAAACAGCTCTGCTTAATCTAATGGAAGCCCGTATTACTGATCCCAAGAAGAAAGCATTGTTCAAAAAAGAAAAAGCCCTCTCATACAAAAATCAAAAAGATGGTTTCTATATCTACGCAAAACCCACCCTTGCTGACAGGCACACAGTGGCTAAATATATAGGTCGCTACCTTGGTCGTCCAGTAATCGGCCTCTCAAGGATTGACTCTTATGATAAAGAGCATGATACTGTCACTTTCCACTACAACAGACATGAGGACGAAGTCCTTGTCACCGAGACCATACCTTCCATGGAATTCATCAAACGTCTTATCCAGCACATACCCGAAAAAGACTTTAAAATGATACGTTACTATGGTGTGTATGGCCGTCATAGAGAATCAGACAAAAAGCTTTACCAGCTGATTCATCCATCTAAAAAACCATTCTTTAAATCATTCCTTCAATGGCGTTCAGGTATCCTGTCAGCATTCGGATATGATCCATTGAGTTGTCCCAAGTGCACCAGAACCATGAAATTTCTTGAATTGCACTTTAACCACAAACGTGTTTCTCTCGAAGCCCTATATGAAAAAGCAATGGGAAAATGCCGTCCCAAGAGCAGAGCTCCATCTTCAAAAATCGGCAGTGTTCCCTCGTATTCCTGTGCATGATAAAATCATGCTACAGGAGGAACAGCCATGGCTAGTAAAGAACTAATAGCAAAGCTTAGAGAGAAATACATCCAAAATCCGCCGGAAGGCATGTCGGCGAACGAAATCCGCGAGATGGACGATGAAGACCTTCTCGACATGGATTACTTTATGCACGAAGATGACGAATTCTTTGACGAGGTAGATTGGTAATTTATAGCCAATATACCTCCGCTTTGCGTGGCCCGGTCTTGCCGGGCCTTTTAATTCAAGGTTTCGCCGCCAAGGCGAAATTTCCTATTAAATAAAATAGAGTTTTGCTTGCAAAACTCTCACACCGTTGCAAGATGTCCGGGGGACATCTGCTTTGCAACGACCGAAGTGGAACGTAGACGCGGTTGCAGAATGCAACATCTTCCATTCGCGCGAGTGTGCATCCCACGGAGTGCTTTTTTATTGAATAGGAATTTCCTATTCAATAAAAAAAGAAGCGCATCCCACACAAATGGGATGCGACCTCTTTATTTGCACTATTAACTTTTTTCTTCCTAATACAGGCCTTCGTCCTGCATCTCCTTATGCTTAGCTATCTCGAAACTTGCTGATCAGTTTACATGTACCATCATGCAAGCATCTCTGCCGCGCTTCTGTGCGTGAATTCTAACATCTCCGTGACCAACAGCTCTGATGTATCCATCCCTTACTGTTGCAATGTCGCTGTTCTCACTTGTCCATGAAACACCGCCGCCGATGCCTTCAGGTCTTGTGAATACGCTTGCGTGATAGCCTTCACCAACCTCGAGCCAGATTTCTGACTTATCGAGCCAGATCTTCTCGGGCTTTTCTTTGTCGTCATTCTTGCCCTTCTTGCCGCCACCAACTTCTACATAAACTGTAGCTGTAAAGTTGCTGTTCTTATCCTTGATTGTAATCTCAGCGTCGCCGGCCTTCTTAGCTGTGATAAGTCCGCTCTTTGAGCAGGAAATAACTTTCTTTCCGCTTACCTTGTAAGTAACAGCTTTCTTTCCGAGGGTCTTACCATCCTTCTTTACCTTAAGCTGAATCTTAGCTCCAACAGCCATATCGATGTCTTTCTCGCCATCATTTTCTGCCAGTTTAACTGTAACCTTTTTGTTTGCAGCTTCTACATTATAAGCAGGGATTGCTATAATGCAAAGTGTCAATGCCATAACAACAGCCATAGCTGCTGAGATGACACTCTTGAAACTAACTCTCTTACCCATAAGAATGATCTCCTTTCACAAAAACTATCATAACCCTTATTATTTTGTGTTTCCCCCATAGTTTATTATTATCATTTTTACGGATATAAGTAAACTCAAATAGTGTATGCTTAAGGAACATTTAAGACATCGTTTATACTCCCTGTTTTTTGAAATATATTTTTTATAAATAATACGGAGTAATGAAATTTTATTCCAAAAAATCATTACTCCGTACCGGTTCTATATATTACTTACGTAAATTATAATTCTGTAATTCCTCGCTTAAATTCCTCCTCAAGATCCTTAGTCTTAATTATCTTAATTGACTTTATCTCAAGACCGCCCTGCGCAAAGTAGAACTTAAGATAGAAGTTACTCATGATAGCAGGATTCATATTGATCCTTACTGTCTTCCACTCCTTGTCCATTCCTGTAATTGTCACTGTCTTTATCAGCATCTTATCCTGGAAAATTGACAGTGGAAGCTGAGCAACATCAGGCTGGTTATCTGCCCTGAGCACAAGCTCCATATCCATGAGGCACTTTGTCTTTGATGTCACTACGAAGGCTGTTGTAGCGCCCTTCTCTACATTTATAAGAGAGGTATCAAGGTCAGTTTCACCCTCATTAAGAGTCATCTTTATCATATCCTGAAGCTTAGCATCGTCCTCTGAAACAGCCTTTGCAAGCTCCTTATCAAGTGCTGACTCCTCGCCAAGCAAATGTCTGTAGGCAGGAGTTTTAAGAAGGAATTCGCAAATGTTTGCTGCGCATCTTGCAAGCTCAGCGCGGGTAAGTCTTCCCTCCTTCAAAGCCTTGGGAAGGTCATCGCCATTGGAGTTATCCTCTGCACTTCCGTTTACCATGTTAAGGTCATTCTGAGCGCGAACCTGGGCAGATACATTCTTATAATCCCCAGGAGCTCCTGCTTCATCATTACCCATAGCCCACCAGTCAGTCATTACGATGCCTTTAAAGCCCCATTCACCTCTAAGCATTGTAGTAAGAAGGTCATAGCTGCTTGAGGTCCAGATGCCGTTTACAGGGCCGTAGGTGCTCATAACAGCCCTTGCCTCACCTTCTCTTACCGCAATCTCAAAGCCCTTGAGATAAATCTCACGAAGAGCTCTCTCAGATACAACGTTATCTACAAAGTGTCTTCTGTATTCCTGAGTGTTACCTGCAAAGTGCTTGATAACACCTGTAACATCATACTTGTGAAGTCCACGTAGCTGCGCTGTTACAAGCTTACCTGTAAGAACAGGGTCCTCTGAAAAATACTCAAAGTTTCTGCCATTAAGAGGGCTTCTGTGAATATTCATACCAGGTCCAAGGAGAGCATCTATTCTGTTTTTCCTAAGGTCTAAAGCCTCCCATCTAAAGAGCTCCTCATTAAGTTCTTCATTGAAGGTACATGCAAGACAGGTTCCGTTAGGAAGTGAAAATGCGTGTGTTCCGCAGTCCATACGAATACCGCTGGGTCCATCTGAGCATCCACCCACAGGGATTCCAAAGCCTGCTAGACTATCTGTCACACCGCCAAAGGCACCTGCAATTCCCGCTGTTACTTTAGGTGAGCACATACCCTCACCGCGCATCATTGCAATAAGATCATCATCGGAGAGCTGTGCGATAAATTTCTCCATAGATACCTTACCTGCTTCAACATCAGAGAGCTTATATCCCTTATCGCCTGTATAAGAAACCTCCTTTGGAAGGTTATCCTTTCTCTTCTTATTAGGATCAAGAGTTCTTGTAGGTGCTTTCTCAGTGCCCTTAGCATAAACAGCATCATCACTACTCTTTTTACCCGGCTTTAAGCGCTCAAAATCCTTTACAGGAGCATAAGACTCCTCGCACTCGCAGATAACCTCAAGCTTTTTAAGTTCGAACTCTCCTGCTTTCTCAGCACTTCTTACATCGCTGCCTGCATAGATTCTGTAAACACCCTCCTCCATAACATAGGCTGACTTATGTCCTGTCACGCCGCTGTCATCATAGGATGCAAGCCAGTATTTGGGAATGTCGAACTCAAGACACTGCATCTGTCCGGGCTCAAGTACATCAGTTTTAGCAAAGCCGCAAAGCGCTCTTGAAGGCTTTCCGAGCTTACCCTGAGGCGCCTCAAAATACACCTGAACAACCTCTTTTCCTGCCTTATCACCTGTGTTGGTAACAAGAACCTCAAGAGATACACCGTCCTTCTTATCGTATGCGAATTCGCCAAGTGCTACGTCAAAGGTCGTGTATGAGAGTCCATATCCAAAGGGATAGAGAACTGCCTTTTTATCAAAGGTCTCAAAATAGCGATATCCAACGTAGATATCCTCTGTCTGGAAATTCCTCTTCTCTGAGCCGAAGTTCGCAGTTGAAGAATAATCCTCGATGTTTTCAGCGATAGTGTCAGCAAGCTTACCGGAAGGATTCACATCACCTGTAAGCACGTCAAGAACAGCGTTTCCGCCCTCCTGACCGCCCTGCCATACATACAGAACTGCTGAAGGGTTAATCTCCTTAACCCACTTCATATCAATGATATTGCCCACGTTAAGAAGCACGATCGTGCGTGAAAATGCCTTGCAGACCTTCTTCATCGCATCCTTCTCTTCATCAGTGAGAAGATAGCTTCCATGCTCGTTCTTGTTGTCCTGATCCTCTCCTGCGGTTCTTCCGATTATGAAAACTGCAGTATCAGATTCCTTCGCAGCCCTTTTCACAAAATCATCGCTAAGAGGCATCTCCTTCTGGAACCAGGGCTCTGCTGCCCAGCCCACACCTGTATCAAAAGGATTCTCCTTTACGAATTCCTCATAGGCCTTGCGCACATCTGCGTTTAACTTATATTTCTTTGACGCCTTAAGAGCCTCGTAAATTCCCATAACATAGTCTACGTTAACCATGCCCCCTGAGCCTGTGCCGCTCTTATAGTAATTCATCTGGCTTCTGCCAAATACTGCAAGCTTTGTGTTTTTCTCAACAGGCAGTACATTATTGTCATTTTTCAGAAGTACAATACCCTCTGCTGCAGCTGCTCTGGCTGTCTTTTTGAATTTCTCAATATCCCAGTTTTTTGCCATAGTTTTCTCCCTGTGTTCAATTTATTCAGTCTACAACTGTATTTACCCGATTATCTATGAAAAACCTGCAGACACGGAAGTCTGCAGGTTTTGTTTTTTATACGTTTATTTCAGCTGTAAGACCAAGCTCGTCCTTGTTTGCTTCAAGGATAGGATTAACTACCTCAGCAAGGAATCTCTCAACCTGGTGTGCACTGCATCCGGTATACTTCTTAGGATCCATGCACTCCTTGATCTTATCCTCTGTCATGTGGAAAGCGGGATCTTTAACGATCATATCAAGAAGGTCATTGTCCTTACCATCCTTCTTAACGTGGTCGCCGGCGATCATTGAGAGCTCTCTGATCTTCTCGTGGAGCTCCTGTCTGTTGCCGCCGAGCTTAACAGCATCCATCATGATGTTCTCTGTAGCCATGAAGGGAAGCTCAGACATAAGTCTCTTCTCGATAACCTTGGGATATACAACAAGGCCGTCTGTTACGTTCATGCAAAGATCAAGGATACCATCGATAGCAAGGAAGCCTTCAGGAATAGAAAGTCTCTTGTTAGCTGAATCATCGAGCGTTCTCTCAAACCACTGTGAGATTTCTGTGATTGCAGGGTTAAGTGTATCCACGATCACATATCTTGAAAGTGAGCAGATTCTCTCACTTCTCATGGGATTTCTCTTATAAGCCATAGCTGAAGAACCGATCTGCTTAGCTTCATGGGGCTCCTCAACCTCTTTAAGGTGCTGAAGAAGTCTGATATCCTGAGCCATCTTGGTTGCTGAAGAAGCAATTCCTGCAAGAACGTTAACAACCTTCATATCGATCTTACGGCTGTAGGTCTGACCTGAAACTGCCATGCAGCCCTTGAAGCCCATCTTCTCTGCGAGCATGGGATCAAGCTTATCAACCTTAGTGAGGTCTCCGTCAAAGAGCTCAAGGAAGGAAGCCTGTGTTCCTGTTGTTCCCTTTGAGCCAAGGAGCTTCATGTTATCGAGAACATAGTCAAGGTCCTCAAGGTCGATTGTGAAGTCCTGAAGCCACAGTGATGCTCTTTTACCTACTGTTGTGGGCTGTGCAGGCTGAAAATGTGTAAATCCAAGTGTAGGAAGATCCTTGTACTCATCAGCAAACTTTGCAAGGCTGCTGATAACGTTAAGAAGCTTTTTACGAACAAGCTTAAGAGCCTCTGTCATGATGATGATATCTGTGTTATCACCAACGTAGCAGCTTGTAGCTCCAAGGTGAATGATACCTGCTGCCTTAGGGCATTGCTGGCCGTAAGCATATACATGGCTCATTACGTCGTGACGAACCTCCTTCTCACGGGCAATAGCTACCTCGTAGTTGATGTCGTCCTGATGTGCCTTAAGCTCATCGATCTGCTCCTGTGTAATATTAAGTCCAAGCTCGTGCTCGATCTCAGCAAGTGCAATCCAAAGCTTTCTCCAAGTCTTAAACTTCATGTCCTGTGAAAAAATGTACTGCATCTCCCTGCTTGCATAACGCTCTGAAAGCGGGCTACTGTAACGATCTGTGCTCATAAAATCCTCCTAAAAATTTAAAATTTATTTCTCGAAGTCACCGCGAATATCTTCTTCCGGCGGTGCTACAGGATAATCTCCTGTAAAGCATCCCTTACAAATATCAAATTTATGTCCTACGAGCTCATCAAGACGCTCTTCTCTAAGATATCCCAGGGAATCAGCTCCGATGATCCTGCATATCTCATCAATACTTCTATTATATGCGATAAGCTGTTCTCTTGCAGGAACATCCGTGCCAAAATAGCAAGGCCATAAGAATGGCGGTGAGCTTACTCTCATGTGAACTTCAGTAGCTCCCGCATCCCTCAGCATCCTTACAATTCTGTCAGAGGTTGTTCCGCGGACAATCGAATCATCTATCATGATAACACGTTTTCCCTTAACTGCGTTACCAAGTGCATTAAGCTTAACCTGAACGCTGCTCTCACGGCTCTTCTGACCTGGCTTTATAAAGGTTCTTCCTATGTACTGATTCTTAACAAATGCCTGACCATAGGGTATTCCTGACTCCATGGAATAGCCAAGGGCTGCACAGTTACCTGATTCCGGAACACCGACTACAACGTCAGCCTCTACAGGTGAATCCATGGCAAGGAAGCGACCTGCCTTTATTCTTGATTCATATACGCTGACACCGTCAAGAACGCTGTCAGGTCTTGCAAAGTAAATATACTCAAATATGCAGTGTCCGTGCTTAACACTGTTACACATCTGTCTGTTGGACTCGATGCCCTTTTCGGGAGAAATGGTAACGATCTCTCCGGGCTCAACATCTCTTATGTACTCAGCGCCAATGGTATCAAGGGCGCAGGTCTCAGATGCAAGGATGTAGCAGTTATCACGCTTACCAATTACAAGAGGTCTGAATCCGTTGGGATCCCTTGCTCCTATAAGCTTTCTGGGAGACATGATGACAAGGGAATAAGCTCCCTTTATCTTATGCATCGCATTGGCTACAGCCAACTCAACATTTGGAGTATTAAGTCTCTCTCTGGCAATGTGATATGCGATAACCTCAGAATCGATGGTCGTCTGGAAAATAGCACCTGTATACGCAAGCTCCTCACGAAGCTCAGGTGCGTTCACCAGATTACCGTTGTGAGCCATTGCAAGAGTCCCCTTAACGTAATTAAGGACAAGGGGCTGAGCGTTTTCTCTGGTGCTGCTGCCGGCTGTGGAGTATCTCACATGCCCTACACCTATATCACCATGCATCCCTGAAAGGATCTCATGATTAAACGCTTCATTAACCAGTCCCATGTCCTTATGACTCGTTACTTTTCCTTTAGGTCCCATCGTCTCGCTGACGGCTATACCGCAGCTCTCCTGCCCTCTATGCTGCAGGGACAACAGTCCGTAGTAAATTGAAGGCGCGACATCCATGCCATCGAAATCGTACATTCCGAAGACGCCGCATTCCTCACCTATCTTATCGTTCTCATTGTGAAAAAATTTACTCATTAAATTCCCTACCTAAAAATAACTTCTTATTTTCAGAACCAACACTGAACATACTACATTATCTAACTTTTCTTGGCAATAAAAAAATGGGTGCTGCAGCAAAGAAAACTTAGCCCCTTTGCCACAGTTCCCATATAATTCATTACCTATTCACGCTCCGGGATATCTCTGCTCGAAGCGGTCTACCATATCCAGGATCTCCTGCCTGTAAACAGGATACTGTTTTACAAGCTCCTCAATCTCTGTCTTGGCATTACCTGCAACCACATCCCTCTTATAATCCATCTGCTTACGAAGAGCCTGACGCTGTCCCACCAGCTCGTGGCGGATCTCAACCTCCTCGTTGTGGTTAATAAGAGCAATCGCCTGATGAACCCAGATATCAGGATCCTTGATGCGATACTTTCTAAGTGTAAACACAAGTGCCTTCTGATTGGCATCAAGCTGCTTGGTAGCATTAGCATAGCGCTCACGCTCGGTTTTTTCAAGTAGATACTTATTATACAGACTTGAAAGCTCCCTGGAATTACTGATTCCATATTTCATGCACTCGTAATCAATAAGGTTCTTGTTGTTAACATATCTTATCTTAACAGTATTCTGAAGCTGAATAAGTCTCGCCATACTGTTGAGAACAACCTTCTTCTCTCTTCGCTGCTCGTGAATCTTCTGGTTTATTAATAAGAAGGATAACGCCGCAATGACAATGGCAACCATATATCCATAGATTACATTCAGCTTAAGCGCCAATGAGATTATTGTGAGCATCACAGTTATGAATCCAAGCGCAGCCGCGATCACAATCATCAGCTTCTGCATGTTATCGAGAGAAATCTCTATCTCAGCACGTCTAAGCTCGTAGGCCTTACGCTCCTCATCAAGCCTTCGAAGGTCATTCTTAACCTTTTTCTGATGCTCCTCGGCGTCAAGCAGAGTCTTCGCGCCCCTCTTAGCGTCATTGGCAAGACGCTCCATCTTCTCAAATTCCTGATCCGTCATTCTGCTCTTGCGCTTATTGAAGTTCTTCTGCTGTTCCTCACTGTCAATGATGCGCTTGGCACAGTCGTTTACTTCCTCTCTGTTCTCCGGAGGGAGAGCATCTATTTCCTCCATATCACGGAGATGGGAGGTGACCACGCGGTACTCAAACTGAAGTGAGTCCATGTCACGACTGGCCTCAGCCATCTGCTGCAGACAATTCTCCACATACTCACGGCGCTGGGCCGGATCGTCTATGTCTATATTTTTCCTGGTATAGACGATATCGTTCCAGTTCTCCAGCTCGTTCTGCTGATGGCGCTCCTGCCTATATGTATCCTTTTTCTTGAAAATATCAAAGAACCCCATTATTCAACCAATCCCCGGTACTCTTCCTTCATATCCTCTGTTATTCTGTCTATCTCTTCATAGTACTCGCTCATCTTAGCCCCTGTGCGGTACAGTTCAAGACTTCTTATCTTAAAGTTAGCGCTGCTGGCATCATAGAGATCACTTGCTTCATCCATTCTCTGCTCAAGCTTAAGAGACAGATTGTGAGCCTCCTTGTGATTGCCGACAAATGCGACGTACTCCTTTTCATCCATGGTCATTCGCTTGGCTGCAAGGAATCCTAAATAGGACTCATCCTCTCCGCCATCCTCCCAGGCCTTGTAAAAATACTCAGCAGCACGGTCATACATAAAAAGATGCGCAAACATAACGCCCTGATTATGCTCTATTCTGGCACGGATATTTTTATCCATGTCGGTCTTATTCTTCGTAAGATATCCAAGCTCCGCAAAAGCCTGTCTGAGATGTCCCTGCTTCATCAAAAAGTCAGCTCTTGCCATGCGCTTGTCGAAGACATCCATATCGGCGTTATTCTTAAGGATCTCCTCGGTGCCTGACACCTCTTCCTTGGAGGAATATCCAACGTATTCAAGAAGGAGTCCTGCAAAGGAAGCCGCTGAACAGTTGTGAACCAGCATCTTCCTCAGCTCATCGGATAACTTCTCAAGTCCAAGCTCATCGCCTATCCAGTCCACAAGCCCCATCTCAAAGGAGTCCGAATCCATAAGGAATGCATTCTGAGTTATACAGTAGCAAAGCTCCTCGATGGAGTAGATTCGTCTTCCGATTTTCTCTAAATAATATGGTTTTAATGCGTACCTTCCGGTACAAAGAATCAGATCGCTCATACCGGAATCACCTCATCCCAAAACATGCCGGAGCTCTCATAAAGCTCGCCAAAGCCCATGTCCTCCACATGAACATTAACCTTGTTGGCAGCGCTCATGGCCACCTTCATGCGAAGTCTCGTGGTTCTCGGCGGGCGCTCAGGAAGCCCCTCCAGTTCTATTTTATGTATATGCTTCTCCCCTTCCGTAAGAGGAGTGATCATTATATCTATGCAATTCTCATCATCCAGAATAACATCAAGCCCTGTGCTGATGTCATACCAGTTTTCACCTGCATCAAGAAGGGCATGGTAAACCTGCTGTCCCTGCTTTCTGACCATCATTCCCACGTTGGACTTAAGCTTTCCACCGTCAAGAAGGACGTACTTATCCATTCTTCCACTGGGACCAACCTTCTCTCTGGCTGCTATGCTGGCGCCCTTACTGAAAAGATTGTTACCCTGGAAAACTCGCCTTGTTCTGCACAAAAACTCCAGAGATTTTTGCATCCACTGCTCCCTGAAGCCCTCTCCAAGAAGGAAAACGGAGCTGACAATTCTGCCCTCCATGGTTCTCTCCGAGAACTCGAGGAATTTTGTATCAAGTCTTGTAACCTGCTCAGCGCGGTCATTAGTATTATCGGAAAGCTTACCTTCGGAAAGTGCCATTCCGTCATAGGAATACTTATCTATAGTTACCACTATGGGCTTTGTTCTGTGATTAAGCTTCATGTCGTAGACCATCATCTCACCAAAGCTGTAATCACAGGCTATAACAGCGTGGGACAAAAGCTCATCCGGCTGATAGAGCATGTAGTGATAAAGACTGTCCTCATAGCTCTGATAGAACACGTTCTTTACAGGAAGTGACAACGCACCTGTAACCTCAGAGAGCACCTCTATCATTCTGGTATCCATGTTCCTGGTGGTAAAGGCAATGGCATCCACCATATCCATGGACATCTCCATAGACAGAAGTGACAGGGTTCTTTTCACAAAAAGAGTGAGAAGTGAAACAGGGTCGTAGCCCGTACCGTCAACATCAACTCGTCTTCCCATGCGGGCATTCTCGATCAGGCGGTCAACCCTTACTGCCTCTCCTGCCTCAATCTTGGCAATGGCCTCCTTACCATAGAACCACTGGTTTACTTCCTTCCTCTTGGCAAGAACCGTAGGAATGTTGTAGGCCTCTGCCCCTGCGAGGACAGACAGAGTCTCCGGAAGGTCAGAATCAGACGCAAGAAAACTAATCTGCGAGACCTCTTCTCCCAGATCATAGCCAAGTACGTATCTTCTTGCAGTTTTTGATTCTCTGAAAAATGCCATTTTACCCTCATCCGTCAGCTCCGCTGACACCTGTCTCCGCTCCGCTTCGGTCCGCGCAGAACCGACGTCCACTGGACGTCGTGCGCCCCAGAGGGAGAAGGCTTTATATTTTCTTATAACGTCCTGAACAATTTGTTTGTCAGGAATCTCTTCTTATAATATTCCGACAGCAGTCTGTCCACAGTGTCGTAGTCCTGAAGAGTCTTACCTATCATAATATCATTTATGATGGAATATCTTCCTGCCGTAGCCTCTTGAACGATATCGTTCTTGGAGATGGTGCCGCTCTCAGTGAGCTTTTCTCCGCGGCCGTTGTAATTCTCCTCCGTGATGTAATACTGAATCTGCTCGCCGAAGAAAATTATGAAATCCGCATCGTAGATGCCGGGGTACATCTCCTGCATCTGCTTGGTCTTGTAATCCTCGTTATCATCCTCGCTGCTGATGTAGTGAACGATACACTTGGTTCCGGGAGTCGTGCGGTATTCCACGATCGACTTGTCACAGAACTGATGCATCTCAGCAAACTCGCTCTGATAATGCATGAAAAACGAGAAATAAATATCCTTATCAAGAAGCTCTCTTAAGAACTCCTGAAGTATATCCTTGTAAGGCTTGAGTGTGTCGTGGCCTGTCTCCGTAAAGCTCTTAAGATAAGCCATTTTGCACACATAAGGTAAATCCGCTCCGGACTTGGCAAGCTCACCAATTCTCTCAAATACGTAACTGTCAGTTACCATATTATCAACGAAGTAGTCATGGGAGCTCTTTGCAAGAAATGCCTTTTCCAGCAGGTCTCCTCCGCCGCTCTTCTTAACATAGTTTCTGAAAATAGTGATCTTATCTCCGATGTGAGCTCCGGTGTAGAGTATCTGTGTAAGGATTCTCTTGGAAAGCTCAAACACATCGGCTCCCTGAGCCTCCGCTATTTTCCAAAGGTCTCTCATATCCTTTACAGTTCCGGTGTAGCTCTCGCACAGGAAGTTAATAAGCTGACCATCATATTTGGAATGTGAGAAGGCATACCATGCGATCTTGGCATTCTCCTCGGTATTCTCGAAGGATTCATTATCCATAAGTCTTCCGCATAGACGCATCACCACTCTGGGATCCAGCTTGTAGGTACCGAACCTGCTGACAAGCTTGTAAGCCATGGTGTAATTACCGGACATGACCATAAGCTCAAACATACTGGTTCTGTCGGGAGTGCTGAGCTTCTCGGTATCAACCTCATCCATGTACTCTGAGAGCTGTCTCTCGAAGTTATTATCATAGTAGAATCTGATAAGACTCTCTCTAATATGCTGTCTGCAGATGCTTCTGATCTGCGGATCACTGGCAAGAGCTCTGTATCTGCCTACGTTCTCCATGGTTATGGTGTAGGCACTTTTCTCTATCTCGCACAGGAAAAGCTCAATGCTCTCCTGCCCCTTCTGAATATAGGGAACCGCGTAAGATGCCAGCTGTCCCACAAGCATAAGCTTGGAATTTATATAGGGTATTCCCTCTGAAAATCTGTTGTCATCAGCATCCACCAGGAACACCGAATAGTCACTGCCGTAAAGCGGAACGTAAGCCACTCCGTTTGCAAGAGGATACTCCAGCTCCTGTTCAAGCTTGTCGTAAACCACAACAACCTTGACCATACGCTTATTATCTGTCTTGATCTCGTTTGAAAAGAGAATTCTCATGACCTTGTCACAGTTACCGGCATCAACCATCTGCCTTGTGAGAAGGTTCTTATATAAATAACCAAGATCCTTATTGATTCGGCCTCTGTCCACCTGCTCCAGAAGGTATTTTTCAATCTGAAGTCTGTAGGAATCGTAGAGATCAGGGTACTCACCCCTGTGCTCATGGAGATATCTGTAAAGGATCGCGTTTTTCTCATAGTCAAGATTACTCTGATAGGAAAAGAACATCAGAACCATCTTGGAAATATCACAAGGAAGCATTCCATCCTCATCGAGGTAGATGGAAGCCATATAATACTCATAAAGTCTTGTTATGTGAAGCTCATTATCAACACCGAGAGCATACCAGTCGAAGGCCTCGGGATCTGTTCTGTTACCCTTTATCAAAAGTGAACAGATAGCTTCAAGACTCTCCCTGTCCTGTCTCTCTGCGTAGCAGGCCATGAGAATCTTCACAAGTCTCTCGTTATAATTCCTCTCCCTTGTTCCAAGATACACGATCTGGTCCATAAGATGAGCCTGGATTATGCCTTTTTTCACACCATACTTAAGAGTGTGCAGCTCAAAGTCCCCAGCCTTGGAAAGCATGGTGGGTGATTCAGTCATAAGGCTCAAAGCTTCAATATATATAATCGGACTTCTGCAGCCATCGTTGAACTGCTGCTCCAAAAGAAGCCATCTGCTGGTAGGACTTGTGGCATACTCCTCGGAAATATAAAGAAGGAGCCATGCAATACGCCAGTTATCGGAATTCCTGGAGAAAATACCCTCCATCATTCTCGACACTTCATTGGTCGCATACTCATCTCTCTCAACAAGAGTCGTCAGATAGAGGTAATAACAAAACAGCGTATCGTTATCAGGATATTCCTCCTCGAGCACTGTCTTCATCTGATCCAGAATCCACTTACCCTCACTTACTCTGTTAGCAGTGATGAGGTACTGGGCTGTGTAAAGTCTGAAGGCCGGATCCTTGGCATCCGTGGCATTCATCTTATTTACAAGTCTTCCTGTCTCAGCTATCCAGTCCCTGGAGCCAATCTTCTTGGCTCTGAAATCCTCGTAAAGTCGCACCAATTCAACTGTTAATTTTTTCTTTTCCATCTCAACAGAGCTAAGGTGCTCAACACCAAGATTCACCCTTACTGTTACAGGAATCTTCACCTCTCTGTAGGGAGTTCTGAAAATAACAGCTCCAAAGTTATTACCATCATGAAGGAGAGATGCGTCAACTCTGAACTTAAAGAAGCAGTTATTACCTATAAAATCGTTGTCGCTAAGCTCTCTGGAATCCGAAGACATAAACTCGCCGTCAAACTCCACTTCTAATTTGGTATATCCCCAGCCGTTACGAACCAGCATAACAGTGTGCTCTGACTCTGCAGCAGGATTATCTATTTCGATCTCTGCTCTGTCAGGAATATATTCTATGGGCTGTTTCTTCTTTATAGAGATAAGGAACTCCTCCATATTGGCTTCTGAGCCGGGAACAGCCGAAAGACCGCGATAAAGACTCTCAAAGCCCTGTTCATTCTCCTCAAAGACCTCTATAAAGTCATCAGAATAAAAAAGCTTTTTCGCTTCATCCCAGTCAGTTTTGGCCACATTAACAAAGTGGAACATGTTGCGGATAGGTCCCATGCTTGACATAACATGGCTAATCTCCACGTTCACAACAAAAGGAAGCTGATATTCTCCCTGATTGGAAATGACGTTAAACTCGCCCTTAATGGCATCTCCCGGACTTAGTCCTGTGCCGTCAAAACGATATCCAACCTCAAATTCATAACCGGAAAAGTCAGCTGTGAGGACCTCCATACGAAGCTCAGAGGTAGCGATAAGCCCCTGCACTGCCTTGTCTTTTGGTCCATAGATAATAAAGCTTCCCTCAGAAATCTCGCCCGGTTTAATAGTCAGCTCCAGACGTGGAAGAGAGAAACTTAGTGATCTTTCTGTATTTTCAAATTGTCCGTTTAAAATGCGATCAATAACACTATTCACAAAAAAGATTCCCCGAAGAAAACATATTCTTGATTATTATAGCATATATAAATTATTGTGTGCATAAGGTCACAAACAAAATATGACAATTACTTTAAACAGGTACTCGTTTCCGGCAGTATTGATAAAAATCCCTTAAATGGATATAATATCAAAAAAACGTGTCCTGTTTGTAATACTTTGGGGTGGACATGTTTTGTTACTGTTTTATGTTTTTTATGAGGATTGGGTAAATGAAAAAAGTTCTTCGGTTCAGGCTGATATTCTGCCTGATTGTCGTTGCTATTATTGCTTACAAGCAGGTATACCGGCTTATAAACATTCCTATTACCTGGGATGAAGGTATCACTTATGTTTTCTATGTAAACAGTTTTTTCCACAGCGGAGATTTCCTTGGCGGAATCAGAGCCTGCCTTAACGGCGAGATCTACTGCGCTGCCAACAACCACCTGCTAAATACCTTCCTTATCGGTATCACTGAACTAATCACCAATACCAGATATCATATCGCTGTCATCAGATTCCCGATTTTTGTTTTCTGGGTTCTGTATACCTATGCCTGCTCCAGGCAGTTTCTTAAGAAAAACATCTCCTACGTTGCATTTGTAATGCTCCTGTGCTGTTCCTATATTAACGAATTCTTCGCTCTGGCAAGGGGCTACGGCTACGCTGTAGCACTTGTCTGCATATCGCTTTTTGCCTACAAGGAATGGCTAAATGACACCAAGGACAGGAACATTATCCTCTGCTTCTATGCTCTCCTTTTTGCAGAGCTTGCAAACACAGCTGCTCTCCTTATCACAGCAGCAGTTGCAATAGTTTTCCTTATTAAAATAGTATCCGAAAAGAAGTTCCTCATATACCTGAAAAGCCTCTGGCTTCCAGTATCAGTTTGGATAGCGCTGCAGCTCCTGGTTGTAAAGTATCACTTCCTTATTACAAAGTATGACCTTTCAATTGCAAACGACAGAGCAGGCGGAGTAAAAACACTGATAGTAAATCTCATCTCTCTTCCGCTTACGCAGAGAATGGTACCAAAGCCGCTTCAGCTGTTCTTAGTTACGCTTGTATTATTAAACGCCTACGTAATAATAAAGAAAATGAAGGTGATAAACGATTATCCCTTCACCATGATGATCTTCTCATATGTTTTCATCTGCTTTGCAATGGTGGAGATTCTAAAGCACTTCTCCGACCAGTCCGGCTACCCTGCAGGGAGAGTTCTCATATTGGTGTACCCACTCTGCATCATGGCACTGGATGAGCTTTTAAGGAATCCTCTGGTTCTGTTAAAAGAAAGCACCTTACCAAGAACCGTTCCCGCCACTTCAGTTGCAGTAGCCCTTATAGGCCTGGTCTTCTTCTCTGCAACCACAAACTATAAGCAGACCACCGATTGGCCTGAAGCAGCCACCTGTAAAAAAGCCGCTTACAAGGTTTACAAATCCCACGGCAAAAAGGGAATGGGATACCTTCAGGACATAAGCTACAACACGGATGCCTTTATCTATTGGCAACAAAAAATACTCTATGAAGACGGTTATGATATATTCAATACAGACGGGAAATAATAACTAAATACGCATCCCCGCGGAGCGTTTCTATTTTAGAAAGAAATGAAACATAAAAACAGGAGCCACCCAGTAACGTAGTATAATGGGTGACTCCTGTAGTTTTATTTTACTTTAAATAGTTCGGTTAAATTATTTAACCTTTGCGAGCTTCTTTGTCTTTGACCAGTCTGAGTAGTACTTAACGCCGTCCTTCTTAACGTATGTTCTTACTCTTACATAGTACTTCTTGCCGCTCTTAAGCTTCTTTACTTCGATTGTGCCCTTCTTGTCCTTGAACTCAATCTTCTTAGCCTTTACGCTCTTTGTCTTTACGTTCTTGTCGAAATCTCTGCTTGTTGATGCCTGAATCTCATAGCCATCGATCTTCTTAACCTTCTTGATCGTAACCTTAGCTGTCTTCTTAGCAGGTGACTCTACCTTACCAATCTTGGAAGAATTGTAGGTTGTCCTGGTCTCAACTGTAAGATCAAACTTAGCTTCGCTATCCTCTGAGTCATTTCCGATTGCAATATAATACTCGCCTTCTTTAATATCTGCAACCTTCTCATGGGTCTTATCTTTTGCTATATTGATGATATCTTCGTGAAATTCTTCTTTCTCTGCATCCTTCTTGAAAACAGCTAACTGAATATCCTTAATTTCTTCTTTTGCTTTAATAGTAACATGAAGCTTACCATCTATGCCTGTTTTGAATTTATATACTGCTACTGCATCATCAGATGCTTTATCGTCAGTCCAAACAGCCTTACCAAGTGTTACTTCCTTAGTCTCTCCATTGTTAAAATCACCTTTTGATATATCATCAAGCGCTTTATAATCCGGTGTTCCTGGTCGCTCTGCTGCATAAGCTGTAATTGCAGGAGCCATTGCGAAAGATGAGCAAGCCATAACACTTGCTAATGTGATTGCTAAACGTCTTGAAATCTTCTCAAAAATCCTCATAGAATAACCCTCCTTGACAAGGTTTAAAACTTATTGGTAATCGCTGTGATTACCCCTGACGCTTTTGAGTATAATCATATTTGAAGTCCATGTCAACAAAATGTGACTAATTTATGATTTTATTAGATTTCGACATTTTTATACATAATTTCACTATAAATATTTATGATTTAGTTCATACCGGTCTATCCTCATGTGCGTATTTCTTTATATTCTTATATGCATTGACATTCAGCACGCACATTATAATTACCAGTGTCAGGAAAACAATCATAACCATTGGCAGCTTTCGAACATAAAAAGTATCCCTCTGCATAGCTACCGGATCCCATGCCCTTGTTCCACAATTCCCGCAGAATTTCTGTCCCGGTTTTATTTCTTTACCACAATTTGTACAATAAACTGACTATACCCACGGGCAAGCCCCTGTGGTTCTGATTGGCAAGCGTAGCTTGTAATCGTACATCATTTTCAGACTTTGGAGTTACAAGTGTAAATCTGTTTGAATCAGGACTTTCATTACCAAGCAGTCCAACGACCACATTAGCGGTAAATTTCTGCTTTTCAGCAAGGAAGTATAGTCAATCTCCCTGATTATTAAGTTGTTAAGCTACGTTAATTCCACTGTTTAATATCTTGATTTTATATGCCTTGATCCAGGTGATTAAGGCTTTTTCTTTATTGTATTGTGCCTCAAAAGTCTTAGTACATTTGTCTTTATCTATATTTTGCGTTTTAGGTTCATAGCAATAGAGCAAGAATGATGAATACCAGTCTCTTTGTACTTCAGTGCCATCATGAAGTTTATACAATCTATCGGAGAGCTTCTTTTTTATATAGTCATCAGCCGTATGGTCATACTGTGATGCTCTGTAATTGTTTGGGACTTCAATATAAGTTCCACCTGTGGCTTTGAATTTTCTTTCCAATGTGGTCTGGAAACCACCGGGGCATCTGTTCTTTACAGACTTACCGAAACGTTTTTTCTTATTGAACTTACCTTTATCGTTTTTGGTAGTCTCTTTTGATCGTTTCATAAGCTTGCCTGCATTCTTAGGCTCAGTTACAATTATTTCTCCAAGACTTCGTAGGTGGTTAGCGTCCTCATTTATTGCAAGTTGCCTGTTAACCGCATTGATACGGCACAGCTCAGAATGTCTGACTTTCATCTTCTTATAATGATTTGAGTATTTCCAGATTTTACGACCTTTCTTAACAGTACCATCCTCATTATAATTTTGCGGGTTGGTTGCCCTTCTTGACCTGTCCATGGCACGATAGATCAGACGCTCTTTTCTTTCGGATGTCTGTATGCTGTCACCACGTTCAGAAAGGTTCTTTAGACCAACCTCAGTATCAGATGTATAGGCAACTGTCTGTGTGCCAATATCAGCACCTATCATACCTTTGCCATACTTATGGCGCGGATTGCCGTACTTATCATACTTAGGTTTTGCTTTGCCTTCAATAGTCAGATGCAGGTATACCCTGTATTTGCCCCTTATCATTTTGGGGACGAGAGTTACATAGCATGGTCTGTATGTATCTATACAATTAGCATCCTCAAGTAAAACATCTACAGCCTTTTTATCCATTATTTCTGGCTCGTTAAGATACGACAGAACGGCATTTACTTCATCCATTTGGAATCTATCGGCTATCTGTATCCCGAAAGCTTTCTTTCCAAGTTTGAATTGTAATCTGTTATCCTTTACAGAAATGGGTATACCACGGTTTATCTGCTTTGCCCGGATACATGGCAGCTCCCCAAATTTTGAGAAATGTATGGTCTTACCACTACCATAGAGACATTTCTCCATACCGCGCCATACATCTTCAGCTTTGGTTAAGGCAAATATAGCATCTATCCCATACTTTTTGCCTATTGGAATCATTGATTTTCTACAACAATCCCATGTGACATTATAGGATTTCTGCATTTCATTAAGCTGATCGGCAAGTATCTTACGTTTAGCCATGTTTTCCGTACTACCATACAAAGAAAGCAGTTTGCGGTATCTTTTTGTACGCATGAGCTGGTCATGATTCCTTCTCATAAGACCAACAAGTTCATTGCCCGCTTTGCGTATCTTATCAGAAAGAGCCACGACTTTAAGCACATCGGAATAAGGCATATCAGTTTCGGCGACTATAATATGCCTGTCAGAAAGCTTATGGAATTTCTTTAATATCCTCCCGTATTCATAATCAGTCATGCCTTTTTTGCTCCTCAATGTACTTAATTACTGTAGCTTCGCTTATATGCCCCACCGTTGACACAAAATATCCCTTTGACCATAAAACACCGCATCTTGCATAGAATCGTTTGAGTTGTGGAAATGCCTTAAACAGTTCTATTGCACTGATACTCTTGAGAGTCCTGACAACATCGCACGGTGCAACAGTCTGTGGGACATCTACAAATATATGTATATGGTCAGGCATTACTTCAAGGGCCTTGATACTATAGTTATAATCATCGCAGATTTTTTGAAGTATCAGTTTGAGCGTATCTTCTACATTACCCTTTAATACTGAAGATCTAAATTTAGGACACCAGATGATATGATACTGTATCAGATATTTACAATGTGAAGCACTATGATATTGCCCCTCACTCATTGTCTTTTACTCCTAACTGATATTTTTCCTGAATGCCCCTGCGCATAAGATCAAGGAAAGTAACGGTTTCACCTTCCTCAACTGAATAGATCCGTGCAAGGTTTTCAAGTTCCTTCTTCCATTCAGCTGGGATAGAAATATTGATTTGTACATTTTCGCTTTTAGGTCGTGCCATTAGAATTTCTCCCTTTCTTAACAATGTCTTTAAGTTGCATATCCTCAATACCAACAAATTCAGCAGCACCCATACTACAAAAAAAATCATAGGCTTTGCAATCCACATATATATCATCGAAATCACTGCAGGATTCTCGAATATCTTCAAGTTCATCATCAGAAAGATTTTCACCAAAATGATTTTCAATATGTCTGCGTATTGCAGAAAACATTATATCTGATACCATATCTAATGTATCGTAACTTATTTCATCGCCGTATGTAAGATAATTCCAACCACGACCGCTTTCATAAGTAGCTTTCTTGTTTCCGCTATATTCGTTTTCAAGAAATTCTCCTACAGTCTGTTCGAGCGAAATATATCCGGCTTCTACAAGTATTCCAGAATGATCATAAGGAACGTAGACATATTTTATCTCATAGTGAACTGGAGTGGGTGACAATTCATCTCTTATCCGACGAATCAGCCTTGCTTTTATGAATTCTTTTGATTGAACAAAGCACTCATTTACATATTCAGCAATTTCGTCTACATGAGAATTCACATACTCTACGCATTTCGAATTATCCATTTGTATTTTTCCTTTATGTTTAATACATAGATTATATATTTATTCTATGTGTTTGTCAAAATAGAAAAAGGCTTCATCCCACAGGCAAGCCTGTGGGTTTTCGCCTACGTTGCGCCAAAGTTTACTTTATAACTTATCCTCTTTTCTTGTATTTCTTTATACCATGTTTTCTGATGTATATAAAATAATAAAGTACAAACAAAATTGATGTCGCACACCAGGTCACCCGATAGCTCATCTCAATCATTTCGACAGTTCTGTGCATAGGAAAAACAAACAAAATCCAGATCACACGAAGCACGCATATTCCAACAAGCGTTATCATCATCGGAACGAATGCATCGCCCATTCCCCTCAAAACTCCCGCGAATATCTCAACACAAATATAAGTTATATAAAAAGGCGCCAGATAATATATCATCTGAACTCCTATATCTATTACCTTCTGATCCACCACGAAAATTCCAAGAAGGACATTTCCGTAAATGCAGAATAACAGGCTCATAGGAATGGTTATAATTGATGCGATTGCCAAAGCCTGTCTGGTGCTGTTCCTTACTCTGTCAAATTTACCGGCACCAAAATTCTGTCCTGCAAAGGTTGTAGCCACAGTTCCCAACGAGCCAATAGTCATCCAGAATATTACATCAACCTTGCCGTAGGCAGCCCATGCCGAAGCCACATCTTTTCCCAAGCTGTTGATAGATGCCTGGATCAGTGTGTTCGACAGCGTATAAGTCGTAGTCTGGAATCCCGCAGGAATGCCTATCTTTATAATTCTTGAGAGCATGTCCGTATCGAATCTGATCTTCCTGATATAAAGTCTGTAACTGTCAGTGCTCCTTGCAAGAACAAACATAATGATCAGTGCACTGATAAGCTGGCATAAAATGGTCGCCACCGCTACTCCGGCAACTCCGTAAACATCGCCTTTTTTTCCAAGGCCAAGTCCTATTACAAATGTAATGTCCAAAATTATATTCACAACGCAGCTGATGATAAGGACGATGAGCGGTCTTCTGGAATCCCCGACAGCTCTGAGTATCCCTGATCCCATGTTGTATATAAGGTTAGGAATCATTCCCAAAAAGAAAATCCTAAGATACATCGTTCCCGCTTCTGCCTGCTCTGCCGGAGTTTGCATTACGCTTATGAGCCATGGTGAAATTAGAACTCCTATTACAGAAATAATGGCACCGCCCGCTATAGATAGAGCTATCGCTGTATGAACCGCCTTTTCAATCTCTTCTCTCTTACCTGCTCCGTAAAACTGAGAGATGACAACCGTTGCTCCCGAGGACAGTCCCAGGAAAAATCCAAGGAACAGATTCACCACCATGGCAGCGGATCCGCCAACTGCTCCCAACGCATCACTACCTACAGCTCTGCCCACAATTATGGCATCCACCGTATTATATAATTGTTGAAAAAAGGCTCCCAGGAGAAGTGCAAAGAAAAAAGCCAGCATGTTCTTCCATATGGAGCCTGATGTTATACTTTTGTTTCTCATAGCTATAGTATACTATCACTTTTCGATAGTTTCCGCATCATAAAAATCAGAGCCACCCACTGTTGCAGTGGATGGCTCCGTATATAACTTTTCAGTTTAATTCATATATGATGATGCGTTCAGTCTATTTGAATGAATTCTCTCTTTCAGGGCCACCTGCGGGAATGTCCTCTAGGTCACCATTACGTCTATTCGCGAACATTTTTAATCATTGACTGAACGACGATAAAAACCTCCGCATATGTTTTACGCCTATCCGAGTGAAAATCTAATTGCCGGTGGATCACTCATTCAAATCCACCTTAGTCTGTTCAGTCTATTTGAACAGATTCCCCTATTCCGATTCATCTGTGGAACCATGTTAAAAAATGGAGTTACGTCTATTTATATAAATATGGGCTGGTCGATCCACCTGCGGGAGTATCCTCCA
>NZ_KE384135.1:23672-127557 GCF_000424125.1 Butyrivibrio sp. FC2001
TACACCATTTAACTTATTTCTTCGCGGATAGACGTAACACGACTTATTCCCCAAAAAGGAAAGCCAATAGAAAACCACGAAAAAAGAGCCACCCACTGTTGCAGTGGATGGCTCCGTATATGGCATTTCAGGTTATATTATTTAACCTTTGCGATCTTCTTGGACTTTGACCATTCTGAATAGTACTTAACACCATTCTTCTTGATGTATGTTCTAACCTGAACGTAATACTTCTTGCCGCTCTTAAGTCCGCTCTTCTCGATTGTGCCCTTCTTATCCTTGAACTCAATCTTCTTTGCCTTTACTCTCTTTGTCTTAACGTTCTTGTCGAAATCCTTGCTGGTTGAAAGTCTGATCTCATAACCATCAACCTTCTTTGCCTTCTTAATTGTAACCTTTGCTGTCTTCTTTGCAGGTGACTCAGCGTTGCGGATCTTTGTTGTCTTGTCTGTAAGAACTGCAGCCTTGATCTGGAATTTTGCTTCAGTATCAGCAAAGTTTCTAATGTTGATAATATAATCACCAGCTGTTACATTTGCTTCAAGTTCAAAGGTCTTGTCCTTTGCAAGATCCTTGATGTCACCTTTTGCAGTAAAGGAAGTTCCACCAGATTTAAAGAATGATACTTTCGTTTCTTTAATTGTATCTGTTGCTTTAATTGTTACTCTAAGCTTTCCATCGATATCAGAATGGATAGAATATGCAGCAGCTCTCTTTTCTCTTTCAGTTCCAAGAGTTACTTCAGAAATATAATCAGCATCATTTTCAAGCTTGGTAGGTGTCTGCTTACTAACTCTTTCGATTATTTCTGCATCTGACTTCGGAGCTCCTGCCGGTTCGTCTGCTGCATAAGCTGTAAGTGCAGGTGCCATTGCAAAAGATGAGCAAGCCATAACACCTGCTAATGTAATTGCTAAACGTCTTGAAATCTTTTCAAAAATCCTCATAAAAAACCCTCCTTTTTGAAAAGGTGAAACCCTCCGTAATCACCATGAGTTACGGATACATTTTCAGTATAATCACGTCCAAATAGCAAGTCAACGTTTTGAAGTCAATTTATGATTATATAAGAAATACCGTCAACTATTTATAAATTTTACAAAGAAACACACCCATTATTTCAAAAAAGAAGGCTACCGCAGTGCGATAGCCTCCATTCATATAATTTATAATAGTGTTTTGTTAATATTATTTAACCTTAGCAATCTTCTTTGACTTTGACCAGTCTGAATAGTACTTAACGCCATTCTCTTTAACGTATGTTCTTACCTGAACGTAGTACTTCTTGCCGCTCTTAAGGCCGCTCTTCTCGATTGTGCCCTTCTTATCCTTGAACTCAATCTTCTTAGCCTTTACGCTCTTTGTCTTAACGTTCTTGTCGAAATCCTTGCTTGTTGAGAATCTTACTTCGTATCCGTCAACTTTCTTTGCCTTCTTAATTGTAACCTTTGCTGTCTTCTTAGCAGGTGATTCAGCGTTGCGGATTTTTGTTGCCTTATCTGTAAGAACAGCAGCCTTGATCTGGAACTTAACTACGTTTTCACGGTTGTCGCCTATATAGATGTTGATCTTATAATCACCCTTCTTTACATCCAGTTCCTTTACGTAGGTCTTATCCTTATCAAGATTTACTTCTTCAGTTGATAGGAATTTAATTTCGCCGGATTTATAAATATCAGCAATGGCGCCTTTAATTGTATCTGTAGCTTTAACAGTTACTCTCAGCTTTCCATCGATATCTGAGTGAATAATGTAAGTCTGTCTCTTGTTATCACCTTCAAGCTTAACCTCAGATGTATAATCAGCATCGTTTACCAGCTTGGTAGGTTCTGCTTTATCGATATTCTTAATTATCTCTTCATCTGAAGGTCTATCAGCTGCGTAAGCTGTAAGTGCAGGTGCAACTGCAAATGATGAGCAAGCCATAACACCTGCTAATGTGATTGCTAAACGTCTTGAAATCTTCTCAAAAATCCTCATAGAATAACCCTCCTTGACAAGGTTAGAAAACTTTTGGTAATCGCAGTGATTACCTGTGATGTTTTTGAGTATAATCATATTTAACTATACTGTCAACATTTTGTGGCCATTTTATGATTTTATTAGATTTCGACATTTTTATACATTATTTTACTATAAATATTTTGGATTTAATTCATATATGATGATGCGTTCAGTCTATTTGAACAGATCCCCCTATTCCGATTCATCTGTGGAACCATGTTCAAAAATGGAGTTACGTCTATTTATATAAATATGGGCTGGTCGATCCACCTGCGGGAGTATCCTCCATGCAGCCGTTACGTCTATCCGCGAACAATTCAAATAATTGACTGCACAGCACCGATAACCTCCGTATATACTATACACCTATCCGAGTACAATTCTTATTTCCGATTGACCTGTCAATTTAATCGTCTTTGTCTGTTCAGTCAACTGGTACAAATTTCCTTCCCCCGGTTCAACTTGAAATTTCCTCCATATCGCAACGTACACCATTTAACTTATTTCTTCGCGGATAGACGTAACACCACTTATTCCCCAAAAAGGAAAACCAATAGAAAACCACGAAAAAAAGAGCCACCCACTGTTGCAGTGGATGGCTCCGTATATGTCATTTCAGGTTATATTATTTAACCTTAGCAATCTTCTTTGACTTTGACCAGTCTGAGTAGTACTTAACGCCATTCTCTTTAACGTATGTTCTTACCTGAACGTAGTACTTCTTGCCGCTCTTAAGCCCCCTCACCTCGATTGTGCCCTTCTTGTCCTTGAACTCAATCTTCTTAGCCTTTACGCTCTTTGTCTTAACGTTCTTGTCAAAATCCTTGCTTGTTGAGAATCTTACTTCGTATCCGTCAACCTTCTTTGCCTTCTTAATTGTAACCTTTGCTGTCTTCTTAGCAGGTGACTCAGCGTTGCGGATCTTGGATGTCTTATCTGTGATGATGTCAGCCTTAACCTGAAGTGTAGCATCATTTTTGGTTGTTGTAACCCAAATGTAATATGTGCCGGATTTGATATCCTTAGTGCCTTCGTAGTTCTTACCTGCTGCGATGTCCTGGTTCTGGGCATCAATAAGGTTTGTTGTTTCATTTTCTTTCCAAACCTGAACGTTAACTGTGCTGGCATCCTTAGCCTTTACGAAAACTCTGAGCTTTCCATCAATGTCGGACTTAATCTTGTATGTATCAAGCTCTCCTACTTTAAATACTTTCTCTGATGTGTAATCTGCATCATTCTTAAGCTCTATTGCCTTTTCCTGAAGCTGCTGGATTGTAGGCTGCTCATCTTCAGCTGCACGAGCTGTAAGCGCAGGTGCTACTGCGAATGATGAGCAAGCCATAACACCTGCTAATGTAATTGCTAAACGTCTTGAAATCTTCTCAAAAATCCTCATAGAATTAACCCTCCTTTATGGGTGACATTTTTCGTAACCATGTTACGAGTTTTGTGTTTTGTTAACCTCCGTGACTGATGTTTTGTTTGTTGTCGTCGCGGTGATTACCTTTGATGTTTTTGAGTATAATCATATTTGTCTATTGTGTCAACAAAATTTGAACATTTTATGATTTTTTATTAATTCCCAGTTCTATTTTTCAGTCATCAAACACCCATAAATACTGGCCTTAAGCACATTTCAAAATCCAATCATAAAAGTCGTAAAATGCCCTTGTTTTTATTTTTTGTTTATAATTTACTCCTGTCTTAATGCATCAATCGGATCCATTTTTGCAGCCCTTCTGGCAGGATAAATGCCGAAAAACAGGCCATCTGCGATAGATATAGTCACAACCAGCACTACGTTTGTGATGCTGATAAACGGAGGAAAAGGCATGAAATTCTCAGCTATCTTTGTAAATAAATACCCCATGAGCATACCTATCATACCGCCGATAAGGGTTATAACCGCAGATTCCGTAAGGAACTGCAATAAGATATATGAGGTTCTTGCACCCAGAGATTTCCTGATACCGATCTCGCGGGTTCTCTCAGCCACAGTAACCGTCATGATGTTCATAACACCGATTCCGCCAACAACCAGAGATATCGCCGCAATAAGGGCAACTACCAGAGTGACCACATTTAATATGCTGGTATATGTTCCTGCCATGTTGGCAAAGGACTGAATGCTTACAGCGCCTTCGCCTCTTAGCTCCAGCATATTTTCCGTAATACTCTTTACTTTAAGTGCTGTCTCATCTGCAGTTCCGGGGCTGGCATATGTCTTGAAGCTTGTTATCTTATCTCCACTAAGCCCGAATTTACCTGTTAAAAGAGCGTAGGGAACATAGATTCCGCAGTAATAATACGCCTGCTCTTTTCGCCTTATTGCATCCCTGGCAGCAAGCATGTCATTTTCTTCACTCTTAAGTACGCCGATTATAGTGATGTCCGCGCTTTTTGATCCCATATTAAGAGTAAATGTTCTGTCAATGACATCATCCGTTCCAAATAAGAGGAGGGCGTCCGCCTGTGTTAACACGCCTACCTGTGTGCCGGCCTCAGCCTCATCATCTCTGAAAAATCTGCCCATGTACATGCCATTTTTTTCATCACGGGATATGTCGGCTGTTCCGCCATATACACCCATGTTTCTGTCCTGCTGGCCATCATTGTAGGTTCCTGCTGAATCAATATACATGGTTATTCCGAGCACTTCCGGAATAGCTTCCTTTATCTTTTGAAGGTCCTCAGGATTTAAATATCTGTCTGTTTTCTTAGGATCAATATTTATTACTACCCCGCTCTGAGAAATCTCATCAAGGCTGCTGTTTACATAGTGTTTCATTCCGTCGCCTATGGACAGGATTGTAATAACAGAGGAAATTCCAATTATTATGCCGAGCATTGTGAGCAGAGTTCTGCCTTTATTCTGTTTTATGCTGGAAAATGCGCTTTTTATGTATTCCATATTTTTACTTCCTTACAAGTGCGTCAATAGGCTTGAGTTTGGCCGCTTTTCTTGCCGGATATATTCCAAAGAAAATTCCGATCATCATTGAGAAAAGTGTTGCGCCAATAATAGTGCTGGGATCAAAAACCGGCTTTAAATCAAGCACAATGCAGCCCACGTATGCACCTGCTATTCCTACCAGGATTCCTACAATTCCTCCCATAAGAGAAATGATTGCAGACTCTGCAAGGAACTGAATCATTATCGCTCTGGTTCTAGCTCCGATAGACTTACGTATTCCTATCTCTCTGGTCCTCTCTGTAACCGTAACCAGCATGATATTCATAACACCTATACCGCCAACCAGAAGGGATATAGCTGCGACAAGTGAAATAAATGCGGTGATCGCTCCCATAATGGAATCAACCTCAGATGATACATCAGACATACTCATATAGTAGACAGCGTCTCTGCCTCTGAGATCCAGCTTGTTTTCCGTAAAACGCACAACGCTCTTTATTATGTCCTCGGACTGATCATTCCCCCAGTAGATTTCCATACTGTTTGATTCAGAGATGTCCTTATTAAAAGCCTTGCCATAAGTAGTTATCGGGATCTCTATCATCGCCGTATAACTTTCCATTTCCATCTCCATCATCTTTGTGATCATCTCACTCCAGTTTTCCCTGATACCAATAACCTCAAGTTCAACTGAAGTACCTCCGATCGTTAATTCGAAGGTTCTGCCGATGGCATCAGCTGTTCCGAAAAGATGAACAGCATCATTTTCCATCAATACGCAGACCTTAGCTCCCTGCTCCACCTGATCATCGGTAAAATACTGACCCTTTTCCAGCTTGGTCACAGTGGAATACTGGTAATCAGCACCTGCAGCAGTTAAAAGCACATCGACTGTTTCTCTGCTTCCTGCTGCTATTCCAAAATCCTGCTCATAATATGTAGCTCCTGTCAGGCCCGGAAAATTCTCCTTTATCTCCTTCAGGTCATCATCTGTGATTCCTCTTTCTGCAACTGAGCTGTCCAGATAAATCTCAGCGACATTACCTCCAATGGCGTTAACTTCATCCGACACATAGCTCGCCATTCCATTACCGATTGTAAGCGCAGCTATAACCGAAGCAATGCCTATTATGATTCCCAGCATTGTAAGAGCTGTACGCATCTTATTACTGAGGATATTTTTAATTGCGCTCTCTAAGTATTCTAAAATTGTGTCCATAGACTATCACTCCAGACTAACACCGGTTACCTTGGTTCCCTCGATAAGAGTTGTTGGATCTGTTGTGACAATAGTATCGCCTTCGCTTAAGCCTTCCTTGATCTCAGCATCAGTGCTTGTTGTAAGTCCGAGAGTTACAGGCTTTCTTGTGAGGATTCCATTTTCAATTACAAATACAAAATCGCCGTCTGCATCAGTTCCGATATACTCATAGGGAAGAACTACTACTCCCTCTGCCTTATCTGTGTGGATCTTGTTACCTGCTTCAACGCCAAGGATTATGCCATCATCAGGGTTCTTGATCTTGATCTTGCCATCTACAACAGGAACACCACTTGCATTGTTCTTTGCAGTTCCTGCAATCTGAGTAACCTCACCCTCGTACTCTTTTCCGTTTACAGTGACATCTACCTTCTGTCCTACCTTGATCTTACTAAGGTCAGACTTTGAAATCTGAATATCAACTCTCACATCATCAGTGCTCTCGATTGTCATGATCTTGGTTCCGGGTGCAACAGTTGCTCCCTCTGACGCATCGAGCTCTGTGATAACACCTGAAAAATCAGCCTTTACGCCTTCCTCTGCTTCTTCGATATCTGCGATCGTATTATTGCTCTCAAGCTCTGTAAGCTCTCTTGCTGCTGCAAGGGAACTCTTCTCACCTGCTGTAAGCGCTCCCATCTCCGCTGATGACTGCTCTGCAAGGTCCTGCTTTTCCTCATTAAGAGCGTTTATCTGTCTGTTCCACTCCTGAATCTCAGGGTCATTGCTGATCGCATACTGAACATCCGCAATCGCGTTCTGGATTTCGAGAGACATCTGTGTTTCTCCATCCTCAGTCATTCTCTCATCCGGCGCACCGTTCTTCTGCTGTGCATCATAGCTGTCTGCATATCCGTTCTGGTCAACATCCTGGCTTGTCTTCTGAAGATCAGTAAGTGTCTGATTCATTCTGTTGTTCTTCTCTGTGATCTTATCGTTAAGGGCATCGATCTCAGCAGTGATCTCATCAAGACGAGTGTTTATGTCGTGAATGCTTCTGCCTTCAAGTACATCCGTTGCCTTGTTGTTTTTCTCAATGCTTCCGTTGTAGTTACCGTTAGCCTGCTGAAGATTGAGCTCAGCCTCTTTCTTTGCTCTTTCAAGGTCAGCCTCATCATAGGTGTAGATCACATCACCCTTATTTACTCTGTCGCCCTCAGCAAGTGCCAGCGCTCCGATAGGTGCTGATACCTTTGCATAGTAGGTCTTTGTCTCATCTGAAGCCACATTACCACTTATTGACACTATAGCCTCGATATCACCCTTCGTAACCTGAGTTGTCGTCACAGGCATAGGTGCATTCTTTGCCTTCACATTATTGAAAACCGTAAAGCCAATAATAAGGACAACAAGTCCAAGCACTATAAACTTTACATAGCCCTTTTTCTTCTTACCGGGTGTATAGCTTTCAGTTGTCTCTGTTGATTCAATATTCTCCGCCTTTTTCTTACCAAATAATTTCATACTTCCTCCTGTTTATCCTCATCCGGTGATTCATGCCACCTTATCACTTTAAAAATTTATAGCTCTTTAAAATCCGGGTTAATTTCATCCTTGGCAATCTTGCCATCACTTATTGTTATGATGCGCTTTGCCTGCTTGGCTATTCCCGGATCATGAGTGATCAGTATTACTGTTCGTCCTTCAGCATAAAGCTTCTTGATCGTTTCAATGATCTCCCTGCTGGATCCGCTATCAAGGTTACCTGTGGGCTCGTCCGCGAGAAGTATCGGCGGTGCCTGAGCTATTGCTCTTGCAATCGCAACTCTCTGCTGTTGACCACCTGATAGCTCCGATGGCTTATGAGTCATTCTTTTCCCCAGCCCTACATGCTGCAGAGCTGCCTTGGACAGTTCTCTTCTTTTTTTCTTGGCAACTCCTCTGTACATGAGCGGTAGCTCAACATTCTCAAGAGCAGTGAGTGACTGTATCAGATTGAAGCCCTGGAAAATGAATCCTATTTCCCTGTTCCTGACATCAGACTGCTGATCATCAGTCATGTGGGACACATCCATTCCATGCAGCATATACTTGCCACTGGTGGGCGTATCAAGACACCCAAGCATATTCATAAGTGTGGATTTTCCTGAACCTGACTGACCGATTATAGCCACGAATTCCCCTTCATCAATTGTAAGGCTCACATGATCAAGAGCCCTGACCTCATTCTCCCCCGGGTTGTATATCTTACAGATGTCTTTAACTTCGACTAGTGCAGACATGATTTCCTCCTCTTTATATGCCAGTTTATATCTGACTAAGTCCGGTCGGATACGGGGTCCGTAACTCGCTGCTTTGCAACTTCGAACGGTCCCCAGCTCCCCTATTTCAATAATTTACGAATTTGCGTACATTTAGTACCATATTATATAACGATTAATAAAACAAGATGTCTTCATTAAATCTTAAGTTTTTTAATTTCCTCATTTGGCAAATTAAATTTATCATTGGCAAAAATAAAAGACCACTTTCACACGGAAAATGGTCTTTTTCACACTGCATTACATTATTTTTCTTATTTCGCAAGAAGCATCATGATGTCGTTGCTTCTCTGAACAAACTTTGTCATGGAAGCTGCATCAAGAGGTGCGTTCTGGATACGCGCAAGATCATAGAGCTGCTCGCAGATTGTGCTCACATTGTCACTGTCCTGATTATCCATAACGTACTTAACAAGAGGATGATTAGCATTGAGAATGAGAGTCTGTCCACCCATTCCAAGGTCGCCCATCATCATTCCGTTAGCAGCATACATCTTCATCATATCCTGCATACGGCGTGTATCCTCAGATACTGTAAGCATTGAAGAAATCTTCTTATCCTTGAGCTTCTCAACCTTAACAACAAGCTGCTCGTTCTTAAGAGCCTTCTTCATCTTCTCACCGATGTTCTTCTCGATCTCCTCGAATTCCTTCTCAGCCTTCTTGGAGGTCTTGCTCTTGAAGGTATCTGTAAGGTCCGCATCAATTCTCTGGAAGCGGATATCCTGATTCTTGGACTCAAGCTGCTGGATGAAGGGTACATCTATGTTGTGGTTCAAAATGAAAGCGTCCATCTTCTGAGCCTTGAACATGTTGATGTACTGGCTCTGCTGCTGCTCATCTGTTACATAGTAGATAGTGCGGGGCTCTTTCTCCTCTTTCTCCTCTTCCTTCTTATCAGCATCAGACTGTCCGTTCTCGTCAACAACCTCTGCCTCAACTGTGTTGCCGTTCTCATCCTTAGCTTCCTCAGCTGCAGCAGCTTCCTCTGCCTCCTTGTTGATCTGGAGTGCCTCGGGAAGTGTGAGGTATTTGCCATCAAGATTCTTAAAGAGGATGTAGTCGTTCATCTTCTCGCAGAACTTGTCGTCCTTGAGGCAACCATACTTGATGAAGGGAGAAATATCCTCCCAGTACTTATCGTAATTTTCCTTATCTGTCTTGCAGAGTCCGGCAAGCTTCTCAGCTACCTTCTTAGAGATGTAGTCTGAAATCTTCTTAACAAATCCGTCGTTCTGAAGAGCACTTCTTGATACGTTAAGAGGAAGATCAGGACAGTCTATAACGCCCTTAAGGAGCATGAGGTATTCAGGAATAACTTCCTTGATGTTGTCAGCGATGAATACCTGGTTGTTATAAAGCTTGATAACGCCCTCTGCTGACTCAAACTCCATGTTGATCTTAGGGAAGTAAAGGATACCCTTTAAGTTGAAGGGATAATCCATGTTAAGGTGAATCCAGAAAAGAGGCTCCTTGTAATCGCGGAATACCTTTCTGTAGAACTCCTTGTACTCATCATCTGTGCAATCCTTAGGAGTCTTGCCCCAAAGAGGATGTGTATCATTGAGGAGCTGAGGTCTTCTCTTGATCTTGAGCTTCTTCTCCTCTTCCTTCTTCTCCTCGGAATTCTCAGCGTTAGCATCGTCCTTCTTCTCAGGCTCGATCACTTCTATAACGATATCATCATCGCGCTTCTCAGATTCCTTTATGGTCTCTGTGCCTTCCTCATTCTCTCTTGAGAGATAGATCTCATAGGGCATGAATGAGCAGTACTTCTCGATTACTTCGCGAGCTTTGTACTCGTTGCAGAACTCAAGGCAGTCATCTGAAAGATGAAGTGTGATAGTTGTTCCAATTTCCTTCTTATCTCCGTCTGACATCTCAAAATCAGAGCCGCCATCGCAGGTCCAGTGAACTGAAGCTGCATCGGATTTATATGAAAGTGTATCGATATCTACATAATCGGATACCATAAATGTTGAATAGAAGCCAAGACCGAAGTGTCCAATAATTTGGTCAGCATTTGCCTTATCCTTATACTTGTTAAGGAAGTCTGTGGCACCTGAAAAAGCTACCTGGTTGATGTACTCCTCAACCTCCTCGGCTGTCATACCGATACCGTTATCTATGATCTTGATAGTCTTATCCTTATCGTTGAGAACTACGTCCACACGGGGCTTGAAGCCATCGGGAAGTGTATACTCACCCATCATGTCCATCTTCTTGATCTTTGTGATGGCATCACAGGCATTGGAAATCACCTCACGATAGAATATGTCGTGATCTGAATACAGCCACTTCTTGATAATCGGGAACATATTCTCGCTGTTAATTGAAAGATTACCTTTTTTCTCCATTGTATTGCCTCCATTACTATCGCGGATTTACATAAAAATATTACAACCGCGTAATTATTTAACCTGGTGGTTCTGTTCTACTAAACATAGAATACCCACAAATATGAGTTTAAAACTGCTGAAGGCAAAAGTCAATAAAAAATTAGCACTCGTTATAAATGAGTGCTAACAATGACCATTTTCTTATTTCATTTTATTTCGCTTCATCTTGTACATCTCTTCATCAGCCAATGCAATGATCCTGTCGAGGTTGATGTCATCATCCATGACTGTTGTAGCTATACCCATACTTGCTGAAACCGTGTAGCCAAGCTTTTTCGTAGCCTCTTCCATCTTTCCAATCATAGCTGCTTCCATGGAATCCCAGTCACATTCTCCCAGAATAAGTGCAAGCATCTCATCTCCGCCAACTCTTACACAGAGAGCATCCTCCGGACATTCCTCTTTCAATATTCTTGCGATGGTTGCAATGGCATTGTCACCTGCAAGATGTCCAAAGCTGTCGTTAATCTGCTTAAGGCCATTTAAATCCAGCATAACAAGAGTGACCTTCTTACCGAGATTCTCAGGATTGCTGTGAACCTCCTCGAACTTTTCAAGGAAAGCCAGTCTGTTGTATAGTCCCGTCAGAGCATCATACTGATAGGTTCTCTGAAGCTTATCGCGAAGATACTTCTGGTACTTATTAATAACGTATCCGCCAAAGGCCATTCCCAAATAGTAGGTAAGGCTCGGCATCAGTGAGTAATCAACGAATTCAGCTCTCGGGTACGAATAGCATATAAATCCGGGAGCTTTACCCATATACTCAAGGCAATTGAAAATAAGAGGATAACCCTTATCCAATACATCATTTAAGTGTGGAATAATCTCATCAGGATTAAAATCAGTTACTGTGTCCTCTCCGGAATACCAGTCATAAATGACTACCTTTTCACCCTTTTCGATATTCTCAAAAATGAAGTTATTTTCAAGGTCAAGACAGGACTTTTCAATCACAATGCACATATATGCAGTCAGAGGATTCCTGATATATTTAATGCTCTCCTCCGAGCTCTTACCTGTAAGTATCTTGGCAGTGATAGCCTGCATAACATGTATGTCATCCTGATGATGATAAAATCTGTTGTTAAGGCCGCTTACAGCCTCCAAAAGATCAAGCTCACTGTGATGGCATCCGCAGGAATCATTTTCTATAAAGCTGGGATCAATCCACTTATCAATGTTTCTCTGTCCCTTGAACACAGATAGAAGCACGTCCATTATGGTCACTGCAAGCTCAATGCTGTCACACTTAGCTGTCGTGATTCCGGGCTTTGACCAGAATGCTTCCTCAACTCCGTCAAAGCCGGTAACGATAACTTCATCCGGAACTCTGATTCCCTTTATCTGTAGAACATCGCAGACATTTATGGCCATAATGTCATTAGCGCATATGATCGCATCAGGAAGAAGCGGTCTTTGCAGAAGCTCAAGGGTTGCTTTTCTTGATGGCGTTGCCCAGAAATCCCCATAGCTGACCATGCTGTCATCAAAGGTGAAGCCGTTTTCTTCTATAACCTTTTTAAATACCTCGATTCGCTCGTTTGAAAAAGGACTGTTCCTTTTTCCTGCCATAAAATGAGGTCTCTTAACCTTATGGAACTCTATTACATGACGAACCACAGCTTCAAATCCCTTGGCATAATCGAATCTGACAAGGGATGCATTCTCATATTCACCATCAATTACGATAGCCGGAACATCATATGAAGCCGCCTTATCCAAAATTTTCTGAACAACCTCACGGCTCTTGATTTTCTCGTCCATGATCACAACGGCATCAACCTTATCATAAGGAACAAGATCAAAAACTGCAGTCTCGTCGGATTCATCTCCGCTATTACCGATCTCGGAATTAAGGGTGTATATAAAAAGATAACAGTCATTGGCCTGAAGAAGCCTGTTAAGCTCAGTAACAAAGCCAAAAACCTGTGACTCGTAAATTCGGTATGTGCATAAAGCTACCAGTTTTTTGCCATTAATCATGTTTCACTCCAAAATTACGATCAGAATCTGTAATGGTTTTTAATAGTGCATTTCTTTACGTTAGTCTTTTTGTGGTCGTAAAATGTTCCTTTAATCTTAGTATTCTTAATTATAACCTTTTTTCCGGAATAATTACCACAATCCCCTGTAATTTTGCAGTTTGTTATCTTTACATTTTTCGCTGCCACCTTGTTGTTTTTCTGATAGTAGGGATTGAGTATGTTAAGTGCAAAATACTTTCCGTTTTTCTGATGCTTTTTCCTGGCTTTAATGGTTGTGTTCTTTATCTGAATAGATGAGCAGACAGCCTTTTTCGGAATATTGCCCTCATCAGTATTAGGCTCGATAAGTATTCCACAGCAGGGTGAAGCACCGCTGGCACCACTTATCTTGCAGTCATCGATTACAACATGGTCAGCATCCACTATCGCAATGTTATTTCTTCTGTTGTTTTTCACATTACAGTTTGTAATGGTGACATGACTGCATCCGGGATTGGAGCCATCATCAGTAGCTGAGCCGAGATATATTCCATCGCCCCAGTTATTCTCAATTGTCATATCATGTATTTCTACATTGCTACAGTCAATGACACCTATTCCGTGCCCGTCTGCATCTGCTGATCCCTTATGATCTGATTTGTCACCGACAATTTTGCCGCCGAATATCTTGAAATTATTCCCTTTAACATGAATGGCGCAGAACTCGCCGTGGGATGTCGGAAGGACATTCAAAACAGTCGATCCGGTGAGCTTAAAGGTAACATTTGGCTGATCTACATAAACGCCAATACCTGTCCCACCAAAATCGAGAATATCTATATCATACTGACCGGAGCTAAACTCTACGGTTCCGCCACCGGCCTTACCTGCAGCATCAGCAGCGTCCTTGATAGCCTGTCTGTCGTCCTTTCGATCATTAACGACAGCCCCAAAGTCCTCAGGCTTATATACATTCTCAGCCTTAACAGCCATAGGTGCTGTTAAGGATAAGAAAGGAACTGCTACTGCAGCAGCCATAAACAATGTAAGTGCTTTTCCCAAAATCCTCATAAAAAATCCCTCCATAAGTTACGCGTTTCTACATTGTATTGATTACTTTTCTTTATTTTATTTTTCACCGAAGTGGTTCCTGTAAACATCAAAAAAGTTCACTGATGTTCCATCTACTGTCTCTGAGATGTGGATCTTCTTATATAAATCCTCATTAAGAACCCTTGAAAGCTTTGCAGCGAACTCATCATACTGCTCGCCGAAAACTTCACGCTTTTTCTCTTCAACTATTCTGATCTTATTGGCTTCAGTCTCTTCTCTGTTGAAGGTACTTATACATTTAAGTATAACATAAGTGTCGCCTGTTTCAATTATACTGCTGACTTCACCGTTATCGAGGTTGAAGGCTGCAGTTTCTATCTCAGGTGCTACATCACCCTTACCTACGGAAACAGTTCCCTCTTCAGCTTCATTGTACTGCTCCATCAAAACGCTGAAATCCGTACCTTCATTAAGCTGATTCAGAATCTGCTGCGCCTTACTTCTTACAGCCTCTCTCTGGTCACCCTCCAGTGCAACTCTGTCGCCCTTGGAATCCAGCTCCCAGGCGTTAAGAACTATCTGCTCAACGGTTATGGTTCTGGCTTCATCGTCGCTTATCTCAGGATTGATATCTCTAATAATGTAGTCATAGAGCTTATCAGCTGTTGCATACTCAACATACATCTCCTGGAGAGTCTCTTCATTTATGCCCTTCATGGCCTTCTTATCTTCATCCGTAAGTGATGAATAATAATCGGAGGCTGCAGCGTGAGCATTGGAAATCTCAGGCTCCGTAAGTTCTATTCCGGACTCGGCAGCCAGAAGATTCATAGCCTTGACCTGGGCTATCGTGGAGAGGCATTTATCCTTAACATAGCTCTCCATGTTCTCATCGCCGATGTTTACGTTCCAGATTCCGTCTCCAAAGCCTGCCTCATAGGAATTCTGAGTATTCACAAGGTATACCATAAACTCAGACTCAGAGCAGGACTTATCCTCTATTCTGAAAAGCTCGTTCTCAGTAAAGCCTGTAATAAGCACAATCTTGGTATTTTCAAGATTGGCACATCCGGTCAGTGAAAAAGCCATTGAAGCAGAAAGCATAAGTGCAGCTATGGTCTTGGCCATTTTCTGTATTCTTTTTTCAGTAAAAAAAACTGTCACCATTCTATTAGTCCACATTCTTTGTTTTATGCACACAAGAAGTCAATCCTATAAGCATACGCCTATAGGATCGACTTTTTTGGGTTTTAATTATTTTATTATAAAGTAGTGAGAATACTTCTTGCAACTTTAAGACCGTTTGCGCTGGCCTGCTGAAGTCCTCTTGTGATACCTGCGCCGTCTCCGATAGCGCGAAGATGCTTAACGCTGGTCTCGAAATCCTTATTAACGATTACCTTGTTAGAGTAGAACTTAACCTCAACACCGTAAAGGAGTGTCTCCTCAGAAGCGATACCGGGTGTAACCTTATCAAGAGCCTGTATCATCTCATCGAGATCCACCATTATTCTGTGAGGGAATACAAGGGAAAGATCTCCGGGAACCGCATCCTTAAGTGTAGGGATGAGGTTGTTTCTTGCAAGTCTCTCATCAGTTGTTCTGCGGCCTCTTCTAAAGTCACCGTAGGTCTGAACAAGGATTTTGCCGTCACAGAGCATGTTTGCAAGCTCTGCAATTTTCCTGCCATATTCAATAGGTGTCTTGAAGGGCTTTGTAAAGTTCTTGGACACAAGAAGTGCAAAGTTAGTGTTATTGGTCTTGTACTCCTTACTCTTATAAGCGTGACCGTTAACTACTGCAAGTCCGCCCTCGTAATATTCTGTAGCGACCTCTCCTGAAGGATTGGTACAGAATGTACGAACCTTATCATCGAAGGTAGGTGTATGGAAAATAAGCTTAGCCTCATACAGGTTCTCATTGAGGAACTGCATAACCTCATCTCTTACTTCCACACGAACACCGACGTCAACTGTACCTGGCTTGGTCTCTATTCCGATCTTGTCACACTGTGAATGGAACCAGTCAGCTCCCTCACGTCCAACAGCAGATACGATCTCCTTCGCTGTTATCACGCTGCCGTCATGGATCTTAACGCCCTTGCAGACGCCATCCTCGACGATGACCTCTTCAACCATTGTATTGAACATAAGCTCAACGCCCTTGGATTCAAGGTGCTCCTGAAGCTTTTTATAAATCTTGTAGCCTTCCTCGGTACCAAGATGTCTGATGGGACACTCAACGAGCTTAAGGTTGGCATTGATAGCCTTCCTTCTGATCTCGCGGATCTCCTCAGCCTTGTCAACACCATATACACTGGTGTCCGCACCGAATTTCAGATATATGTCATCAGACTCCTTGATAAGTGCAGTTGCCTCATCATAGCCCAGGATATCTGGAAGTGTTCCTCCTACATCCGGTGAAAGAGAAAGCTTACCATCTGAAAATGCGCCTGCGCCTGCAAAGCCTGTTGTGATTGAACAGGGCTTGCAGCCCATGCATCTTCCGGTTGTTCTCTTGGGGCACTGTCTCTTTTCAATTGATCTGCCCTTTTCAATAATCATTACCTTCAGGTCAGGTCTCTTCTCTGCGAGTTCATAAGCGCAGAAAATACCACCAGGGCCTGCTCCGATTATCAGTACGTCTACTTCTTTGTTTGTTGCCATTTGATTACCTCATTTTAAAATTTATAAATCGAACAGGATATCCTGCCCGGTGCGCTATGCGCATAAATGGCTGCTACAATCAGAAATTGCAGCAGCCATTAGTTCGTTTGATCATCTAGTTTTTTAACCAGCTATTATTTCTTAGAAGCTTTCTTAGCCGGAGCCTTCTTAGCAGCAGTCTTCTTTGCTGCAGGCTTTTTAGCTGCTGTCGCCTTCTTGGCAGGTGCCTTCTTAGCAGGAGCTTCCTTAGCTTCTGTCTTCTTGCCAACTCCCTTTAAGAGCTCGGCTTTTCTGAGGTCACCTTCTGCACTGATCTTGCCAGCGAGGTTAGCATTAACGAAATCGGTCTTGCCATCCAGAATGTCGAAAAGATCAGCTGCTGATGTGTAAACAAGAATGTCGCGGTCGAAGTACTCGTAAGGCTCTACGTTTAATTTGCCGTCTACGATTTCAACATAGAAAGCGCCTTCGCCCTCGCCGGTTATATTGAACTGGTAAGCTGCGTGCTCCTGAACGTTGCTGACGTCAGCATCCTTAAGTGATTCTTTTACCTTTGCTACTACTTCTTCGTAAGTCATTTTTTCCTCCACTTCATAAAAAATATTTAAAACCCAAAAAACCTTACTTATTATAACACTATTTCAAAGCGTTTTAAACACTTTAGCGCAATAAAATCTTTTATCTGCTGTTGCTTCTGTACTGAACAGGAGTCATACCATACTTCTTTTTGAAAAGTCTGTTGAAGTGTTCAACGTTCTGATAGCCCGCAGCTTCAGCAACTCTCTCAACCTTCATGTTACCGTTCTTTAACAGAATGCTTGCCTTTTTAAGGCGGATTTTCTTAACGTTCTCACCGAAGGTCATGCCGGATTTTTCCTTGATGTACTTGGAAAGATACGGCTTGGAAAGATAGAATTCCTTGGAGAGATCATCCAGAGTTACAGACAGGTAGTTCTCCTGAATATAATTGAGGATAGCACTGATTCTCTCGTCCTTGGCATCTGTGCTTGCCTTTACCTCGTCAAGCTGGTTAACTGCGATTGTGAGCGCATTGATTGAGGATCTGATGATATCCTCATCGATACCAACGCCCCAGAACTTCTTACCGCCACAGGTGATTCCTACATAGGTAACAGCCTTTGATGATGATCCGCGGCTAAGAGCATGCTCCTCGTATACTGAGAGCTCGTAGCTTACGTTGAAGTACTGCTTGAAGGCGTTACTTACAGCATCAAGACGTCCGTTTCCGTTAGCCTCTACAATGTGCTCTTTTCCTGCGTGAGCAATAGTAACCTCTGCGAGGATTCCGTTCACCTGCTTGAAATGGCAATCCATGACTCGGAATACGGAATCGTTGTGTACATATTTATCCTCGAATATCTGGTAGATTCTTCCGGGTGCAAGCTCAGCATGCTCTCTGTCTGATACGTCCTTGATAGTGTAGCTGATATCTGCCTGCATCTCTCTCGGAACCATCATGCCATAGTTTGTCTTCAAGATGTAGCTTACGCCACCCTTTCCGGACTGGGAATTGATTCTGATAACGTCGCCGTCGTACTCTCTTCCAAGATCCTTGGGATCAATGGGAAGATAGGGAACGGACCAGATGCCCTGATCTTTTCCAGCATCGTGCCATGAGAAGCCCTTGCTGATAGCATCCTGGTGTGAGCCTGAAAATGCAGTGAACACAAGCTGTCCTGCATAGGGCTGACGCTCGAAAATGCGCATTCTTGTAAGACGTTCGTAGGTCTCTCCGATCTCATTTATATTGGAGAAATCAAGCTTGGGATCAATACCGTGGGAATACATGTTAAGAGCCAGTGTCACGATGTCCACGTTACCTGTTCTCTCACCGTTTCCGAAAAGTGTACCCTCTATTCTGTCTGCACCTGCAAGGCAGCCAAGCTCTGCATCACTGATTCCTGAGCCTCTGTCATTGTGCGGATGAAGTGAAAGTGTAACTGCATCACGGTACTTAAGATTCTTGTGAATATATTCAACCTGAGTTGCAAATACGTGAGGCATTGCAATCTCTACAGTTGTAGGAATGTTGATGATAGCCTTATTTTCCTTAGTGGGCTTCCATACGTCAAGAACTGCATTGCAGACTTCTACAGCATAGTCCACCTCTGTTCCGGGGAAGCTCTCCGGTGAATACTCAAATGAGAAGTTGCCGCTTGTCTCCTTTGCGAGCTTATCAAGAAGCTTAGCGCCATCGATAGCGATCTGCTTAACATCCTCTTTGTTCTTTTTGAAAACCTGCTCACGCTGAGCAACTGATGTGGAATTGTAAAGGTGAATGATTGCTCTGGGCGCACCCTTTACAGCCTCGAAGGTTCTCTTTATGATATGCTCTCTCGCCTGTGTCAGAACCTGAACGGTAACGTCGTCAGGAATCATGTTTTTCTCGATAAGGGCTCTTGCGAATTCAAACTCTGTCTCAGATGCAGCAGGGAAACCAATCTCGATTTCCTTGAATCCCAGCTTTACAAGCATTGTGAAAAACTCGAGCTTTTCATCAAGGCTCATAGGCTCGATAAGCGCCTGGTTTCCGTCTCGAAGATCAACACTGCACCAGATCGGTGGCTTATCAAGGTAATCTTTTTTCACCCAATCGAAGGTTACCTGCGGTGGCATGAAATATTGTCTCTGATATTTCTCGTAGTTCTTCATAATACTCCTCCTAATCATGAATATTCAGTATTTTCAGTCGATTTATTATATTAGCCATATTGATTCGTAGCGGAATTAATCGTATTCCCTATTGATATCGGCATAAAAATAAATTTCATCAACGAATATTGATGATTTTTATATTAGCACTTCCAATATTTTTTTATAGTGACAGATTTAATCAGTTTTATTGATTTATTTTAATGCCGTATTATCTGACAGTCTTCAAAGATACGAAATTACGTGCGAAAATTTAATAAATATCTAATAACTTTTCCATACCGTTTGTGCTAGAATTATATGCAGATGGCAATTGCATAAAATAATTGTACAAAACACAACGTGAGCTTATTTACAGGAAGGAGATGGGCATAATGGCAGAAAACAAATGGAGATGCAGAGCTGAAGATTTAAAGGGGACTCAGACCGAGAAGAACCTGCAGGAGGCATTCGCAGGAGAATCAATGGCGAGAAACAAATACACTTTCTTTGCATCCAAGGCTAAAAAGGACGGTTTTGTTCAGATATCCAATATCTTCGCAGAGACCGCTGCAAACGAGAAGGAACACGCCGAGATCTGGTATAAGATTCTCACAGGAATCGGCAGCACAATCGAGAATCTGAAGGAAGCCGCTGAAGGTGAAGAATACGAATGGAAAGAAATGTATCCTTCCTTTGCAAAGACAGCCCGCGAGGAGGGCTTTGATGAAATCGCCGAGCTCTTCGAAGGTGTTGCTGCAATAGAGAAAGAGCATGAGGAGCGCTACAGAAAGCTTCTTAAGAATATCGAGGATAAGATCGTTTTCTCAAGAGATGGCGATGCTATCTGGCAATGCGGAAACTGCGGTCACATCGTTATCGGTCCTTCCGCTCCGGAGGTTTGCCCTGTATGTAATCACCCTCAGGCATACTTCCAGTTAAAGGCTGAGAACTACTAATGTACCATTCCCCCATTTTCAGGGGCGAATATATATTATCAAGGAGGTTTTTTATGAATATTTTCAAGTGTGAAAAATGCGGTAGTATGGTAATAAAGATCAATGATGCAGCCTGCACACCGGTTTGCTGTGGCGATCCCATGACTTCTCTCGCACCCGGAACATCTGACGGCGCTCATGAAAAGCATGTTCCCGTTGTTGAAGTAAGTGGCAACAAGGTAACCGTAAAGGTTGGCGAAGTTGAGCATCCCATGATGGACAACCATTACATTCAGTACATCTGGCTTGTAACAGATAAGGGCTTCATGCAGAAGAACCTCACTCCTTCAGACAAGCCTGTGGCTGAGTTCGTTCTTGCTGATGGTGAGAAGGCTATTGCAGCTTATGAGTTCTGCAACCTTCATGGTCTCTGGAAGGCAGATATTTAAGATAGTTTTATGAGGCTGGGCAGAGCCTTGTAAAAAATCTGATTAAAACTTCAACAAGAAAGAATGTCGCTTGCGACATTCTTTCTTGTAAATGTTTTGTCCTGTTTTTCTAATAATAATTCTTAATAACCCTTAGCTGCTCTTACCAGCTTGCTTGCTCGGTTTCTTGAGAAATTGAACTTTCTTATCTCTTTGTACTCCTCGGAATACGGATCTATCTCATAGTGAGGATCATAGCCCACAAGAAGCTCTTCATGTCCCACATAGGCAGGAACTGCGTCCTCAGATATCTCATGTGTAAGATAATTTCTCATTGAGACTGTATATTCGTAGCGGTCTCCGATCTCGGTTTTCTCCATAACTCCTGCATGTGCAATATCATACTTTGCAATATGATAATCCGGATTAGCAAAAGCGAAAAACAGGTACATAACCGTAACTGTTGTCATGCAAAGATTAAATACCGGAGTCTTTTCATAAATAAGGCTCACAAGCAAATATGCCAGCCACAGTGAGATCACAACCAGGAACCAGAGCACGAATACTCTGAGGAATGTCAGGTGGTAAGCTCCGATGTACATGATCATTCTGAAGGCACTGGAGGCGATCATGATATAGGTGCACGCACCTACTACCATAAGCAGAACCTTAAGCACGATATTTTCCTTGAAAAGTCGCTGACACAAGGTCACAAGCGCAAGGTTCATGATGCTGACTGCAAGGAGCTGATAGAAGCCCTCGTGAGCATACTCAGCAAAGGTATAGTTTTCAGGCAGAGTCATCTTACCCATGAAAAGTCCAAATATCTGGATCACACTAAAGAACAGATATACAATGCTAAGAAGGCTTGTAAAGGTTATCGCGATGATGGGGTTAAGGCCAGCGTTTTTGCCGCTTCCGATTTCCACACCCTTGGTATAAAGGCCCTTAATTACTGTGTAGAAAAGCCATATTGACCAAACTATCATAAATGCGATGCAAATGAGATCCCAGATGTAATCAAATTCATAAATGAAATTGAAGGTATTCTCGATGGTCTTTGAGAAAACCGCATCTGCTGAAGCAAGAAGCACCATAACTACAAACAGCATCGGAAGGGCTATGCAAAGACCTGCGGCTACAGCAAAGAGATTGTTCTTTTTCTCGCTGCTCATGTTTTTGCTGCGGCTCTTAAGCCAGCCTGCAAAATCATTAACAGGATCCGGAAGATGAATTATGGGCTTAAGTGCAGTCATCATTATTCCGATAAACCATCCTATTACATCCCAGTCTCTTGTATCAACATACATATGCAACAGGAAGCTGATCATCAGAAGGCTTATTGCAAGTCCGTCAAGCCAAAGCAGGCTATCGTTTGCAGTCACACACTTTGATACTGAAAGAAGCATTAACGAAATAATGTAAAAAATGTTTAAAGCGCTCTTTCCACTTCTGTCCTTTAAAATGGACAGTCCATCTTTTCTTCTTGCCCATGCAATCAGGAGAATCGTTCCGAGCATGTAGAAGGGATATGTGATTCCTGATGAATTCTTATATAGGCAAAATGTATGCCAAACTGCATAGATTACTGTTATAAGTCCGTATTTTCTAAAGGACTCTACATCTGCTTTGGAAGCTTTTTGTGCATCCTTATCCCCGGAAAAATATGTATTAACTCTGGCAGCCATCTCCTCATCTACTGCAAGATTGGAGCCATTGTACTGATTATTATTAAAAGTATTGTTATTGTTGTTTTCAGTTGTGTATTGGTTTTCCATACCATTCCCTCCTGTGTATTGGTTTTCCATACCATTCCCTCCTGTGTACTGGTTTTCCATACCGTTCCCTCATTAGATTTCTTCATCGGGTACATATTCGAGTATGTCTCCCGGCTGGCAGTCCAGCTCTCTGCATATTGCATCCAGCGTCTGAAGACGGACCGCCTTGGCTTTGTTGTTTTTCAATATAGATAAGTTGGCAAGCGTGATATCAACCTTCCCTGCAAGCTCGGTAAGACCAATCTTCCGCTTCGCCATCATTACATCCAGATTTACAATGATTGCCATCTTTTCCTCCGCTTACATCTTAGATCGTGAGATCGTTTTCTTCTTTATATCTGACTGCCTTGTCAAAAACCTTAGCAAGAACCTTACTCAAAACTCCCGCAAAGAGGAACACTCCCGCTGTGACAAGTGCTGCCGGCGTAAAGTAAACGAAGTTCCTGAGGATTTTCACAAGTGCAATGGCAAATGCATAATTCCCCATCCTGTAAAGACTGGTGACATTCTCCTGGATGAAGCAGTCATCATTGATCACTGTTATCATCATCTTGCGAAGCTCATACAGAATCAGAAGTGCAAATGCTCCTGCCAGCATGATGGACACCACTGCGAAAATGAAGTTCTCATGGATAGCTGCATACTCTGATGTCTCTCCCATAGTTGCTACGGTGATGTCTACTGCCTTCCTAAGTCCTATAGGAACCGTCACTTCCATCAGAATTCCTACTACCAGACTAAAGTCCAGGAATCTCTTAAACCATATGTTCAGCTTGTCGTTCATTGTCTGCTGTGTTCTCCTTTGCTTGGTTTGTGTTGTTTGTGCTTGCATACGTACGAGGTTGCATGCGTTGTTCGTATGTTAATTAGTTTATATCATGGTCATTTTCGTGTGTCAATAAGTTTTTATCGTTTTGCGATAAATATTTTTCGTAGTTCGAGAAGGGTGTGGTGGTTTAAGTATACTGGTATGTCTAGGTGGAGGTGGTGGCGGCGGTTGTCCAGGGCGGTTGTTCAGGGCGGTTGTTCAGAGGATGCTATCCAGCGCTCCGGTCAACCAGTCCTACTATTATGTGTTGTATAGACGTAACGCTTCACGGATAACAGACTACTTTTTTATCTTGCTTTACGCCGGCATGTTTTCTTTTCAGAAGACTGACTGAACTTTTCATATATGTCACCTCGTAGGAATCTCTTTTTGCTTTTCTGCCTTCATGATTTTTCAGTCAAAAATCTTGTATAAAGGTTTTTTGGTGTACCACAAACGTAATTGCGTCAACTTTTGCATCTCTACGCTACGTCTATTCTCTTAAAATCCACCCTACTGGTTGAATCCATACCTTATCCACAAACATTTTCTGTACACTAAAAAAATCCCATACTTATCGTCATAGGTATGGGATTTTCGAGCATTCTATTTTCTTACTGAGCATGAAGGTGGTCTACGCAGACATGTTCGTTGTGATCTGCTTTGTAGATTTCTTCAGCTCTGTGATATCTATCAAGTTCCTCTTCATATCTGGCACTTGTCATTCTGTGATGATAGAGATGCGCTAAAAGGTGTAGATTCTACCTGCGGATCTGTTTGGATGATTTTCATCGTATGTATCCTTTATTTCCATCAAAAACTCTTCAGTATTCCTGAACTGCTCATCGGTAAGCTCTTTTTCATAATCAAGCATGTTTTCAATGCGGTGGAGCTTCTGATCTATATTGAAGAAACGAAGCTTCATTTCGTTACTGACATGTATTATTCTAGAATATAGGCAAGCGCCTAGCAATGACGCAGTTTTAGAGAGTTTACAACCTGAGGTTGAGAAGGTTTTAATACATGATAAAAAAGCAACTGCTAAGGATGCTAAAATACTCGCCAATCGAATTATTTGCTTTAGAAAAGGGCTGAGCTAATTTGAAATGCCTACTAAACACTTGAAACTACTAAGGAGATTTTTATTTTGATATATATTGGTTGTCACTTATCAGTCACAAATGGATATGAAGCGATGGGCCGTCAGATGCTCTCCTTTGGAGGCAATACCTTTTCATGGTTTACAAGAAATCCACGAGGCGGTAAATCAAAGGATGTTATTCCGTCTGACGTGAAGGCCCTTGCTGATATTCTTGAAGAAAAGAAATTTGGAAAGCTTGTGGCGCATGCCAGCTACACCATGAATCTTTGCTCGGCGAATCCCGAGACCAGGGCAAATGGTCTTGATATGCTGAAAAAAGATCTTGAGAAAATGGAGGCACTCCCCTATCAGTACTACAATTTTCATCCGGGCTCTCACACAGGTCAGGGTGCTGATGTTGGCGTCGAACAGATTGCAGAAGGTTTAAATAAAGCTCTTTTCCCTGAGATGAAGACTACTGTTCTGTTAGAAACTATGGCCGGAAAAGGATCGGAAGTCGGAAGAAGCTTCGAGGAGCTTAGGCAAATCATTGATCTTGTAGAATTAGATGATAAGCTTGGCGTCTGCTTCGACACCTGCCACACCTGGGATTCCGGGTATGATATCGTAAATGATCTTGAGGGTGTTTTGGATCATTTCGATAAAGTTATTGGTTTGGAACGACTTAAGGCAGTTCATTTTAATGACAGCAAAAATGACTGCGGTTCCCATAAAGACCGTCACGAGAAGCTTGGTCAGGGAATGATCGGCATGGATGCCATGAAGAAAATTGCGACGCATCCCGTTTTCGAAGGTCTGCCATTTATCCTGGAGACGCCTAATGATGACGAGGGGTATATTCAGGAAATTGCCCTGGTGAAGGAATGGACCTAGGGGACGGGGTTAGTGGTCCATTTTGCATATCCTTTTTACCGTAGTTTCAGAAATATCCATTAGTCTCGCCACTTGTTTTACAGTCAACCCTTTCGCTCTTAGTCTACGCACATATTCATTTCTTTTAGTTTTCTCAATACTAATCACTTCTGAGGTGGATGATACCCCCGTTACCAATTTAAAAATTGATAACGCTTTTTCATCTGTATAAAAATGTAAAGCTTCACGATGATCGTCCATAAATAAATCATCCTCAGAAGAATCCTGTTCTCTGGAAAAATATCTGAGCAACGTCTCTTTTGATCCGCTGATATTGTATGCAAATGAAACATTGACCAAAGGGTCTTTTGCACCATAATAAGCATTAAAACTGCTCCATCTATATTCTGAAGGGTAACGAATAATGTTTGCTTTAACAGGGTTATTATGAATGTAGACTAATACTGATAAGAAAGCGTTGTCATTTTCAATTGCAACACTGTAGAAACGATCTTGAAAAAGATGTCCACTGCGGGAATATTTGCTGTTATACCACCTGACAAATCTGGTTCCCAGGCTCTGAAAAAAGCTTGGCAAATCATCAGACGAGGAATGAATCAAAAGGTGTATGTGGTTATCCATGAGACAATATGCATATATCTGAACATCATATTTCTTAACACAATCTGATAAAACAAAAAGGAATTTTCGATAATCGGAATCTTCTTCAAAGATGATATGCTGATTAACAGAACGAAGTATGATATGATATATGCCAGTCGAACTCACAGTTCTGGGTTTTCTTGGCATAATTACTCCTATAAATGAATTTTAGATTTTAAAATACTTGTTGGATTATATACGTTTTGAAAAGGAAATACAATATGAATTTTAAAAATGGACCACTAACCCCGTCCCCTAGGACCATTTACGGCTTAGATGAATATGAATTAAGCCAGATTCCCGGGCATGAAGGCGGACGTAATCTCATTTACATTTGCACCAAAGACAGTATTCCCAAATGTGTATTAAGACTTTCAATCCTTGGCGATAGAAAAAAGGAAGATTATCTTGCCGAGGCAGAATTCGTGCATTATCTTGCGAAATCCGGCGCTCCTGTGGCGGATGTTATACCCTCTTCTAACGGAAATCTAGTGGAATCTTTTTCTGAGGATGGAAAAGAGTATTTTGCAATACTTTTTTCTTATGCAAAAGGAATGCTGATCTCAGATAATGGCTACAGGTATAGAGAAGGGGCCCCGCTTGATGAATATTTTTACAACACCGGCAAGGCGCTTGGTGCAATTCACAAGTTTTCCAAGACTTATAAGCCCGAGCATAAAAGACAAGAATTCTTCGATAAATACACCCCGGACTATCTTGATGAACTAATACCGGATTCCTATGACGAGCTAAAGAAAGCTATAAGAGAACGTCTGGAAAAATTCCGCTCTCTTCCTATGAACGAGAGCGTTTACGGCCTTGTCCATTTTGATTTCAGCGACGGTAATTATCATATTGATATGAAAACCGGCGACATCACGGTTTTTGACTTTGATAACTGTATGTACTGCTGGTACATGTTCGACTTGGCCAATCTCTGGATCCACGGAACCGGATGGTTCCAGAATGAGCCTGATCATGAAAAACGCCTAGCGGGAATGAAAGGCTATTTTGATACGGTAGTGTCCGGCTACAGGAGTAAAACCGATGTTTCCGACGAGGAACTCTCTCATCTTCCACTTTTCATTGATATGGTACTGATTGAGAATATCGTTGACGAGTTTGAATGTTGTGCCCGTGAAGGCGAAGATCTGGATCCCGAAGATATTGAAGACGCCGCTGAATGTCTGATAAATCACACACCTTATTGTTAGATTGGAAAAGTATTAAAAATGATTAAATGAATTGAGCGGCTGAATGGACGTGCCGATGTAAGGAACATTGCTTCGAATAAGGTGCTGGAGCGGTGTGGCTTCATAAAAGAAGGGACAATCCGACAAGGCAAAATGGTTTCGTTCTATTGTGACTATAACATTTACGGTATGCTTAGAGAAGATTATGCAAAAGTTGTATCGAATATGCTTTAGGAAAGGTCTTTGAATGAATAAAGATTGGTCAGAAAAAAATAAACGTATGCAGTCGCTCATTGGCAGAGAAGCTACCTTTGCCGAGGGGATAGATGTTCTTATTGACTTGAGAAATGATTTGTTCTCTAAGATATCATATATTGTGAACACATTTCCTGAAGAGGCATTTTATCAGATGCCTTTTGCAGGAGCAGGTGGTTGTCATAGCAAGACACTTGCGTACTCCATGTGGCACATCTTCAGGATAGAGGATATTGTGGCACATACTCTGATCAGTGGTGATGAGCAGGTTTTGTTTTCCGGTGGATGGCAGAAGAAAATCGGAAGTCCTATCGTCACTACGGGAAATGAATTAAAGAGAGAAGAAATCGCAGAGTTTTCAAAGAAGCCGAATATAAAAGCTTTGTTCAGCTACTGCGAAGCGGTTATGGAATCAACAAATGAACTGCTCCGAAGCCTTACATACACTGATTTAAAGCGATGTTTTTCTGAAGACGATAAGGAAAGGGTGAAGGATAAATTGTGTCAGAAAGCCCGAAAAGGAGTCGATCCGATTGCGTGCTGCGGATTGTACTGCAATCACTGCTTTCTAAAGGATTGGTGCGGAGGATGCAGAACAGCCTATAAACTAAATAAAGTGTGTAAGTTAATGTTTTTTAACTTACACACTTTATTTTACATTGCCTTTGGAGAAAAAATGAACCACTACCCCCGTCCCCTACTTTCAATCGTATATTCCTTTCCCCATGCAGCATTTCTTGAACTTTTTGCCGCTTCCACAAGGGCAGGGATCGTTGCGTCCAATCTTAGGGTGCTCACGGACTATCGGCTGAGGGATGCTGAAATCTTCATCACCAAAGAAATTGCCACCATCATAATCATCCACATCCGAGAATGGTCCACTCTGCTCAAAAAAGTCAGGTATGTTCCCTTTCTTAATCACATTGAGCATTCTATTCACCACCTTAACACTATCAGGATTAAGGCGTTTTATTCTTCTTAGCAGGAATTCAACCCTATCAACATATCTTATTGCAAGAAATAGATTGGACAAATCTGCCATCAACTCCAGATTGTCAGGGTATTGTTCCAGGAGCTTTTCAGCACGGTTGGCAATCTCTTCCTTATTTTCCAGCATTCTGTCAGCATTTCTTATCTCAAATAGTTCCCAATGAACATCTTCAGGAAAATACATAAGATGAGCTTTAGGTCCTTTGCTCTTTTTTCCTGTAGTTGCACGAGATGTTATAGGTAGTTCCTGAGGGCGCTGACCGGTATGTTCATAATACTCGTATCTGGAGTATCCCATAAGATGCGGGATTCCTGTATCCAGAACGCATTCTATACTAAAATTCCAGAATTCAGAGAGTAAGAACGGATCATTAGTGGGATATATATCACATAGAACATCAAAAAATTCTGCAGCATCACCACCATTAAGAACCAACATAAACAAACGATCCAAGTGATCAGCCAGCTCATATTCATCAAATTCCATTTCTGCTATAAACAGCTGTGCCAGTTCCGACCAACAATGGTAGATGTCTGTCATGTCATAGTGGGTTATCTGGGCATCATTCTTGGAAAACTTCCTATAGTTAAAATCTGAGGCTAGTTTTCCATGCCTATATTTCATTATATCCTGCGCATCCAGGAAAGGCATTGCTACATAGGATACTCCTGCCAGATAATCTGTTGCTGTCCAAACTTTTGAAGGCATTGTGCAGTGAAGATATGTTTTCCTGATAACATCCTTGGAAATCTCTTCTGTTCCCCATATTGATTTGATAAGCGGAGCAATTTTATCAAGCTCAACAACACCATAAGTTCTTATGAGTCCGCCTAATTTTATATCAAAATCATCAAGCTCTTTATATAGCTTCTTAGCAGACTTCTTGAAAACAGCTCTTATTCCTTCAATTATTGCACCTGCATCCTGGGCAAATCTTATTTCAGCTTTGGAGCCCTTTTCCTTGATTTCTATAAGTCCCATCAAAATACTAATTGTAATAGTCTCAATAAGATCATCAGAAATATATATGTTAATGCCAAGTTCCTTAAGCTTGCCATCATAAAGATCAAAGAGCATCTCTGCTTCATCCTTTGTAAACATATACAAGTAATACTCAGGATGTTTTCCGAGTTCATCTAATAATTTCTTTATTCTGGCAAGCTTAGTTGTGCCGGCCTTGTCAGGAATCTGCAGATACTTAATATAATTCTTGATATCTATGTCTCTTAAATTCAGCATCAAATCCTGCATCTGGTGCTTGGAAATGGTTACGGACACATCTTTCCAGTTGTCATAATCAAAATCCGTTTTGATTTTCTTTTCACCATTGTTGTTCTGATCTATGAACTCGTAATATTCATCTACATTGGTATCACCGTAGGTATTCCTTAAATTCTTATCCGCTGTCCTCTGAAAATCGACAAGTTCCTCTATTCTTGTATTAATCTTCTTTATGGCTTTTGCATATTCTGCGATAGTCTCACGAGTCTTATCATGCTGACGATTCTTTGAAACCTTAACCTGGTTAAGAGTATAATCAGGCTTTGGAGCAAACTGCTTGCCTAATAGTTCTGCTTCTGTGATTGGCTTTATCTTCTTTTTGGTTTTCTTGAACTTAACAAGTTCTCTGTTCACCCACTCCATATCATAGGGTGATATTGTCTGATTCTCAAACCACTCAGCCAACTCTTCCCGCTCAGGATCATCCGGATTGTTTATCCTGTCAAGCAGTTCGTAATAACCCCATATTCCGCCACAATCTTCCGGCGGAGTATCCCCCTTGAACTTTATTACCATAGGATAATCAAATTCGTAATCATCAATTATTTTCTCAATTTGTACTGTATGATACCAGTCATCACCAAAATCATAGTGATAAGAAAATGATTTTGCATCATCAAAAAACTCATCAATCAAATACTCTGAAGAGTCCAGTTCTTCATACTCCCAGTACACTCCATCATATTCATCCGCATTCTCAAGAAGCTTCACCCCATGGTTTCTGAAGGTATATTCGCTTAGGTGTCCTTCCCACCAGCCCATTACCTTGTGCAGCACTACTGTGAGCTGAGAGAAGCTTAGCCCTGCAGGAACTATGCATCTTCTCCAGATCGGTGGTTTTGAATTTTTTATTGTGATTTTTAGCTGATATGCTTTCATGATTTTTCCCTTGTCTATACTGATATTTGAGTAGCGAGAGCCACTTTTAAATTATAAAAAAGACTCCCTTACTATGCAAGAGAGCCTTATTTTTTCGAGTACGGCTCCTGGTCTTGATTATTATACTAATATGCTGTTTGGTTTTACTTTATGTTAATAAGGATTTGATGAACGCTCTTCCAGGAGTAAAATCCTTCTCACCAAGAAACCTTCAATATATGAATCAGTTTTTTAGAATATTTCCCAATGCTGCAGATGTAAAGCAAGCTGTCTCTCAATTAGAATCACACGAATTTACGATGGTGATGCAATTGACATACATATCCTTATAGATGAGATGAGGCGAAGCGGAATTATTGTCAGAACCACTGACAACGATTGTGAGCATTATGCTGTGATAGATAAAAAGCTGGTATGGCATGGCGGAATGAATCTATTAGGAAAAGCTGATTTTTACGACAATCTTATTCGTGTAGAAAACGAGCAGGCAGCTGCTGAATTATTGGAGATGACAGATCAAGTTCTCGGTGCTGAAAAATAATAAACCTCTTGTTATCAGTAATATGTTAATGTAAGCATGGCTATCCAACTACTTTTTTCATCGTAATCTCTTAAGCGATGATATGCTGATTAACAGAACGAAGTATGATATGATATATGCCAGTTGAACTCACATTCCATGGGTTTTTCTGGCATTATTACTTCAATAAATGATGGCTGGATTCACAAAAATTTTTAGCATTTTATACATTTTGTAAAGGAAACAATATGAATTTTAAAAATGGACCACTAACCCCGTCCCCTAGGACCATTCGCATACTATTCGTCTGCCACGGCAATATTTGCCGCTCAACAATGGCAGAATTCATAATGAAAGATATCGTTAAAAAGCAGCACTTGGAGGATCAGTTCCACATCGAGTCCTCTGCTACTCACACAGATGAAATCTGGAACGGACAGGGAAGTCCTGTTTATCCGCCGGCGAGGGCGAAGCTTCGCGAGTATGGAATTGGAACACCTGATAATGAGCTTGGTGTTTCAGCAAAAAGAGCACGGCTGACATCAAGAGCTGACTATGACAAATTCGATTTTATTATTGGAATGGACAGTGCCAATATCAGGGATCTTAACAGGCTCTTTAGCGGTGATCCCGAGAATAAGGTATATAAGATGCTGGAATTTGCTGACAGAAGTGGCGACGTGGCTGATCCCTGGTACACCGGTAATTTTGATGATACCTGGAGGGACTGCTCTGACGGCTGTCATGGGCTTTTCAGACAGATTCTAATGACTCCTGAATATGCTAAAAAACTTAGCGATGGCATTGATGAAAATGCTAACGACTACTATGATGAAGCTGATCGGGATTCCGGTCTGATTCACGATGATTTTCCAAGGGGATGAAAATAAAATGAGCTACTTATACGAGACACATTTACATACGACAGAAGCAAGTGCATGCTCTCCTACTCCTGCCGCAGATTATATTGAATACATGATGGGACTTGGCTACAGCGGCATAATCGTGACTGACCATTTTTTCACTGGTAACAGCTGCGTGCCGAAAAATCTGCCCTGGAAGGACAGAGTTGAGATGTACTGCAGCGGCTACGAACACGCTCTCGATGAAGCCAAGGGCTATGATTTCACAGTCATGTTTGGTATCGAGTACAATTTTCAGGGCGACGAATACCTGCTCTACGGCGTTGATAAGAACTGGCTTCTTGCCAATGAGGACATAGAGAAAAAATCCAGAAAGGAAGTCTATGACCTGGTGCATGCTGCATCCGGAATCATGGTTCAGGCGCATCCCTACCGTGAGCGTGGCTATTTATCAGCGATCCATCTGATGCCCTCCGTGTGCGATGGCGCTGAGGTTTACAATTCTGGAAATCCCGACTACCAGAACGCTCTTGGATATCAGTTTGCAAAGGAGCACGGATTTCTCATGTCTGCCGGCTCAGATATCCACTCATTTCCCATGCTAACCATGGGCAGCATGAGCTTTCCTTACAAGATAAATAACATTCAGGAATACGTGAAGGCTTTCCTTGCTGGCGACGGAACTCCAATGTTCAGGATCAATCCCAAGGATGAAAACACCGTTTTCACAGAGGTTGCAAAATCCCCGTCCCTTACAGTGGTTTCACAGGGTCCTACATTGCCCGTAATAGTTCACGAGGACTAAAACACCAATTTTTAAATGAGAAAAATATATGCTTAGAGATATTGATATAAAAGAAATTTCAGACGGAAAACTATACGATATAAACGACATGGCAAAGCTTGGCGTCGATGATTGCAGCGGCTGCCACGCCTGCTGCTGTGGCATGGGTGATACCATCACCCTGGATCCATACGACGTTTACAGGCTCGAGAAGGGCCTTAATAAGAGCTTCGAGGAGTTACTGTCCGGTCACCTGGAACTCAGGGTTGCAGACGGTATTATACTCCCCTGCCTCAGTATGAAAACCGGTGCCGATTCCTGCACCTTCCTTAATGAAAATGGCCGCTGCAGTATTCACGCTTTCAGGCCCGGAATCTGCAGGCTCTTCCCTCTTGGAAGAATCTTTGATAACAATTCTCACAAGTATTTTCTTCAGGTCCACGAGTGCCACAAGGAGCGCCAGACCAAGATAAAATTAAAGAAATGGATTGATACTCCGGAGCTTGGAAAGTATGAGAACTATATTGATAAATGGCATTATTTTCTTAAAGAAATAACAGACAAAGCACCGCAGATGCCAGCTGAAGAACTAAAGGCAGTAAACATGAAAATCCTGCAGACATTTTTCATGACTCCCTACGACACAAACACAGATTTCTATGAACAGTTTGAGACCAGATTATCTTAAAGATTACTGGTCTCTTTCTTTTCTTCTCTTTTTAATGTGGAGCACAAGAACAAGATAAACAAGAGTTGCGAAAATACCGCCTCCGATAATGTATCCATATTGGTTTTCGAGTACCTTTTCAGCACCATATGTATACAGGAAAATCTGCGAAAATCGTGCAATAAAGGTTATAGTCATCCACGTTGGCACTTTTTCTTTCGAATAAAATCCGAGCCATGCATAGGTATCCTTCGGAAGCGGAAGAAGCATAAACATAATGTGCACCAACACGGGATTCCTATCGAGGATCAGCTCCTCAACCTGCACCAGCTTCTCCTCCGGAAAAAGAAAGCAAAGAAAATCTCTTCCAAACTTCCTCCCCAGCAAAAATGCCACTGTATTTCCGAGCGTAGCGAAGGCGTCACAAATAAGTGCTGCTTCAAGTCCGCCAAGAACTGCACCGGAAGCCAGATAAAACGGTAGCCCCGGAATACAGCTTGACAACGTCTGAAAAAACACAAACATTCCAAAGACAATAATTCCCCCTACACCTTTTTCTTCAATATATGCCTGAAAAGCTTCTCTGTTTCCCACGAACTCAATCATGGGTCTTCCAATAAAGAAGTATACGGCCAGAAAAAATATCGTTATAAGTGAAATTGTAATAACTGTTCTAATAATGTATTTCTTGTTTTCCAAAATGAGCCCCCTCACTTCATCCTTCTTCTCTATTTTATCAAAGTTATCTTAATCTTGTAGTATATAAAGATAGCCCCGAAGTATTTAAACTTCGGAGCCATTGTTTTTGTTTTTACGTTTCAAAGAACCTGCTCACCATAGAGAAGTGTATGGGCATTATAGATTCGATGTGGTGTAATGATAATTACTTTTTGATTCTTTGGATTGTATAGATTACTCTGCGAGTAGTCTTAGCCTTTGTATCCTTGTATGTAATTCTGATGTATGTAACTGTTGTAGTATTACCATTAAAATGAACTCTAAGGCCGTTCTGATTGATGTTTGCTCTATCAAGATCTACTTTACTGAGCTTAATCTTCTTGCCATTCTTTACCTTCTTCCAAGCAATCTTTGTATCATTAGGGTCAAGAGAATTGTCAGCATCCTTAGGTACGATCTGTCCATTTTCTGTCTCAGTTTCAATTACACCATACTCGATCTTCTTAAGCTTGAAGTTCTCGTTCATGGTAACATGAATCTTTCCTGACTTAGCAAGTGTTGTATCTTTACCAAAGCCCTTAGTCCAAAGTCTGTTGTTCTTAAGTTCATAAGATTCAGGATCATCTCTATAGCTGGTTGTTAATGACTTTCCTGCGAAAGTAACGTCCTTAATAGCCTCGCCATTATCCTTAGCTATAACCTTTAATGTAAGCTTCTCTGTTCCACCATTCTTAAGCTTAGCTTCATATTTGATCTTATATGTTCCAGCCTTCTTAGCATAAAGTCTTACGCCATAAATTCCCTTAGCATCTCCTTTAGGGCACTCATCCTTAGCAACGTCAACAATATCACCCTTTACATTCTTATAATGGCATTTTCCATCTGCCTTGGTCATATAATCATAATCAGGCTCACCCTTAGAAGTGTCATCAGTTTCAACCTTACTAATAACCTTTACCTTCAGGTCCTTCTTGTTTGACTTGAAGTTCTCAAATTTAGCAACATCCTTTGTTGTAACAAAAGGCACTACTTCATTATAGGAATTAGTAGAAATTGTTACTGTCTTTCTCTCAGAAGCAAGAGCCAGCATAATATCAGTCGAATCACCTTCAACTTCATTGCTTTTAATAGTCTTATCAGACTCATCACTCTTGTAGGTTTTAACTCCGTTAGCATCTTCTTCCCAGTAAACCTGAGCATTTGCACTAATAGGTGCTACCATTGTGATTGAGAGTGCCATTGCGAGCGCAGTAGCACATAACTTAGAGAATTTTCTCATATGAATACCTCCATCATAAGATAATAATTGTTAACGATATTACGTTTGTAATCGTTAACTTTGGTTCGTGACAATTACAATTCTAGCACCACAAAAAGCAATGTCAAGCCGCTAAAATTGGCGATTTCGCGGCATTTAATAATTTTTATAAAATATTTATAATTACGTTCACGCTACAAACACAGTAAATACACAGTTTTTTCACATTTCAATCATAATCACAATCTGAATGTAAAATACAATATTTTATGATTATAATATTTTTCTGATGGATTTTTTATCCACTTTACACTAAAAAACGGGCAGAGCTTTTCAGTTCTGCCCGCACATATCATACTCTGATACAACTCACTATATTACTTATTCCAGTGAAGTCCCAACATCGTGATATCGTCAAACTGCGGAGCTTCGCCCACAAATTCATCAATATCGGCTCTGACATTCTTAAGGAATACAGTGGGATCATCACTCTTATCCCTATTTAATGCATGTAGGAGTCTATCATTTCCAAACAGCTCATCGTTAGCGTTTGTAGCCTCTGTAACACCATCAGTGTAAACAAAGAGACTATCACCCTTTTGCAACTGGAATTCGTGCTCTTTAAAACTCATTCCTTCCATGGTCGCAACTGCAGGTGAATGCTTGTAAACAGCAAGCTCCCAATCTCCGTCTGCGTGTCTGACGGCAGGATGCTCGTGACCGGCATTTGCTGCCACACCTTTTCCTGTTGATATCTCGATAATAGCGAACCATACGGTGACGAAGAGCTCTGCTTCATTACCTTCACACAGCTGCTCGTTGGCGTATGAAAGCACCTCTGATGGTGTACCTCCAAGCAATGCCCTGTTCTTGATAAGGGTCTTTGCAATAACCATGAATAGCGCTGCAGGAACTCCCTTACCTGACACATCAGCCATGACAAGGCCAAGATGATCATCATCAACCAGGAAGAAGTCGTAGAAGTCTCCGCCCACTTCCTTGGCAGGTGTCATTGTTGCATACAGATCAAATTCCGTCCTGTCAGGGAACGGCGGGAATATACGAGGAAGCATGTCAGCCTGAATATGATTGGCGACACTTAGCTCTGCTCCTATCCTCTCCTTCTCCGTTGTGACACTTCGCAGATTCTCCATATAAGTCTTGACGCCGCTCGTCAGACTCTCTACGCCCTCAGTAAGTACCAGAATCTCATCCTGAACCCTGATCTTGGGCTTATTAAATATAAGCTCCTCAGGCTGGACATTTTCCTTCATCTGCTTTACAAAATCATCTGTACTACGTGCTATTTCATCTACAGGACCTGTGATGTATGAATCTATCCGATTTAAGAATATGCAAACGATTATAACAGTGATAACAATTGCTGTAATTACAACTATCCTAAGGTAAGTCATTATATCTGCTGTTATCTGGTTAGCATCAATATCAGCGGCAATAATTCCTACAGCTTCACCTTTACTATCCCTGATTACCTGATAACAGGTAACAAGTCTTCCATATTGTTTAGTATCACTTTCCTTATACCTGACTTCTTCATCGTTTAGGAGAATAGCTTCCCTGAACAGCATCAGCAGACTATCCTCATACCCCTCCTTTTCACAGGGATCATTCATGTAGCTATATGGAATACCGGCGTTTCGTTCCGCTGTGCTTTTACCGTTTATGGCATATCTCAGACTATAAATATCATCGATATCATCAAAAAATACAGCATACAGATATTTGATATCAGAATCATCCTTCAGGTCATTTAAGGCCTTTCTGACATCATAATATTTTTCACCCATTTCTCTGCGTACTATCATGTCGCCCATCTGATTATAGGCAAAATTGGTATTAGCACAGTTAACGACCATTTCCGCATACTTTATATAGCTATCAAGAACCTTACTGTCAAACATAAAGTATCCGATAGCACCAATTGTGGCTGTCAGAAGAAACATCGCCGCAGTTGTCATGAGCATTATTTTTACTTTAATTCCGGTTTTTTTCATTACACGCCCTCATAAAAATAGTTATACAAAATAATTGTAACATGAAAAGAATAAATAATTTCCGAAATATCAATAAAAAAAATTTATACTTTCGTAATAGCCCGTGACGTCTGATAAATTAAAAGAGCGCCCCTTTCGGAGCGCCCAAATTTAATTATCATTATTGTTTTCGTCAGCCTTTTTCCTGTTCTTTTCGCTGGTTTCTATCGTAAACTTATCTTCATCGGCAGACAGAGATAGCTCTCCACCGTCCTTAAGCTTACCAAACAGTATCTCATCAACGAAAAGAGGCTTAATATCATTTCTGATGACACGATCAACCTCTCTTGCACCGAATTCCTGGCTGATGCCGCGCTTTTTAAGAAGCTTTTTTGCGCTCTCATCTGCAGTGAATTCAATCTTCTTGGCAAGGAGCTGGTCCTTAAGCTCTGTGAGCTTCTTATCTACAACAAGGGTTGCCATCTCGGAATCCATGCTGTTAAATACCACAACCTTGCTAAGTCTGTTCCTAAACTCAGGCTGGAATACTCTCTTCACCTCTTCCATGAGGACGCTGTTGTCATGACCTTCACTTACAAAGCCTATGCCACTTTTTCCAAGCTTGTTGGCTCCTGCGTTGGAGGTCATTATAACAACCACGTTCCTGAAATCAGCCTTTCTTCCCTGGTTATCGGTAAGGGTTGCATAATCCATAACCTGAAGAAGAACGTTGAAGATATCGGGATGGGCTTTTTCTATCTCGTCAAGAAGGAGCACAGATGAAGGATTCTTCCTTATTTCCTCTGTAAGGATACCACCCTCCTCATATCCTACATAGCCTGCAGGTGAGCCGATTAGCTTTGCAACTGCATGCTTTTCACCGTACTCACTCATATCAAAGCGTATGAGCTTCACGCCAAGCTCTGCAGCAAGTCTCTTGGCGATCTCGGTTTTACCAACACCGGTAGGTCCCACAAACAGAAGACTCGCAAGAGGTTTATTCTCCTCGGAAAGTCCTGCCTTGGAGAACTTAACCGCATTGACAACCTGACCTATGGCATCATCCTGTCCGAATATCTTACCCTTAAGTCTGTCTTCAAGGGTTGCAAGACCTGTCATGTCGTCGGTCTCCACAGTCTCTATGGGCACTCTACATATCTTAGTCAGGATCTCATTTATTACATCCTTTCCAACCTTCTGCTTCTTATCCTCCATTGGATGGAGCTTTCTGTAAGAGCCTGCCTCGTCGATTATGTCTATTGCCTTATCCGGCAGGTATCTTTCATTTATGTACTTGGCGCTCATCTTAACAGCGTACTCAAGTACGTCCTTACCATATTTTACGCCGTGAAATTCCTCGTACTTTTCGCGAAGTCCCTCAAGGATTCTGATGCTCTCCTCCTCTGTTGGCTCCTTAACCTCCACGTTCTGGAATCTTCTGACAAGGCTCTTATTTTTCTCGAAGTACTTCTTATACTCCTCAAAGGTGGTCGCACCAATGAACCTTATATGTCCGTCAGTAAGATATGGCTTAAGAAGATTCGATGCATCAAAAGAGCCCTCTCCAACAGCTCCAGCTCCTGAGAGATTGTGTATTTCATCTATATAAATAATAGGCTTACTCTCTTTTCCAATCTCCGTAAGGACACGCTTAAAGCGCTTCTCAAAGTCGCCTCGGTACTGGGTTCCTGCAAGCATTCCGCCAAGATCAAGGGCGAATATCTTAGCACCCTTAATTGCATCCGGAACATCACCGCTCCTTAATCTCTCCACAAGACCGTAGGTTATCGCGGTCTTACCGACACCGGGCTCACCTATGTGAAGGGGATTGTTCTTATCCTTCCTGCACAGAATCTGAATGGTACGCTCCAGCTCATTGGTCCTTCCTATGAGTGGATTCACATCCTCCAAGGTGTCATTTAGGCAGGGTGCAAAAATCTTAAGATTACCTGCATCCTCTTTCTTTTCATGACCTACTGCCATTCCACCGGCTGTACCGGTGACCTCAACTTCATCCTCGATAAATGCCATCTCCTGCAGAAGGTCAGGCTCTGCGATGCCGTCCTGTTCCATGTAATAAACCGCATAGCTGTTATCCAGATTCCAGATGGCGTGTATGAAATGCCGTATGTAAATCTGGTCGCATCCGCTTCCAAAGGCACTCTGACCGGCAAAATTGATCATGTGCTGAGTACCTGTTGAAAGTGTGGGCTCATTGCCGTTAGACTTCTCGACATATTTCTCTATATATTTTTTCAGGCGCTTTTTCAGTGCCTTCTTATCTCCGCCGCAGTTTTCATAAGCGGCTACAAACTCCGGAATCTTCAGTATCATCAGAAGAATCATCTCCGGTGTTACGTATTCATATCCTTTTTCAGCTGCAAACTCTATCGCCTTCTGCAGAACGAGCATTGCTTCTCCGGACAGATTCATATTATGCCTCCTCTACGCTCATTCTAAAGGGAAATCCCTCATTTCGTGCCCTTGCAAGGGCAGTGTCCACCTTGGTCCTGGCAATATCGTAGGGGTATTTTCCTACCACCGCCTGACCGTTTTTATGGACGTTCATCATTATGGACTGGGCAGTCACTTCGTCCTTATGAAAAATGTCCACCAGAACTTCAACCACAAACTCCATGGTGGTGAAGTCGTCATTAAACATGAGAACATTAAACTGCCTGGGTTCCTTTATGAGATCCTTTGTTTTTTCCTTGGTTGCTCCCTGAGTTGCCATTCTAGCCTCCTCGTAGCATTTTTATAAAGCCATTTTATGGTTTTGACTTTGGCCTCTATTTAATAATGATAAAACGAGCCATGATGGATAGTCAAACAATACCTGTTCTTACGTTTACATAATTTACGCTCTAATATGCACAAAATATGCTTAAATTAGTTCGTGACTTTTGCGCTTTTATGCATTAAAATATAAAAGTTGCGCTTAAAGCGAATCTATTTTATAAAAAGAAGTTTTAGTAATTAGGAGGTATCTTAAAAATGGATTCAAAACGTATGAAGTGGAGCACACTTGCGTTTATTGCGTTCTCCACAGTTTGGGGATTCGGAAACGTTCTTAACGGTTTCGTTTATTTCAATGGTATTCAGGTTATTTTCAGCTGGATACTCATGTTTGCACTTTACTTTATTCCCTACGCACTTATGGTAGGTGAGCTGGGTTCAGCATTCAAGACATCAGGCGGCGGTGTAAGCTCATGGATCCGCAGCACTACAGGTCCCAAGCTTGCATACTATGCAGGTTGGACTTACTGGGCATGCCACATCACTTACATTGCATCTAAGTCTTCAGGCGGTCTTAAGGCACTTAGCTGGGCCGTTTTCAGAAATGGTGAGACTTATGACACATTCCCTACTCTTGCTGTACAGCTTGCAACCTTTGCAATTCTTCTTATATTCTGCTGGGTTGCATCAAGAGGTCTTAACCCTCTTAAGAAGCTCGCTACTATCGCAGGAACAAGTATGTTCGTTATGTCAATCCTTTACATCCTTATGATGTTTGCAGCTCCTGCCATCAATCCCGGTGCAGGTTTTGTATCAATGGATTTCACTGCAAAGAGCCTTATTCCTAACTTTGATGTTAAGTATTTCACATCACTTTCAATCCTCGTATTCGCAGTTGGCGGATGTGAGAAGATCTCTCCTTATGTTAATAAGGTAGAGAATCCCAGCAAGGGCTTCCCTAAGTCCATGATCACACTTGCTATCATGGTAGTTGTATGTGCTATCCTTGGAACAATCTCAATGGGTATGATGTTCGATCCCGCTGAGATCAATGCTTCCACAGAGAGCTTCAACGCTTACAACTCAAACGGAAGCTACTGGGCATTCCAGAAGCTCGGTAACTACTACCACGTAGGTGATTCACTTCTTATCATCTATGCTGTATGTAACATGATCGGTCAGCTTTCAACACTTGTACTTAGTATCGATGCTCCTCTTCGTATGCTTCTTGACAACGAAGACGCCAGAGAGTTCATCCCTACAGGTCTTCTTAAGAAAAACGACGCAGGTGCTTATGTAAACGGTATCAAGATGGTTGCTATTCTTTCAGGTTCAATCATCCTTATCCAGTCATTCGTACCCGGCGCTGCAGCAGTACTTAAGCAGCTCACAAAGCTTAACTCAGTATGCATGCCTCTTCGTTACCTCTGGGTATTCTTCGCTTACATGGCTCTTCGTAAGGCCGGCGACAAGTTCCCTGCAGAGTATCGTTTCGTTAAGAACCAGGGCGTTGCACTGTTCTTCGGTGGCTGGTGCTTCCTCGTAACAGCAGGAAGCTGCATCCTCGGTATGTACGATGATGATCCCTTCACATTCGCTCTTAACGTAATCACTCCTCTCGTTCTTACAGCACTTGGAGTAATCCTTCCTATCATTGCCAAGAACGAAAAGAGCAAGAGCGTATCCAATAAAAAGGCTGCGTAAACATGACGGCCAGAATATAATAATCATCCATGCGGAAATGTTTGTTTACGGCTCCGCAGTGATTTTATAAAACAAATAAGCCTTTCCCAAAAGGGAAGGCTTATTTTTATGTATCATTTATCGATTCATTGTGCCATCGTAGACAACGGAGTCGATGACTCTTCGGGTGTCGTTGCAATATATGACGATATTTATTCCCTCACCCTGCTTTGCATATTCGACGTCATCTATTTTGATTGAGCAGTCATTTCCGGCGTAATAGCCTTTGGAAGTGATTGAGTAGTCTACGAGGTTGTTTCTGGCACTGCCTACAAAATGAAGAATATCCTGTCCTGAATCCTGGCTTACTTCCTCATCATTTTTTACTGCATAATAGCCGTCATATTCATCTGAAGTAAGATCAAATCCAAGCTTGTGGAAAGCCTTTTTGACCTCGTCTGTCGCACAGAAGGTCATATCTGTTTTAGCCGCCACAAGTACTGTGTATCTCGGATGGTCTATCTCTTCCACATACTCATTTATATCCTTGATATTACTGATCTTACAGTCGGTGAGAACGTGCTGGTAATAATCCTCCGTACTTGCGTACTGAGCGTCGTAGTGCTCACCCTCCACTGCGTAATCCTCCTGCAAAAGCCCCGCAATATATTTGGATACTCTCTTGGCTCCCCAGATATTGGTGTGCCAGTTGTCGTTCATATCCTTGGCAAAATCGAATTCCGAGCCTTCATAGGCGATGTATTCGTTAAAGTCACAGAAATCAACGTTATGTGTATTGGCATATTCCTGAATGGTATTGTGTCTGTTTTCATCCCAGCTCTCAGAAGGTGTCTTAGTAAGGATAAGGTCTATGTCATTGTCCTCACACAGTATTACTATCTTATCAAGGTACTGCATCATCAGCTCCTCAGGTTCTGCGTAAGCTTCCAAGTTACTGACAAGAATGGGCTCAAACTCTGAATCCGAGGTTCCTTTCTGACTAAGTGCCGAGAAGCCCTTCAGTTCGTAGTGGTTCTCATAGCTTATGAATTCAAAATCATTTTCATTAAGATCCATCCATCTGTTGTGGAATCTCACATTCTGGAAAATGAAGCTATTGACGGTCTGTGAGGTATCAAGTCTACATATATCGTGAATCGCTTCCCACTTGACGCCTGACCACTTCATGGCATCCATGGCCATTCTGGTGAAGGCCTCGGATGTGTTCAAGGGCTCCGAGGGCTCAAAGGTGTAAAGCATATATGTATCAAGTACAACTGCCGTGGGCTTTTGATATCTGAGTGCCTCCTTGAGCCAGTAGTAGGATACCACCAGGTTCTGCTGCTCACTGGCGAGATTGTAGCTTGTGATTCCGTATTTATCATAGATTACCTGAGGATTAAAAGCTGCTGCCGCATGGGAACTTCCAAGGAAAAGGACGTCAATTGAATCCCTGTCCATCTTATAAAAGCCCTTAAATGTGGTGGTTGTGGGCCACAGATCCTCAATATATTTTTTCGGGGTTATAACATAATTAACTAAAGTGATGACCACGCATGATAGCAAAGCAAATATTACGACCCTGATTGCAAATGTGCAGTGCTTTTTCATTAAAATCCTCCGTAAATAAAATCCTGCGCATCAAAGCCAAAGCCATAGGTGCCAAACAGTATAATTCCAACAATGGCAGTAAGATAAACTCCCCATCTGATAATAAGTGGCTGGTCAAAAATGCGGTCTCCCACTGACCTGCCCTCTTCCTGATATACGCCAACCTTGTGAAGGATGTAGATTCCGATTCCGAGGATCAGCATCTCCTTCCAGGCAAGACCAAGAGTGAAAAGTCTGTTGTTTAGAAGTACCCAGGGATTGAACTCAGTCACCATGTTATAGATGAGCTGTGTGCCCTTCCTCAGGGTATTTGCTCTGAAAATGATCCATGCAAAGTTAACGAGTAGGAAGTTTCCGGTTAGCTTTATCCACTTCTTCTTTTTGGAATCCGGACGAATTCCGCAGATATCATAAAGCTTCTCTCTAAGGTCATAGGTGAGCTCACCGATGATCTGATAAACCGCGTGAATAATTCCCCATACCAGAAACTTGAAGCCTGCTCCATGCCACATTCCACTGATAAAAAAGGTGATAAGAAGATTTATGTACTTCCTTGCTTTTCCCTTCCTGTTTCCTCCAAGGGGAATATAGATGTAGTCTCTAAGCCAGGTACTGAGGGATATGTGCCATCTTCTCCAGAAGTCCTTGATCGACAGTGCATAGTAAGGACGCTCGAAGTTCTGCATAAGCTCAATACCAAACAGCCCGCTTACCCCTCTCGCAAGTGTGGTACACGCAAGGAAGTCCGCGTAGAGCTGAATGCTGTATAAAAATGAAGCAAGCCATATATATGCTCCGGAATATGCGGGATAGTTGTCAAATACTGTATTTACGATTACCGCTGCCTTATCTGCGATAACAAGTTTAAGGAAAAAGCCCCAGACGATGCGCTGAAAGCCCTTTACTATCTTCTCCTCGTCGAATCTGTTCCCATCCACCAGCTGGTGCTGAAGCTGCCCATATCTGGGAATAGGTCCCTGGATCAGTTGTGGGAAGTAGCTTACAAAGAGAATATACTTTGCGATGTTTTTTTCAGGAGATATCCTTTTCATGTAAACATCAGCCATGTAACCGATAATCTGCAAGGTGTAAAAGGAAATTCCGAGGGGCACGATCCACTGGATGGAATCCCTGCCCAAAAGCTCATCTACTATGAAATTGCTGTTTTTCAAAACAAGCCATGGAAGTGTGACGCCAAGAATTCCTGCAATGAATACTGCTTTTCTCATCTTCGTAAAAAGCTTATCCATCAGGAGCGTGACTGCGTAGCTGAAAATTATCGTCCCAAGGAAAATCCACCAACCGGTCTTATAAAAGGCGGCATAGAACGCGATGTTCCCTGCAAGAAGCACAAGCCAGCGCTTCTTCACAGGAAAAATATAGTAGAGCAAAAGTGCGACCAGCACCAATGCATAGTATTTTAGCGAAATGTAGATCATAAGCATTCCCTCAATGCATTAATTTTTCTTCAAATGCTTTCATTTAATGAAAAAGAAAACCATCTTTACAATAATATCATAAAGATGGTTTCCGTATTGTCTGACTTTAACTTAATTTTTAAGAGATTTTCTCGATGACTTCCTTCTCGTGAATCTCCTGGACCTCAGCGATTGCTGAAAGCATAGGCCTGACATCCTTACCAAGTATCTTTCTGTCTACATAGTTCTTTGTGATTTTCATAACTGTTCCGCTGAGAGCGATGACACCGATAAGGTTAGGTATAGCCATCATTCCGTTGAAGGTATCTGAGAGATCCCATGCAAGTGTAAGATCCATTGTAGCTCCGATGATTACGAAGAATACGAAAACAATCTTGTAGAACTTGCTGTTCTTTCTTCCGAAGAGATACTCAAATCCCTTGCTACCATACTGGCTCCAGCCAAGTACTGTTGAAAATGCGAAGAACAGAATAGCTACTGCAATAAATGCAGAGCCGAATTTGCCGAATACTGTTGAGAAGGCTTCTGCAACGAGGGCTGTTGAAACCTGCTCGGATAAAACTTTTCCTGTATTAAGATCAACAAGTCCGCTTGATAAAATCGAGAAGGCTGTTATGGTGCAAACTACCATTGTGTCTGCGAAAACCTCGAAGATTCCCCACATACCCTGGATTACAGGCTCTCTAACGTTAGAGCTTGAGTGAACCATAACTGATGAACCAAGACCTGCTTCGTTGGAGAATACTCCTCTCTTCATACCCCACTGAACAGCCATGGCGATTCCGCTACCAACGATACCGCCTCCAACTGCTCTAAATCCGAAAGCACCTTTTATAATTGAAGCAAAAACATTGCCAAACTGTCCGATATTGACGATGCAGACGATAAGCGCACCAATCACGTAGATAACTGCCATGAAGGGAACCAGTCTCTCTGTTACTGCTGCAATTCTCTTAAGTCCGCCGACAATTACAAGTCCTGCGAGAACCATGAGGATAAAGCCGGTTACAAAATGAGGTACACCAAAGGCTGAATTCATGTTAACAGCTATGGAATTGATCTGACCCATGTTACCGATACCAAATGAAGCAAGTACGCAGAAGATACTGAAAAGAACAGCCAGAACGCTGCCAATCTGCTTGCAGCCCTTCTTTGCTCCAAGTCCGTCGCTAAGATAGTACATGGCACCACCGCACCACTCGTTTCTCTCATTTCTTCTTCTATAATAAATACCTAATACATTTTCAGAGAAGTTGGTCATCATTCCAAAGAAAGCAACCACCCACATCCAGAAAATAGCACCGGGGCCACCTGCTGCAATAGCTGCTGCAACACCTGCGATGTTACCTGTTCCGATTGTTGCTGCAAGAGCTGTACAAAGGCTCTGGAACTGAGAAATCTGTGTATCCTCTTTTCCTGTGTGAGCTGTGACATGATCATCCTTGAAAATGCCGCCAACAGTGTTCTTGATCCAATGCGAAAAATGTGACACCTGGAAAAACTTAGTAAGACATGTCATAAGAATTCCGCATCCAACCAGCAGAATCAGCATGGGGAGTCCCCATACAAAACCATTTACAGCATTGTTTACGTTTTCGACAACTGACAAAAAGTTACCCATATCTCCTCCTGATATATGATGTGTTTTATTTCAAAGGTATTCACAATGAAACAAAAAACGGGCGTTCCATGGAATTTTGTATGGAACACCCTTGTTCTTGTCAGTATAATATCAGACTTTGCACTTTAGCGCAATACATTTGTAAAGTTTTAATGCATTACATCAATCAAATCAGCTCGCAAGATCTCTTCTGTTGTAATTCCAGAAGCCGTAGGATACCCCCAAAACCAGCACCACTACTGCAAGAGCAATAGCTTTTACCGGAGTATCCTCTCCTATGAAAATCTCCGAAGCGTTGGCAAATGAATATGGTCCCACAAACAGATAGTCCTTCATATCAGGGATAACTCTTCCCATCACATCATAGGCATAGAACATCAGTGCCATTCCAAGTCCCAGCCCGATTCTGTTCTTGCCCGCAAGGGATGAGAGGCCAAAGCATATGCCCGCGATCTCAGCATTCATAAGAAGCTGCCTCATCATGAAGGTGTAGAACTCTTCAGGAATTGCCTCGTCAAGCATCATAAATCCAATGGCATAAAATGCAGTACATATCACTGTAAACGCCACCAGCATAATAGCGATGCAAAGTGCCTTTGCTGCAAGGATCTCCGTTCTTGATAAGGGAAGCGAAAACAGGAACTCTCCAGAATGCCCTTCCTCTTCCTTGGAAATAATGCTTATGGCCAGAATCGCTGCGAACATACCGCTTCCAAGTCCGTGTACAGCACCTATCTCCGTAGCGAAATAGCCTTTCAGGGTTGCTATGCTAAGGGTGCTCATTCCAAAGGCATCCGAAAATGCTCCCATGTTTGAAAATGCATCCGCCATCTCTTTCATGTCTCCCTCCATGCTCTGATACAGGAGTATGCAGGCAAGTCCCATGGCTCCAACGGATAAACTCCAAATCATAAGATTTTTAAAATTTATAATAAGTTCTCTTTTTAAAACTGATCTCATTTTATGCCTCCTTCAACAAACTATCCGTCGTGGCCTCATCCTCATAAAAGCTAAGGAAGGTCTCATCATCAATGTGAGGTGTATCCAGCATTGTAAGTCTTCCCTCACGCATTATCGCAGCAGTCCTGCAGTACTTATCAACCTCTGATAAAACATGGGTTGAAAGCAGGCAGGTCGCTCCCTCATCCACATATTCGTTTATAAGCTCGAAGAACTTTTTCTGAATAAGGGGATCCAAACCGCTGGTTGGCTCATCAAATATAAAGATCTTTGGCTTATGCTGCATTGCACATACGATGCTGACCTTTTTCCTGTTACCAAGTGAAAGCTGCTTTATTCTTTTGCCGGTATCAAGCTTTAGTCTCTCGCAGATTTTTTCAGCCTCCTTAGAATAATCTCCACCTCTCACATCAGCCGCATATTTTATTACGTCGCCTACCTTCATGGAATCATAGAACCAGGCTTCCGATGGCATGTAGCCAACCTCCTTTAGTATCCTTTCATGGTCTCTTACGCTGTCCATACCAAGGATTTTTATGTCTCCGGAATTTATCTTAAGGAATCTAAGCATGGAACGGATGGTGGTGGATTTACCTGCGCCGTTTGGTCCAAGGAATCCGAAAATATCTCCCGCCTTTACGCTCAGGGATACATCGATGACTCCTCTGCTTTTCCCATAGCTCTTTGTAAGATTTCTGATCTCTATTACGTTTTCTTTCATAGTGCCTCCTCTTGTTATGTTATCTGGTCTTCACTTGGAGCAGTTTTTTGTTTTCTTACTCTCTGTAATTTATTCATAACAAAAATAAAAAACGGGAACAATACATGTTCCCGTAAGATGCACTATTTCACCTCTATCATTCACTTTTTTTGTGCTCAGTCTGGAAAAGTCTGAGGTCTTCGTTAAGTCTTTTATCATCTATTCTGCGCTTTGATTTATAGATAAAGAACACGCAGATATACACGATCAGAATATATACCGCAAATATCAAAAGCACTAAGAGATTTTTATCAAACCAGCTTCCAAAGTGGGCAACCGCACAGTACAATGCCGTACACAGAAGCATTCCGCAAATCTCTTTTACTCCCATCTGATCTGCCTCATCGAAATTCCATAGCAGGTACACCTGGATGTAGCCGATGAAGTAGCAGGTAAAGATCATCTCCGTCATGTGCAGAATACTAGCATCAAAGATGCCGCCTATCATCCTGTATACACAGTAATAAAACAGAATGGAGAAGAAATACAGGCATGCCTTGAACTCAATTCCAATTTCCTTTGTGAGATACAGCTCCCACAGGGTAACCTTTTTGTTGTCCTTCATTTACCTATCCCCCCTTAGCATTCTTCTAAAATCCGAGGCATATCTTCTTGATATGATGATATGCTCTCCACCCTCAATTGTGGCATCAATCCTGTTTGAAGAAAGGCTCTTTAGGGCCTCCACTCTGTTGACATTTATGACCATTGCTTTGCTGCATCTGAAAAAGGTTCCATCATCAAAATCTGTCATGAAAGAATTAAGTGTTCCGTCAATCTTAAGAACCTTGTTCCCTGTATATGCAAAGAGCTTATCATCAACAGATTCGATATAAAGTATCTCTTCCAGTTTGATAAGTTCGCTTCCCGTGTCACTTTTGCCCCAGAGCTTATCGTCAGCTCCCTGAAGTATTCCGATTATTCTATTAAGATCCCGGGTGAGTTCCTTGTAGCGGATGACTACACTGTCCTCTCCCGAGTCAATTTTCTGAATGTCAATTTTCATGGCAGGTAATATGTTTGATCCCCATCAATTTTCATACTTTATTTTCCATGATTTTTAGATCATGCTTTGTCCTTCAAAGTGGCATTCATACTTCCCATACGATATCCACCTATATCAAGTGTAACATATAGAAAGCCTATTTCCTTAAATTTTTCATAAACTGCTTCGCGCATTCCCTTTTCAGCAAGACGTGAGATGTCCTTAGCAGGCACTTCTATTCTTGCAAGGTTCCCGTGCATTCTCACACGCTCTTCATAAAAACCGTTCTCTATAAGGAACTGCTCCGCCTTATCGATCATGTGAAGCTTTTCCTCGGTGATCTCTTCGCCATAGACAAAGCGGCTTGCAAGGCAGGCATAAGCTGGCTTACTCCAGGTCGGAAGGCCCATAGCCTTGGAAATTGTGCGGATGTCAGCCTTATATAGTCCAGCCTCCCTTAAGGGACTCTGAATCTTAAGCTCAGAAACAGCTTTAAGACCGGGGCGATAATCACCCAGGTCATCCATGTTTGAGCCCTCAGCCACATATTCTATTCCGTTTTCTTTAGCAACCTTTTGGATTTCTGAAAAAAAGCTGCGCTTACAAAAATAGCATCTGTCCGGTGAGTTTTTCCTGTATTCCTCTATTTTCAAAGGGTCAACAACACAGACTACATGCCTTATTCCGCGCTGTTCACAGAACTCCTTCGCTTCTTTAAGCTCGCGCTTTGGAAGCGCCGCATCAACTGTAGTGACAGCAAGTGCACGGTCTCCCAGCACCTCATGGGCAACCGTAAGTAGAAAGGTCGAATCAACTCCTGCTGAAAAGCCAACTGCAAGGGAGCCGAGATTTTTAATGTAGTCCTTTAGTTTATCAAGCTTTTGCTGTAAATCTTCTGTCATCAATTTCTGATTCATGTCATTCCCTTCTGTGCTTGTATAACTTTCTATAATTATATGAAAACATGCACCCTGGAAAATTACAAGGAGCCTATAAATTTGAAGACCTTATCAAAGTACTGATCAGGATTAAGAGTGTAGTGCTCCTTATCTACTGCTGTATAGATGTCCATTCCCATCTTTTTTTCGAAGTAATCCTTAAGATCAAGATTAGTCTGCCACTTATCAGGATCGTATGCACCGTAGCGGCTTTTCACATCATTCATCCTGTCTATGATATCCATGATTCCTTCTGCCCCTGCGATCGCATCACAGAGCTGGATCAGCTTATCATAATCATCCTGAGTGGTTTCCTTTAGCTTAACCCGAATCATTTCCGTATCTTCTTCCGATGTGTCAAAGTTACCGACATACGCCTCAATCCTGTCCAGATTGAAGGAGTGTGTCAGGCATATTCTCGCCACATCATCATATCCAAGGGACAGCATATACTTATAGCCTTCGGATACGTGCTTTAAATGAAACACTCCAAACTTTCTTCCAATATCATGAAGTAGTCCAAGGACATAGGCTTTCTCCGTTTCAAGTCCGCTATACTGTGCAATTTTCTCAGCGCAGTGTGCTGTGATTCTACTGTGGTCCACCCACTTTCCGGGATTACTCTTTTCCGCATCTATAAGTAATTCTTCTGCCTTTTCTTTTGTCGGATACATTTTATTCCTCCGTTTTTATTTTTAATGTAATGTCTGCCCCAGGGGCATGGTCAAGGCCTTGTCAGAGCCTCTAAATCCCCTTCTTTGCAATGAACCTTGTAGCAGTTAGCTGAACCTAACGCCAGATTTTTATTGTTAATAAGATGGAGCCCATATTCATCATGGAGAATTGTGCTCATCTTATCTATGTCCAGTACGCTTTTTTCAAGTGACATTTCTCATACTCTCCCATTTTTTCATACCTCTAATTTATATTTCTGATCCACTACTTTCAATATTTCATTATTATACCCATCAACTAAGCGACTTACAATCAAGCATTTCCGCATAATAAAAAGAGACACTCTATAAAGAATGCCTCTTTTAAATCCAGTTCAAACCTTATCCGGATATCGTGGGAACTGTCCCAAAAGCTGAGGGACATATCTTTCAATGACAGCGCATAACAGGAGCGCTCCCGGTTTAGTAGACATGCCAGACAGAAAAAAGAATAGCGGCATGTGAAAGGTATATAGCAAGCGCCTATACATGGGTGTATCCAGGTTACCGGTTGTATGCCCAAGTATCACGAGAATAATCGTTATCGCTTTCGTGATGTCGATCAGTTCGATCCTATACTTCTTTTTCGCTTCGCTCATAGTTGTTCACACCCTATTTGTCAACAGCTAATACTAATCAACAACAGTCTCCTGCGCTGAGCCCCATCATCCCTTCCAGAAGACTCCCATCATTGTAATATCATCAAACTGAGGTGCATCACCAACAAATGTATCTATATCTTCTCTGACATTTTTAAGAAGCTTTTCAGGTGTATCTACCTCTTCTCTATTAAGAGCATTTACAAGTCTTTCCTCACCAAACAACTCATTCTGGCTATTAGTTGCTTCTGTTACACCATCTGTGTAAACAAATAATCTGTCGCCGGGATAGAGTTCAAATTCATGCTCCTTAAACTTCATTCCTTCCATTGTTGCGACTGCAGGAGAATGCTTATATTCCACAAGCTCCCACTGTCCGTCTGCGCGCCTTAATGCAGGATGCTCATGTCCCGCATTGGCAGCAATTCCTTTTCCTGTGGTCAGGTTTATGATAGCAAACCATACGGTAACAAACAACTCAGTCTCATTGCTCTCACACAACTGCTCATTGGTATAAGACAATACCTCCGCAGGGGTCCCACCAAGCTGTGCCTTGTTCTTTATGAGCGTCTTAGCAATCACCATGAAAAGCGCTGCAGGAACACCTTTACCGGAAACATCAGCCATTACCAGACCAAGATGATTATCTCCAATAAGGAAGAAGTCGTAAAAGTCTCCTCCAACCTCCTTTGCAGGTGTCATTGTAGCGAACAGCTCAAACTCGTTTCGCTGAGGGAAGGCCGGAAAAATTCGCGGAAGCATATCCGCCTGAATCTGGGTAGCAACACTTAGTTCTGCTCCTATCCTCTCCTTTTCAGCGGTGATCTTTGTTATATTCTCGATATAGTCAAGAATTTTCACCTGCATGGTCTTGATATCAGTGTATAATTCTTCCAGCTCATCTCCACTCTTTATATCAAGATTGATTACACTTTCTCTTGAATAGCCGGTTTCCTCATGGGTAAATGCTTTCGTTCCACTGGAGAGTGCTTCCACCGGGTATACTGCAACTTTACGTATAGTTATGATACCCAGAATAACAAAGAGTAATGTGATAACAACACCGCAGGTCACCATACGGTACATAAAATGCATTCTGTCTCCAACGACCTTATTCATATCGATATCGACACCCACAGTACTTACAGCCTGGCCATTGGAATCGTATATCGGTTCATAAGCAGAGCATACCCAGTCGTTATCCATGTTTGATACGGCAGGATCGATGTGTACGTTTGTTGTATACATTGAAAATTCTTCCGCATTATCTCCAACAAGTCCAAGTGCTTTAATTCCCTCAGTTGCGGAAATAAGATACACACTTATTGGTCCCTCTATAGAATGAATGTACAGATATTTTACATTCATATCTTTGAGAAAACTCATATACGTGTCTGTAATCAGGTTATATTTTTCTTTTAGACCCTTCTTTTCAAGGTAGTCCTCTACCGGAGTCCAGTCGTCTGTTTCCAGCGCTTTTTCCCGCACTTGCTGAAACTCATCTTCATCAACCAGCGCCCTTAATTCCCTGATAAAGTCACCATCAGTCTGATTTGCCAAAGAAAGAGCCAGTCTGGATGCGTTTTCACCATAATAATCATCTACCTTCTGTCTGTGTACCATGTAACTATATGTACAAAGCACAACAAACAGAACAATCAAAGCAGCAGCAATAAGTGAGCAGATTTTCACTCCGATTCCTATTTTCTTCATATGGCTCTCCTTTTCTTATCAACTGTTTTTCCTATAATGATGAATACAAACGCAAGAATAGTAAGTGTAATCAGAACTATGGTAAGTCCCTTGCTCATTCCGGCAATCAAAACATAACTGAATACGAAAGGCCCTACTGACTGAGCTACATTTATAATCAGATTGTAAATACCAAGGGCCTTATCATATCCGTATTTCTCCACAGCCTCCAGTTCCGTGTAATAACCTGACTGCAGTGGTAATCCAAAGCTGTCTGAAATACCGAGAATTGCAAGAGCCGCAAACAGAGCCGGAATGTTCTCAAAACGAATTACAAGGAAAAACGCAAAGGCATATAATAGCGAAGCCATAAGAAGTCCTTCCTGTTTCTTCTTCACACGTGTAAAGAAAGATGTCAATAGTTCTCCAAAGAACATCACGCAAAGTCCGTTCAGCAGATATGAATAACCAATATATGTATCTGAGAGTCCAAAGCCGGAGCCAATGATAGGATACATATAATTCAGGAAATATGAACTCATAAGGATAGGTGCCACTATCATAAATAGCAGTGTGAACACCTTGGGATTCATAATAAATGACATTATCTTTATAGAGTCCACATTTTCAACAATTTCTTCTTCATCCTTTCTAGACTTTCCGGCATTGAAATATCTCGTACACAGGATCAGCATAGAAATACTAAGCACAGTCGAGACTATAAATACGCCCTGATAATTCATCCAGTTAACAAGAAATCCACCCATTACGACACCGCAGTTGACACCGTTTAGGGAAGCAACATTATATTGTGAAAATCCAATATCTCTCTTTTCCTCCGGTAAATCCGTTATCCTCATAGTGGCTGCGAGAAGTATCACTCCCCAACCCACACCAACAATAGCATTGCCTAGTATAAGCACCCAGATATTAGGAATAATGCGCAGACCAAAACCAGTCATAAATAGTACTGAGCTCAAGAAGATTGTCTGCCTTTCTCCTATCTTTTTAATGATACCTACACCTGCCACGGAAAAGATAGCACCGGTAATAACCTCTGCTGAAAGCGGGATAGCCGCCATAACCTCAGGGGCAATATTAGTCCCTGAAGTTCCAGCCAGGTCCATGGCGTACAGCGGAAGAAATGCTGTACTTAAATTAGTTAAGAAGAATACAAGAAATGAAACCATTCTCATGATTTCGCAAGGCAGTTCATGAACGGCTTTTCCTCCGTTGGCCACAAGAATTTCCTTATACTCATTTCTTCCTTTTACGAAATATATAAGTTCAATAATCAAAAGGATAAGGACTATAGTAACCGCAAAAGTATTGATGAAGGCATCCAGAACCATCTGATTAATCTCATTCCTGAATGTAGCCATGTCCTTACCTATTTCGATGATACCTACAGCATCACCTGCGGCATTTATTAACGGCTTATAGGAAAAGAGATACTCACCTTCACTGGTACTACTCATATATCTCTCACTGCTTTTAGTAGTCAGAACCTTTTCTTCTAGCGAACCCTCCAAATTCCAGTCATAAGGATAAACAGATCCTACACTATCCTTCAGACTGTAGCTCATAGAATACACACCATCTACAACATGATAAAGTACGCAGTACAGATCATTCATGTTGTCAGATTCATTAAAGAATATATTTCTTGCCACATTCCTGACTGCCTGATAATCCTCATTCATGAAATCATCCGCACTGTCAAGACGTACGAATGCATCCTTTGGAACCATGGAAGATGTCATGTCACTGACCAGACTGGCTTTCTCAAAAAATGCTTCCGTTAATTCTTCCTGAAATCTTGGTATAAGGACAGACACCAGAAGCCCGGAAAGTATAACCGATCCAACCACTATACCAAGGATTATCTTTGCGTACAAAGATCCTTTCCTTAAAATGTATAGAACTACAGCTGTAACAACGGCAACAATAATCAGTATTAAGCCTGCGGCAGCAATTTTTGAGATAATGCTCTTTATTATGTTTACGTATGACAGTTTACAGAAAACAGAATAATCATATGAATTATCCCCAAGATATGTTTTTACCGAATAATCTGTTACACACTTTAGCCCGTTTCCCGCATTAAGACTGTAAGCTATCTCTCTTTCAAGCAGATTTACATCTTCTTCAATAAAAGATACCTCATCACTTTTAGTATCAAAAACGATTACTGATCTAAGCCCGATATCAGTAGCATACAGTTTCCCATCATGATAACTAAGCTCCGCCGGGATACTTAAATCCTCTGAATCAGCGCAGTCATAGATTACTTTATCACTGACACCATCTACATATTGCTTAATCTTTCCATCAAAAGTGCTGTAATAGATTGTTTCCGTTTCAGCATCATACGCGCTGCTCCTTAAGTACAGTCCGGCACCTTTGAGGGGATATGTTGTTTCACTATATCCAGGCTTTAAGAGACGTATGTTGTCATTTGTTTTATATAAATAGGCAATCTCCCGTTCGCCTACAGGAAAAATACCAACTATATGCTCTTGTAATGTCAGTTCTGAATAGAGAAATTTAGAGACAGTTTCAATTGCTTTGCCTCTTGAACTAAGCTCAATTATGCTTTCACCCTTAAGGCGTATTCCTTCACCACTCTCAACATCCTGAAGGAATATGCGATCTCCGGATGGAATAACCCTGTTAATTTTATTGAACAGCCCAGAAGATGCTTCCTTTTTCCATATAAGCTTGTTTTTGGGAGAAACCTTTAAGAGCCTTTGTCCCGCCTTATCTACAACATAGGTATTACCATCTTTATCAAGAGCAGCATAAACTATGCCATCATATGACAGGTCAGAAAAAGGGTTCACTAAAAGATATTCATGACTATAAAATAATATGAGAAGGAGAAGCACCGCCACTATCCCGGCGATAATAACATTCTTTTTATTAATTATTTTTTCATTCATGGCTGTTCTCATTTCTAAAAGTAGTCTTTAGTTTTTAAGATCATATTCAAATCTCGGTATCCATTGATGGACAGCGAGTCTTTGCTTGAAGGTTCTGATTCCGGAAATACCCATATCCTCTCCCAGACTGATCTTGTCAACTCCGGAAAGAAAGCGCTTCCTGCATTCTGAATACATAAACACCCCAAGTCCCTTATAGTTTCCGGTTGTTGTCTGGAAATGAATTATTGATTTATTCCCATGTCTTGAGCCTATGCAAAAGCCTGCCATTTCCCCGTCTATCCTTACAATGATTCCATAGCCATTAAGCTCAGGAAGGAAGGGAACTATCTCTTCAAGGCAGTTTATCGAGCATCCGTAATTACAATAAGCGCAGTCCTTATGCGCGCACCAGTTACCCCTGACAAAGTCAGTGAGCGTGTTAAGATCCGCGGGAGTCACCTCATCCACACTGTAGTCGTAATTCTTCAGAAAATATCTAAGATTCTGCCCAGATTTACCACTAAAAGCATCAAAGCTACTGCTATCATAAACATAGTCAAAAAAGGAATCATTTATTTTCTTTTCCCATTCTGTACCCGGAATATGTTCATAATAGGGCTGCATCCACTCGCGCATATCCGTGATATTAAGATTGTAGCCAAGCTTACCATGGTCTTCTCTTACTTCATTGAAGGCTTCTTTTAATGAATCTTCATCATAATGCCCAATGAGCGGTAGCATAGTCATTCTGCCATCCGATGAATCCCAGCCCATCAGAGAAAGATAATCATCGATCTCTCTGTAATAAAAGGAAAGTACCTTTCCCCAGGCTATGAGTGCCATAAAACTCATAGGTGATGACCAGTCATCATTCATTTTGTCATAATAAGGATTAAGCTTCTGTTTATCATTTACAGTAACCGGTAAATAGCCAAGGGAAAGAAGTCTCTCCTCCTCTGCTTCCGGCAGGTGTTTCAACTTATCCAAATACATAAACCACTTATAACTCCATACTGCAAACTAACTTATTCAAGTTAATTCGTTAAAAATTATTAATCTTCATATTAACTGAAAGCTCCTCTTCTCCCACCATATCAACATATATCTTCCGATATTCACCCAATACATCCTCTGGATTTTTAAAGGTCCCCACAGGGGATCCTATAATGCGATAATCCACACCATACATAAATACAGAAAGACCTGTATCATGCCATCCGTTTGAAATATAAAAATTCATCCGTTTCTCTCTAAATTGCTTCGTCTCAGGGTCATCCGTAGCAAAAGGATCCTCCACCTCGCACATAAGATTAGTCTTGTCGGAAAAATGCGAAGTAATTAAAGAAAGGATTCTTGTTCCATACCCTTTTCCGCGAAGCTCTGGCATAACAGCAAAATAATCAAGGATACAAAGTCCTTTATTCGAAGAATCCGTGGAGAAAAACGCATAACCAACAAAGACTCCTCTGTCATAAACTGCAAGCGTAATATACGCTCCTTTATGCTTAAGCTTAATAATAATGTCGAGCTTTTTTAACTCATCCTCAGGAAAATCTTTTTTCAGCACATTTTCATGGAGATCCTGAACCTCCTCATCAGACAGCTCTCTGAAATGCAGATGGGGATCAAGCCCCTCCTCATCCGGAAGATAATGATAATTACCTTTTTCATCCGGAATCGCTATCATCCGGTATTCCGGAGACCAGTCTTCAATAAGAGTAGGGCAATCATGGCCTATTTTATTGATAAGCAAAAGCTTGCCACGAACAGATTCAAAAATCTCTTCACTTCCAAGCTTCCATACCTCAGGGCATACCGGAGATAGGGCAAACCCCAGACCATGTTCTGTGTTTATAAGGTACATAGGCCAAAGACCACATCGGAAAGGTCTGCTATCCCCCAGAGTGCATCCGTTTTCACCCAGGCATGGACAGGTATAAATACCCTCGCTGTCTTTTTCCATTTTCAGATAATAAAGCCCATCGTCTCTTTGAATAAATGCTGCTTCTGTCTTAACCTTGTTTTCTTTATATTCTTCTTCAGTAAATCCTGGAGCATCCCAGACATCATCGTCGTCATATTTACAGCAAATTCTGCACTTCGCACATGTTCCGCTTTTCAGTATCCTCTTAAGCACTCAAAATCCCTCCACACCATTTTCCTTGTAATACTTCTTTGCCCCTTTATGGAAGGGAATGCTAATTCCCTTAACAGCTTCATTTAATTCAAACGTTGAAAAGTTTCCTTCTCCGGCAGAAATACGTTCCTTTTCCTCAAAAAGAAGTTTTAAAAGTTCGTATACTCTTTCCTTTTCCAGATGGTTTGAAGCCACCAGCACCGCCCTTACAGAAACCGTGTCGGTACTTTCCTCCAGTCCCTGATAAGTTCCAGCCGGAATAACCGAACTGGTATAAAAGCTATAGTTTTCCTGGAGAATACTTACATGTTCAGCATCAATGCCAATCAGACGAATAGTCTTTTTTTCCGATAAATCCGTTACAGCTTTTGTGGGAGTTCCTGCCACGATAAAAGCTGCATCAATTGTTCCATCAACGAGTTTATCAACGCTGTCACCGAATGAAGAATTGACAACATGAATATCGTCAAAACTCATATCATATGCACTAAGGATCTGCCTTGCGTTAAACTCTACTCCGGATCCTGAATCTCCCACGGAAACCTTTTTACCTTTGAGATCCTCCACCGAAGAAATATCATCCTTGCAGGTAACTATCTGGACATTCTCATCATAAATCCCGGCAATAGCTGAAAAGCCGGTATACATCTCCGAATCAGAGTAAAGATCCGTTCCTGTGTAGGCATAATACATTACATCATTCTGAACTATTGCAAGATCAGTGCTTCTATTAGAAAGCATCTTAATATTCTCACCGGAGCCACCTGTTGAGTATATTGCAAGTGTGCTGTTGGAGAGCTTTGTATTCAGAATATTGGCCATGGCATCGCCAAGTGAAAAATAGGTTCCGGAGGTTCCTCCTGTGGCCAATACCATTTCTCTCTTTTTTCCGCCTATAATATTGCCGCATCCGGCCTGCGCAACTATCATTGCAAAGACAATAAGCACTGCCGATAGTTTCTTAATCACCTTATGTAATCTTGAAAAATCGAATAAAGTTATCATGTTATTTCAATTTGCCTTTCCTGAAGACTTTGGAACCTCCTAATAATAGACATAGCTGCACATTATTAAGTTATCCCATACTCTATTTTCACATACACAAGTTATAGATTTATAAATTTGGGATTAAAAATAGATAATATTTTTTCCAGAACAGTTCCCCCACAACACCGAAAAAGACAACATAAAAGGACCTGACACTTTATGCTAAGATTTTCGTTAGCTTAAAGCCGGTCCTAATATATACAGTATTTTGGTTTGTTGATTTATTTAAAGGGTTTCAAATCTCTGTGTGCTGCTGTTGAATCTGCCATTCTATCCATAATGTCGTTCAGATTATCTGCCTTAGTATTGAACTTCTCGAGGATTTCATCCATGAGAACAGCCGTATTCTCATGCCGGAAGGCTTTTTAATACCATACAAATATCATTTTCAATTGAAGCAAGGTATTTTATCCTGTTTATCGTATTCTCTGTTTCTGCTTCTCCGAGCCTTATCTCTTCAGCATCATTGCTCACTACTCCCAGTGCACGCCTGATATTGTATTCAAGCCACTCTATCCAGGTATATGCTATTCCAAATAATTTATCATACGATCTGAATCCATTGTCATAAGCATTAAGATACCCCTTGAAAAAAGCCTCCAGATAGTCTTTACTGAATTTGCCGTTTACAGTTCCTGCCCATTGGAGCGCAAGATCAAGACATGATGATACAGGATTGCTGTAGCTAAGACATTCAAGATCAATCACGTAGGCATTTCCTTCATGCCACATAATATTCTTGGGATCCATATCATCATTACTTATTGCTCTCATTGCAGGAAGATTTTTCCGCGCTTTATTTAGCTTGTCCTGTGCGTTTTCAAGAAGCGGCATATTTGCCTCAAGGAGAGGTGCAATTACGCTATCTTTTTCCTTAGCACTTTCAAGTAATGCTGTAAAATCAACCTCACTTAATGCAGGTTCTTCCTGAGAAATATTCTGCGCATCTATTGAGTGAATCTTTCCAAGTATCTCACCGGCTTTGTAGCTCTGTTCAGTTAAAATCTCATTAAAATCTGTGATTTTCCCTTCCTGCCATGGAAAAATATAATAATACCTTCCATCAACAGAAACCATCTTTTTTCCATCAAAAGATAATGCTGCTACAACAGGAATTCCATTATCCTCCAATATTTTCTCAAGCCTTTCTGCTTCAGCATAATTCTTCATCGCTTCAGGCCTACTCATTATTTCAGGATTCAGACTTTTCACTGCGTATGTTCCGGTAGTTGTCTGCACTTTATACATCTTATGCATAAGCCCTCCGGACACAGCGAGAATCTGTCCTTCAATTGTCCCCAAACCGCATTGTTCTATCAATGCATTAATATTTTCCATACCCTGATCCTTTTTCATTTTTCTTCAGTATCCTAAAAGAAATTATCACCGTCTCAGTTATCATGCATCCTTAAACTTCCATCTCATATAGCGCCATTGAATTCCCATTATCATAGTCGATAATATCAACTATTTTAAATCCTGCCTTCAGATAGATTTTCCGAACCACCTTTTCATTCAGACCTGTATCTAATGGTATATTTTCACCCACTTTCATTCTTTTCTAATCTAAATATATAACAAAAAAACAGAACCCAACAAAATATCACTGATTTCGGCAGGTTCTGCACAGATTACTTCCTCAATCTATTTTCATTATCTTTTGCACAGCGAAGTAGCCCCTCTAGAACATCTGAAAACTCTAATCCGAATTTTTTTGCCTTACTGCAGTCCATCCAAAGATTATGCCTTACAGGTGCATCTTTAAGTCTTATGTTAAGTTTCATAGCGTCTAAAAATTCTCTGGTAATCTCGTACATTGACTTTGTGGTTTCACTTCCAAAATTATAAACACCGCCGGGAAGTCCGATTACCTTTTCCATATTTTCAGCCACTTCTTTAACATAGGTTATGCCTCTGAACTGCTTTGAGCTAAACGAAACCGCCTCATTGGCCCTAATCAGATTCATGAAATAATTTGGCTTTTCCAGATAATAGTCGTACATCCACTCTGCGCGAAGCATAACTGAATCAGGACATATATCAAGAACTCTCTGCTCCATCTCCAATTTATGACGGGCATAAGTATTAGCGGGTTTTACATTTTCCTCAATATATGGTCCTTCATCCTCAAGTCCGTTATATACCTGATCAGAACTGAAACATATTAGCTTTTTGCCTCCAGATGCTTTAGCCAAATAAATAGGGATTTCTACATTTGCATGATAAGAAGCCTCTGGATCCTTCTCGCATACACCCATATCCGAAATTGCCGCAGTATGTATTATCGCATCAGCACCACTTTCACATACCAAATGCTTAATATCATCTTCGGACATTCCTCGCAGGGACGGTGCCGCAATAACATCGCTACACATTTCCATAATCTTATGGCCCACAAATCCCGATGCACCTGTTACAAGTATCATATTTATACTCCCTAAACAATTGATGTCACAAATAAACTGACAAGATATATATTATTCATCCTAGATTTTGATTAGCATGTGATTATAGTATAACTCATGCAGATAAAACTATAATCCATCACTAAGAATTATGTTATGTATTTTTTTATTAGCATTTTTATTACCCTATCGTTCAACACCACACCAGAAGTTTCATAAGAAATTATCAATTTATCTCCCGGAAATATACCGTTTGCAATATATGAATTAATCTTCCTGACAGCTTTCTCTGCATATTCCGGATCATCCATTCTTCCATCATGCTCCCAGTATATTTCTTTACAATCTCTTTTTCTAAGGAATGTGAAATCCGGATATACTACTCCAAAGTTCTTTAGTTTCAGAGGGCACTCGTACTTGTATTCAATTCCCATATCAAAGAAGGTATCAGCAAGGATTTTTTCTGATTTAGATCGAACTCTTTCACCTTTCTTTGTATATATTTCAGGAATACCTGGAGCAAATTCTTTTCCTGTATATGGTTTATTCTTCCAATCTGCAAGTTTTTGCTCCCATGGAATTTCTACTGGCTTTATAAGTGTTTTCCTGGCAGGATGAAGGTTGTTGTAAATCTCTTCAATCTCATTATCTTCGTATTCCCTTGAAATTTTCTCGATATGTTTAATGCGCCTGTCTACCAGTTTTTTGATTTTCTGATCATAAGACTTCTGTGCGAGAGCATAGACAAGTGCCATGTCTTCTTTCTTGATATAACTAAGTTTGTATCCAGCTTCATTTATATCTTCTACACACTGTATATATTGAACTTTTTTTTGGATGATGTCACTCTAAGAGTACCATCCGGAACATCGATAAGCCTGCCATCTACAGTCTCTTTGATTTTCTTTAATCTCTGTTCTTCTAATGTTAGTAATTCTTTTAAACCTTGCATTTCTTTTATTTTCCTTTTTGTATCTCTTTATATTTACTGCTACCTGTTGTATATTTATTTTTCATGATTTCAACAGACTATTTTCCCCGCCTTGACCTGTTGTTATCTATAAATCCTAATATCCAACAGACTATTTTATTACTTTCTACCTGTTGTTATCCGTAACAATACTATTCTCAACAGGTAAATTGGATTATTCTCACCTGTTGGAATTCTCAAGTTCACAATTCCAGCAGGAAAAGACTGCATTTTATCACTGTTGAAATCAAGCATAATAGCAATTCCAACAGGTAACAGCTACGTTTTGTCACTGTTGAAATCCCAAAATCTACAATTCCAACAGGTAATACCAAAGATTTCAGCCTGCTGAAAAGCCTAAAACATCAAATTCCAACAGTCTCTAAACAAAATTTGTCTAAAAATCTTGGAAGTCATCCGATCATAATGGCATATATTGCAATTATGCGGAATATCCGACCACAACAGCCGCCAGCCATTGTGTGGAATAGATACGCGGCTGGATGTACCAGCCGCGATAACTAGAATAATCTCAGAAATGAATTATAATATACTCTCTAAAAAAGTCAACCAATCGTCACGACACTCAGGCTTACTTTTCAGTCGCCTTCGTCAAGAGAGCTACCGTCTCAACATGGCAGCCAGCAGCTCTAAAGCACGATAAATACTGGCTTTGAACACATTTCACCTTTTAACGATAGGCCTTAAAATGAACCCAGTTTTGAAAACACCATAAAGTTCCGTTTCTTCAATATACTATACTTGGTTATTTACGAAGGCTCCATTAAATTCCGATATAATGCTCATTCCAACAAACTGGAATTGTTAGCACTCTGTCTTATTGCACCGGAGGCATAAAGCATAAAATGCAATCGCCAGAAACTGTGATACCACAGACACAGTGACAAGATACACAGGATTCAAATCATACAGGGCACCGAGAAGCCAACTGCCCAGAAACCACGCAATACCAAATCCTGTCTCAAATATTCCGAAACCGGTGCTTCGCATGGAACGCGGGACGATTCCGCTGACAGCTGCTTTCATAATACTTTCCTGCGCACCCATTCCAATCCCCCACAGAATTATCCCAGCTCCGATCAACCAGGCATTTCCAGTCATAAAAACAAAACATGAGAAGAATGTGCTGCATAGTGTGGAAATGATCAGAGCCTTCAGCCCGACCTTATCATAAAGCCAGCCAAAGAATAGTGCAGCAAAGGCATCCACAGCCATTGCCCCAGCATATAGCAGACTGAGCATGGATTCATTAAATGCTCCGGTATTAGCCGAATGAAGTGTGATCAGGGTGAAGTCTGCAAAGCCAAAAGCAAAAAAGCAGATGGCCGCCATGAACAGAACAAATGACTTCCTGAATTCAAAGCTTGCCGGTTTGTCTTCCTGCTTTTCAAAGATCTCCGGATCAGGGTATCTTATCTTTGCTGCCAAAACAAGAGCTATGGTGATCATTGCAGGAACAAGCAGTATCGCAAAAGAGATCCTATACGTTGTAAAAAGGTCGTCTGTACCTTTTACAAGAGCTGTTACAAAAAGCAGTACCGGTCCGAGAAACGCGCCAAGCTGATCCAGAAACTCCTGATAGGCAAAGCCTTTTCCAGTTCCGATCTCGCTTGCCGCAAAGCTTACCAATGTGTTTTTGGCAGGCTTTTTTATCGCTTTTCCGATACGCTCCAGGATCACAAGCCCGCAGGCCCAAATCCAGCCATGTTCAGGTACGAGTGCCAGTGCAGGAATCGCCAGAGCCTGTATTACATAGCCTGTGATAACAAATGTCCAGTATTTCTTCGTTTTATCTGCTATAAATCCGGATATGAGCCTTAGTGAATACCCGCACAATTCTCCTATACCGGACACAAATCCGATGGTTGCAGCGGATGCCCCTGCGAGGTTCAGATATTCGCCCAATATGCTTCTGGCGCCTTCATGAGTCATGTCCGAAAACAGACTTACGATTCCCATCAGGGTTATAAATGTTATGGCGCCAGACAAAGCCCTTTTTTTATCCATGTTCTACTCCACTAATCCCGATTTGCTTATTTCATTATCCTGGAATTTAGATAAATCAAAAACAATACAAACTACTATAATCTCTTTTTTCATCGTCAAAATATATTGTAGTAAATCCCATTTCAGAAGGTATCTTCAAATTTGACGCTGTATTATCAATAAATATGCACTCTTCTGCCTTAAGACCGGACTGTTTTAAGGCTTCTTCAAATATTTTTCTCTCAGATTTTCTACTATGAACATCTGCCGAAATTATTATCACATTAAACAATTCCTTAAGTTCGGTGTTGCTTACAATGGTTTTTATTCTATCAGCTTTATTGTCGGTTATCATTCCAATTAGGTAAGACTTTTTATCCAATCCCCTATGGGCCCCAAAATGCAGAAGATGATCTGATCATTCGTTGCTACAAAATTTCTTCGCATTTATCCTGCATATCCTGCGTGATCTTGTCAAAAGCTGCGGCTCTGGGTGCAAGGTACCCTCCGAGAGATATACCTATGATCGTCACATCCTTCAATTTGAAATAGTCAATGCAAATATCACTGACCAGGATACTATAATGATACTTAAAACCAACTTGATGCCCACTTCCGGCCTGAGGTCATAGAATTCCATTTTGCCAAATCCAATCAGAGACATCAGGCCTCCAATTATGATCATGATCAATGGTAGCAGCGTCGCAAACAAAAGAAGGAAAATAGCTGCTGCGAAAAAAGCTTCTACTCGTAAGCAATCACTGATCATTGAGCTATTCAAAAATCCCACTAGCAAAAAAATGCCTACGAATAGAAAAATAATACCGGCAATGCGAAACAAAAATCCCTCTTCCCAGCTTAAGCGTTTGTGATTCCATATTCCCGGGAGATATGCAAAACCGTGATCTCTCAGATAATGTTCAATGATGGAAAGGAGTTTGTCCTCATCAAATCCAATATTCGCCCAATCCTTATGATCGATTCTTTTTCTCCAAGGCAAATTCTTCGGTGTAGAGAGTGAAAAAACAGCTCTGGTCTCCGTGGACAATGGCGGCTTATAAGTATCTTTGACAAGCAAGGTTTCACCGCCGCAAAACGTTTTGTCTCTGCTAAGTATATATGTCACATAAAAGGAACCGGTGTCCCTGTTGTCAGTTTCTTCCGAGATTTGCTGCGTTTTCCACCTGGCAACAATTTTATTTTTTTGAACAGTTACAACAAAGGGATATTCATCCGAGTTTAGATCCCTTTGTATTAAAGCTTTAAAATCATTAAATTCTTTTCTATTAATCCTTTTCTTCATGTTTTACTTAGTCCATTATCCTACTGAAATTAAATCTTACATCCAGTTTTGTCTATACAATATGTTCATTCTATTCTTTACTCGCAAAAAAATAAAGCCCAGGAGGCTTATTTCCTGAGCTTTATCTACCTTTTATTTTGTATTTTTTCTTGGCACATCTATGTCAATTCCAGCCTTAAAAATGATCTGGAATCTGTCATCGTAAATCTTGATCTCCTTGATATAGCGCCTAACCATGATATCATCAAACTCTGCAATCTCGGTAGGCGCTTCCTGAAGGAATTTTTCCATCTCCGCAACTTTTCTCTTAACTCCTTCGTTCTTGGCCTTATCAACCATCAGCTCTTTCTTATCAACTTTGAGCTTTTCTATCTCCTCTGCCAATTTCGAATAATCTTTCCTTGCCTGGGCAAGCTCTAACAACTCTTTCTGTTTTCCGGCCAGTACCTTATTGATAGCCTCAAGCTCCTTAGAATTATCATTGGCCAGAGCTGTTTCAATGTTTTCTTTGAGCTTTACCTTCATATCCTTTGAACACTTAAGGACCTGATTGATTGCTGTAACCGCTGCTTCCTTAAGCTCAACATCGGGAACCATTGGAGCCGGGCATGCATTAGGCCCATGCTCAAATCTGGTGCAGCACTTCCATTTGATGGTGACCTTGCCTCTGTCTGTTAGAACGATCCGCCTATAAACATCTCCGCATTTTGTGCAGGTACATAAGCTGCTAAGAGCATATTTGCTGGAATAAAGTCTCTTCTTACCGGTCTTAGTATAGATGCTGTTTCTCCTAAGAAATTCTTCCTGAACCTCCGTGAAGATATCCCTTGGAATAATCGCTTCATGCCCATTTGTAACATAATACTGAGGAACTGTCCCATCGTTCTTCTTTCTAGTTTTCTGCATGAAGTCTTTTGTAATAGTCTTCTGCATAAGAGCATCTCCCATGTACTTCTCGTTCTTGAGAATTTTTTCCACAGTACTCATGTGCCACTTATATTTTTTCGCGCCTGTCATAACTTTGTCTCGTTGTAAACCATTTGCGATATCTCTCAATGTAGCTCCGTCCAAAAACTCTTTATAAATGCGCCTTACTATCTTGGCCTCGTCCTCAACAATAACAAGCTTTCCATCCGGCCCTTTGGTATATCCGAGGAAACGGTTGTAGTTGATGTTATATTGTCCGTTTTGATATCTGTACTGAATACCCATTTTGACGTTCTGGCTAATGGATTCTGATTCCTGCTGGGCCAGCGATGCCATAATGGTAAGTAGGAGCTCTCCGGTAGAATCTAAGGTATTGATGTTCTCTTTTTCAAAGATGATCGCTAAAGTAATAGTTTTTCTAGTTCAAAAATAATAACCAATTATTATTATAGCAGGATTTTTTTATATACCTCAACACTTGAATCAAACAGCTTATAGCGAAAGCATATTTAATTCGCCAAATCTTTTAATTACGCCAAATCTTATTCCCCCCCACCTCTGATAATTTCTTATACACTTTCCTCATCCAGCCCAGATATGAATGGATATTTGACTCTCCTATCCTTCTGAATAGCCCTACCACTGCGTTTTCAATATGAATGGATAAGTTTAGTGCTCCGTCTGGACACCACTGATGGCCAGAACATGTATCAGCCCAAATCTATAAAAAGCTATCGTTAAACTGTATTCACTTTTCAAATCCAACAGGTCCACCGTCTCGACTCTAACGTAGTCCAATTCCCCTACACTTTAAAAAAAGCATAAAAATAACGGTGCCTCTCTGCATGCTAACATCTTTTAACGTTAGCCACAAAGCGCACCGTTAAGCCACTTGTATTTTTCTATTTAACTGGGTTCAACCTTTGTCAGCAATACTACCGTCTCAACGTGATTCGTCCAGGGGAACTGATCCACTGCAACAGCTCTCTGTACATAATATCCGCCCTCGGCGAGAATCTCCAGATCTCTCGCAAGAGAGGTAGGTTTGCAGCTGACGTAGATCATGTGCTTAACACCGTAGTCGATGATTTTCTTAAGTGCCTTGGGGTTGATGCCTTCGCGGGGAGGATCGAGGATGATGAGGTTAGGCTTATCCTCGATGTCATCCAGTACCTTAAGTACGTCGCCGGCGATGAACTCGCAGTCAAGAAGATGATTGCGGGCGGCGTTTTCCTTAGCGGCAGCAACAGCTTCCTCGACGATCTCGACACCGATAACCTTGTTGGCGATGGGTGCGATTATCTGAGCGATGGTTCCTGTTCCGCAGTAGAGATCGTAGATAATCTTATCACCGGGATCCTCTGTGGTGTTGTCATAGAGTCCGTCGATGTACTCTCTTACTGTTCCGTAAAGCACCTCCGCACTAAGGGAGTTAGTCTGGAAGAATGAAAAAGGAGTAATCCTGAATTTCAGTCCCAGAAGCTCTTCGAAGAAATAGTCCTGTCCGTAAAGGATAGTTGTTCCTTCATCAATTACTGCGTCTGCCTTAGCATCATTAATAGTGTGGAGGATACCTACGATATGTCCTGAGAGTTCAAGTGTAAGAAGCATATCCTTGTACTCTGAAAGGTCGTGATCCTCCTGAGTTGTTGTTATCAGATCTATAAGGATATCGCCTGTCTTGACAGCCTTTCTCACGAGAAGGTGTCTAAGATATCCCTCCTGCTTCATTCTGTGATAGAAGCTGATTTTTCCTTCTTTATAAAGCTTTCCAAAATATGACGTTGTAGCACTAAGAATCTGGCTGTAGTCGTCATCAACAATTCTGCAGCCTGTAACGCTAACGATGTCATGCATGCTGTTTCTTTTGTGCATGCCAAGAGTGAGGGGACCACCGATCTCCTCATCTCCGAATGTAAATTCCATTTTATTTCTGTATGCAAACTTAACCGGGCTGGTCTTGATGCCTTCCCAGGTATAGCTCTGTGTCTGCTTTTCCAGAATAGGATTAAGAATTCTTCTTACCTGCTGCTCCTTGAGACCAAGCTCCTTGACGTAAGGCATGGTAAGATAAGTACAGCCTCCACATTTACCAAAGTGAATACAGGGGCTTTCTATAGCATCAATAGGCTCTTCGAGGACCTCGAGGAGCCTGCCTTCTGCTCTGCCATTTCTGTTTTTAATAATCACGCATGACACCTTCTGGCCGGGGAGGGTATTCTTGACGATTACCTTTCCCTCAGGTGTCTCCATTATGCCTTTGTTCGGAAATTCAACACGAACAATTCTTCCCGTTACGATATCTTTTTTCTTCATTTCTCCAAATCCAGGTCAACGAAATCGTCGTCATCAAAGTCGTCGAAATCGTCATCATCATAATCAAAATCATCCTCGTACTCGGGCATCATGTAATTGAAAACTAAAAAGGCAATAGTAGCAACCGCTGCGATTGCACCAAATACTGCAAGGCACCATAAGATAATGTTTGCAGGCTTCTTAGCATTAGCTGCTTCCTTTTTCTCCAGAAGTTCATTAATCCTTGTCATTTCAAGAAGATCTTCAATTCTGTTCTTTTCCATTTCATACCCCTTTCCAAGATGTTAATTGTCAAACAACTACTATAATTATATCCAATAAATCATATTCTTTCTATCGATTTAGCAGAGTTTATACTTTTTTAAGCTTCGCAAAAGCAGCGAACATTATCTTCTGTCCATACTCATCAAAGTTGATGGTAACCTTATAATCTCTTGGCTCTTTTACGATATCAAGAACTGTGCCCACACCGAATTTCACATGTGCTACTCTGTCGCCCACACCGTATTCAAGTGTTGCTGAAGCAGGTGCTCCCTTTGATAATCCCGCAAGTCCGGGCTTTCCAAGAGAAGCCTTGCTGTGAGCGCTTGCAGCGCCTGCAATAAAGGGCTTGTCCTTTGGAACCGCTCTTTTCTTAGGAGGTGCTGGCTTTGCAACAGGTCTTCCGTAAGAGGGCTGAACTGCTGCAGTTGTGCCGGCATAGGCACTTCTCTTAAGCGGTGAACTCTGAGAATTCATGCCATAGGCGGGCTTTGAGAAGTCCATCTTCTTTTTGAAAATTCGGCCGGTATCAAGATCGATGTCGTCATCATCATCGATGGATTCTCCTCCATCAAAGAGATATGTACTCTCCGCAAATCCGACCTTTTCAAGAAGGTTATCGGGAATCTCTGATACAAATCTGCTCATGCGATTGTACTCGATCTGACCGCGGTTCATTCTGCACTTTGCACAGGTCAGAGTGAGGTGCTTCTTTGCTCTTGTTATACCAACATAAGCAAGTCTGCGTTCCTCCTCAAGTCCCTCGGGATCGCTGTCCTCGTTCATGAGAGTCATGTAGCTGGGGAATACATTCTCCTCCATACCTGCAAGATATACATGATCAAACTCAAGTCCCTTGGCACTATGGAGTGTCATAAGAAGAACCTTGTCATCATCATCAGATACATTATCGATATCAGCCACGAGAGCAACCTCTTCAAGGAAGCCTGTAAGTGTAGGCTCATCCTCCTTCTCCTCATAGGCTGCCATCTTTGATATAAGTTCGTCCACGTTCTGCTGACGCTCGTTATCCTCAGTGGTATCGCCCTCATCCAGTGTATAGAGATAATCTATAAATCCTATCTCCCTTATGATGTGCTGAAGGAGCTGATCAAGTCTGGACTCCTTTGAGAAGGCTCTGAAAACTCGTATCATCTCGGCAAAGGCCTTAATCTTAGACTGTGCCGGTTTATTAAGTCCGGGAATCAGATCAGCCTCTGCACAAGCCTTTAAGAAGCTTAAGTTATGGGTATCAGCATATTCCTGAACATGCGAAATGCTGGTAGCTCCGATTCCTCGCTTTGGAACGTTTATTATTCTTCTGGCAGCAAGGTCGTCTGCACCCGAATCAACTGTCTTAAGGTATGCAAGAAGGTCCTTTATCTCACGTCTTCCATAGAAGTTAACGCCGCCCACAAGGTCATAGGGAATGCCCTCATAGACGAATCGCTCTTCTATAAGTCGTGACTGGGCATTGGTTCTGTAAAGAACAGCGATGTCCTTATAATCTGCCTTGCCGGTTTTCTTGAGCTTACAGATATCAGATGCGATATATTCAGCTTCCTCCGGTGCCTGGGTAACCTGCTTTAATTTTACAAGCTCGCCCTTGCCCTCATCGGTCCAGAGTGCCTTGTCTTTTCGTCCGTAGTTATTCTTAATTACTGCGTTTGCAGCATCAAGTATGCTCTGAGTTGATCTGTAGTTCTGCTCCAGCTTAATGACTGTCGCATCCGGGTAAACCTTTTCAAAATCAAGAATATTCCTGATATTGGCACCTCGGAATCTGTAGATACTCTGGTCATCATCACCAACCACGCAGAGGTTCTTATATCTGTCAGCGAGAAGTCTTATGAATTCAAACTGTACATTGTTGGTATCCTGATACTCATCCACCATGATATAGCGGAATCTTTCCTGATACTGCTTCAGGATTTCGGGCTCCTTCCGAAAAAGCTTCACCGTGTTTAAAAGCAGATCATCAAAGTCCATGGCATTATTTTTCTTCAAAGTATTCTCATACTCGATGTAAGCCTTGGCTATCTTCTGCTTTCTGAAATCAGAGCCTGATGTGAGCGCGTACTCATTGGCATCCACGCAGTTGTCCTTTGCATGGGATATCGCGGTCTGGATTCCACGAAGCTTAAGCTGCATTGTCTCAAGCTGATATCTTTTACAGATGTCCTTTAAAACGGACTTTGAATCATCTGAATCATAGATGGTGAAGTTGTTGTCATATCCGAGCTTGTCCGCATAGCGTCTTAAGATTCTCACACAGGTTGAATGAAAAGTCGCAACCCATATGCTCTCTGAGCCAAAGCCCACTATCTTATCGACACGCTCTCTCATCTCGCCTGCTGCCTTGTTAGTGAAGGTGATGGCGAGAATATTCCAGGGATTAACTCCGCATTCGTCAATTAAATAAGCGATTCTGTGTGTCAGCACTCTGGTCTTTCCCGAACCTGCACCTGCAAGTATCAGCACCGGGCCATCTGTCTGCAGAACCGCTTTCTTCTGTTCACTATTCAGGGTATCGTATATACTCATTAAAAATCTGTTGCCTTTCTAATATTTCCCTCATCCGGCGCTTTGCGCCACCTTCTCCCATAGGGAGAATGCTTCTATTTTCTCATTTTTTCTTCTTCTTTTTATTTGTATCTCCGCGCTCCTCCTGGATATGGTCTATGATATTTTCAATAAGAAGCATCTTAATGAAAACATCATAAGAAAGCATGGAGATAAAGGTTAACATCTGAAGCTCATCCTTGTCCTCGCCCTTTGCTTCGGGGAATGACTCCTGAGCTCTTCCGTATTTTTCCTTAATATCCTCTTTGAGATGAGCTATTATCTCATCCTGCGCATCATAAATTGTGGTGTAGATATCCTTCAAATTGATCTCAGCATCATCATTGCCAAAGCGCTTATACAGTGGCTCAAAAAGAGTCTGAATATCGCTGAAGGACAGGATGTTTTTGTAATAATAAATATAAATCAAAAGGATTATGTGATCCTTCGAATACTTCTTCTTAATAGGCGGCGGCAGTAGATCATTCTTGGCATAATTGTTGATCATGGTCTTGGTAAGGATCTTATCAACGCCGGGATGTCTTGCTGACTTGCGAAGGTTCTCCTCCATGAAGGTCAGAAGCTGATCCATGTAAAGATCAATATTGGGAATATCATTGACCTCCACCTGCTTGGTCCTGTCAAGACTCGCCATTATGCTATTTAAAAGATCATCATAATCCAGTGTCATTATATGTCTCCAGTTAAAATCATCTATACTTTATTTGCTGCAATCAGGCTATGCTCTTTTTAACCTCATCCGCCTGGTGCATCATTTCTCTTGCATTCTCCAGAGTGGAATCCGTAATCTGGGCACCGCCAAGCATTCTCGCCAGCTCAGAAACTCTGTTGTCATCGCTGAGTCTGTGTATCTGAGTCACAGTTCTCTCCTGTCCATCCTCGTCCTGAGTTCCCTTTGCGATCTCGTAGTGGTTATCAGCCATGGCTGCAATCTGAGGAAGGTGTGTGATACAGATTATCTGGTGTCCTCTTGCAAGGAGTCCTAATTTCTCTGAAACCTTCCATGCGGTCTGTCCGCTGATTCCGGCATCTATCTCATCAAAAATGAGTGTGTCGATGTCATCCTTTTCAGCAACAACTGTCTTGATTGCAAGCATTATTCTGGAAAGCTCACCACCGCTTGCCACCTGGTCTAGAGGTCTTATCTTCTCTCCGGGGTTTGTGGATATCATGAATTCCACATCATCAAAACCGCCTGCTGCCATCTTTTCCTCATCAGGTCTTACTTCAATCTCGAATCTCACATCGATGAAGTTCAGGTCCTCAAGAGCCTTCTTCAAAAGGCCTGATAACACGTCTGCATTCTTTTTTCTTAAATCAGAAATCTTTTTGCAGATTGCGAGAGTCTCATCATGGAGTCTCTTTTCATCAGCAATGAGCTTTTCTCTATAGGCACCAAGGTCCTCTAACTTTTCAAGCTCTTTTTCCTTCTCGTCTCTGTATTCTAAGACTGCTTCGATGCTTCCGCCATACTTATCCTTTAAATGATTGATAACGTTAAGTCTGTCCTCTGTGATCTGAAAATCTTCAGGATCAAATTCCAGCTCATCGATATAGGATGAAATCGCATGTCTAAAATCCGATAATAAATTATCTATATCAGATAGCTGTTCCAACAGCTCCGCAGCCTTATCATCATAGCTGCTTACGGAAGAAAGCTCTCTCACTGCTCTGCCTATGGCATCCGCAGCACTGTCATTTGAATCTCCTGCTCCCGTAACCTCTGCAGCTATACCTGCTGCCTCGGCAATCTTTCGGGAGTTGACCATTCTCTTGTACTTTGTCTCGAGCTCATCATCCTCACCGGGTCTTGGATCTGCTTCGTTTATCTCATTAAACTCAAAGCTTGCAAGATCCTTTTGTCTCTCGCGCTCCCTCTCATCGAGGTTTGTCTCCTCGAGGCTGCCAAGGACTTCCTTCCAGCTCTTATATGAGGCTGCGCATTTTTCCTTGAGCTTTGTAAGCTCCTCGCCTGCAAAATCATCAAGTATCTCCAGGTGCTTCTTTTTATGCAAAAGCTCCTGATGGTCGTTCTGACCATGGATGTTTATCAGAATATTGGAAAGATCTCGTAGCTGCCTTGCGCTTACATTTTCTCCATTGGCCTTGCAAACGCTTCTGCCCTCCATGATCTTTCTCTGGAGTATCAGGGTTCCATCCTCATCTACAGGGATGTCCAGTTCCTTTAAGCTCTTAAGCTGAGCTTCATTGGTAATTCCAAAGGTCAGCTCAATAAGCGCATATTCTGCGCCTGTTCGAATCATGGCACTGTTGGCCTTTTCACCCAGCGCCAGATTCACGCTTCCGATTATGACTGATTTACCTGCTCCAGTCTCACCACTCATGATATTGAGACCATTTCTGAATTCAACCTCCTGCTCATTTATAAGAGCAAGATTCTTCACATGTAGACTATATAACATATTTACCTCTTTCCCTTCGTGCTTCTTCGGGCATACTTAGGGAGTGTAAATTCTTCAAAAGAAGAATGATTACCGATAATTATCCGATGATCTCATTAAGTTCATTCATAACCTTCTGTACATCGGCAGTTGTACGTATTGCTGCCATGATGGTGTCATCACCTGCAATACATCCAACTATACTTTCAAATTCAAGTGCATCCAGGGCTGCAGCTACAGCCATGGCCATTCCCGAAACCGTGCGGATAACAAGAATGTTCTGTGCACTGTCCATACTGATAAAGCCGGCTCTAAGAACATCGGCGTACTTATCATTCATTGAGGCGTTGTCCTGAAGATAGACATATTTATGCCTTCCGTCAGGCGTGGCTCTTTTAGTGAGGCGAAGCTCCCTGATATCTCTTGAAACAGTCGCCTGTGTCACCTTAAACCCTTCAGCATTGAGCATATCCGCTATCTGCTCCTGAGTTTCAATGACATTATTCTGGATAATCTCTATAAGCTTGCTCTGTCGTTTTTTCTTCATACAAGTTTTTTCCTCAAAATATTTAAAAAGCTCTCGCTACTTAGCTTCAGTATCCTGGTTACCTGTTCAGCGCGGGATATATCAATCCTGTCTCCGCTCTGCATAATAAAGCGCTTTCCGCCATCGAAGGAGGCTTCCAACCTCTGAACGCTGTCTGCTCTTCCGACTCCGATCTCGATCGTAACCTTATCATTTTCAGATAATACGATGGTCCTGGAATTAGCGGTGTGTGAACATATAGGTGTCAAAAGTAATATCTGTGCCTTGGGATCCACAATCGGTCCCCCGGCAGACATGTTGTAAGCCGTTGATCCTGTAGGCGAGGAAAGAATTACTCCGTCCGCCTTATAGGAAGTAAGCGGCTGGTCATTTACATATACATTAAAATTGTAGGCTTGCAGTGATGAGCATCTTGCAATAACGATGTCATTAAGTGCGAAGTTCTTCTTACCCTTTTCTTCGCCCTGACAAAGAATCCCCTGAAGCATCATGCGGTCTTCAATCTCATAATCATCGTTAAGGAGCTTGTCCATGGCACTCTCTGCTTCTGACAGCTCAACCTCGGTCATATAGCCCAGGGTTCCGAGGTTAACTCCGATGAGCGGAATATTCTGCTCAAGAACATTTCTCGCTGCCTGAAGCATCGTTCCGTCTCCGCCGAGAACTATGCAACACTCGGAGGAATCAGGTACTTCACATTTGTACTCAGGACCATTCCCGGCACAAACCCTCTCTATCTCTGCCACCTCACAGATGGCCCCGTGTGACTCAAGGTAGTTGCGGATCCTGTCAGTTTCCTTCATATCAGGATCCTTACTCTTATTCGTGATTATGAAAAACCGTTTCATAGTTTTTACAGCTCCCCGTGCGCTCTTTTTACCGTCTCCTCAATTAGCTTCTGCATATCTGGGTCAGAGGATTTTCCATTCCCTGCCTCCGTAACGTCTGCGAGCATGTGAAGACCTGTGCCTTCATTTATCTCACTGACCTCTGCATTCCTGCTCTCATCCTTATGGATATAGAGCAGATATTCAATATTTCCTTCCGGTCCCCTCACCGGTGAAAAATCAAGATTCAAAACATTAAAGCCGATTATGTCAGCAAAATCGATTACCTTGCGGATAACCTCTTCATGAGTTTCGGGCTCTCTTACCACACCCTTCTTTCCAACTTTTTCCCTTCCTGCTTCAAACTGGGGCTTTATGAGACATACCATCTCGCCGCCGTCCTTTAAGAGCTTTCTTGCGGGAATAAGAATTTTAGTGAGTGATATAAAGGACACATCCACAGATGCAAAATCAAGATCATCATCTATGTCGTCCCTTGTCAGATATCTGAAGTTTGTCTTTTCCATGCAGACAACCCTCTCATCTGACCTGAGCTTCCATGCAAGCTGTCCGTGACCTACATCAACGGAGTACACCTTGGAAGCACCGTTCTGGAGCATGCAGTCCGTAAAACCACCGGTGGATGCTCCTATATCCATACACACGAAGCCGTCCAGTGTCAGCTCAAAGCTCTTCATCGCCTTTTCAAGCTTAAGACCTCCTCTGCTGACATAGGGGAGCTGATCTCCCTTGACTTCAAGTGATGTAATTTTTGATTCATCGAAGGATGTTCCGGGCTTGTCCTCTCTCTGTCCGTTTACAAAAACATCGCCTGCCATAATGACAGCCTTTGCCTTTTCACGGGAGGTAGCAAGTCCTCTGGAAACAAGAATAACATCCAGTCTTTCCTTAGCCATTTGTAGTTATTTCCTCGTATTTTCTAATTACCTTTTTAGCAACAGACTCGGCGTCAACACCCAGTTCCTTGTAGAGCTGGTCGCAGGAGCCGTGGGTTACGAATTCATCTGGAAGAGCGATGCAAAGCTGCACGATATCAATCTCCTCATCACATATGAATCTTCTGACCTGATCTCCGAATCCGCCTGAAACCACATTCTCTTCCATGGTTACGATGAGCTTGTGCTTCTTAGCTGCCTCTCTGATGTAGTCACCATCGATAGGCTTAACAAATCTGGCATTTGTGAGTGAGCAGTTATAGCCCTTTTCAATGAGAATATGCCTTACCTTCTCCGCAGTCTTAACCATGCTTCCGACAGCAAAAAGAACGATATCTCTTTCCTTGTATATGGGTTCAGCCTTGCCCATCTCTATGGGCGCTCTGAACTCCTGAAGTCCATCGTAGGCGTTACCTCTGGGATATCGTATGGCAGTAGGTCCGTTAAACTGTATCGCAAACTTCAGCATATCTGAAAGCTCCCACTTATTCTTGGGTGCCATGATGTGCATATTAGGCATGCTTGAAAGGTATGACAGATCGAATATTCCCTGGTGGGTCTCTCCGTCGCTTCCTACAAGTCCGGCTCTGTCAATTGCAAAGGTAACCGGCAGATTCTGAAGGCAGACATCCTCAAGTACCTGGTCGTAGGCTCTCTGTAAAAATGAGCTGTAAACCGCAAATATCGGATGGAAGCCGCCAACAGCAAGTCCTGCCGCAAAGGTAACTGCGTGCTCCTCTGCTATACCTGCATCAAAAAATCTGTCAGGATACATATTCCTGAATCTCTTAAGACCGGTACCATCAGCCATAGCCGCTGTAATAGCAACCGCCTTGGGCTCTCTCTCACCGATCTTACACATAACTGTGCTGAAAATATCCTGATAATTAGCTGTGGTTCTGGGGTTCCTCGGGATTCCGTTTTCAATAAGGAACGGCTCTGTTCCGTGGAATCTGGCAGGGTGCCTCTCAGCAGGCTCAAAGCCCTTACCCTTTTTGGTAACCACATGTATCATAACGGCCTTACGAACCTTCTTGGCTTCGCGGATAGCCGCTCTTAAAGCTGAGATATTATGTCCGTCTATGGGACCAAGATATGTTATTCCAAGATTTTCAAAAACCATTCCGGGCACAAAGAGCTGCTTAAAGCTGTTCTTAGCTCGTCTGATTCCCTTAACCATCTTGGGACTTGAATTCTTAAGTGAATTGTAGATATCATCCCTTAAATTAAGGTATCCCTCATTTGTTCTAACCACGTTGAGGTACTTTGCCATTCCGCCTACGTTCTCAGAAATAGACATCTCATTGTCGTTAAGAACCATGATGAAATTCGTATCAAGCTTAGCCGCGTTATTGAGGGCTTCGTATGCAAGTCCGCCTGTAAGTGAGCCGTCACCGATTACGGATACGATGGTGTACTTTTCATCGGCAAGCTGTCTTGCTCTTACCATTCCAAGTCCTGCAGACAAACTGGTAGAGCTGTGTCCTGTATCAAAACAGTCACATGGAGACTCTGATCTCTTGGGGAATCCGCTCATTCCGCCAAATTTCCTAAGTGTATCAAAACCGGCCTTACGACCTGTAAGCACCTTGTGGGTATAGGACTGATGTCCAACGTCCCATATTATCTTGTCCTTAGGCAAATCAAGCTCAAGATGAAGCGCCATGGTCAGCTCAACTGCACCCAGATTTGATGCAAGATGTCCGCCTGAAACACTTATCTTTTCTATAAGAAAATTTCTTATCTCCTGAGCTAATTCCGGGAGCTTAGCATTCGGTATTTTCTTTATGTCATTTGGTTTATTTATGTTGTCCAGTAACATATTCACCCTCATCCGGCACTATGTGCCGTCTTCTTCAACAAGAAGACTTTATAGTATTTTTTAAGCTATCACTTGTTTCTGGAAATCATCCAGGTAACAAGCGGTACAATGAATTCCCCGCTGCCTTCATATTTTGACAGGATATCTACTGCCTCATTTGAAAGCTTCTCAACCTCTGCCTTCGATTCCTCAAGTCCGTGCAGTGTGACATAGGTTGTCTTCTCATTTTTCTCATCGGATCCGATGGGCTTTCCAAGCTCAGCCTCATCTCCTGTGATATCAAGGACGTCGTCCTGAATCTGGAATGCAACGCCTATCTTCCTCGCTGCCTGCTCTATATCATTAAGAGTCTTATTATCGGCTCCTGCAAGTATTGCGCCTATCATCATGCTGCTCTCAAGCATGGCAGCTGTCTTATTTTCATGGATAAAAATCAGTTCCTCAGAAGTAGCCTCTGCCTTGCCCTCTGCCTCTATGTCCGCGCACTGACCGCCAACCATGCCGTAGATTCCGGCCTTCCTTGTGAGTATCTCAAGGGCCTTGGCTCTTCTGTCGCTGATGTCTCCGTCGAAGGGTGTAAGATCAGCCTTACAGTAAAATACCTTGAGTGCTGTCTCGTATGCGTAGTTCAGAAGTCCGTCGCCTGCAAGAGTAGCCATTCCTGCGCCGTAAACAACATGGGTTGTTTTCCTGCCTCTTCTGTACTCGTCATTATCCATGGCAGGCAGATCATCATGAACAAGAGAATAGGTATGTATCATCTCAATAGCTGCCATAAAGGGCTCAACAACCTGTAAATCCTTGCCACCAAGGAGTCTGTACATCTCCATCATAAGCACAGGTCTTATTCTCTTTCCGCCGGCCATAACGCTGTAATTCATGGCCTCGATAACCTTCTTCTGGTATCCTTCCTCAGCAGGAAGATATTTCCTAATGATCTCTTCTGCTTCTCCAGCCTTCTCGTCAAGTAATTTCACAAATTCCGACATCACTCAAAATCCTCCGTCTGTCCGTCAGCCATGACCTTCTGAACCTTTTTCTCTACCTTGTCAATCGAATCATTGCAATGCTTTAAAAGATCCATTCCTTCCTTGAAAAGCTTGAAGGAATCCTCAAGGGAAACATCGCTTTTTTCAAGTTCTTTTATTTTCTCATCAACGGCACTAAATGCCTCTTCTATCGTAAGTTCTTTCTCTTCGCTCTTTTTAGCCATATTGACCCTCATCCGGCACTTCGTGCCACCTTCTCCCAAAGGGAGAAGGCTTATTATTTATAACTTCGCTTTTTCACCTCTACAACTTCAGCACCGATAACACCGTCACTCACATTGATCTCAAGCTTATCGCCTGCGCTCACAGCCTTGATGCTCCTGATATTCTTACCCTTTTCATCAGATACGTATGAAAATCCCGACTGGAGCTTATCAAGTGGACTTAAGGCTTTAAGTCTCTCAATGTCCACATCCAAAAGATGCCTCTTTTCTCTTATGATATCCGTGATCAGTCTCTCGAGTCTCTCTGCGCTCTGAGCCGCTCTCATTCTCTGATCTCTGATCTTAGCTGCAGGTGACAGGTGCTCTAAAAGTCTCTTATCACTTGCTGCCTTGTCGCGGAGTCTTTCGATTTTCTCATTCATGCGCCTGTAAAGGATATCAGCGTATGCGTCTATATCCTGGAGCAAAAGGTCTATCTCATAAACCGCAAGCTCTGCCGCCGCTGATGGTGTGGGCGCTCTAAGGTCTGCCACAAAATCCGCTATGGTCCAGTCCGTCTCATGACCCACCGCAGATATTATCGGGATGGGACAGTTAAAAATCGCCTCGGCAACCTCCTCTTCATTGAAGGCCCAGAGGTCCTCTATGGAACCACCGCCTCGTCCTACAATGATAACGTCCACATTCATATCCGTCAGAGTGGAAATTCCGCGAACTATGCTATCCTTCGCCTGATCTCCCTGAACTATTGCAGGGTACAGATATATCTGCACATAGGGATTCCTTCTGGTGGAGATATTGATTATATCCCTTACAGCTGCGCCTGTAGGAGCAGTTACAACTCCCAGTGTCTTTATATGCTTGGGAATCTCCTGCTTGTATTCCTGTGCGAACATTCCACGTTCGGCCAGTTCTTTTTTAAGCTTTTCAAAACGCTCAAATAAAGCACCTGCTCCGTCTAACTCAATTTTTGTAGCATAAAGCTGGTACTTACCATCACGTTCATATATATCAACCGATCCTGTGACCTGAACCTGCTGTCCCTCCTGCATTTTGAACTTAAGTCCTGTAGCAGCGTGACCTCGGAACATCACACAAGAAATCGCTCCGGACGCATCCTTAAGCGTAAAGTAGATGTGACCGGAGGAATGATATTTGCAGTTACTGATCTCTCCCTTCACCGTAAGGGATGAAAGAAGATAATCCTGCCTGAACATATTTTTTATATAAGAATTAATCTGCTCAACTGTATATACGTTACGCAAACTTAGCCAGCACTCCGTTTACAAAGGAGGATGCTCCGTCCTGACCAAATTTCTTAGACAGTTCAACCGCCTCGTTAATTGCCACTCCGGTAGGAATAGAATCATCAAATTTAATCTCATAGACAGCAAGTCTCAAAATAGCAAGCTCTACCTTGCCGATACGACCTGTATCCCAGCCGGTAGTAACCTCATTTATAAGCTTGTCTATCTCAGGGAGCTTATCTGCTATGCTCTCATAGCGAGTCTTAACGAAGTTAACGTCTGACTCGCTCATCTCTATATCATTTGTCTCTATGAACAGATCCTCCTGCTCTCTCATCTCTTCCTTGGTATTGAACTCAACACGGAAAAGAAGCTGAAATACCTGTTCTCTTAATTCTGATCGTTTCATAATATCCTCTGTACTTTATTATTCTGGCATTGTGATTCCTGCAATACGAACATTGACATCTGTAACGTCAAGTCCTGTCATGCTCTCGATAGAGCTCTTTACTCTATCCTGTACGAGCTTACTTGTAGCAGGTATATTGTAGCTATAGTTCATAAGTATGGACATATCCACACGAACTCTGCCCTCATTTACGAAAATTCTTGAGCTCTTCTGAATGTTCTTAGGGCTTGCCTTCTCTATATTTTCGCTTGTATAATTACCAGCCATTGCACTTACGCCCTCAACCTCAAGTGCTGCAAGAGCTGCAATCTTGGAAACCACATCATCAGCAATCTTAACTGATGCGATTCCCTTAGACTTAATAAGTGTATTATTCTGTACTTCCTTTTCCATAATAATCACGTTCCTTTCATACTGAAATCCTTATAATTATACAAGAAACCACCACAATGGGCAACTTTTTTGAACCTTATTGACGTGGGGGAGAAATAAGCCCCGCTGTGCATTCAGGGCCGAAAAAGAGCGATTGTGGTGGTTAGACGTCAAGGAGTGGTGGTGTGTAGAGCCCACCTAAAGGTCAATTTGTACTTCATACCGTCAAGGAATGATTTAGCGTACCCAGCAAGCCAATAACGTAGAGGGCTCCTTGAATCAAGCGTGGATGGGTGTGGCGGAGCAGTTGGGGAGGCGAGGCAAGTGCATCGGCGAGAGTTAAAGGTGAGGAAAAAAGTAAGGCCTCACGGTTGTGCATGAGTAATCGCACAGTTCTCGGACGAGCAGATTGATTTTAGAATTGAAAAATCCCTGAAATGCTGACTTTTCTGAGCGAAGTCGATAGGAAGCATTTCAGGGATTTTGAGATTCTAAAATCACTGCGCAGCCGTAAACGTGCGATTAAGCATGCATAAACGGGAGGCCGTATTTATCACTTATTCTTCTTATTCTCGTCGATGTACTTGTCGAGCTTGTCGAGCTGCTTGGAAGCGAATGCTTTACCGCCGATACCGAAGGAGATCGCAAATGCTACAGCAAGACCTGCAATAATGATGATGAATGCAGAATTAACGATTGTTGTAGCGATACCAAGCTGATTAAGAACCATGATGATTCCGATTATGAATACAACTGTCTTAGAAACAAGTGCGTAACCATCCATACCGTTCTTCTTAAGTGCCTTCTCTGCAAGGATTGCAGCAAAGTATGTAAGTGTAAGAACGATAACAGCAGCAAGAACCTTAGGCATGTAGCCAATGATTGCAGCGCCGATGTCTGTAAGAACCTTAAGGTCTACTACAGCGAAGCCCTGTGCAATGAAGATGATGTTGATAACAACCTGTACTACTGTGCCTGTAACCTTTGAAAGAACGAACTTCTCTGTCTTACCCTCTGTAATATCTGTGAGCTTCTTATCAACGCCTGTTGAAGCAAGGAGCTGTGTTACGATCTGACCTGCGAATCTGCCGATAAGGTAACCAACAAATACTACAAGGCAGCCGATAACGATACGAGGAATGTACTCGATAACAACTGAAAGCATGTTTACAGCAGGAGCTGTGATTGCATCAATCTTAAGTACATTAAGTGCAACGATGAATACAGGGATCATGATAAGAACATACACGATGTAAGCAAGTGTGTATGAAAGCTTAGCATTGTCCTTTACTTCCATACCAGCCTTTGCCTGAAGCTCATCAAGTCTGAGTCTTGCAAAGAGAGGTGCAAGAAGTGCACGAACTGTTGTTGCGATGATGTTGCCGACAAAGATAACGATTATTGCGGCAATGATGCTGGGAACATATCCCCAAACTGTGTTTAAGAGCCCCATGATAGGACCAGAGATGCTGTCAATCCCCAGCGCCCCAAAAATAGCCGGGATGAAAAGCATAAATACCAAGAAGTAAACCAGCTTACTGATGTAAGTAATTGTTACTCCGGGTCTCGGACCGTCTGCTCTTGACACGATAAAGCCAAGCTTAGTGTGTGTAAGAAGCTTGATGATCAGTGATTTAGCGATAGAAGCAGCAATGTAAGCTACAAGTAAAATGAGCAGAGCTACTACCACCTTTCCAAATCCCCCCAATAATCCGGTCATGAAGTTTGTAAAATTTAACATACCATTTCCTCCTTGTTTTCACAAAACTAAATACATTCTATCACCGGAAACAGTTATGTTCAATCAATATTGTTAACATTTTGTCACTTTTTAATTCGCTTAATACAGCCAAATAATGAGGGTATATTGTTCATCAAAAGTGGTATAGGAAACTGTGTTATTCGAGCCTTCCATGTAACCAAAAACATTCTGCTCTGTTATGAGATTTTTAATAAATTCGTCGTAAACTGCGCGGGTACTGCACTTAATTGTTACATTATTGCTACCATCTGAGTATCTTCTCTTAAAAAGTTCTCCAAGGGCACCAAAATCGTTCTCCGTGAAGTACTCTCCTTCTCTCACATAGTAGTTATTCCTCATGGAGGTGCAGTCCGGAACAGGAAGTGTCTCGGAGATGGTGTGGGTCTTGTTTATATCCTGAGTTGTGCAGCAAAGATAGGTGTAGTTAATAAGCGGCAGCTTTTGTGAGCTGTCCCCACCTGCCTCAAAGCGCTGATAGGATGAATCTCCCCAGGTGGTATCTACATAGGTATACTCTCCGTCCACAAGAACAAGATTCCATGCGTGTCCCACTCCCGCAACCTTACCGGTAACGAGGGTCGTAGGAATTCCAAGCTTATTAAGAAGATACTGCGTAGCCTTGGCATAGCCCTGACATACTGATCTTCCATATAAAAATACCGAGCAGATATTCTGGTTATCCGGAGCATCTGCGTCATATTCAGTGTTGGTTATGAGATAGTCATAGATGTACTTGACCTTGGTGTAGCCATCGACATTTGAGGGTACGCCGGCGAGACAGGTCTGCACATACTCATCTATCTTCTCCTGTCTTGCGGCGATCTGCTCAGCACTATAGATATAATTTCCGGTAAAGGAGATTTTCTTCAAAACTCCTGCCACAGTGTATCTGGTGTAGGTATAGCCATCCATATAAAAAAACTCGGGATGATCGGCTAAGACAAACTGGCACACCACATCAAGAGTTTCCTCATCAAGGGTGGAAACCACGATATCCTCAGCCCTGTTCTGAATGATCTTATAAAGCTCTACATAGAGAGTCTTACCGTCATTTGTAAGATGCTCATAGGCATAGTTGCCCTCCTGTGACTTCTTTATTTCATCTATATCCACAGGAGAAAGGCCTATTTCTGCACGCTGTTTTTGCTGGTAGGAATCACTGAAATAGGTGGTTGAATCCTTGCCCTTTTCCTCCTCAGTCTCCTCAACCTCCTTGCGTCTTCCGGTGCGTCCGGTCTCAATCTCTATCTGAGTAATAAGGTCATCGATTGCCTTGTTGACCTTATCTGCATCAAAAGCTGAGTCATCTGTGTTTTCACTTTCAGCAGCAGTCTCAGAAGTATCAGCTTCTGCGCTGCTATCTGCAGGAGCTGATTCTTCCGCAGAAGTGCTTTCCGATACATCTACTGCAGCAGAGCTATCGCTATTATCAGTACTTATTGCATCGGCACTGTCTGTATCATCAGTCTTAGCTTCGCCAGATTCCTCTGTAGATGCAGCCTCACCAGCTACAGATTTATCCTTTTTTCCAAAGCCAATCTTATCCCCATCATTAAGGAGATTATTGTCCTGGAAAAAATCAGACACGGAATCGTTCACACTACTGCAGGCTGTGAGCATCGTGCACATGCATAAAAATGCAAAAAAGACAGATGCTTTCCCTATTAAGTTTTTAAAACATCTGTCTTTCTTCATAGTTTAGTTCTTTCTGAATTCGCTAAGTGAGAGTCCCTTGTTTCTGTCAAGAACCATCTGCGGACTCCACTCGTTAATAAAGATAAGAAGCGGTCTTCCGTTCATATCCTTGATCTTCTTCATATCTGAAGTTCCAACAAGTGAATTCATGTCTACATCTTCATTGTCTACCCAACGTATATACTCATATGGTAACATATCCAGAATAATTTCGACATTATATTCATTCTGAAGTCTGAATTTAAGAACGTCAAACTGGAGGACACCGACAACTCCGACGATAATCTCCTCCATACCCATATTAAATTCCTGGAAAATCTGAATGGCACCTTCCTGCGCTATCTGCTCGATACCCTTAACGAACTGCTTACGCTTCATGGTATCAACCTGGCGTACTCTCGCGAAATGCTCGGGAGCGAAGGTCGGAATTCCTTCATATTTAACTGTGTCCTTAGGCATGCAAACCGTATCACCTATTGAAAAGATGCCGGGATCAAACACACCCATTATATCACCTGCGTAAGCCTCACTTAAAATCTTACGCTCATCAGCCATAAGCTGCTGAGGCTGTGAAAGTCTGAACACTTTTCCTGACTGAACGTGCTTAACTTCCTTATCAGCATCATATCTACCTGAGCAGATTCTCATGAATGCCACACGGTCTCTGTGAGCCTTATTCATGTTAGCCTGGATCTTGAATACGAAGGCTGTAAACTCATGATCCTTAGGATCAATTACTTCACCCTCTGAATCTGCTCTTCCACTGGGCGGTGTAGCCATCTGAAGGAAGTTGTGAAGGAAAAGCTCAACACCGAAGTTCTGAAGAGCTGATCCGAAGAATACAGGTGTAAGCTTACCTGCTCTAACCTCATCGAGGTTGAACTCAGCACCTGCTCCGTCCATAAGCTCGATCTCGCCCTCGAGATTCTCAAGAGCCTCCTCTCCGATAGTGGAAATGAGCTGATCTCTGTCATCCATAGGAATGATAGTCTCAGTTCCTTCCTTTGTTCCCTTCATAGTATCCTGGAAGGTAACGACATGCTTCTCTCTTCTGTCATAGATTCCCTTGAAGTTCTTACCTGAACCGATAGGAAGATTCATGGGACATGTAGCTATTCCAAGGTGGTCCTCGATATCGTCGAGAAGCTCATAGGTATCCATGGCATCTCTGTCGAGCTTGTTTATAAATGTAAAGATCGGAATGTGTCTCATTGTGCAGACCTTGAAAAGCTTCTTAGTCTGAGGCTCAACACCCTTACTTGCATCTATTACCATGACCGCTGAATCCGCAGCCATAAGTGTTCTATATGTATCCTCTGAGAAATCCTGGTGTCCGGGTGTATCAAGAATATTGATGCAGCAGTCCTCGAAGTTAAACTGAAGAACTGATGATGTAACTGAAATACCACGCTGTTTCTCAATCTCCATCCAGTCAGATACTGCATGTCTGGCTGTAGCCTTACCCTTAACTGAACCTGCAAGGTTGATGGCTCCACCGTAAAGAAGGAACTTCTCTGTAAGTGTAGTCTTACCTGCATCAGGGTGGGATATAATCGCAAAAGTACGTCTCTTATTTATCTCTTCTGTAATCTGGTTGTTACTCATTTTAGACCTTTCTGAAAAACTCTAATACATAACTCTGCGCAAAGAAATACGCATCTTACCTATTTTAAGGAAAGATGCGTATAAAGTCAAATAAATCTTGCCTTCTCCCCTGGAGAGAAGCACCGAATGAGGACCTGTTACAGCATTGAAGTTCCTTCAAACTCCGGCTTAATTCCAAAGTAATCAAGCACTGTAGCTCCTATATCCGCAAAGGTACTTCTTGTTCCGCGGTTTCCGGTCTTAACATTCTTACCATACATGATGAAAGGAATGTACTCTCTTGTATGGTCTGTGGTCTTCTGATAGCTGGGATCACAGCCGTGGTCAGCTGTCATCATGATGATGTCATCATCCTTAAGCTTGGCAACCATCTCAGGAAGCTTGGTATCGAAGTAATTAAGAGCCTTGGCATAACCATCGATGTCTCTTCTGTGTCCATAGAGCATATCGAAGTCAACAAGATTTACAAAGCAAAGGCCATCGAAATCCCTATCCATATAAGCCAGTGTCTTATCAATGCCGTCTGCATTTCCTTCTGTAAATACAAACTCTGTAAGTCCTTTTCCTTCAAAGATATCACGAATCTTACCTACACCGAGGACATCCTTGCCTGCTGCCTTGAGCTGATCAAGCATGGTTGTCTTCGGAGGCTCAAGTGAGTAATCATGTCTGTGAGGTGTTCTTGTGTAGTTGCCGTTCGAACCAACAAAAGGTCTTGCAATTACACGGCCAACTCCAAGATCACCCTGAAGCATCTCTCTCGCGATGTGGCAGTACTCGTAAAGAGTCTCAAGCGGAACTACCTCCTCATGAGCTGCAATCTGGAACACACTGTCCGCTGATGTATAAACGATAAGGTCTCCGGTTTTTACATGCTCATCGCCGTAGTCGTTAATAACCTGAGTTCCTGAATAAGGCTTGTTGCAGATAACGCCACGTCCAACTCTCTTAGAAAAAGCATCAAGAAACTCCTGCGGGAATCCGTCAGGGAACTTCGGCATGGGCTTAGGTGAAATCACACCTGCGATCTCCCAGTGTCCGATGGTTGTATCCTTATCCTTACTTGCCTCCTGGCATCTTGCGAATGCTGCTGTAGGAGCATCTACTGCAGGTCTGCAGTCAACACCATCAATATTGAAAAGGCCCATAGCGCCCATGTTGGGCATATCAAAGTACTTGCTTGTAGCACAGGCTCTGATTGTGTTCACGTCAAAATCGCCGTACTCAGCTGCATCGGGCTCTTCGCCAATTCCAAAGCTGTCTAAAACTATCAAGAATATTCTTCCCATAAAAGTATCCTCCTCTATAAACGCTAATTTATGTCTTACTAAATGTTGTCGGATGTCCGTTTTTGTGATGTCGTGCAAAATACGCACGACAACAAAAAAGGCTCCTAGGAATTAATTTAGAAAAGGGGATGCGAAGTCTCGCATCCCCTTTATTTTACCATATTTCGCCCTCATCCGTCAGCATAGCTGACACCTGTCTCCGCTCCGCTTCGGTCCGCGCAGAACCGACGTCCACTGGACGTCGTGCGCCCCAGAGGGAGAAGGCGAGCTAAATAATTACTTCTGTGCTACATCCTTCATTGAGAATGAGATACGTCCCATGCGATCCTTGCCAAGGCATACAACCTTAACCTCATCGCCAAGAGTAAGAACATCCTCAACGTGGTCGATACGCTCGTTAGCGATCTTGCTGATGTGAACCATTCCCTCTTTACCGGGAGCGAACTCAACGAATGCACCGAACTCCTTGATGCTTACAACTGTACCTGTGAAGATCTGGCCCTTCTCGAAGTCTGTTGTAATGATGTTGATCATGTCGATAGCCTTCTGCATCATATCCTTATCTTCGCCGCAGATGCTTACCTTACCGTCATCTGTGATGTCGATCTTAACGCCTGTGCGGTCGATGATCTCGTTGATAGTCTTACCTCTCTGACCTACAACATCACCAATCTTATCAGGATCGATCTCGATAGAGATGATCTTAGGAGCGTACTGGCTAACTTCCTTACGAGGCTCAGCGATTGCCTTGCTCATGCACTCATCCATGATGAAGAGACGAGCCTGACGGCACTGAGAAATAGCCTGCTCAACGATTGCCTTTGTAAGACCGTGGATCTTGATATCCATCTGGATAGCTGTGATACCTTCCTTAGTACCTGTTACCTTGAAGTCCATGTCTCCGAAGAAGTCCTCAAGACCCTGGATATCTGTAAGTACTACGAAATCGTCATCTGTATCGCCTGTTACAAGACCGCAGCTGATACCTGCAACCATCTTCTTGATCGGAACACCTGCTGCCATAAGTGACATACATGATGCACATGTGGAAGCCATTGATGTTGAACCGTTACTCTCAAATGTCTCTGATACGCAGCGGATAGCGTAAGGGAACTCTTCCTCTGAAGGAAGTACAGGGAGAAGCGCTCTCTCTGCAAGAGCTCCGTGACCAATCTCACGACGTCCGGGGCCTCTTGAAACCTTAGTCTCACCTACTGAGTAAGCAGGGAAATTGTACTGGTGGATATATCTCTTACCTGATACGTAAGGATCAAGTCCTTCAACCTTCTGCATCTCTGAAAGAGGAGCAAGAGTTGTAACGTCGCAGATCTGAGTCTGTCCACGAGTGAACATTGCACTACCGTGAACACGAGGAATAAGATCGATCTCAGCTGCAAGAGGACGGATCTGATCAAGTGCTCTTCCGTCAGGACGCTTGTGATCCTTGAGGATCATCTTACGTACAGTCTTCTTCTCATACTGATAAATAGCTTCGCCAAGGATTGCAAGCCACTCTTCGTTGTCAGCGAACTTCTCTTCAAGACGAGCAGTGATGTCAGCGATGTTAGCCTCTCTCTTCTGCTTCTCATCTGTGAATACTGCGTTCTCCATCTCTTCCTGAGGAACAACTTCCTTGATTGCATCAAAGAGCTCCTGAGGAACTGCACAGCTTGCATACTCGTGCTTCGGCTTACCAACCTCAGCTACGATGCCCTTGATAAACTCAATGAGCTTAAGGTTAACGTCGTGTGCAAGGTAGATAGCTTCCTTCATCTTCTCTTCAGGAATCTCGTTACATCCTGCCTCGATCATGATAACCTTCTGACCTACTGAAGCAACAGTAAGTCTCATATCACCCTTATCCCACTGCTCCTGAGAGGGATTAACAACGAACTCGCCATCGATGATACCGATCTGAGTCATTGCACAAGGGCCGTCAAAAGGAATGTCTGAAATAGAAACTGCAACTGAAGCACCAATCATAGCTACAAGCTCAGGACGGCACTGTGTGTCTACTGACATTACCATTGTCTCGATTGTTACATCATTTCTGTAATCCTTAGGAAAAAGAGGACGCATAGGTCTGTCGATAACTCGGCTTGTGAGAATTGCATTCTCAGAAGGCTTACCCTCGCGCTTGTTAAATCCTCCGGGGAATTTTCCTACAGAATAGAACTTCTCACCGTACTCTACACTAAGAGGAAAGAAGTCGATTCCGTCCCTGGGCTTATCGGAAGCTGTTGCTGTACAAAGTACTGTTGTGTCGCCGTACTTCATGAATGCGCATCCGTTAGCCTGCTTACCAACTTTGCCGATCTCGATTGTAAGAGTTCTTCCGGCAAGTTCTGTTGAAAATGTTTTCATATTGTTCTCCTTCTCGCGCCATCCTCGGGCGCATTGTTATGTAAACTTATTAGTTATTACCTTTGTAATTAAAAAAAGTGGCAAATAAAGAAACAAGGCGGAATAAGCCGACTATTTCTAATCGGCATCCCCGCCCTATTATCCCTTAGGAAATTATTTTCTGAGTCCAAGATCAGCAATAAGCTTACGATACTTCTCAAGGTCGTTCTTCTTGAGGTATGAAAGAAGAGCACGTCTTCTACCTACCATCTTAAGAAGACCTCTTCTTGAGTGGTGATCCTTCGGATGTGTATTAAGGTGCTCGTTGAGCTCCTTGATTCTGGTTGTAAGAATAGCAACCTGAACCTCCGGTGAACCTGTGTCGCCAGCTTTTCTAGCGTACTGATTGATAACTTCTGTCTTCTTTTCCTTTGAAATCATGTTTCGTCTCCTTTTTGATTACAATTTGCCGTATACCAGGAAGCGGCTGGAGTACCATCATCCGAGTATCGGTAATAACAACATCGTTCCTCACATGAGAAACCAATTGATTTTAACATAGACAACTATGCTTGTAAAGCCTTGTGAACAGTTTCTTCTATTTACAGTAGATTATTAAATGCAATTTTGCTACAATGAAATAGTACATACGCTTAATTTTTCAGCTATTCACTCTTGTTTCTATATGAGAGGAGTCAGCACTATGTTAAAAAAATCATCCGATAAAAAGGACAACACTCTGATCGACGATTTCGGCATAATTCAGACTGGTAGTAAAAAAAGAACCTTCATCTTTGTCGCGCTATGCCGTATTCTGTCCATTCTACTAATAATCCTGGGCATCGTAACCATTCTCAATCCATAAGAAGGTGAATTCCATGAGCGAAACAAAAAGAAGAATCCACGAAGTTCTTGAAGCTTCACAGACAGGAGATGTCTCCTCCCGCGCATACGATCTGCTTATGACCACTACAGTAATTGTGGGCATGATTCCTCTTGTCATGAAAACCGAGAGCATATATCAGCGACAGATCGATATCGCTACCTTTGTAATTTTTCTCATTGATTACGTCGCCAGAGTATATACCGCCGATTACAAGATGGGCTATAAAAGCATCAAGGCTTACATAGCCTATGTTTTCACACCGCTTGCCATAATCGACTTCCTTGCAATGCTTCCGATTCTGTATGTTCTTTTCCCTGTAAGCAGCACTCTGCGTCTTTTCAGACTGTTCAGAGCCTTCAGGGTAATCAAGCTCGTTCGCTATTCCAAGACCATGGTAGTAATCGCCAATGTTCTTCGAAAGGTCAGAAAGCAATTGGGCGCGGTTCTCATACTGATCGCCATTTATATTTTCATATCTGCCATGCTGGTGTTCCAGCTTGAGCCTGATCTGTTCGACACCTTCCTTGATGCTCTGTATTGGGCAACAATCTCTATTACAACCATAGGCTACGGAGACATATCTCCCACTACGACGCTGGCCCGCATAATAACCATGTTCTCCGCCCTTGTAGGAATGGCAGTCATCGCTCTTCCCACTGGTATAATCACCGCCGCTTATATGGATGAAATCAGAAGGAAAAAGTCCAAGTACGAGTTATAACATATCAAAGAAGTTTCTTCCTGCCTCAAGGTCAAGCGAAAGCTGACTCTGGAGGGCATCAACTCCGGAGAATTTCTGCTCTTTTCTGTGGAAGGTCAAAAGAGCTATCTCCAGATATTTTCCATATATATCATCATCGAAGTCGTAAATATAGGTTTCAACACTTACCTGTCCGTTATTGGAAACAGTAGGTCTGCAGCCTATATTTGTCATGCCGTGGTGCTTCTCCCCGTCTATTCTTACCTCTGAAAAATAGACTCCGTAGGGCGGAAGGCATTTCTCGTCGGGCGGAAGAAGATTAACTGTAGGAAAACCTATAGTCCTGCCAAGCTTCTTACCATGCTCAACAAAGCCGCCTACATAATAGGTCTCACCGAGGAGCTCTGCTGCTCTCTCCATCTCGGCTGCAACGATTTCTTCCTTAATAAAGCTGGAGCTGATATTTCTTCCAAACATCTGAAGCTTCTTAATGGCGTGTGTTCTATAGCCAAGCTCCGGTGCCAGCTTATTAAGAAGAGCAAAATCTCCTCTTCCCTTATAGCCATAGGAAAGATCGTCTCCTGCTGCGATATATGCAGCATGCATCTGGTCATGCAGAATTTTTCTTACAAAATCCTCCGGCATGGTATGTGCCGTCTCCGCATTCATGGGGAATTCCACCATAATATCGATACCAAGCTTTTCAAACTTTCTGCGCTTCTCATCCCTTGTAAGAAGCTGCGGCTGTTTCTTTTTAGAGAAAAATACAGCCGGCGGCGGATCAAAGGTGAATATGGTCGCCTTCATTCCCTGATCCTTTTTATCAAGTATATGATTAAGGAGCTTCTGATGCCCCAGGTGAACACCGTCAAACTTACCAATGGCGACAGCAGTAGGACCTTCTATATGAAATTGTGCGTCGCCTGAAATTATCTGCATTAGTATTATTTACCCTCTCTTCTCCCTATTAGGGAGAAGGCTTTATTGTTGTGTATAAAAAAACTTCTCAACCCTGAACTGCCCGGTCCGCTCGTCACATTTGTAGATTCCAAAGAACGTTCCATCCTCCGAATATACTCTTACTCTTGTTCCGTCGGCATAGAGCTCTTGGGGCTCTACGAAGTCCTGCTCGTCCTCGGGGGCTTCACTTACAAGGTTCTCCACCCTGAAGCTGTTTCCGTTTTCAAGCATTCTTCTGAAATCATCCTTAACTATGCAATAATCAAGGTCCCTGAAAAGGCTCTCTGTTGAAGCAACAATCTCCTCTACTCTGCCCTGATCTCTAAGCTCTTCTATCTGATCAAGAGTGCGGGCTGTTTCAAGGTGGAAGCTTCCCACAGCAGTTCTTGTGAGGTGCTCCATTGCAGCACCACAGCCAAGTGCCTCTCCTATGTCATTACATAAGGTTCTGATGTAGGTACCCTTTGAGCACTTTACTTCCATAGTGAAAATATGCTCATCCTGAAGATGGGATTCGTCCAGAATTGTTATCGCCTCGATATTTATTCTTCGGTGCTTTCTCTCAACCTCTTTACCCTGTCTTGCAAGCTCGTATAATTTCTTGCCGTTTATTTTTATAGCGGAATACATAGGCGGAATCTGATCATATTCGCCCACAAACCTTTTTACAGCCTCGTGAAGCTGCTCGCTTGTGACATTAACCTCTTTTTCAGAAAGAACGCGTCCTGACATATCCTGAGTATCAGTTGTCACACCAAGTCTGCACACCGCAATATATTCTTTATCATGATCGGTCAGCATATCGCAAAGCTTAGTGCCGTTTCCTACACAAATAACAAGGACTCCAACCGCATCCGGGTCCAGAGTCCCTGTGTGTCCGATCTTTTTCATCTTTAAAATGCCACGGAGGCGCGCTACAACATCACTTGATGTATAGCCTGCCTCCTTGTAAACATTGATAAGTCCGTTATACATATAACCTCATTTAGCATTAACGCCCTTTAAATCTCTCTCGATATACTCAGAGAGACTGTTAATTATATCGTGCTGAGTTCCGTTCATTGTACAGCCCGCAGCTCTTGCATGGCCGCCGCCTCCGAACAGCTCTGCTATCTTGGCAACATTTACCTTGCCCTTTGATCTGAGACTTACCTTGTACTCAAGGCTTCCGATCTCATACATGAAAACTGCACACTCAGTTCCCTTTGTCAAAAGAAGCTGGCTCACGATTCCATCAAGATCACTGGATGTAACCTGATAGAAATCCATGGTCTGTCTTGATACAACGCTGACGATGCAGTCACCGTGCATAATGCGCATGCTCTCAAGAAGTGCTCTTCCTAGGATCTGATTCTGCACATAGGTCTTTTCATAAAATACCTGATCAATGAGTTCGCCGAACTCAAAGCCATAACTGATAAGATCAGCTGCAACCTTCATGGTGTTGGGTGAAGTGTTTGAATACTTAAACACTCCGGTATCTGTAATGATACCCATGTAAATTGCCTTGGCAATATTTGCGTCAAGCTTTTCACTGTCCATGCAGTTGTACACAAGCTCTGATGCGGAGCTTGCTGTGGGAACGATATAGTTCTCATCACCTGTTCCCTGATTGCTTATGTGATGATCGATATTAACTGTTTTCTTAGCTGCATCAAAAAGCTTCTCAGCATTTCCAAGTCTCTCTTTTCCGCAATCAAGCGCAAAGAAAACATCATAGCTGTCTACATCCGTCGTATACTCAGTATTAACCTCATCTATAGCAGCTATAACTTTGTAGCTGTCGGGGATATTTTCAAGGAAAACATCCACCTTAAGCTCCGGGTAATTCTTTTTCAAATAGAGATATAATGCCATGTTGGAGCCTATACAGTCTCCATCGGGGCGGATATGTCCGCTGATGGCTACAGTTTTTACTCCTTTTACCAGTTCATCAATTCTCATTATAATTCCTCATCTGAATCGGAAATATCTTCGTCAGTTTCGCCTCTGGCTGCCTTTGCAGCTGCATCCTTGGCTGCGACCTCGTCGATTTTCTTGGACATATTGATCGCATACTCGATGGAATCGTCCATGATAAATCTGAGCTCAGGTGTGTTGCGCATGTTAAGTTCCTTGGCAACTGTGCTTCTGATATAGCCGGCAGCTGATTTTAAGCCCTCCTCCGTGCGGAGTCTGTCTTCATCGTTACCCATAACAGACACCCACACCTTGCAGGTCTTAAGATCCGGAGCAACCTCAACATCCATTACAGATGTCATGGGGCTGATCCTGGGATCCTTGCTGAATCTGATAGCCTCAGATATAACCTTCATAACTTCGCCGTTAATGCGAATATTCTTTATACTGTTTTTTCTCATATTGTGCTCCTTAGTACCGTTGAAAAAGTACCGGCTGCATTCTGTTTATTCTGATTAGTTCTTTTTGTCAAGCTTCTCACGGGGTATCTCAACCATGATATAAGCTTCAACTACGTCGCCTACATTGATTGAATCAAAGCCCTCGAATACAAGACCACACTCATATCCGTCCTTAACTTCCTTAACGTCATCCTTGAAGCGCTTAAGTGAAGCAAGGTCACCCTCGAAGATCTGCTCGCCGTCTCTGCTGATACGAACCTTGCAATCCTTCTGGATCATACCGTCAGTTACGATTGCACCTGCGATGTTACCGAGCTTGGAAGCCTTGAACAGCTGACGAATCTCAGCATGCCCGATAACCTTCTCCTCGTAAACAGGAGCAAGCATACCCTTCATGGCATATTCAACATCCTCGATTGCCTGGTAGATAACCTTGTAAAGTTTGATCTCAACACCTTCGTGCTCAGCAGTGCTCTTAGCAACAGCATCGGGACGAACATCGAAACCGATGATGATAGCATTTGAAGCTGCAGCCAGTGATACGTCAGACTCTGTGATCGCACCAACACCGCCGTGAATAACCTTTACAACAACCTCATCGTTAGAGAGCTTAAGAAGACTTGCCTTAAGTGCTTCTACACTACCCTGAACGTCAGCCTTGATGATAAGGTCAAGCTCCTTGAGCTTACCTTCCTCAATCTTGGAGTAGAGCTCATCAAGAGACATCTTAGCCTTTGTCTCTTCGATAAGATCCTTCTTCTGCTGCTGGAGGTATGTATTAGCATACTGCTTAGCTTCCTTATCGCTCTGGTGTCCAAGGAATACCTCACCTGCTCCGGGTACATCTGAAAGACCAAGAATCTCAACGGGCTGTGAAGGACGAGCCTCTTTAAGTCTCTTACCCTTGTCATCTATCATTGCACGAACCTTACCTGAGCAAGCACCTGCAGAAATGAAATCACCAACATGAAGTGTTCCCTTCTGTACAAGTACGTTAGCAACAGGCCCACGGCCCTTATCAAGCTTAGCCTCGAGGACAAGACCTCTTGCCTCACGGTTCGCATTAGCCTTAAGCTCAAGAATATCTGCTGTAATAAGGATTGTATCAAGAAGTACATCCATGCCTTCGCCAGTCTTAGCTGAAACGGGAACAAACTCTGTTGATCCGCCCCAATCTGTAGCGATAAGGCCGTACTCTGTCATCTCCTGCTTAACTCTGTCAACGTTAGCGCTGGGCTTATCGATCTTGTTTACAGCAACGATAATTTCAACACCTGCAGCCTTAGCGTGGTTTATAGCTTCGATTGTCTGAGGCATTACACCGTCATCAGCTGCAACTACGAGAACTGCGATATCTGTAGAGTTAGCACCACGCATACGCATAGCTGTGAAAGCTTCGTGTCCGGGTGTATCAAGGAAGGTGATCTTTCTATCCTGAACCTTGATCTGGTAAGCACCGATACGCTGTGTGATACCGCCTGCTTCCTTGTCAGTTACGCTTGTGTCACGGATAGCATCAAGAAGTGATGTCTTACCATGGTCAACGTGACCCATTACGCAGACTACCGGAGGTCTGGGAGTAAGAAGGCTCTCATCCTCCTCTTCCTCCTTAAGAAGCTCTTCGATAACGTCTACCTGAACTTCCTTCTCACAGATGATATCGTAATCAATTGCAATGTTCTCAGCATCTTCGTATGAGAGCTCAGAGTTAACTGTCACAATCTGTCCAGCCATGAAAAGCTTCTTAATGATAGCTGAAGGCTGAAGCTTCATCTTATCAGCAAGCTCTTTGATAGTAAGCTTCTCGGGGATTGTGATAACCTTGATCTGCTCCTCGGGCTCCTCTACCTTCTTAACCTCAGGCTTAATGAAACGACCAACCCTCTTACTTCTGGGCATCATCTCTTCATTCTCTTCATAGATATGATCCTTCTTGGATCTCTTATCCTTATCCTGAGTAGAGCGTCTCTTACCTTCGCCCTTACCGCCTTCATTTATAGGAGCTGCATCAAAGCCGCCTCTGTCCTTGCTCTTGGAGAAGTCCTTACCTTTTCCGCCCTGAGGACGATCATTGCCGGGTCTTCCCTGAGGCCCCTGTCCGGGTCTTGCTCCGCCAGCACCCTGACGAACGTTACCCTGACCTGCTCTGCCTCTGTCATTCTGAGAGCCTCTCTTGAGCTGTCCGCCCTGCTCTCTGTTATCTCTGTTGTCTCTGTTGTCCCTGTTGTCTCTGTTGTCTCTGTTGTCCCTGTTGTCGTTCCTGCGGTTCTCTGTACCACGGTTATCTCTCTGCTCTCTCTGAGGTGCAGCTGCAGCCTTAGGTGCTGCAGGTGCCTGAGCAGGAGCTGCAGGCTTCTTAGCGGGCTCAGTCTTGGGAGCTGTCTCTGCAGCCTTAACAGGCTTCTGAGGTGTCTCCTGATACTTCGGGATCTCTGTATTATATGACTCAAGCTGTGAAGGAGCTGTCAAAGGCTTGATAGGATGATACACATTCTGTGAACGGGCAAATGTTCCCTGCTTCTGTCCTCCACGGTTGTCGCGGTTCTGATTATGATTCTGGTTCTTGTTCTGTCCGCCACGATTTGCGTTATTCTGTCCATGGAAATTGCCGCTCTTGGAATTGTTAGGGTTTGTTACAAAGATGATATTCTTCTTCTTTTTAACAGCGCCATCTCCCTCGGGCTTTTTCTTCATGGGCTTCTTATCTCCCTTTTTTTCATCGGACTCGGGAGCTGTCTTGGACTTTTCCTCCTTAGCAGGAGCATCTGACTTGCTCTCGGTTTTCGCATCGGCTTTGCCGCTTCCGAAGTGTTTTCTTACCTTCTCCGCATCCTCATCTTCAACGGAACTTGTTGATCTTTTTGCAGCTTCAACACCCTGATCATGCAGGTATGTTATAAGCTCCTTACTTTCAACACCAAGCTCCGAAGCGAGTTCGGATATTTTAATTTTCGACATTCGTATTTCCTCCGTACTATTCATCTACGCGTAAGTTCTTCTGAAAGCTTTTTGCAAATCCGTCGTCCGTGATCGCAATACTCGTTCGAACTTCCTTGCCGATCGCATGTCCCAGTTTTTCCTTATCCCCAAACATGTAAAACGGCACTTCATAATAATCACATTTATCCCGGAATTTTTTGCTTGTATTCTCTGAGGCATCATTACTTACGATAACCAGACAAGCCTTTCCGCCTTTTATGGCATTCTCAACTGAGAACTCACCGCTCACCAGTTTTCCTGCCTTTTGACATAAGCCGAGCAGAGAATAAATTCTATTTTCATCCATTTATCTCAAGCTCCTTCTTCAACTGTTCCAGAGTCTCCTCCGGAATTACAACCTTAAGTGATCTCTCAAGGCCTCTTTTCTTTATTGCCTTTTCCAGGCATTTGCTATCCTTGCATACATAAGCGCCTCTTCCGTTGGCACGTCCCGAAGGATCAAGATGAATCTCTCCCTCAGTATCCCGGATCACGCGGATAAGCATTGCTTTTTCCTTGCTCTCTCCGCAGCCGACGCATTTTCGCATAGGTTTCTTTTTTTCCATAGCCATCCTTTTAACTGACCTTCATTGCAGAATCGGGATTACTCTTCGTCCTCAGCAGCCTCAGCATCTTCCTCAGCCTCGTACTCCTCTTCAGTGTACTCTTCCTCGGAATACTCGCCCTCTTCGAACTCTTCACCCTCTTCGTACTCTTCGCCTTCGTAATCTTCCTCGTCATCCATGTAGTCCTCGATACGGAATCCGGGAGCATCCTTAGCCTGGGTCTCACTCTTAATGTCAATCTTGTAGCCTGTAAGACGAGCTGCAAGTCTTGCGTTCTGTCCTTCCTTACCGATAGCAAGTGAAAGCTGGTAATCAGGAACTACTACCTTTGCGCTCTTTTCATCAGGATCAGCGAAAACTGCAACGATCTTAGCAGGTGAAAGAGCATTCTGAATAAGGTTACCGGGGTTCTCATCCCAGTTAACGATATCAATCTTCTCGCCGTTAAGCTCATCAACGATAAGGTTAACTCTGCTTCCGTTGATACCTACACAAGCACCTACCGCATCAACGTTAGGATTGTTGGAGTAAACAGCAATCTTGGTACGGTTTCCTGCCTCACGGGCAATGCTCTTAATCTCAACTGTACCATCCTGGATCTCAGCAACCTCCTGCTCGAAAAGTCTCTTAACAAGATCAGGGTGTGTACGTGATACAAGGATTCTGGGTCCCTTGTTTCCGTTTCTAACCTCAAGGATATATACCTTAATACGCTCTGTGGGGCGATAGTGCTCAGTCTTAACCTGCTCGTTCTCATTGAGCATTGCATCTGCCTTACCAAGGTTGATGCTGATATTCTTACCAATGAATCTCTGAATCACACCTGTAACGATGTCGTGCTCGTGCTCATAATATTCGCTGTAGATAGCATCCTTCTCCTCCTCGCGGATCTTCTGAAGGATAACGTTCTTGGCATTCTGAGTTGCGATACGGCCGAACTCCTTGGAATTAAGTGAAACAGGCACGATATCACCGATCTGAGCCTTAGGATCGATCTTGTGTGCATCATCAAGACAGATCTCAAGAAGAGGATCCATTACATCGTCCTCAAGCTCGACTACCTCTTTATCAGCAAAACATCTGAAATCGCAAGTATCACGATCAACTTCAACGCGGATGTTCTCTGCTCTGCCAAAGTTATTCTTGCAGGCAGTGATAAGGGAATTCTCGATTGCATCGAACAGTGAATCTCTGCTGATGTTCTTCTCCTTTTCAAGTAAATCGAGTGCGTCCATCAATTCTTTACTCATAGTATTTTTCTCCTTGATCTATGAAAGTTTATCAATTAACCATTTTTATAAAAACATTGGATCCGTATTAGAAATCCAACGTAAGCTTAACGCTTGAAATTTCTTTTCTAATAAAAGTGATGTCGTTGCCGGCATTCTCTATGGTAATGCTGTCGGCATCGAAGCTCTTGAGCTTGCCGGTGAACTCCTTGGTTCCATCCATGGCTTTGTAAAGCTTCACATCAACGTCCTGTCCAAGGCTATTCTCAAAATGTCTGTCCTTTTTAAGCTGTCTGCCAAGTCCCGGGCTGCTGACCTCCAGGGTGTATGCTTCCTCAATGAAATCGTGCGCATCAAGTGCATCTGAAAGTGCATGGCTTACGTCGACACATTTGTTGATATCAACTCCGCCGTCCCTGTCAATGTATGCCCTTAAATACCACTCGCCCGCTTCCTTGACGAATTCCACATCATAGATGCGAACCTCGTTCTGCTCTGCGATAGGCTTAAGAAGGGCTTCTGTCTTGTTTTCGATCTCTTCTCTTCTTGACATTGCAGTCCTCTCAATATAAAAACAATTACGAAATGTCATAGAAAAAGTGGGCTCTTGCAAGCCCACTTTCAGTCTGTTCTATTTTTAGTTACATCTGTAATATAGCACCACAGGTGCATTTCGTCAACCCCCCAGAGGGTTAAAACAGGCATTTCGCCTTAAACTGCCGCTTATCGGTCGCAAAAAAAGCCTTTATTTACAGTTTTTTTATAAATTCATCATAGGCTTAACGGTTCTCTCAACGGCTCTGAGCATCGCATAGGTAATGAATGTATCGATGGGAAGCATGATCGCGTTCTTTAAGATTCTTCCGGGAAGCATTACCATGATAGCCTGATCGTAAAGGATCTTGAGCCAGAGTGAATTAAGGCCCACATTTACAAAAACGCTTACGATAAGGTGAGCGATAAATACTCTTACCAGTGATATCTTCTTCTTATAAAAAGCGAAGCCGTAGATTATTCCGCCAAGGGCTGCACTTATTGTAAAGCCGGGGAAGAAATCTCCTGTAGGCTTGATGAACCACTTAATGATATCAAGTGCCGCACCGAAAATAGCTCCAACCGCAGGTCCAAAGAGACAATCCACAACCTGATTGGGAAGGCCCGAAAAGCCGATGCGGATGTACTGTCCGATATTGATGGTTGCCACATAGCCGAGAACTACTGCTATCGCTGCCATCATTCCACAGAACACCACGTTCCTGAGCTTCTTGAACTCAGCAAGAGAGCCCATCCATCTGTTTACATTGATACTGCCGTTTACTTCTGCTGTTACATTTTTCTGCATAAAAAACACCTCCTATGCATTCCACGGTATGCACAAGGAGGTGTATGAATTCATAACACGTTCAATATGCTACAGTGGGAACCGAATCCGACATCGCGGTTGCCCTTCGTCCGTCTGGCAGTCCCTGTCCAGATGGCACTTAAGAAATTGCAACGAATACTTCTGCAATTCCTAACGCATCGAATTCTACTCTGCTTTTTGTTAGTTACGAATTTTATTATAACGATACTTTTCTTATCGTCAATAACATTTTATAAAATTAAATTATTTTATCAAAAGTTTCAGCAAGTGCAGGATAGATTGTCTTGAACTGCTGATATCTTGCTTCATACTTAGCAACGAGCTCAGGATCGGGCTTCTCTGTCTTATCAACCTTAACGATTGCTGCAGCTGCTTCCTCTACACTCTTGTATGCGCCACATGCTACCATTGCAAGCATAGCGCCGCCCATTCCTGGGCCTTCCTCACATGCGGGAACATCTACTTCTATATTGAGGATGTTCGCGATCATCTTTCTCCAGAGAGGACTCTTGGCACCACCACCGCAGATCATTGTGCGCTCAGGCTTAACACCGATGCTCTTAGCAACTTCATACATATCTCTTGTAGCAAAAGCAACGCCCTCAAGAACTGCCTGGCTCATGTCATCTCTTGTGGTATCCATTGTGATACCTGTGAAGGTTGCGCGGGCATTCGGGTTGTTCCAGGGAGATCTCTCACCCATGAGGTACGGAAGGAAGAACACATGATTCTCACCAAGCCTCTGAATACGACTCTGCTCTCCTGCGTAATCCTTGGTATTAAGGATGCCATCCATCCACCACTTGTTGCAGCTTGCAGCGCTGAGCATGCATCCCATGAGGTGGAAGCTTCCATCTGCATGGTCAAATGAATGAAGTGCATTGTTACTGTCTACTGCGAAATTCTTGGAAGACATGAAAATAGTTCCGCTTGTTCCAAGTGAGATATTACATCTGTTGTCGCCTACAGTTCCTGTTCCAACTGCAGCTGCTGCGTTATCGCCTGCACCTGCTGCTATAACTACACCGCTGTTAAGTCCAAGCTCTGCTGTAAGCTCAGGATTAAGCTCACCAACCTTCTCATAGCTCTCATAGAGCTTAGGAAGCATATCTGTTGTGATGTCGCAAAGCTTGCACATTTCCTCAGACCACTTGTGGTTCTTAACGTCAAGAAGGAGCATTCCTGATGCATCAGAATAGTCTGTGCAGAAGGTTCCTGAAAACTTATATGCAAGATAATCCTTGGGAAGCATTATCTTCTTGATCTTCTTGAAGTTCTCAGGCTCATTCTCCTTAACCCAGAGGATCTTGGGTGCTGTGAAGCCTGCGAATGCAATATTTGCAGTGTACTCAGAGAGCTTATCCTTACCGATCTCGTTGTTGAGGTAATCAACCTGCTTCTGAGTTCTGCCATCGTTCCAAAGAATTGCAGGACGGATAACGTTATCATTCTCATCGAGAATTACAAGTCCGTGCATCTGTCCACCGAAGCTGATACCTGCAACCTGAGACTTATCTACGTCCTTAAGAACTTCCTTAAGGCCCTCAACTGCCTGAGCATACCAGTCCTCGGGCTTCTGCTCTGACCAGCCGGGATGAGGGAAATATAAAGGATATTCCTTTGTAGCTGTGCCATGAATTTTGCCTGTCTCATCCATGAGAACAAGCTTTACTGATGATGTTCCTAAATCTACACCTATATAAAGCATATACAACCTCCCATTAATTATTTGTTTTTGCTTTTTACTTTCTTTTATAGACCATAAAGTCACAATGATAATTATAAATGTTTTTTATAAGAGGTGCATCACACTTTTTGCTCTTTAATCACTAATTATTGCAGATTGGTTGGGCTTCTGTTAGGTTCTTTCAACAAATCAGCCTTATGCTACGTGTATACTAATTGTTTATATCTTTTTACGCGAAGGTTTATGCCATCGCGCGAGCACGGCTACGCGCATTACTTTGGATTTGTGTAGTTTAACGCGTAGTATTCCCCCTTGGATAGGGTCTAGGCTACGTGTATTACTTTGGTTTTAGGTAGCTAAACGCGTAGTGTTTCCCCTTAGATAGAATCCAGTTTACGCGTATTGCTTAGATTTTGCGTAGTTTAACGCGTAGAACTTCCGCTTTTGAATGGATCAGGCTACGCGCATTACTCCGATTTTTGTGCTCTTTTCGCGTAATGACACCATATATGTTGCCCGTATGTTGGCATATATTCCCCTATATTATGGCATTTAACCTGGCATTTATTTAAGAAGTTAAATTTTTTTCAAAAAAGGCTTGCAATTATTCCGGAAATATAATCCTGTCTTTGACAGTTCAACAACAATAAATAACGCCGAAAACCTTGAATCATCTGGCTTTCGGCGTTATCTTTGTGCTTCTTGAAATATAGTAATATTACCTTTGCTTACTCTGTTTTTCTATTGTTCTCATATCAGCTTTGGTGATGAATTCGTAGTCAGTTCTGAATCCGCATGTTCTGTGGAGAGCATCAGTCAGTTTGTCTCGAACATAAGTAGGCATGTATCCCTGACCTTTTATGTCTGCAAAATTCATAGATTTTAATTTATCCAGGATTTCTTCACAGGTATACTTGCTTTCAAGCTGCTTTTCCAATAA
>NZ_AUJH01000019.1:0-125015 GCF_000424125.1 Butyrivibrio sp. FC2001
TAGAAATATCAGGTATCGACTTCGCATGTGCATTTGGAAACACTGGAAAACTCCACAGAACAGAGCGAAGAACTTGGTAAAGCTAGGAATACCCAAATGGGCGGCATATAGAACCGCCTATAACGGAAAAGCGATTGCAAGCGTATGCTCAAAGACAGATGTGCAGAGAGCAATAAGCCCGAAAAGGCTTAAGCAATTTGGACTTATCTCAATGTTAGATTACTACACCGAGAGGTGTGTCACTTGTTAAGTTGATTGAACCGCCGTGTACGGAACCGTACGCACGGTGGTGTGAGAGGTCGAAAATGTCTCTATAATGAGACATTTTCTCCTACTCGATTAAACGTATATAGTTTTGGTATTTATTGAGGGAAAACTGGTAAGTGTCTATTTTTCATAAAAATGGCTAGTAAGAGCAGGTCATTTGGGCAGCTCTATATCAGGCAGATAGCGCGTCTTCATCTCCGATAAGGTGTAGGGCAGTCCTTCTTCCTCCAAAACCTTGCAGAACAGATCCACAGGCCTGCGATCCTTGTTGATAAGCTGGAAACAGAGGCAGAACCTGTCCTTAAGTGCATTTACTTCGAGCATAAAATCGCCGTCTGTAATGGTATGGATTTCGTTTATATATTGCTCCATTACGCCCCATTCAGTCTGTCCGACATAGCTCACGTTAAAGACGTCCCTTGTATCGGACCTGAAAAGGCTGTGGGTGGCGGCATACTTTTTCTTGCTCTTGAGATCGGGCTGAGCATCTATTCCCTTATGTATTTCCTCGACCTGTCTGTAGCGTTCGCAGCTGAGCTCCGGCTGCATCTGAAGGATAACCGCACCTCTTGCCATGCGGTTAAGCTTTTCAATTGAATCATTCTCCATATCCCTGGTGTATAGGACATGAATCAGTCTGGTAAAATCGCGGTAGGACTCACTGGCGCCGATATCATCTCTGTAATCGTCAGCGACTCTTCCGGACAGAATATCATCGGGCCTGGCAGGAAAATATCTTGCGATCGTCTTAAAAAAGAACGCTGCAAGTATAGTATTCGGGCTGCCGTCTATACTCTTTGCATATTCGAGGAATTTATATGTTGGAATGATGATTTCATAATAGTAATTATTTTTAACAAACGGATTGAGAAGGAATTTTAAAAATCTGCCAAGGCCCACTTTGCTGCTCTTGCCTTCATACCTCTTAAGAGGCTCATCATCCGGAAGCTTTGAAGCATCAGGTAGTTCCATTTCGCTTTCAGGTATCGGAGTTCCGACGAGCTTGAGGTCTGCAGGCGCAGTTATTTCGCCGTATTTCTTTGTGAGATACTGATATAAAGTGCTCTTTACCCAGAATAATCCGCCATGGGCGCCGCAGGGGGAGTGAGAGAAATTAAACCAGATGCAGTTTTCCCTGTAGGTTATTGCGAACAGGTGACCGCTGGTCTTTTGGGAGCCCAGCACAAGCCTTTTATTCTCCTCCGGAAGCACCGGTATGGGATTTTCGTTATGATCGAATGCAAAAGCGCCGCTTTCATCCACCCTTACCTTTACAGCAAAATAAGGAAACCTTGTGATTGCCTCCTGGGCTGCCTCGTTCAATAGCTTAGGGTCCACTTTTTCATTAAGCTTTACAAGTATCCTTACCGTGAAGGATACTTTTTTCATGTATTCATATAACAAATATGTGTCATATTTACTGTTCATATTTATATTCCCCTATAAGAACCCGTATTATTTAGATGATTTTAAACAATAGATTTGCTACCAAATTAAATGTATGATAGTGTGGCCTGATAAACAATGGATATTCTATAAAGAGTTCATTAAAATATTATCCAGATAGTGCAGTAACTATGACAATTGGAGAAGGGGAGAGGAATTGGATTATAACAAAGCTAAGGCAATATGCCGCACTAATCAGGGTATCCCTCAAAATAATAGATGCCAAAAAGGTGCTACTACAAATACCAGATAAACCATCCCTGCTACCAAGATGATAGTGGGGATTATTTTTCTTGGCTTACTTTTCATAAAGCTGATGATGGTAAACACTCCTACTGGGAAATAGGGCAAAGTAGAAATCAGTTTAAAAAAATATGGCCCAAGATCCGCACTGGCCGGAGCTGTCCTTTGTATATACCAGCAAATAACCTCGTGAATGAGGTAGGAGATGCATATTTCAGCAAAGTAAATAAGCGGCATGTTTTTCTTATTCTGTGCCTTAAATAATATTCTGTTTGAAAAAAGAAACGCCGCGAAGGTGATAGTCATAACCAGTAAAATTGCTGCGATCATAAAAACTACAGGGTCTATAAAATCAATCCATATCAGATCAATCGAATTAAACAGAAGTATCACAAGATTGGCATGGACAATTGCGACCAGGCTTGTCTTTAGGGAACGAAGAAGGAGACTATCTTCTTTGCATTTCTGTTGCTTTTCTTCAGTTTCTATATTCTTTGTGGATTCCATATTTTTCCTCATTTTCTTTACTGATTTTTCTAAAACAATCAGTCAAATATTTGTTGGCTAATATTCTTGCGGGACTGCTACGTGTTCAATTCTTATTTTTCAGTTATAACGCGTAGGACTTTATCGCAAAAAGCTTGTTCCTACGTGTTCTTTTTGTATGTTGAGTAATGTCGCGTAGTTTTTGTATTAGTATTAGGGCTTACTTACGTGATTAATCCAAGCTTAAGCAAATATCACGTAGTGAAATGCATAAAATAGGTATTTTCTACGCGTCATTTTTATTTCATTAAACAAATGTCGCGTAATTTTTCCCAGATGAATGTTTTGACTATGTGACAATCCATAAGGCTATAGTAAAGACAAGTAAATGCCACCCACAGCATATTAATTACAGGTAAAACCCACCGATACCGGTATCGTCTTAAAAAATCACCCCACATCACTCTCTTAAATGATTATATCAGAATAACCAGTAAAGCAGGGCTTCGAGCTGATGTTTTCATTTTGAGATACCTATGGAAGTCATAACAGGTTTATGGCTTCCTTTTTTGTTGTGTTTTAACTTAAAATTAAGTTGAAAATATTGACAAACAACTTAAATAATACTACAATCACGCTAAATATTAGGTTAAACAACAAAACATTTAGCTAAATAAAGCTAAATTTACCTAAACCACACATGACCTGATATTAAGCAACATTATTAGTTAAAAGAGAAAGGTATTTGAGATGTTACACAGAATTAAAGACGAACTTATGAATGGCATTATCCCGTTCTGGACTAGCCTTCATGACAGTGAGCATGGCGGTTTCTACGGATACATGGACTATGACCTGAACGTGGACAAAAAGGCAGAGAAGGGCTGCATCCTTAACAGCAGGATAATGTGGTTTTTCTCAAGGGCTTACGTGGAACTGGGGGACGAGAGCCTTCTGAGAGAGGCCAGGCACGCCTATGATTTCCTGAAAAAATACTGTATTGATGAGACCTATGGCGGCATATACTGGTCACTTACCTATGATGGGAAGCTCTTTGATAATACCAAGCATACATACAATCAGGCTTTCGCAATTTACGCTTTGGCTGAATACTATGAAGCCAGTAAGGATGAAGAGGCTCTGAGAATGGCACTGGAAATCTTCGAAATAATCGAGAGTAAATGCAGGGATGAGGAAGGCTACTGCGAAGCCTTTACCAGAGAATTTAATCCGGTTGCAAACCACAAGCTCTCTGAAAACGGAGTGATCGCAGAGAGGACCATGAACACTGCACTTCATGTTATCGAAGCCTACACACAGCTGTACAAGGTGGCAGCCGGCATAGAGGAGCATGAACTGGTAGGCCAGAAGCTGGCAGCGCTTCTTAATATTGTGAGAAGCAAGATATATAACGCTGATAAGAGAAGGCAGGAGGTTTTCTTCGATGAAAAATATAGAAGCCTTCTGGATCTTCACAGCTACGGACACGATATTGAGGCATCCTGGCTGATTGATCGTGCGGTTGAGGTGCTGGGAGAGAATGCGTTAACAAAGGAAGCTCTTGATGACATAAAAAAGATAACACTTGAAATGGCAGCGGAAACCTATGAAAAGGCCTTTAACGGAAGGTATTTTGTAAATGAATGCGAGAACGGCGTTGTCGATGAGACCGGAATCTGGTGGGTTCAGGCCGAGGCCATGGTAGGCTTTGTGAATGCGTTTATGAAAACAGAGGACACCAGATATCTTAAAGGCGCGGAGACCCTATGGGATTTTGTGGAGGAGTCTCTGATAGATAAAAGAGAAGGCTCAGAGTGGTTCTGGGAGGTCAGTCCTGACGGTACACCTTCAAAGAAACCCATAGTTGAGCCCTGGAAATGCCCGTATCACAACGGAAGAATGTGTTTTGAACTTATGAAAATACTTGGATGAAGGAGAGAAAACAATGATACATGAAAACTACTATGTGGAACTTGAGAAGCAAAATAAGCTGATAGAGCTAAAGAACAATAAGTCCGACTTTTATAATGGCTTATTTGACCGATATGTGAATCCCGTGCTTACCAGGGATCATGCGCCTATCACCTGGAGATATGATGTGGTAAAGGAATCAAACCCTTATTTCATGGAAAGACTTGGAATAAATGCAGTGATGAATTCCGGCGCGATCTATCTTGATGGAAAGTACTATCTGATCGCCAGAATCGAGGGAAATGACAGAAAGTCTTTCTTTGGAGTTGCTGAGAGCAGCACCGGAGTAGATGGCTTCAGATTCTGGGATTATCCGATACTTCTTGAGGATGTCTGCCCGGAGGAGACCAATGTGTACGATATGAGACTCACCAAGCATGAAGATGGATACATATACGGAGTATTTTGCTCAGAAAGTAAGGATAAAGCTTCCTCAGACCTTTCAGCGGCTGTGGCTGCTGCGGGGATTGTCAGAACCAAGGATCTTAAGAGCTGGGAGAGGCTTCCCAATCTTGTGACACTTAATTCTCCTCAGCAGAGAAACGTGGTGCTGCATCCTGAGTTTGTTGATGGCAAATACGCTTTTTACACAAGGCCCATGGACGATTTCATTGAGACAGGAAGTGGCGGCGGAATCGGCTTTGGCCTGTGCGACGACATAACTCATGCTGTTATAGACGAAGAGAAGATGACCAGTCTCAGGAAATATCACACTATCACAGAGGCTAAAAACGGTGCCGGCGCAACCCCGATAAAGACAGACAGGGGCTGGATTCATATCGCACATGGAGTAAGAAATACCGCAGCTGGACTTAGATATGTTATCTATGCATTCGCAACGGACCTTAATGACCCGTCTAAGGTGATCGCTGAGCCCTCCGGACTTTTAATCGGACCGAGAGGCGAGGAAAGAGTCGGAGATGTGTCAAATGTGGTATTCACAAATGGCGCCATAGTCAATGAAAAGGGTGAAGTTTTCATCTATTATGCGTCATCCGATACAAGGATGCATGTTGCCACAACAACCGTGAACAAGCTTATTGACTACGTTTTCAACACACCGGAGGATCCGGGCAGATCAGTTCTTTGCGTAAGACAGAGATGTGATCTCATTAGGAAAAATCTGGAAGCGTTACATCAGGAGTAAGAATGAAGACATATATATCCAAAATAGAGATGGCCCAGAGCTATATAAGGACCAACTATGAAAAGTCTCTTTCCCTTATGAATGTGGCTGCGTTAGTTGACCTTAATCCATCATATTTCAGCAACCTATTTAAGCTCAAATCCGGAATGAAATTCTCAGATTATGTGTTTGAGGTAAGGATGGAGCGGGCTATTGAACTTTTGAAGGATCCAAGGCTCAAGGTCTATGAAATAGGAAATGCCGTGGGCTATGAGGATGCACCCAGCTTTGGCCGGGCTTTTAGGAAGAAATTCCACATGTCTCCAAATGAATACAGGAATTTTGCACATGGCTAAAGATATGCACATAAATCCAAAATGGTGCTATTTAAAAACAAAGTAAATTTAACTATCATAATACCAACAGTTGCAACTAAATTTAGGTAAATAATTAAACAATCAAGAATGAGAAGCATTGGAGGGTTATGATGAAAAAGCTAATAGCACTTGGCCTTACAGCGGCCATGTCATTAAGTACACTGGCAGGATGCGCCAGCGAGAAGAAGGAAGAAATCGGAGTAACTGAGGCCGGTAATACAGCTACAGAGAGCGAAACAGCAAACAGTACCGGAGAAGTTGCAAAGCCTGAGCTTACAGGCAAAATCGTGGTAGCAAGTAACAGAACTGATCTGGAAGAGGATCTTGCCGCCTACGCTGCTAAGTTCATGGAGGAGAATCCCGGAACTACAGTAGAGTTTGAGACTATCAAGGAATACGACGATGTGATTCCTACAAGAATTGCCGGTGGTGAAGCACCGGACCTGTTCTATGTGGTTGATCCTATTAACCAGGATACTTATGCAGATTATTTCCTGCCTATAGATGATCTCGATTTTACTGCTGACGACATACTTTTCTATGAAAATGGCCGCGGCTCGGACGGTAATCTCTATGTTCTTCCGCTGACAGTTTCCTACTGTGGAATGATCTACAACAAGGTGGCTTTTAAAAACGCAGGAATTGAGAACGTTCCCAAGACTGTGGATGAATTCTATGAAGACTGCGACAAGCTCAAGGAAGCAGGAATTACACCTGTGGGAACAGCTTTTAAGGATATCTGGCCGATTTATGCATGGTGCGGATGGGGCGAAGTAAACCTGACAGCAGGTGATGAGCGCGGTGAGAACAAATACGCAGAGCAGGATGAAATCTACGATGACGTAATGCTCGATTCCATGAATATTGTAAGAAATCTCTACAAGAAGGGTGAGCTTGAGGAAGACATTATGTCAGCTAACTGGGATCAGTTCAAGCTTGATCTGGCTCAGGGCAGAGTAGCAATGCATTATTCAGAGACATGGCTCCCTGAACAGTTTGTAGAGCTTGGCGCAAATGCTGAGGATATCGGAATGTTCCCCTTCCCCGGAGCTAAGAATATCAAGGCCGGATCAGGAAAACAGTGGGGAATTTCAAAGGATACAGAGTCTCCCGAGCTTGCAAAGGCATTCCTTTCCTATATGCTTAATAACCCCGTTTCAGATGCAGATATTCCTTCAAACAAGAATATCGCTGTAGAGGATCCTTTTGTTGCAGAACTTCTTAGCTACGGTGTGGAGCCCCTTTCACCTATTTTAGGAACCGCTGCGTTCAGTAACATCAGAAATGCAATCGAGCTCGATGGCCAGCAGTTCTTCCTTACATACGTTATGGAGGAAGATGATGCCAAGGCACAGCAGCTTGTGGATGATTGGAATGCAAAGTGGGCAGCGGAGCGTCCTAACTGGGTAGAAGGAAATTAAGAGATGAGTTCAAAAGCAAAAGACAGAATTATAATTGTGGGATTTTTATTCATCCCAATGATTTTGCTGGCATTATTTTCATATTATCCCCTGGCTAAGCTTATACAGCTTAGCTTCACGGACTGGAACGGAATGAGCCCGAATCTGAAGTACATCGGGACGAGAAATTATAAGGATATTCTCGGACAAAAAGAGCTGTTCAGCACCTTTTCCAACAATATGGCTTATGTACTTACTGCGATTTTGCAGCAGTTCGCGGGCTTATTCCTGGCAGTTCTCCTCAACAGCAACATCAGAATGAAAACCACCTTCAGGGCAGTCCTTTTCATGCCATATATTATAAACGGTGTGGCTGTAGCCTTCATGTTCAATTATATGTATGACTACAGCAATTCACCGGTAAACCTCATCCTGGAGGCACTGGGGATAAATGCGGTACATTTTATCAGCACTTCATACATGACGAATTTTGCTTTGTCCTTCATTAGTTTTTGGAAATATGTAGGGTATACCATGGTAATCTACGTGGCTGCCCTACAGTCCATCCCCAGTGAAGTGTTTGAAGCAGCGAGGATAGATGGTGCGGGATTCTTCGGAACTCTTGCATATATCACTTTTCCTAATATAAAAAGTATGCTCAAGGTATCGCTCCTACTTAGCTTGAATGGAGCGCTTCAGGTGTACTTCGAGCCCTTCCTCATTACGAAGGGCGGCCCTAACGGAAGAACCGCAACATTTATCAGTAAGTCGCTTGAGCTTGCATATAATTACCGCAAGTATGGAAAAGCCGCAGCCATGGGTGTGATACTGCTTATGATCATCATGCTCCTGGTGCTGGTTCAGAGAGTGTTATTAAAAGAGGATAAAGAAAATGCATAAGATAAAAATGAAAGATATTCCATCCTCTCCCTTTATTGTAAATAATAAGCTGGGCAGATTTTTCATATACCTGCTTCTGAGTATTGGCGTAATAGGCGTGTTCGCACCGCTTTTCATCATACTTAACGTATCCCTTAAATCGAATGATGAGTACATGATGAAGGGTGTCTACTCGATCCCTGAAAATCTGTTTAATGTTCAGAATTACATAAGAGCCTTCAATGAAGGAAACTTTGTCACAGGCTTTATAAACACCGGGATTCTGGTGGTGATCAGTGTACCGCTTGCCATTTTATTCGGAACCATGGTTGCATACATACTTTCAAGATATGACTTCAAGTGCAAAATGATAGTATATATGGCATTCCTGGTGCCGACCTTCATTCCCGGAATGACAGTAACAATAGCGACTTTTCAGATCATCAAAGCCCTTGGACTCTATAATTCGTTGCTTGCCGGAATCATCCTGTACATAGGAACGGATATCATGCAGATTTATATTTTCATTCAGTTTATAAATCAGATTCCGAAGGCCCTTGATGAAAGTGCGAGGATAGATGGCGCAAGCAGGATTCAGATCTACTATAAGATCATTCTTCCTCAGCTTAAGCCGGCGATCGCAACGACAGTCATACTGAAAATGCTGGGAATTTACAATGATTTCTTTACACCGTATATGTATATGCCCAAGGTAAAAACTGCGGCTACAGGCTTGTATTCCTTCTCCGGAGATAAGCTTGCTGAATGGCCACTTATGTCTGCAGCAATAATACTTGTAGCTGTACCGACGATAATCATATATGTTTTCCTCCAAAAATACATAATCAGCGGCGTAACGGACGGAGCTGTCAAATAACAACAAGGATATGGAGGATGATTGGTGAAAAGTGTATTTGAAAATTTTATAACCAGAAGTGGTACAAGGCTTATGGATGGGGATAAAGAGCTTAAGTTTGTTTCGCTCAACTATCCCCAGGCCACAAGCGATAAGCCCTGGGAGCAGAGAAACGCCATTAAGACCATAAAAACCATGGGCGGAAATGTAACAAGAAGCTATGTAATTCCCGTTTTTAATGGACATAATGACAAATGGGCCTACGTAAAGGGAGTTGATAAAAATGGAAAGCTCCAGTTCAATGAAGATGCGCTTAATGAGCTCGATAATCTCCTTGCTGTCTGCAACGAATACGGAATCAGACTGATCATTCCTTTCGTGGATCATTGGCACTGGGTAGGCGGCATGGAGAGCTATGTCTGGCTTGCAGGATTATCAGAGGGTGAGTCACCCATAAGAGGCACCTTCTATCAGTGGGCGTGGAAATTCTACACTGAAGAAAAGCCAAGAGATCTGTTTAAGCAGATGATAGCCCATGTGCTTGAAAGAGAAAATTCCGTAACAGGAATTAAGTACAAGGATGATAAGGCTATCCTTTGCTGGGAGACAGGAAATGAGCTCGGCGGCAATCCGGAATGTCAGGATTTACATGATGAAGAGCTGTCTGAGTGGACAAAGGACATAATTAGTTTTATCAAGTGTTTAGACAGTAATCACCTGGTTCTTGACGGCAGAATGTCCACTACGAAAAGAAGCAGAAGTGCCGAGAACCCCGCAGATATTCTGGGAGCACACTATTATGAAGGCGACTTTGCAAAAAGGTGTGCAGATGAAACGGAGCTAGTTCATGAAGAAGCCGGAAAGCCCTATATTCTCGGGGAATTTGGGACCTATATTAAAGCAGATCCCTGCATCAAGGTGTTTGAGCAGGCGCGCATACATCATGCGAACGGAGTAATGATGTGGAGCCTTAGAGCCCATAAGGATGGCTTTGGCTTCTATTTTCATGATGAGGATGGATATTGGGCTTCCTATCACTGGCCGGGATTTCCCGCAGGCGATTATTATGGTGAAACAGAGATCGTCAGAAGTATTTATGCCTATGCACAGATAGCAAATGGTAAGGCAGATACTTATGAAGAAGCAAGGCTGATACCGATACCTGGGCCTGAAACTGAAGAAGCACCGGTTTTATACGAGGACAGCTTTGAAAATGGGAATGTGGCAGATATCAAATGGCGAGGAGTTGTTGGAGGCGCCTACTATGAGATTCAAAGAGCGAATGGAAGAGTAAGCGAAACCGCAGATGAATTCGGTTGGACAACAGTAGCCGGCGAAAAGGAATACGTTTTTGATTCCGGAAAAAACATTGAAGTTGACGGTGTGGACTGTATAAATTGCATTCCCGGCTTTAATGATATTACCGCGGTTGATGGCCAGACTTATTCCTATAGATTAAGGGCTTGCAATGAAAGCGGTAAAGGCGTCTGGTCAAATATAGTTACTGTGGAAAATGTATGCCATAAAATTTAAGCTAATTTATTGACTAAATTAATCAATTGTTTTATATTTTAGCTAAACAGAACATGAATTTATAAGGAGTCAGATAATGGCAAAGTCAGTTAAATTAGCGGACATAGCCGAAAAAGTGGGCGTAAGCGTTGTAACAGTCTCAAAGGCGTTGTCAGGACAAAAGGGTGTAAGCGAGCAGATGCGAGAAAAGATAATTAAGCTTGCTGACGAGCTCGGCTACAAGCAGCCCTCGGCCTCTGTGAAGGAGACTAGTGAAGGCGCAGGCTACAATATTGGTATTCTTATTCATGAGAAGCATTTCAGCAAGTACAATTCCTTCTATCTGCAGATGTATCAGATGCTGTCAGCCAAGATTTCAGATATGCAGAGCTACAGCATGCTGGAGGTCATCACCTACAATATGGAGGATGAGCTGATACTGTCCAATATGCTTCGTGAGAAGAGGGTATCTTCGCTTATTCTGCTTGGCGAATTTTCAAAGGAATACTGCGCTTTTCTTAAGAAAAATGTATCTGTTCCCACGGTTTATCTCGATTTTAACGATGAGAACCAGGAGATGCAGTCCGTAATATCGGACAGTTTTTATGGATCCTATTATCTGACAAACTATTTATTCGAAAAAGGACATACAGACATCGCATTTGTGGGATCGCTTTTACAAACTGCATCAATAACTGACCGATATCTTGGATATCTTAAGGCCATGATGGAGCACGGAATTACTCCCGGAAAAGACCGGATTATAGAGGATAGAGACAAGGATACAGGTATTATTTTTGAAGCGCACAAGTTTAAGCTCCCTTCAAAAATGCCCACAGCCTTCGTATGTAACTGCGATCTGACTGCAGGCGAGCTTATCAAAAAGCTGGAGGAGAAGGGCTATAATGTTCCGGATGATATCTCCGTGGTTGGATATGATAATTTTATATTCCCGGGCGTTTGCGATGTGAAAATAACTACCTATGAAGTAGACATGAAGCAGATGGTCGACAGAACGATTTCTATTGTAGAAAGCCTTCTTCAGGGCAAAACTGTTGATCAGCATGTTCATATAGTTACCGGACATATCGTGGAAAAAGAGAGTGTGAAATCCATAAAGTAAAGATGAAAACAGACTGTATCTATATTATTGGCAGTCTGTTTTTATGTATTTTGTAATAGAAAAACAGGAGGATAAAAATGTCAGGCGAAAAGGATAACGCAAAGGATTTTTTTCAAAAAGAGAAGGATGACAAGGTTATAAGATACAGGCATCTTAATAAATTCGTGAAAAAGGGTGAGATACTTTTTACAGGTTCATCGCTGATGGAGCAGTTTCCTATACAGGAGATCATGCTAAATCACGGAATGAACAAAATAATTTATAACAGGGGAATAGGCGGATACACTATCCCTGAGATGCTTAAGGCATTGGATGAACAGATTTTTGCTCTTGAACCTTCAAAAATTTTTATTAATATAGGTACTAATGATATAAGCATACCTGAAGAAACTAAGGAAAAGCTGATTTCTGATTATAGGGAGGTTCTTAACAATATCAAGAAGAGACTTCCCGATGCTGAAGTTTTCATGATGGCATATTATCCCGTAAATGATGCGGTCGCCGCAAATGAGGCCTGGCCGGGTGCTCTTAAGGCAGTGCAGCTTCGTATGGAGAGACTTGATGAAGCCAACAAGGCAGTGGAAGAGCTGGCTAAGGAGTTTGGGTATAATTATATCGATGTAAACGATGGTCTGACAGATGAAAATGGCAGAACCAAGGAGGAGTATTCGATTGATGGCATTCATATGTGGAGTGATGCATACGAGGTCATCTTCGAAAACATGAAGAAATATCTATAATGGCAGGCAAATTGGGAAATGAAACAGATTGATTTTAAAAACGGCAGAACTTTGAACATTATTCTGGCAACAGCGCTTCCGATGCTGGTTGCACAGATTCTGAACCTTTTATATAACATCGTGGACAGGATTTATATCGCCAGAATTCCGCTGATCGGAACGGCGGCTCTTGGAGCAGTGGGACTGTGCTTCCCCATAGTTATTCTGGTCACGGCTTTTACAAATATGTACGGAAGTGGCGGCGCTCCGCTTTTCTCAATGGCTAGAGGAAAGGGCGAAAAGGAAGAGGCCGCAGCTATTCAGAACACTTCATTTTTTCTGCTGATTGCAACATCTGTGCCACTTTTCCTGATTGGAGAGTTGTTCGGAGAGCCGATTCTGAGGCTGTTTGGAGCATCAAGCGAGGCTCTGGTTTACGCCCTGCCTTATCTTAGGATTTACATGATTGGAACGGCTTTTTCGATGATCGCCACCGGCATGAATCCGTTCATAAACGCGCAGGGATTTTCACTGGTAGGAATGACAACGGTCATCGTTGGCGCAGCTGCCAATATTGTACTTGACCCCATTTTCATTTTTGCGCTTGGTATGGGCATTGAAGGCGCTGCAATTGCTACTGTAATATCCCAGGCGCTTTCCGCAGCGTATGTTCTTAAATTCATTTTCGGAAAAAAGATAAGCATTCCTGTAAGCATTCTGAGGTTCGATCAGGTAATGCGAAGCGGCGCAAGAATCCTCAATATCGTAGGTCTTGGAATGGCCGCATTTATGATGCAGTTTACAAACGCCCTTGTGCAGATATGCTGCAATAATGTTCTGGCAGATGTGGGTGGTGATATCTATATCTCCATCATGACAATCGTGAACAGTGCAAGACAGATGATAGAAACTCCGATCATTGCTATAACAGAGGGTTCATCCCCTGTAATAAGCTTCAACTTCGGTGCGAGAAGGTATGACAGGGTAAAGAAGGCCATTTTGCTGATGTTTATTCTGGACTTTGGCTATTCTGTAATCGTATGGCTTTTCATAAGGATTTTCCCTGCGAAGGTCATCGGAATATTCAGCTCGGACACTACGATTCTTATGGACGCTGTACCTGCGTTTAACCTGTATTTCTCGACCTTCATTTTCATGACGTTCCAGCATACAGGCCAGGTTGTGTTCAAATCTCTTGGACGAAAAGGGCATGCGATATTCTTTTCATTGTTCAGAAAGGCTGTTATCGTGGTTTCTCTGACCTACGCACTGCCTTACATTTTCCACCTGGGAACTGACGGAGTGTTTGCTGCGGAGCCTGTAAGTAACGTTGTGGGTGGAATGGCATGCTTTATAACCATGCTGTTTACAGCGAGAAAAATGCTAAGTGAAGATAAGGGGAACTTAAATGGCTGCAAGAAAACGGAAAAGGCTTTCTAAAGATATCAAAGAATACATACATGATGATGAGGCGCTCAAGGCGTTTTTTGAGAAGCTATATCAGTGTGAAGGAAGACCTGCATAATAGTATTGATTTAATGCCTGAAGTGCTTTATGATATCACTATATATTGCATGCAATCTAATAGAACCAGACATACAAGTCAGGAGGATAAAGATGGAGTTTAAGGAAGTAGTTAAAAATCGTTACTCATGCAAGAAGTACAGTGAAAGAAAAATAGACAGAGCAAGACTTAATAATATCCTCGAGGCAGGAAGACTTGCACCTACTGCAAAGAATCTTCAGGAGCAGCACATTTATGTCATTGAGTCTGAGGAAGCACTTGCCAAGATTGACAAGGCAACACCCTGCAGATACGGCGCACCTACAGTTCTTGCTGTCGCTTTTGATAAGAACAATGTTTTTACATATCCGGGTGAGAGAAGAGATTCCGGTATAGAGGATGCATCCATTGTTGCAACACATCTGATGCTTGCAGCATATGATGAGGGAGTTGACAGCTGCTGGCTCAATTTCTTTGACCCTGACAAGCTTGCTGAAGATCTCGGTCTTCCTGAAAATGAAGAAATCCTTATGCTTCTTGATCTTGGCTATGCTGCCGAGGGCGCGGGTCCGTTGGACAATCATAATAGCAGGAAGCCTTTGTCAGAGACAGTGAGTTATATTTGATGATGGTTATTTTGTTGCTTTTGCTGGGTTCTTAATGAAGGGCGTCAGGAATTGAATAATATCATACTTGCTATTAAGAGCTGTGGCTTTTGTCATGGCTCTTTTTTGTATTATGGGGTATGGGCGCGTCAATACGCGAGGAATGCTGCCAAATCAGTAATGGCACGTAGCCTCGGAGGCTTCTTGGGTTAAGAATACTTGTCATTTTGTATATTCATAGAAAGTCCCGTAGTTTGGGGGATATTTTAAGTATGGATTTACTGGTCAAAAGGCAAAACCACTAGGATGTCGCGTAGTCAACCAAAACATGAGGGTAAAAACTACTTGTGAAAAGATAAAGATTTATAGAAAGTCGCGTAGGTAGGCTGATTATAAGGGATAGTCCTACTTGTCAAAAGTCCTTATTGTTAGTATGGCGCGTAGCCCAGAGCAAGTTTAAGCCCTTGAAACCAGTATAAATGCTGCTGGCAGGAGGATTTTTCTGTATAATAAGAGGAAGTTAGACCAAGCAACAAACGGGAGGGTATTATGGGTTGGAAAAAGATAGATGACAACACTTATCAGTATGATGAAGAGGGAGTAAGGTTTTTCCTGGTAATTGGTAAGGCGAAGGCACTTCTTATCGACAGCGGAATGCAGACAAGAAATGCCAAAGAGCTGGCGCAGGAGATAACAGAACTGCCGATAGGTCTGTTCAATACACATACGGACATTGACCATATAGGAAGTAATGATGAGTTTGATGAAGTCATGATTAACCCGGCAGAGCTCGTAAATTACGATAAATCCTATACCTGGCAGAATATCATACCTGTTTACGATGGCGACGTTATCAATCTTGGAGAAAGAGAGCTTGTTGCAATAGCACTTCCCGGCCATACTCCTGGGAGTACAGGACTCCTTGATAAAGATAGCGGAGCGTTTTTCAGTGGCGATCTCATTCAGGATGGCAGGATCTTCATGTTTGGTCCCATGAGAAACATGAGTGCCTATATTCATAGCCTTAAAAGACTTAAGCAACATGCACCGGATATAAAGAATATCTATCCCTGCCATGGTACCTGTCCAGTTGAATTCTCAATAGTAGATAAACTGATAGATGGTGCAATAAGGGTAGAAAAAGGGGAAGTCACTTCTGAAAAAGCTGAACTGTTTGGACAAACAATCAGTGTTTACTATATTGGTGCTGCAACATTTTTAGGGAATTGACAGATTGTCCAAGAATAATTGTCATAACACGAAATGAACAGCCACTATCAGAACTCTTTTGTGATAAAATTAATTGGACAAATAGCAATCTTGAAAGGATAAGATATGTCAGAAAGAATGCAGATAGTATTCATGCAGACACGAATTGCGCGGCTTGCTTCTGAAAAATGGAATCTTCCTATTGGTAAGATAGGAGCCATCTTTAAAAAATACGATGTATTTGGCTACATAGAAAAAGGTTTTGGCATATTCCATTGTGAAGGGGATGAGGCTGTCTTTTATGACGTGAATGACTACCTTACAAGAAAGGGGTTTGTAGATAATGATAAAGCTTGATAATGGAATGACCCTTTACCATGGTAGTTACTGCGAAGTGAGTAAACCTGATCTTTCAAATGGAGCTTTTGGTGAGGTTGGAAGTGATGAAGCGGATTCATTGTGTATTGGAAGACTTCTTCCTGAAAGGTTAAAAGACCAGTTTTGCTTCAGATCTGATAAAGCATTAAGTGCACTTGAATTTGTTCAAGGAGAAAAGATATGGCTGAACAAGTAATTACGAAGGATATGCTTGATTATACCGTCGATTCGCTCATAGCCATGACAGTAGAAGAGCTTTCTAGCAAACTAGATATGCCTGAAAATGACATACTCGCAGATTTTCTGCAGTCAAAGACATGTAAGCTTTTATATGATACTGATCTGAAAATATGGTGGGAAGGCCCAGTATATCTGTCACAGATGTATATGGAAGAAAAGGGCATAGAGATAAAAGACTAATTTATTGTATCTAAAGGTTCTGGCGAGTGCTGGAACCTTTTTTAAGTTAAATGCGAAAAATTGAGGAGGGTTAGTTGCACCCTCCTCTTTTAATTACAAATATCGAAATCTGTATTATCTGAATCGCATTCTGGTCATGTCGATTGTTACCCCTGTATCTTCATCATCATTTACACAGTCAAAAATTCTAACACCATCCATTGTCATGATAAGGACATTATCGAGATTTTTATCATTTAGAACATATACATAGGTATCCATGTCAAAATTGGAATATTGGCCGTAAAAGAGCTCACTCATATCTCGCATGCTCTCAACGGTGCTATCCCAAAGATCTTTATATTCAGCATTGGTTTTGGCCATTTCAGCAAAATCAGCTATACCATCGCCCCATAAATCAATAACTACGCAATCTTCATAAACTCGAAATTGGAATTGGTCTTTGCCCCACTTGTTGCTGATCAATGTCTCTGTATAGGTATTCAATTCATCAAGGGTGTAATTATTAGGGTCTATGGTAGGTGTGGAGGATGCGTCCTCTTCGATAGTATCAATGTCGGCTGCGGGAGAAGAGGCATTTACTTTGTTTGTAAATGTGATCATAATAAATGCAGCACATAAAAATAATGACAAGATTCTCTTTGTTTTCATAAGCCATGACCTCCTGTTTTGGTGGAAAAATGGTGTTACAACAGGAAAAATGCATGCATAAATCCATAAGCTAACAATAGCAGTTACATGTTAAAAGTCGGTTTCGAGAATCTTAAATTTACATTAAAATCTAACCAGAAAGGATAACATGATGAACGTATCAGAACAGACTAGAAAATATGTCAGCTTAGGTTTCATAGCCATTGCTATCATTGCAATGATATTTCTTATGGCAGGCTATTATAAGGACAAATCCGCTTCCACGGATACTTCTGAGGAAAACACTCCAATTACCGCAATGAAAGACAAAGAGGATAAAGTACTTGTTTCCATCAGCACGGAGACAATACAGGACGGCCTTGCAAATATGGGTGTCCTCATAACGCAGGAATACTACTTCACACAGGTGGAGAACTATACAAAGGAGACGAAGATATTCAATTTCATTCCGTCAGAGTCGGGTTTTGTTTACAGCTATGACGGGGCAGTAATGGCCGGCATCGATTTTGAAAAGATCACGATTTCCAAGGATGAAGACAAAAAGCATCTGACCGTAGAGCTTCCTCATTCTGAGATACAGGCGACCACGATAGATAAAGATACCTTTAAGATATACTCTGAGAAGGATTCTCTTTGGAATCCGATAAAGCTTGAAGATTACAACATGTCTCTAGCCGAATTTGAAGAGGCTGCAAAGGCAAAAGCGCTTGAAAACGGCATTCTTGAGCGCTCAGATGATCAGGCAGAGAGTCTTATCAGGAACTTCATAGGCAATTTCCCGCAGGCATCGGGGTATGACATAAGTTTTGAATGGAGGGATAGTAATGAATCTTAAGAAAGCGACGCTAATTGCATTCTTTTTACTTATAGCAGTTATTTCTTTTACAAAAATAGCACCATGGGCCGGCGATCCCGCTAACCATAAGCATTCCATAGAACAGACGGATGAAAAGATATCAACCGTAATGACTCTCTCTGCAGGTGCTGCAGGAACCTCCGCAACGCTTTCGCTCCTTCCGGGGGATATGTGCACACCTATTGCAGAACAGCTCGCAGAGCTTGCAAAGTATTTCATGGTGATACTCAGCGCCCTTTACCTTGAAAAATTCCTTATAAGTCTGTCCGGTTACATAGCATTTTCGGTTCTTATACCTGCGGCCTGCATTGTTATATGCGCAGCAGTGTTGCTTGGAAAAAAGACCTGGTACAACGTTGCAGGAAAGATCGCCTTTTTAGGACTTATCATTTTCATAATTGTCCCTGCAAGTGTCAAGTTATCTGACATGGTTTATAAAACGCAGGCTGACAGCGTAAATTCTGCAGTTGAAGAGTACAATGACCTGGATATCGAAGGAGAAGCAGAGGGCGGAATATTCAGCGAGCTTACTTCAATAACCAGCAATACCGTGGACAAGGTCACTTCTTTTCTTAGCAGTCTCCTTGAAACCCTCGCAGTAATGCTGGTTACTACATGCATCATCCCGATACTTGTGCTTGTGATTTTATTCTGGATTGTAAAGGCAATCTTTTCGTCAAACGTACTTACAATTGACCCGGATTCACTAGAGCGATTAACGAAAAAGCTGGACTGATCAACATTTTGGAAGGTTTTTGCGCGCATTTTTGCGAAGACACCACACGGAGGGTTTGTTTTGATACAAATAAATGGAAAATACTCAGATGCCATGATCATGTGCATTGGAGATGAGGCTGATGGAAACGTGGATCAGTATGCCATCGCGCAGATAAAGATGATCTGTGACACTGAGGCTGCCAAGGGCAGCAATATTAGAGTAATGCCGGATGTTCACCCGGGAAAGGTTGGTCCTATTGGGCTTACCATGACAGTAAAAGATGCGGTAATTCCTGCACTTCTGGGCATTGATATCGGATGCGGAATGAGCATGGTAAAGATTGGGAAGGTGAGAAAAGACTTTCAGAAGCTTGATACAGTGATCCGAGAGAACGTGCCGGTGGGATTTAGTATTAGAAGCACCGCACATTCCAAGGCTGCAGACTTTGAACTCGCAGAGCTTCTTTGCGCTGAGCACATAAGATACGAGAAAGCAATGCTAAGTCTGGGAACCTTGGGCGGTGGAAATCACTTCATCGAGATTGATGTAGATGCTGATGGTGAGGGATACCTCATAGTACATACCGGTAGCCGTCATCTTGGAAAAGAAGTGGCAGAGTACTACATGAGTGAAGGCCATAAGTACCTCAAGAAGCACGGAAAAGAGGATGTTCCCTTTGAACTTACATATCTCACCGATGAACTCCTCTCAGACTATCTGCATGACATAGCAGTTGTTCAGGAATACGCCGACCTGAACCGCAGTATTATCATAAGAGAAATTGCTAAGGGAATGAAATGGAAGTGTAAGGAAATCCATTCATGCATCCACAATTACGCAGACTTTGATGGAAATGAGCCCATCCTTAGAAAGGGCGCTATCTCGGCAAAGAAAGATGAAGATGTAATCATACCCATCAATATGAGAGATGGCGTGATTCTTGGAAAAGGAAAGGGCAATGAAGCGTGGAATTGTTCTGCACCTCACGGCGCTGGAAGACTTACTTCAAGGGAGCAGACCTTAAAATCCCACACAGTATCCGAGTTCAAAGCATCCATGAAGGGCATTTATTCAAGCTGCATCAGTAAGGATACACTGGATGAAGCACCTTTTGCATACAGGAATATCGATTACATCAAGGATGCCGTAGCAGAAACTGTGGACATCACAAAGATCCTCAAGCCTATATATAACTACAAGGGAGGTAATGCGTGATGATAATGCAGATTAGTTCAGGCATGGGCCCTGTAGAATGCAGAGTTGCAGTAGGTGGAATCTTCAGGAGTTTACAGAAGGAGTACCCTGAGATTCTACTTGATTTTTTATGTAACGACCATATTTCTCCCCAAAAGGGAAATAAGGTCTTGTTTTTTTCTCTATATAATATATAACAGATAACAGTTTGTATGTAGAATATAACCATAAACAAAAACAGTTGTTTATTCATAAAAGGATGGTGATGAACATGTTACTGACATTTATTTTTTTCATTTGCTTACTTGGCATGGTTGGAAAGCTCATAGGATTTGCTTTTAAGTTCTCATGGAGCATAATAAAGATAGCTTTCTATATTGTATTCTTGCCGTTTATTCTTATAGCAATGGTTGTTGGCGGACTGCTTTACCTGGCATTCCCTATACTGATAATAGCTATGATAATCGGTTTTGTAGCAAAAGAAGCATAATCGGAGCAATATTGATGAGGAGCTGTCATGTATAGATTTAATACAAAAGGTATACGAAGCAAAAGAACATCAATAAGAGTTAATGGTCTTAGAGTTCCGCTCCTTATTTTGCAGCCCATATCTAAACCCAAGAATGCGCCTGGAGTACTGTGGATCCATGGCGGTGGTTACATGACCGGAATGAAAGAAATGGCCTACATAGGCAGAGCTGCCGATCTTGTAAGAAACCATGGCGCAGTTGTAATAGCTCCGGGCTATCATTTATCCTTGTTCCACCCTTATCCGACGGCTCTTAAGGATTGCTACGGAGCTCTTTTGTATATGAAAAAACATGCAAGGGAGCTTGGTATAAACCCAAGTCAGATAATGGTCGGAGGCGAGAGCGCGGGCGGTGGCCTGGCTGCTGCTATTTCAATGTACGCAAGGGACAAAGGAGAGGTTAATATTGCATTCCAGATGCCACTTTATCCTATGATCGACAATTTCGATACGGATAGTTCCAGAGATAATCATGCAAAGGTCTGGAATACCAGAAGAAACCACCAGGCATGGGCTGTTTATCTCAGAAAAAATGCCAAAAAGGAAGTATCGCCTTACGCTGCTCCCGCAAGACAAAAGGATTACTCAGGGCTTCCACCGGCATATACCTTTGTATGTACCGCAGAACCCTTCTATTGCGAAACCCTTACATATATCAACAACCTTAAAGCCGCAGGAATACCTGCTAAAGTTGATGTATATGAGGGGTTGTATCATGCCTTTGACATGAGTGAACCTGATAGCCCTGCAGGGAAAGCGGCTATCAAAAGCTTTAATAAACATTTTGCTTATGCAAAAAAACATTACTTCGCAGATCAAAAATCTAAATAACCAGAAAAAAATCAGCTAAATACATAACGGAGATGGAATGAAAAAAAATAAACACACAAAAATATCAATCGTAATATTGAGCATAATTGCGCTCTTTTTCGCAATAGTTATCATCGCTTTAGTAAGCCTAAAAATAAGGACATCAGCAATATTAGATGATTATTCATCCATTTTTCAGGATAGCAAGTATTCAACACCGGTATCTGTAGATGGTGTTGAAGTCATAAAACAGGATATTTCCTGTGGATATGCCGTAATAGAAATGTTCAGTACATGGAGTGGCAAAAATGTTACTGAGGAAAGTCTGTTTTCTGATTATGGAAAAGTAATAACCTCAACGGGAGAAGCTTTTTGTGCCGAAATGAACAAGCAGTTCCCGGAATACAAAACCACCATTCATAAGTACATGAAAAATACTGAACTTATCGACGCTGTCTACAATAATCTGGCTAATGGTATTCCTGTTCCTTTCGAGTGGGCAGCTCTTTATGGAGACGAATGGACCCTTCATTACTCACTGATAACCGGCTTAGATATTCCAAATGACAAAGTGGTTATTGCCAATCCTTATGGATATGTTGAGGAAATATCTGTAGAGGAATTCCTAGATAGAACAAGCTTTGAAGCTTATAAAGATATGCCTTGGTTTCTTAAAATGGGCTTCGCAATAGGAATGTTTGAGAAAAATACCGTTTTCACTGTGGAATCAGAGGGGTCACTTCGCGCTCAGGGAAGAATTATCGCGGTAAAAGTGAAGGATAATATGTAATATACTGGAGAAAAAATGAAAAGAATTAAACTTATAACAACAGGCATACTTGGCCTCAGCTTATTAGCGGCTTGCGGGCCATTAAAAAATCAGACAAGCAATGAAAACGATGTTGCCCATAAAGCTTTTGAAAAGTTTGTATCAGGAGATACCAGTCTTCTTGATTCATCAAAAGATCAATGGTTTGTCCCTGAATTTTCCGATGAAGCTTTTGATTATGAGTACACATTTTTGGACCTTGATGGCGATAAAACAGACGAGCTTCTGATTCAGATGGAAGATGATCCGGGCGCTTTTAATTCTGTATTTCATTATGCAGATGGAAAAATTGTCTGCTGGTACAGTGACAGTGTAGAAGCGATCTGCTATAGTTATCCGCTTAAAAACGGCCTGATGGTTGAGGAATATGATTACGGTGACCAGATATCTTATGATATCTACTGTTATCAATCGGCAGGAGAGAAAGAACCTGTAAATCATCTTTTTGTCCAGGAAGAATTTTCAAATTCTGACTCTGAATCAAACATTCCGGAATATAAAGTTATGGATAAAGACGTCACAAAGGAAGCTTTTGAAAAGGAATTAAAGGAATCTGTCACTGACTATCTTCTGGATCGATCCGACTGGAAGAAAATTGGATAATAACGTATAGAAAAGCAATCAAAGGAAAGGAGCATCCTATGATTCTATTTGTTAATGCCTGTGTTCGCAAGGAATCAAGAACTCTCAGATTAGCTAAGCAGCTGCTTGCTACTCTCGAAGGCGAAATAAAGGAAGTAAAACTGGAAAATGTAAAATTCCCTATCGTAGATGAAGAGTTCATAAATCATCGAGAGGATTTGAAAAATGCAGGAAAATACGATGATCCCATGTTTTCACTTGGGCGAGACTTCGCGGATGCGGATTTAATAGTAATAGCTGCTCCTTATTATGATTTATCATTTCCTGCCATGCTTAAACAGTTTTTTGAGCAGATCAATGTCCTTGGACTGACATTTACCTATTCGGAAACCGGCACTCCTATGGGGCTCTGCAAGGCAAAGAAGCTGTATTACGTAACAACAGCCGGTGGACCGATTTTATCTGATGAACTCGGATTCGGGTATGTAAAAGCGCTCGCCAATAATTTTTACGGAATAGACGAAGTATACCAGATTAAGGCCGAGGGCCTCGATATTATAGGGGCTGACGTTGAGGCTATTCTCAAAGATGCCCATATAGAACGAGGCTAAAATTGTAGGTGAAACTAAAAAGGCATTGTAACAGCTTGAGTAAGGTTTTTGTAGGATATATCGGAGATATCAACATGAACGTAAAACTCTTAGTAATATCTGATTCACATGGTTATCCTGGATTTGCCAAAAAGGCGATCGAGAAGGAATCTCCCTTCGATATCCTTGTCCACTGCGGAGATATTCAGGGCTCCATCACTTCCATAACAGGAGACAATCCGCCCTATGAAGTAAAGATAGTCCGCGGTAACTGCGACTTTGGGAACAGCCTTCCACTCGATGAAGAATTCAAGGCTGGCTTCTTAAGCGTATGGGCAACACATGGAACTAACTACAATGTCAAATATGAGGAAAACCTTAAGACTTTAAAGGAAGCAGCAAAGTCAAGACACGCTGACCTTGTTCTCTTCGGGCACAGCCACTATGCTGAGATAGTAAAGGACACCGAAAACAACATCACCCTTGTAAACCCCGGAAGCATCTGCTATCCCCAGGTCTCAGGTGATAAAGCGACTTATGCCGTTATTACGATTACGGATGATTATGAGATAATCCCGGAGATTAAAAAGATAGAAGAGTAATATCATCTTCACACTATCTGCCCATCAAATCCCTTCCCCAGAAGGCATAAGCAGGATATGCGGTATAGCCATCCTTCAACTCCTCCGCAGATCTCTCGCAGGTTTTTATGCTGACTGGACGGGGATTTCCATCTGTGACTTCATACACGAAAAGCTTGTAGGATTCATCCTCTTCAGGAAGAACTACATATATGAAAGCCTTTCCATCCTTTTGGTGGACGTAATAATAATCTACCATTATGCCTGAATTCTTGATATCTGCAATGAAATCCAGAGTGATCCCATTTTCATCAGGCTTGTCACTACCTGCATAAACCGTATGAGATGTCACATAATAGCTATCTGCAGCGGGAATATACTTTTCATCAATCACGCCCTCATACTCGTCATATCCAATAACAACGTCCGAGGCGCCATAGTTGTAAGAAGTAAGCTCGTAGACATTGAAGATAAAATGCAGACCATCACCTGCAAAATACCAGTTATATGGCAATTCTGCATTTTCATCGTCCGAAGGATAGGAGCTGACTGGCTCGAATTTATAATGAGAAAGCGTATTATCCAGGTTCATGAACTGGTTTTCATCCTCTTCAGTTGCATGTAGCTCCTCTGCCAGAATCCTTCTCAGCTCGTCCTCGGAGCACTTTAAAACATCTCCGATTCTCAGCTCTTCTCCAGTCCTGGTATCATAGGTGCAGCCATATTGTACAATATTATCGTGAGGGCCACCGTAAAACTCATCAATCGTAGTCGTTGTACTGACCAGTGTATCATCCGCACGAATCACATTAACATTTTCATAGTAATAATATGGCCCGATGAAGGGTCGGTCGTTGTCGATAGCATCCTCGTAGGCAGCTCTGGCTTGCTTAGTCACTTCCAGGGTAGTCTTTTCTAAATCTGCAATCCTGGCATCCGCATTCCTGCTAATAGTCCTATAAAGCGCCGAAGCAGTTTCCGCATCGTCCATCATGAGAACAGCATATTTTCCCTCAAAAAGCTCTCCTTTAGAGTAGTCATTTTCAGGATTAGAAAATGTCTTGTTGCCATCATAAGAGGATTTGACCTCTTTATAGGCAATCTTAAAACCGTAATCCCAATTCTCTGATTCCCTTTTAGTCTGCTGTATTACGCCAACAAAATTATCCTCAGCGTTGCCGATCATACCACAGCCGCTTACAAGTATAGATGCTGCTAATGATACCCCTGTCAAAATCGTCCTTCGTTTCATATTACGTAGCTCCTCATTGAGTCTTCAATTTCCAATTTCCTTTTTTCTGAAACTGTTATTGCTATGAACGAAATGATGGCTGCCAAAAATACTACTATAGCCAGAGCTCCAAACACCCAAACGGCTTGTTCGTATGATTCCCGGCTATCTTCAGAAATATTCATGGTTACAGGATTAATCCAAACACGTGTCAGGTCTTCATCAGGGCTTGAACTACAATCTATTCTACGCTTATACTCCTGTCCCTCGTACGTATAAACAATAGTATATTTATACCTGGTAGATGAATATCGACCACCATTATATTCCCAGACATCGGTTACATATGCGGGGACTTCAACATATGAAACCAGAACTTTTGAATACCAATTACTGCATGCGCTAAGTACACACATAATCAACGCCTGAAACAGCAAAAAACCTGATATTATCAAACGTACTTTCTTATATCCAACCTTTTTCAATTCCTTTATTCCTCCTTAGTACCTTATATTGTGCTACATTATTTAAACAGCTATCGATGGAAAAATGTTGCATTGATCGTTGTTTTCATGAAGCAGAAGCAGAATTGTTGCATATATAGCACTACTTTTTCTTGCAACAGAGCATTTTATAAAATTTTAATTTAGGAAATTTTAATGGTGGGTTTGTTTTAATGATGGGTATAAAGGCTTATAGTTTAGATGTTATTGAATTATATTGAGTTATAAGAGGAGGGATGACCATGAATATTACAACATTTGATCCACTTATCGTATCTAAAGATGCAGATTCAGCAATCTCAGTCTTCGAGGCACTTGGATTTGCAACGACACATAGTCCGGTTACTCAGACGGGAAGCGGAGAAGTATCAACTGCTCGTATGGAAAATGAGGAAGGCTTCCACATAGATATAGCTCAGGTGGACGAAGTTCCGCAGGATTATGTGATTATTCGTATAAATGTAGATGATTTTGATGCAGCGTATAATATTCTGAAGGAACATGGATTCACCAATACCCGTGGAGATGATACTTTGGATACACAGAGCTCCAAGGAAGCAACAATGGTTTCACCTTCTGGATTTAGAATTGCACTTGTAAAGCATATAAAGAGTGAATGATAGAGGTTTATGAGTGGGAGAGCATCGCTGGTTGCGATGCTCTTTTAATGATATAGGAAATTTCTCCGAAATTCCTATATCATTAAAAGCGCTCCGCTATGGATGCGCACTCGCGCAATAGGAATATGTTGCCTTCAGCAACCGCGCTCGGCGCTAGAATGTCGCAAGCGACATTCTTTCTTGTTGGATCGGAGAGGGTTTATCTGCAAGCGGGGCGGGAGGTCAATCAGTCAGAATAATTCTTCGCGAATAGACGTAACCGTCTCCTCAACATGCATTCCGCAGAGCAACCGATTAAGAGATAATTGTCAGAACTGACGTAATCTCTTCAATATAGTAGTGACATAAGTGTCATAACAAGGCAATAATAGGACGTAAATGCCACAATTCTGTTGACCAATATGGTCGATAGCAAATTCCTCTTTTGGCTGTTTTGAAAGAAACTCCAGATGAGTTTTTGAGTGTTGACCAAGCGGAACTATAAGCCTTTTGGGTTTTAAAAAATGATACAGAGCATTTTGATTAAAATTGTACAAGAATAGACAGAAATTAATATCATATTTGCATTAGATATTTCTGTTTAGTCGATTAATGAAAGAAGGCTGGCACCTTGTCACGGGAGTTGCCAGCCTATGTGTTTGAAGAAAAGTTTTCTATTCTTATGAGGGGGTTAAGAGAGGGGGTACTCTCTTAATTGAGTATTATCATAACTCCCAAATCGTAAGAGAAAGTGACTGTTTTGTGTAAAAACTATGAAAACAGCTCATCATAGAAGCTTATCAATAGTATAATTTAAACGAAGAAGCAGTAATACTAATGAGGAGGACAAGATATGTCGGGTAGCGAAAATGACATTTTTCTCGCTTTATGTCGTGTTCGCAACAAGGCATGATTGATAGGATTTTTTCAGAAGGAGGAAATAAAGCAATATGGACCAGCAAAAGATAGGAGGCTTTTTAAAAGAGCTTCGAAAGGGGAAAGGTCTTACCCAGGAACAGCTTGCAGAGCAGTTTGGAGTCTCAAGCAGAACAGTATCTCGATGGGAAAACGGAAACAATATGCCGGATATTGACCTTCTAATTGAACTTTCCGACTATTATGAAGTTAATCTTCGAGAGATCCTCGATGGAGAAAGGAAAAGCGAGAATATGAATAAAGAAGTAAAGGATACGGTTTTACAGGCAGTAGATTACACAAATACAGAGAACGAGAAGTACAACAAACGCATACGCATATGCAATGCCATAGGAATGCTTCTTATTGTGGCATATATGCTGCTTGTGGATTCGACGATTTATCATGAGTATCATCTGGTTAGGATTATTACATCTTTAATCCAAGGAATGGCAGTTGGTATGATGTTTGCGGGGCTTTTGATGTCCAGCAGATATGGCGCAAGAATTAGAGCATTTAAGAGGAGAGTATTGAAGAAAGAAATTGGATGAATTTAATAACGCCCTACAACTCAGATAATTTTAAGAGTTGTGGGGCGTTTTGCTGAAAATATGTAATTTTACTTTACTATGGCATCAGTCTGTTTTCTAAGCTTTTTAATGAGCTTCTGTTTGGATTTTCCCTTTACTCCTTTGACTGTGATCTTGGCATCCTTATGAAGCTTTTTAAATGCATTTTTGCCCACCTTGAATGACTTGTTTGCGGTAATCTTTACCTTCTTGAGCTTTTTGCACTTATAAAAAGCCTTTTTATCGACCTTTGCTACATTTTTGCCAATGGTAACGGATGATATTTTTTTGTTTCCCTTGCAGGCATTGGCGTTAATGCTATTTACCGGATAGGTTGTTCCGTTTACTGTAACATCATTTATAGATGCCTTCTTTACTTTATCAATTTTAGTGACTGTAGCAATGCCGTTAGTATCGATGTAATAAGTAATACCGTTAACAGTTACAGTCATGGGAAGGATAGACTTTTCACCTGTGGGAGGATTATCAACCTTTGCAGATGGAGCTGTTTCATTATTCTCAGCCGGATCGTCTTCAGGATTGGGTTCTTCTGGTTCTTTATCCTTTTTTGCTTTGGCAATGTTGTCCACGAAGAGGTAGCGGTGGATAGTTTTTCCCTGTAAAAAGTAATTATATCTAGCAGCTGAGTCAGGCTTGCCATCCCTGTTATCGTCTATTGCTACTTTACCAATCTGGCATTTTGATACATATTGAGTATCAGCATCATAATAGAATTTGCGGCTTGTTTTTGCGGGACCGTCCACATACTGCAGACTATCGCATCTTCCAAGAAAACCGCCTGATTTTTCTTTGGGAACATTTGTAAGATCAAAGCCTCGAAGGTCAAGATATTTGAGCTTATTGCAGCCGTAAAACATTTCCTGGACATCTTTTACCTTTGGAGTCTTGAAGCTGCTGATATTGATGCTTGTAAGGGAACTTGAACTATCAAACATTCGATACATACTTTCAACACTGGATGTGTCAAAATTTGAAAGGTCAAGTATTTTGAACTGACCACAATATTCAAACATCTGAAACATACATTTTACTTTGGATGTATTGAAGTTGCTAACGTCAAGACTTTCAAGTGAAGGACAGGTCATGAAAACGGACTGCATATCTGTGACCTTGGAGGTATCCAGTGTGCTTACATTCACCTTTTTCAGGCTTGTACAACAATGAAACATCTGACACATTCCGGTAAGATTTGGTGTTCTAAACTGGCTAAGATCCAGTTCTTTAACATTCCTGCAGCACCTGAAAAAGTAGGAGCCGCTAGTCATGGGAGTAGTGTCAATTATGTTTTTTCCAAAATCGATAACTTCAGCTGCTTCAAAGGAGCAGAACATATCTCCAGAGCGGGAATTGAAGCGTATTTTATTGGTTTTGCAGCACACATATACGGTTTTCTCCGCAGAGTCATAGTAAGCTGTAACGCCAACGCCGACGGACTTTTGCTGAAGCTTATTTGCAGGCTTAGAGGGTTCCTTTGCAAAAATTATCTTCTTGATAGTATAGTCACGAGTAGACCATGTAACATTACTGTTAGTAAATGATTTAATTGTCTGGTTAAATTCACTTCCAGTAACAAGATCCCCTGCAGCTGCATGGGATGTGATACTTGTCCCTTTTGGCACAAATAATAGACACAGCATGGCTGTGATAAAGATAAACAGATTCTTTTTTACTTTCTTCATTTTATGATTCCCCTTAAAACTTTTTCCCCTCAGGCAATTATTATAGCATTCTTTGTCCCAAATTGGGTGCAAATATTATGGAGCGAGCCTATGGCTCGCTCCATATCATATCAGCTATCTATAAAATTAATTTACTGTCCAGGTAGGCTTGTAACCAATCTTTTTCTGCTTGAAAACATTGATTGTAGCTGCTTTAGTCTTTGCGTTAGATATTTTAACCTTTACCTTAAACTTTTTATTTGTTCCGGCAAAAGCGTTCTTTGCAACGCGGCTCTTCTTGGTGAGCTTTTTAGACTTTACAGTGAGCTTTTTAAACTTCTTGCACTTGTAATATGCTTTTCTTCCGACTTTCTTTACCTTCTTGCCAAATTTAGCGGAAGGAAGGTTTGTTCTTTCGAATGCGGATTCACCGACTTCTTCAAGATCAGCGGGAAGATCAGCCTTCTTAAGCTTTCCGCAATTTGCAAATGCGCCTTTATCAATCTTCTTAACGTTCTTTCCAAGATTTACTTTTTCAAGTGAAGGAAGGCCCTTGCATGCTTCTTCTCCGATTTCATCAACGTTTTCACCGACCTTGATTTCCTTAATCTTTTCTTTGCCGGGAGCGTCTGCGAAAGCTCTTTTAGCAACTTTTGTTACCTTATAGGTGTTGCCATCGCCAAGAACTACTTCAGAAGGAATTTCCTCAGTTTCTTTTACGTTTGCTGCATCTGTAGCGGGCTTCTCATAGGTTATTTCGCCTGTGTTACCATCCTTCTTGGTTACCTTGTAGGTGGGTGCCTCTGCAGGAGTCTTGCCTTTTTCTGATACTTCATCATCAACTTTGATATCGGAGGGAGTAGGATCGGGATCGGGCGTAGGAGTATCTCCATCATAAACAATCTTAGTGTCTTCAATTTTGCCATTTTCAACCTTAATATGTTTAGCGGTTACTGCTTCTTGAAGAGACATAGGTGTAGAAGGGGAAGGATCATAGTATGTAACCGATTTAATCTCTACTGAAGATCCTTGAGTCATTTTTATGGTTACACAATTAGCGGTATTTTCTATGTTTACTAGATAAAATGTGTTATTTTCTGATAATTCTATTGTCTGGTTAGGCTTTGCAATCCATAATCCATCTATAGAAGCATCTATAGTAATGCCTTTTTTTATTTTTAGAGTGTTATTGGAATACTCCATTATGGTTGTTGGATCTATTACGTCTACTCCTTGAGCATATATAACATTTTTGGTTGGATCTGAAGGGGTTGTATTAATAAGCTTGCCATCGTTAACCCAAAAACCACCTTTAACTGGCTCATCTGCCAACACCCTCGTTGGCATTGCCACCATGCACATGCTCAGCGCTATGGCGAAAGCCATAACGCCACTAAGAATTCTCTTAATCATTTTGTTGTTACTTTTCTTTCTTTCACTCATAAATTGACCTCCTATAAGAAAAATATTAAAAAAACCATCAAGAATATATGCGTAAAAATCGCTTATCATCCTGATGGTAATTTAACATAGTTGTATAATCCGCCTTGTGCTGAGGGCAGAATCCGCTACGTGATGTGATGTGATGTGATGTGATGTGATGTGAAAAAATAGCACATTTTAAACATACGTGTCAACCTCTGAAATATAATTTCACAAAGTCTCTATTCGCAGCAAAATAATTATACATAATATTTTCCTTAAAAGGTCGTATCTATATTTTTTTAATAATCATTTCATATTGTATTAATATCAAAAAAGCGGCTCGAAAGCCGCTTTTTGATTCTTCCGAAGTCTTAAGTGAAACACGCGTCACTCTTACTACGGAAATATTAGTACTTTCAGGTGAAGCATCGCCACCGAAGTACTTGTTTTAGATAAGATTCAGACCTTTTGCTCCGGTAAAGCACACGCTGCCTTTGCGATGGGTCTGTAGTTGTTTAATCAGGTTATCTCCCCCTCATGAGAAACTGATAAACAATTGTGTGTCGTCCTTATCTGTTTATAAGTATACAGGGGGTTGTCCAACAAGGCGGAATTTTATTCATGCTGGCGAAAATCATAAAAATTGTGTTATCATATTGGTAGAGAAGGCAAAGGCGCTTAATTACGGCATCTTTGCCTTTTTTTATGGGAATTATGCAGATAACGACATTAGGTCATGGCAAAGAAGGGGGAGCTTATGGTTTCACTGAATGATTATTTGTATAAGGGTGACACGGTTCTTAAAATAATAAGGCTGTATTCTGAAGATTTGAAAAAGTCTTCCATAGAAACCGGGAATACAGTTGATATGTTTCATAGCAATTTTCTTTTGAGAATGGAGGAGCTTCTGGTACATAACGACTTCCTCACATCCCAGTCGCAGAGGATCAGGGAGCTGTATAAGTACATGACAAAAGAATATCCGCAGCTGGCCTTTACTTTCAAAGGAAGAATCAAATCCCTCATCAGAGCGGAAGAGAAATTCAATGCGTATATTGTCGAGACTATCTATGATTACTATAAAAAGAATGGGACATATCCGGAATTGTCTCAGATAAAGGGCAGGATAGAACATTTCAGGGATCTCATTGCTTACCGTATCGTGATTTCCATGCCTAAATGTCATCTGAAGGAAGGAGATGACCGCGAGAAGATAGAGCTAAGGAGCCTTTATGAGCTTGCAAACATGATTCCGGACTTCCTTGAAATGCGCGGTTTTAGTGCAGAAGTATCGAATTTCAACGATGGTATTTCGGAAAAACTCGATGACCATGTACGACCTTATTTTAGGGACTATATATACAATCCAAGTCCGTATGGATATCAATCACTCCACATTACTCTATATGATAATGAATCAAGAAGTTATGTCGAAGTGCAGCTTCGCACAAAGGACATGGATGATTATGCAGAGATAGGCCCCGCTAACCATCTTGGTTATGAAAAGCGCCAACAGGAAGAACGTGCAAGAAGAGACAAGATTCCACAGGGTGAAAACATTTATTTTGATGAAGCCTATGAGCGAGGAATGCTCCTTCAACAGCTTGACCTTTCTAAGGTTGACGTCAACATGTTTGGTGCAATCAATAACAGTCTGATAAATGATGGTTGCGGACTTTATAGAGGCAGACTGATTCTGCCATTTGAGCATTTGTCACGTTTTCAGAATGATGTTATTGATTAAATCCGAGAATACTGTAAACGGAGATTCGCGTATTATTTAACGGCAATTTGGTACCGCCATCTTTTATTTTTCATAAGAATAGTGGATAATTATAATTTAAAGTTAGGTATTTGCGAAACTCGCCGTGCGCGTTCGCAATCTTTAATTTAGACAAGGTTGTAAAATGAGGAATACTAATGAAATATATTACTTTACCACAGCATTAGTCTGTTTCTTAAGCTTTTTAATGAGCTTTTGTTTGGATTTTCCTTTTACTCCCTTGACCGTGATCTTGGCATTCTTGTGAAGCTTTTTAAATGCATTTTTGCCCACCTTTAAAGACTTATTTGCGGTAATCTTTACTTTCTTTAGCTTTTTGCACTTATAGAATGCCTTTTTATCGATCATTGTTACATTTTTGCCAATAGTAACAGATGATATTTTCTTATTTCCTTTGCAGGCATTGGCACTAATGGTAGTTACGGGATAGGTTGTTCCGTTGACTGTAACATCATTTAGGGAGGCCTTCTTTACCTTGTCAATTTTTGTGACTGTAGCAATGCCGTTAATATCGATGTAATAAGTAACACCGTTAATAGTAACAGTCATGGGAAGAAGAGACTGGCCATCTGCAGAAGGATTATCAACCCTTGCAGAAGGAGATTTTTCCTCATCCTCATCGGAACCGTCTACGGGATCAGGGTCTTTTTCAGGATCTTTATCCTTTTCTGATTTATCAATGTGGTCCACGAAGAGGTATCGGTGGATTGCTGACCCTTGCAAAAAGTAATCGTAGCGTGCACCTGAATCAGGTTTGCCATCCTTGTTATCGTCTAGTGCTACTTTTCCAATCTGATATTTTGATTTAGTATCCGCATTATAATAGAATTTGCGGTTTGTTTTAGCGGGACCGTCCACATACTTCAGATTCTTGCAATTTCCAAGGAAACTGCCTGCTTTTTCTGCAGGAACATTTGTAAGATCAAAGCTCCGAAGATCAAGGTGTTCCAGACTTGTGCAGTCACAAAACATTTCCTGGACATTGGTTACCTTTGAAGTCTTAAAGCTGCTGATATTGACGCTATTAAGGGCTAATGAATTTGCAAACATTCGATACATATTTTCAACATTGGATGTGTCGAAATTTGACAGGTCAAGTGCTTTGAACATACCACAATATTCAAACATCTGAGACATGTCTTTTACTTTGGATGTATTGAAGTTGCTAACATCTAGACTATAAAGTGAAGGACAGATCAGGAATACGGAGTGCATATCGGTAACCTTGGAGGTATCCAGTGTGCTTACATTCAGCTTCCTTAGATTTGTGCAAAAATGAAACATCTCACACATGTTGGTAAGATTTGGTGTTCTAAACTGACTAAGATCCAGTTCTTTAACTCTTCTGCAGTATAGGAAAAAACAGGAGCCACTAGTCATGGGAGTAGTGTCAATTATGTTTTTTCCAAAATCGATAACTTCAGCTTCTTTAAAGGCGCGGAACATGTCTCCGGAGTTGGAATTGAAACGTATCTTATTTGTTTGGCAGCACACATATACGGTTTTCTCCGTAATGTCATAGTATGCCATAACTCCATCTCCGACAGACTTTTGGCGAAGCTTATTTGCAGGCTTTCCGGGCTCCTTTGCAAAAATTATCTTCTTGCTATATATGGTACTCAGAATTACAATTTTGAAGTAACTGGTGTTTTTTGGAGGATATGGAAAATGGAATATAAATTATCAGAAATAGAAAATAAGCGTATATGGGGAAGATGTTCTTCATTAGATGATTGTACGGCATTGTTCTGGACCGGAAGCGGAATAGAAGTAAATGTAAAGGCCGGATATTTGTATGCAGATATAGAGGCTACTTTTGGAACGCTTGAGTTGTGGCTGGATGTTTTTATTGATGATGCGCGAATAATGCATTTCCCCTTGATGGAGGGCAGGCACAGATATCAGATAATGCGCGGCTTTGATAAGGCTCATGCTACTAATGTCAGGATCGCGAGAAGCACTCAGTCCATGATGGAGGAGTGTGCCTCTGTGATCAAAATATTCTCTTTTGACACTGACGGGGAGTTCCTTCCGGTGACGAAGAGAAAGTACAGCCTTGAATTTGTGGGTGACAGCATTACATCAGGCGAGGGAGCGTTTGCTCTTACGCGTGAAGAATGGATTCCCACGGTGTTTGACAGTGTAAACACCTATGCATATATGACTGCAAAAATGCTTGATGCGGATTACAGCATTCTAAGTCAGAGCGGACAGGGCCTGTTTGCTTCCTGGGATGGTAGTACCGAGTGTTCACTTCCGAAGGTATATCCCTATGTATGTGCTGCGCAGATAGCTGAAGATGCCAAAAAGCTGGGATGCATGGATAGTTGGAACTTTACAGATAATGAGAAGGATGCCGTTATCATCAACCTCGGCACGAATGACAGTAGTGCAATGAAGCTGGACAAATGGAGTGAAGATGAATTCCTGCAGAATTTTAGAACCTGCGGAATCGATTTCCTTGAAGCTGTAAGGAAAAATAATCCGAAATCCAAGATCATCTGGGCATATGGAATGCTGGGAAATGATATGGAAGAGTATGTATCTGAGATCATAGATACATTTAATGCAGAAAATGATGATAACGTTGTATATCTACGTCTCCCGGATTGTACAGGTATTCACGTAAGTGCAAGGCTTCATCCGGATCCGGAAGGACATCGTATAGCGGCAGAAGTACTTTCGGACTGCCTTGGAAAACTATTGCCCCAGACATAAGAATATGGGAAGAGCAAAGATTGGTTAAGGTTACGTTAAGATTCACTTAAATGTACAGAAATGACTGAGGGGTATTATAAATTATAAAAAATGAAAAAGTGGGTTAGAGGGAGTATATATGGCGGATAAAAAGTACAAAGTGCTGGTCGTTGACGACGAGCCTCAAATAGCAGGACTTTTAAAAGTATGTCTTGAGATGCATGGAATGACGGTAAAGGAAGAATATGATGGTAGCAAAGCCTATGAACTGTTCAATTCCGAACAGTTTGATCTGGTCATCACAGATATAATGATGCCTGTCATGGACGGGTATGAGCTGGTTGAAAAGATAAGGAAGCAGAGCAATGTACCGGTGCTTTTCCTGACCGCAAAGGGTGATGTATTTGACAGGATAAAGGGACTTAATCTTGGTGCGGATGATTATATCGTAAAGCCCTTCGATCCCATGGAGGTCGCTGCAAGAGTGTTATCAACCCTTCGCAGATGCTACGGTTATGACCGTCAGGAGGAAGGGAAGGAGCTCATTTGCGGGGCGCTAAAGCTCAAGCCATCATTGAAGCGCCTTTATAAAAATGATGAGTCCGTTGAGCTTACGGCTCTGGAATACAGAATGACCGAATTTTTCATGAGTAATATCGGACAGGTCCTCACTAAGGATCAAATATATGAGGCAGCATGGGAAAGCGACAAATTCCCGGACGATAACAGCATTATGGTTGCCATAAGTAAGCTGAGATCGAAAATCTCTGACGGAGAAAATGATTATATCCACACCATCAGAGGGCTGGGATATCGGATGGAAGAAAAATGAGACTTAAATATAAAAGAAAACTCCAAACATTCCTGATAATTATTCTGGCATATGTTTTTTTACTTATCCTATTTATAGATAAAATCAGGGAGTTCCTGATGGGAGTCATAGACGGCTTATATGGCGGTCAGGGTATGAGTACAGATCTCGGTACTCAGATCACCATGGCCAGCATGATTGTGACCTACCTTCTTTTCTGGGGACTGTCCAATATTTTGGAAAAGAATATTTCGGAACCTGCCAGAAAAATAGCAGATAACATGAATCTGGTAAGCTCTGGGAATCTTGATGTGCAGATGGAAGTAAAGGACAGCTTTGAATTTGCAGAGATGGAAGAAGCCTTCAACCACATGGTTTTGAAATTAAAAGAGGCTCAGAGTATCAGAGAGCAGAATGAGGAACAGAACAGGCAGTTATACGCCGGGATTGCTCACGATCTGAAGACTCCCATGACTATGGTAATGGGCTATGCCAGACTTCTCAAGGAGGAGGATATCTCTGAGGATGACAGAAATCACTATCTGACTATAATCGAACAACAGATAAAAGCTGCCAATGTCCAGCTAGAAGACATGCTTGAGTATGCAAAATACGGAAACACAGACTATAAGATTTTCCCGGAAGAAGGCAATATTGCGGGTTTTCTTCGTGGCATTCTTGCAGATATGTTCTACAGATTTGAGGACAGGAAAATAATTCTTGAGCCTGAAATACCGGACAAAGTCATCTGTAAATATGACACTGAGCAGATGAAGCGTGTTTTTACTAATTTGATCAATAATGCCATAAGGCATAACCCTGAAAATACTACCTTCAGGGTATCAATAAAAGAGGAAAATGGCGTAATTATCAGCTTTTCAGATGATGGTCCGTTTCTGGAGGAAGACATGAAGGAGCACATTTTCGAACCCTATAAGAAGGGGAAAAGCGGTGGCAGCGGACTTGGATTATCAGTAGCAAAAAGAATTGTCGAGCTTCATGGCGGAAGCCTCGAATATAATGAGAATTCGGATGATGGCTACAAAAGTTTTGTAGTTACTTTACCCTTGGAATGGATGTAGAGAGGTAAAAAAATATGGAAACAAAAAAGGAAAACAAGGTTAAGACAGTAATGGAGGCAGTAGCAATAACACTGTTTTACCTGCTGATACAACTGGCGGTATCAATCATTATCAGTCTGGTTGTATCCCTGACCATGTCTGTAGACAACATGGATAAGGAAGCCTTGCTCAATAGTATTAATGCCATGCAACCGCTTATGCTATTCATTTCGAATTTAATCTGTACAGTATTGTTTGGAATTTGGTATTACCTGGGATATGTAAGAAAAGACAAGCTTGCCGGAACTTATGAGCCCTGGCATGAGAAAATGTGTGATGCAAAAGTCATTGCTTTTATAGTGTTTTCATCACTGGCAATAGGACTTTTTGACAGACATATTGCTGATCTGATAATAATGATATCTCCTGATAGCGGTGAGTTATTATCCACCATAATGTTAAACGTTTCGGAAGTAACTCCCATGAATATCACATCAATGGTTATATTATCAGCTATGGCAACGGCCTTTGCCTTTCCGGGTATTATAATGCAAAAATTCAAGAAATCCTTCGGGATGGCGGCCTGCATAATTATACCTGCCATACTGTTTGTTGTGTTGATGCTTAATCCGGTGCAAACAATTTACGGAATCCCATTTGGCCTTGTTATGATGTTTATTTCTTACAAGTTTAATTCAGTCGTACCGGGCATGCTGGTGATCCTAATAAACAATATCGGAGCGATATTACTGAATCAGATATTTAGTCCGGGGCTTCCACCGGTTGTAAGTGCGTGTTGTGTTGTTATTTTCCTTGCACTTTCAATTTTTATGTACAGGAAAATGCCCTTTTCAAGTAAAGATACAAAGGATATTCCCTCACAGAACGAATAAAGATTTGAAAATAATGTAAAAATAAGGTTACGTTAAGATTTACTTCAATCTGCGGAAATGATTTCGAATTATCATGTTTTCATCAGGCAAAGGAAAGCGTGCAAACATGATACGGAATCGCCTGTAGGATTGAAGTATTTTTTTAACCTCAAATTGATAACAATAATTTTATAAGAAAAAGGAGAATGAGTATGAAAACAACAAAGGGAAGTAAAGCAAAAGCAATATTCGTAGCACTGGGAATTGTGCTCCTGTTTTTGGGAATTCAGGGAGTGATCGGAGCTGCAGGATCAGTCGGAGCGTCTTATATACATTATGTTCAGACAGGAGAAACCTTTAAGGATCAGGCAGAATATATGGATTACATTTCCGAAATCTTAACTGTATTACAGTTTGTTGGAGAGATTGCCTGCATTGCAGTATTCGGTCTCTGGTATTACCTTGGATCCGTAAGAAAAGATAAAAAGCAGGGAACCTATGAATCAGGTCTTAAGAAGATAGCAAATGTAAAGTCAATCGCATTCCTTGCCAGCGCTGCACTTGGTTTCTATGCATTTGTATTAATAGTTTCCAATGTTACTGCAGCCCTTATCCCCGGAAGCAGAGAGCTGCTTGGTCAGATTATGGGACTTATCTCAGGTGGAAATCAGGTTATCGCTGTACTTACAGTAGCACTGCTTGCTCCCTTCGCCGAGGAGCTGGCATTCAGAGCAGTAATGCTTAAGAACTCAAAAAAGTCTTTTGAAATTGTAGGTTGTGTCATCCTCTCAGCAGTGATGTTTGGACTTATGCACATGAACCCGCTTCAGAGCATATATGCAATGCCCATGGGACTGGCACTTGCATTCGTAGCTTATAAGTATAATTCAGTAGTTCCTGCAATCATTATGCATGCTATCAATAATACAGTTGCTATTGCATTACCTTCACTTATGGGAAGAGCTCTTAGCAATATTGAAGCAGCTATTATGTGTGTAGTGTTTCTGGCACTTGCTGCATTTATTTACAAGAAGCTGCCCATAGAGACTAAGCAGACCGAAAATACAGAGGTTGCTGCATAATTCATAAAAAGTACGAGGCTGCCGGCAGAAATGTCGGTGGCCTTTTTAGATTTCCGCGAAATATCTATAAGTTTTTTGGATGAAGGTGCGACAAATTCCTCATCCCATCTGTATAATAAGTAGATAAGAAAAGAAAAGTGGATAAATTCATTATTACGAAAGAAATTTTTAGGAGGAATCATGGGAGGAATGTTCAGTTTACTAATTGGAATTATGGGTCTTATTATTCTGGCTGTGTTTCTGGTTATCGCAGCTATTCTTGTAGGAGTGGTTATAACTGGCCTAATTGGCGGCACCCTTCTTCTTGTCACCGGCAACCATTTTTCAAAGGATACAAGAAAAAAGATGGAGAGCCGCATCTGCATAGGTGTGGGAATTGTTTTCCTTATACTTGCAGGGTGCTCTGCAGGAATCATAGTTAATTATGTAATAAAGCTATTTGGTTAAAGTGTATTGGTACACATCAGAAAAAAGATAATTAGGCGTTTGCGAAACGCCTAAATAATTAAAGTATATGGGAGGGAAGCAGAAGAATGGCTAATAGTTGTTATTCAACAATTTTCGTAAACTATGGGGATGCCGACAGGGATATCCTTACAAGACAGCTTAAGATGCTAAAAGAGAAATTCCATTCATTTATGGTGCTTGTGATAGCATCGGAAGCAGACAGCCAGTTTTTTGATGAAAATGTAGGACTTTTCGAAGATAGAATAGAGCTGTTAGGCAGAAATGCATCAGAAGCCGTGATTGAATACTGTCAAAATGAACATATGTCTATGAAAGAAGCGACGTATGTTGGCGTGCTTTCTGATGGAGATACCAGGCTAAAGGATAAAGAATTTACAATAAAGGACCCAAATGAGATGGCTGAGTCATATAAGAAAGCCATGGATATGCTCCAGAAAATGATAAATCCGTTAAAGGGGAACTAAGAATAAGGTATAATAGAATTACCACCAAGCATGAAGAGGTATTTGTTCAATGAGTGAATACGATAAACTTGATGGGGTAATGGAGCTGTTTGACAGGCGATTTCGCTTGAAAAAATCCATTAATCTCCTCATATCCATGATAATTGTTATGATCGGAATTGTTCCAATGTATCTCGTTTTTGCTAAAAAGGCAGGTATATACGCACTTAGATGGCTTACTGTCGATGGAACGCTTTTTACAATGACGGGTTCATTCATATTCATCATAGTCAACATATATGAACTGGTTACAGGAAAAGAGCTAACCCACATTCCTGTGTATTTCATAAGATTGTCCTGCGCTGTTTCGGAAGCAGTCATAATGATAGTGGTTTTCATAGGATTTTGCCTGGGGGATCCATCTGCCCTTGATGAGTGGGATGAACTTGTAACACATGCTATCATGCCAGTGCTTATGATCATTTCCTTTGTAACCAACGATTCACCTATTGGCAAAATTAAGCCCCTTATGCGGCTGCATGGAACATGGTTCATCACAATTTACGGGCTGATCATAATCCAGCTGTTTGCAACAGAAGTCATTCCAATGAGCATGATTCCCTATCCATTTCTAAATCCGGATTTACTCCCGATGTGGATGATCATAGGAGCCATTTTGCTCATATATATAATTGCATTTACTATTGCCACTGTGTTGTATCTACTTAACAGAAAGATGTCCTGGTTGTGGTTTCGTGGTATTACAAAGGACTGAAAGCAGTAATCCGTGATAAATGAAAAACAGACCTTAATCTGTACTGTTACAGATAAGGTCTGTTTTATTTCATTTCTTATTTACTGTTGCATTTGTCTGCTTGCGAAGCTTTTGTCCCAGCTTTGCCTTTTTGGCTCCTTTTATAGTAATAGTTGATTCCTTTGCAAGCTTGTTAAATGCATTTTTCTTTATCTTAAGTGACTTATTTGCTTTTATAGTGACAGTTTTGAGCTTCTTACAATTATAAAAAGCTTTCTTTCCTATAGACTCTACACTATCAGCAATCTTAAGCTTTTTGATTTTCTTATTTCCCTTGCAGGCATTATCTGCAATAGATTTTACCGGGTATGTTACGCCGTCTGCTGTTACATTGGAAATAGAAGCCTTTTTAACGGCGCCTATTTTTGTCACCGTAGCGATACCATCTGCTCCTATGTAATAGGTGATGCCATTCTGTGTTATAGTCATTGGAAGAGCAGCTTTGCCTGATTCTACCGTCACATTACGGCCAGATGCTGAGTCATCCCCGGGAGTTTCTTTTTCAGGATCTGTTTCTACGGGCTCGTCGTTACCAGGGGCAGGAGTTTCTACTTTTTTCCACTTTGCATAGAGACATGTATTTGATGTTATAGGCGTATTGAAATTGAATGCCTTAGTCAGTGTCGTATCAGCGTACCATCCGGCGAATACATAACCATCCTTTGTCGGGTTAGCCGGTTTTACTGCATTTGCGCCTTTTGCAACCTTCTGGGCAGGAACGTAACTTCCACCATTTGATGAAAAGGAAACGCTATACCTTAAAACACCATCATCCTTTGAGCCGGGAATTGTCAAATAAATAGTATCAGATGCTACATCCTTTTCCAGATGTGAACTATAAGCTCTTATAGATACTTCCTTTGTATAATCCTCTACCGGGATATCGTAGTGATCCTTGCCATCTGCCAGGAAAAATGACTCAATATCGCTGACGTCATCGTCAATATCAAAATAGCAGGCTCTCTTTTTCCATTTTAGTCTGTAGTACTTTTTCTTTTTTACAGTAACAGGCTTTATGGATGTAAATGAAGGAACTTTCAGCTTGTTTTTGACATTTACACTTTTGCTGGCCATTGTCAGGTGAGAATCCTTTTTATACTGCTCGATGGTATCGTAATTTGGGATTTTGTTCTTGGAATTAAATACATAGATTACATATTCGCCAACTTCTTCATGTGTGCAGACTACCCTTAAACTAATGATCCAGTCCGGTTCATTTGCACCTCTTTTTCCACTCATATTCGACACATCGTGTAAAATTTCTTTTCCGGATGCAGTCTTGTATGTTACAGCGACGGTATAATAGCCCGCTGAGCCGGTTGTATATTTAACGGCTGTTCCATCAAACCTTAATTGTGTTGCCGGTTTCATTTTAGTAGCTGCCTTTGAATGAATTGAAAAGCATCCAAATAAGACTATCACACACAAAAGTGATGTGATAAAGAATAAAAGATTCCCCAAGTATTTCTTCATTTTGATGTTCCCCTTAACTTTTCTTCATACTGAATTATTACAGCGTCCCCTCAAGCAAATATTATAACAAACGATATAGATTTATCAAAAGAATTTTTGATTGATTATATAACATACATAACCTATTTATATCTAAAATTGATTGATACGTGTATGAGCGGTGTGAAGTTTCGCATCGCTCTTTTTCGTATAAATCAGTGTAAATCCGCTCTTTTCAGGTGCATAAAGTATTAGAATTCTGATCCCGAGTTATATTTCATTCATGAAGGGAGGTCAGAAGATCATGAAACACGAAAATAACGAATCGACAACGGACATAAGAAGTAAGATATTTCCTGTCTCTATAGGTCTCCTTTTTGGAATTTCATTTGGCACATCCATGCACAGCTGGGTGATGGGAGTTTGTATGGGATTCCTGTGGGCAATTGTTTTTGGCCTATATGACGATGAGGGCCGCAAAGATCAGGAAGATAACAAGTAATATTATAGTTTTAAACTTTGAAAGGAGTATTGAGATGAGAGCAAATATTTCAAAGTGGAATGCACTTGCAGCAACACTTCTGTATGCTTCAGCTGTATTCCAGATAGCAGATAATCATTTCGGACTGTGAGCCCACCCAATTCTCAATTGAGCACCATCTGTTCACGCAATAACACCACTTTGTTTTTTCGACTATTTTCGCGTAGGATTTAGCAGCAATATTGTCTTTTCTACTTGTCCCTGCCTGGGTTTTAGTATTTATCAAGTAGTTTCTGCCTTCGTATTAGCTCTTTCCTACGAGTCTTATCTATTCCTAAGCAATTTTCACGTAGTCGATTGCTTTTAGGTGGTCATTTCCTACGCGAGAAATCCCTGTTTGACCATTTTTCGCGTAGTTATTGCCCGAATGGCAATTTAGGCTACTTGACCTTATTTGATTTCTTTATTAACAGTTAAACATATTGGGCTATAGGCACATGAACATCTGGCATTGACTTCATCTGGATTTGCCAAGCAGTTTGTTATGTGTTGAACGAGGGTCACATTTGAGACTATCGTATTTGATATATCGCGGAAAATGGATGCCTTTGTACATAACTTTTTTATAACAAATTAATGTACAATTTATCGGATTTTTATACAGATAGTTCATAATAATTAGTGTCAGATAATATATGTACTGTTGGCTGTGTTTTATTTTGAGGGGGTTTTTGATGAAATATTCGTATTGGAAAAAAATGATATCAGTTGTGGCACTTGCTGCTATGGTGAGCATGTCTTTCACAAATGTAAGCCTTGCTGCGTCGGAAGGTGACGTACAGGAAGAGTCTGCTGAAGAGACTACAGATGAGAGCAAAGACGACGCTGAAGAAGAGGAAGAAGCTAAGGAAGAAGCTAAGGAAGAAGCTAAGGACGATAAAGAAACTTCAGAAAAAAATGCATCCAAGAAAGATTGGACCGTTATGATCTATCTGTGCGCAACAGACTTAGAGTCGAAGGGCGGGCAAGCTTCCTTTAATTTGAATGAAATATCTAAAACAGAGCCTAGTGACTCTGTGAATGTTGTTATACAGACCGGAGGGACCAGGAAGTGGCAAACTGATAAGATAGACATAGGTGCTGACCCTACAAAAACACAGCGTTTTGAGTATGGTAAGGATGGCTTTGTGCTGGTAGATGAAAAACCGCTTCAGAACATGGCTTCAGGTTATACACTCAGCGATTTTATTACATGGAGTACAAAAACGTATCCCGCAGAGAAGTATATGCTTGTGATGTGGGATCATGGCGGTGGTTCAGAAGTAGGTCTCATTTGTGATGAATTGCACGAGAATAGTTTGATGACGCTATATGATATGGAAAGTGCACTAAAAAGAGCAGGCACAGAGTTTGAACTGATTGTGACTGACTGTTGCCTTATGGCTACAATTGAGATGTGTTCATGTGTCAAGGATTATGCAAAGTATCTGGCTGCTTCTGAGGAAGTGCTGGCTGGCGAAGGAACTGCATATACAGAGTGGCTTCAGTTTTTGTATGATGTTCCCGAATGCGATGGAAGAGAAATTGGTAATGAGTTTTGTGATGTTACTACGCAAAAATATGTTGAGGAAGGTGACGAATCAACATTAAAAATGCTTACATTTTCAGTAATCGACTTAAGTGAAATAGATGAGGTAGAAAAGGCCTTCGACGCATTTTTCGACAAGGTACTACAACTTGTTCACAAACCTGAAGAATATAGCAAATTCAGGTATTATACAGAAAAAGCCGAGCATTATGGTGGGAAAAGTCATAATCTTGTAGATATTGTTGACCTTGCCAAGAAGACCAGAAGAAGCGGATTGATAACAACAGAAGCAAATAACCTTCAGAAGGCAGTCATGAAGGCAGTAAAGCATAATGTGAAAGGTACAGGAAGAAGTTATTCGCATGGATTGTCATACTACGATGGCACCAGAGCTTTTGCAAGAAATCTTGAGAGATTTGTGCGTGTATCCAAGAGCTGTGCATATCTTGCATATCTTGATTCTGTACATATGGACTGGGATGCTCCTGACTGGGTATATGAAAACAGAAAAAGGGTACCTGACATTACTTACGATGAATATCATGTTGATACAAAGCTTACACTTAATGACGAGAGAGACCTTACTCTTAATGTAACTAATGGAATGCAGGGTATAGTTTCAATAGACTATGTGCTTTACAAGATAGGTAAGGATGGTTCACTTGAACCTATGGGAACCCGTACGGAAATGGGAGGCAGTTTTGATGATGCAAAATTCCCTGCACAGTTTAATGGTAAATGGCCTGTACTTGGTAATTCTTATCTGTATATGGAGCTAGAAAATGAGGCACAGTCATGTAGCAGATACTCTATTCCGGTATATATAGAAAAAGTTGACCCCAATAAATATAATGGTGAGTTACCTATAGATTATTTGCAGGGTCAGATAATGAAACTTCTGCTTGCTTATTTTCCGGGTGACGGAGACGATGAAGCAAGCTATGAACTATATGGATTTTTAAAGAGTGAATATGACGTGGAAAACACAGAAATACCGAGCAGAGGAACTTGGTCGCTAAAGGATTTTGAGGGAGTGACTGTTAGCTTCCTTTATCCCGATATCGACCCTATAAGTAAGAATTTTATATATAAAAAGGGAGAGGCTATAGAAATAACAAGGAATCTTCATGTGGAAGAAAAGAACCTTCCTTCCGGAACCTATGGTTATTCCTATGTTATTCAGGATGTGATCGGAAATACTATTAGTACAGAGACTGTTCCATTTACCTTGAAAGATAATAAGGCAGTATATGATTTTGAGGAAGAAGAGGAAGCAGAAGAAGGCGAGGTAACCGGAGAAGAAGCAAACTAAAACAAATTAAATTCTAAAATATGCACCTTCGAATTAGTGGCTAAAACCATTAATTCGGAGGTGTTTTTGCGTCACTCTTTGGAGCCGACCGGGAATATGGGAATATATATCTTTTGTTGAACGAGGGTCACATTTGTGACTATCGTATTCATATTGATGATTTTTAACATGCTGATATAATTATTTCTTGGGGAATTGTTTAGCGGGAAGGTATGAAAAAATGTTGATGACAATATGGTCTGTAGTCAGACTTATAATTTTTATGCTCATAGTCCCTATGTGTATGGGACAACTATTCAAATTTATTTTGAAAAAAGAACTTAGAACCCTGGGTATTACTTTTGTACTCGGTTTTTTTATCTATTCCGGGATTATTCAGATAATATCCATCTTATGTATTTTGACCGTTGCAAGCAAGCCTAATGCTTTTGAAACTTGCTTCAAGGGTTGTCTTTTAGCGGTACTGTTATTTGCTGTGGCAGGTTGTTTCAGATTTGATAAGAATATGCTGAAAAAGCCAGATATAAAGAGCCTTAGCACGGATACCAGAATCTTTTACGGAATATTTTTTGCTCTTGTAATTTTTCAGATGGTAATGGCGGTTTCAACCAGAATATTTGACGGCGACAATTCGTTTTATGTCACTCAATCCATAATCGCACAAAAAACGGGCGCAATGTATACTGTAGATCCCAATAAAGGTGGAATCATTCCGGTTGATGGAAGGCATGCGCTTGCAGCTATTCCGATGTGGATAGCGTTTATTGCAAAAGCTGCGGGTGTACATTCGACAATTGTCACATATACAGTCTGGCCGGTTCTGATTATTCCACTGGTATATTTTATTTTCCATGAGATAGCTAAAGTACTATTTGCGGATAATACCGCTATGATCCCGATTTTCATGATCATGGTCAATATGCTTATGATCTTTGGAAATGTATCGATCTATACTCCGGCAACATTCTTTCTGATGAGAACCTGGCAGGGAAAGTCCATGCTTACAAGTATCGCCTTTCCGGCTATCCTGTTGATATTTTTATGGATGTTTAAGGAAACAGGGGGAGAAGAGAAGACACTTTCGCAGAAGGCTTCTTTCTGGGGTCTGCTTACTCTTGTTAACATGTTTTCCGGTATGTGTTCAGAAATGGGCGTTATGTTCGGAGCGGGACTTGTTGCGCTACTTACACTTGTATTGCTGTATTCTTCAAAGCGAATGACAGTTCTTCTGGGAGCATTTTTTTCTGTTATTCCAAATCTTGTTTATGTTGTACTTTATAAGCTTATGTGAGGATGATATATGTACGGAATTTTCAGGGAATGCTGGGTTGACCTTAAGAGATATGGTGGACTTGAAAACGGAAGTCTTTGGATGATTTTTTGGCTTCTGTTATTGATATCATCGATTTATTTGATAGTAAAAGAATCTGATGTAAGAAAGAAAATTGTATTTGGAGCGATGCCGTTTGTTGTAGTAGCAGGCTTTCTTTTCCCTGTAACAAAGAAGCTGTTTGTAAAACTCGCGGGGATTGAGTCTGCCAATACATATTACAGAATTCTGTGGATCATCCCCATGTATGTTACTATTGCATACGCTTTTACCAAGTTTATTGCCAGCCTTAATAGTGCGGTAAAAAAGTATGTTGCAGCCTGTGTTTCAGCTTTGATTATTGCAGTCACGGGTTCGTATGTATATGCAAATGAATATGTATATAAGGCGGAAAATATCTATCATCTGCCACAAAATGTTATAGATATATGTGACAGGATTAAAACCACAGAGGATGAAGGAACAGTAAAAGCTGCATTTACTCCGGAACTGGTCTACTTTGTAAGACAATATGATCCCAATATACTGATGCCTTACGGAAGAGACTATGTTGATCATAAATATTACACCGGAGTTCTCAAATTAATGCAGGAAGAAGAAATGAAAACCCAGGAGCTTTTGTATTATACAAGAGCTGATCTGGACAGATATATAATTTTTCCTACTGACAAAAAACTGGATGAGGACATCACAAATTTCGATGTGAAGCTCGTAGACACTATAGACGGATATAATATCTATGAAGATACCCTGATAAGTGAGAACCGGGAAAAAGAGAGAGAAAATTACGTTAACACAAGACAGAACATGTATGAATAATAAGCTTTTATCCGGTGAGCGCCTATCCGAAGATGCTTATAACGGAAAGGCGGAAGATAATATGGTAAAACTAATCAGTAAATGACAATATAGCGCAATATAAAAAAGCAGGAGTTTTTGATGCTCCTGCTTTTACTTTAAACTACTTATTGATTGCCTTAACAAGCTTTAGTCATATATAATCTTTTGAGTTGCCTGGGCATTAGATTTATTTTGTTTGGCGGCTTTAGAAAGTTCCCTTGGTGTGATGCCAAATTCTTTCTTAAAGGCTCTGTAAAAGCTTGAATAGTCGTCAAAGCCATAATTATTACAGGCAAAGGACATGGATTCCCCGCTGAGTATAGCATCCCTGCACAATTGCAGCCTTTTTTTTGCTATATATTTATGCAGCGAAATTCCGAGATTGTCCTTAAAAACATGAGATATGTAAAACTTGCTAAGGAAAAAGTGGTTGGCAATATTGTCCAGGGAGAGATCTTCATCTATATGGTGTTCGATATAATCACATATATTCTGGTACAACACATCCTGTGATATTTGTTTGTCATTAAACTGCTCAAAGGCGAGCCGGTTTATCTTTAGCAAAAGATCAGCAACACTTATTTTTAGCTGACATTCACGTCCAAATCTGGCACTCTTGTCCTCCTCAATTATGTAAAAAAGCTTGGATAGAATGGAGTTGAAGGTAATATGATCCGTATGAATGACATGCCTGGATTCGTTTAAAGCCTTATTTACGCAATATTTGTAGTCTTCTCCAAGTTTTACGAGATCAGCAAATGCAGATTTACTGATCCACAGATCAAATCTTCTATAAGGTACTTCTAAGTCTCGTACAAAGATACCATGTGTAATTCCAGGTGGTACTATCAGAATGTCACCATAGCTAAGCATATAATGTTCATTTTGCACCTGTGCTTCAGCATGGCCCTCCAGGAAAAAATAGAATTCATAGTATCTATGAGTATGAAGACCAGTTCTGGTAGTGGGCTTTGTGTCATGATAGTAATATAGCTCGAAATCAAGCTCTTTCATGTACTGCCTATCATCATACTTTGAGGTTAAGTTTCGTCGCATATCTTAAATCTCCAATATATATGTATAAATGAATAAAGCAAGCTGGTGGCTTGCTTGCAGGCTTTTTGATTCTTTTGCAGATATGATTCTACAACAAAATAGCAATAACTGCAAATAAAGTTTATTACAGCAACATTTGCAAAGTCGAGAACAAGTTATTCATTTTTTTGGTTTTCCTAATCCGATATAATACATCTTGTCAAGGGGACAAAGGCACATGAAAAAGGCACACAGCCACTTTTTATGGCTGATTATGCCCCAAGAAGGAGAAAGGGTATAGGAGAAAAACTATGAAAAAGAAGTTGGTTTCAATTTTGCTTTCTGCAACCATGGCAGCTTCTCTTGCTGCATGTGGGGGATCAAGCGCAGATTCAACAGGAACAGAAACAGCAGACAAGACAGAGACTGCAGCATCAACTGAAGAGGGTGCAGAAGCTGCTTCGGGAGAAGAAGGCTCCACCGAGGAAGCATCAGGTGATACAGCAGAAGCATCCGATTATGAGCTTACAGACCTCTACATAACAGTGGATGGAACACTTACAGCTAACGTAGATAACGGTCAGGATGCATTTGTAGAGCAGTGGGAGAGCGCAATTTCCGAGAAGCTTGGTAAGAGCATTAAGCTTCACATCAATCAGCCTGAGCATTCAGGATATAAGGATAATGTAGCTCAGCTCCTTACAACAGGAGAACCCGGCGATGGACAGTATCCCGATGCACTAATTATGAGCGCAACAATGCTCAAACAGTATCAGACAACAGGCATTCTTTGGAACATGGCAGATGCATTTGACAATGCTGAATTCCAGTCAAGAATTACACTTCCCCTGATCAATGAGAACCTTAAGCTTGATAGCGGCGAGCAGTATGGCTTTGCTCCTACATACGGTAATGGATGCGTTACATATATTAAGCAGTCATGGCTGGATGAGGCAGGAATAGATGCAGAAAGCATCAAGACCTTTGATGATTACTACAACATGCTTAAAGCATTCACAAAGGATGGAAAGACAGGTGTTATCGCAGCCGGTTTTGGAAAATTTGATGAAGCACCCTATACAAACTATATGCCTGAGTTCTGGCAGGGAGCATATCCTGCAATTTATGAGAAGGACGGCACATGGGTTGACGGATTCCAGGAGCAGGCAACTATAGATGCGCTTGCAAGACTTGCTCAGGGCTATGCAGACGGAGTTATTGATACAGATACAGAGGAAGCTTCTACTAAGACAGCAAGAGAGAAGTGGTTCTCAAATGACCAGGCTACATCCGAAGGTGTATTTACATACTGGGCAGGAACATGGCTTAGAACACTTACAGATAATCTTGATAAGAATGATGTAGATACAGAACTTGGCGATGACAGACTTGTTCAGCTTGCTCCTATTCAGGAGATCAAGGATACATGGGGCGGATACCTTAACCGTGAAGCACCTGTATGGGTAATCACAGATGATGGTGATGGAGACAACAGCCGTGAGCAGGCTATCTTCGATGCTCTTCTTGAGACAATGCTTGATGGAGACAAGATTCAGACACTTTGGACCTATGGTGCTGAGGATGTTCACTGGTCAACAAAGGCAGAGGAATTTGTTCTTAATGCTGATGATCCTGAGAAAAAGGCTGAATACAGCTTTGCAGATGGTGAATTCCATCTTAAGCAGACACCTAACGATCCTAACGCACTTTGGAAGAAGAATCTTCTTGATCCGGTACTTGTTATCGCGCCGCTGACAAATGGGTTCGTTGATACAGATTCCCTTGTAGAGAAAGGTAATAAGTTCTTTACAGAGAATTGTGTAGATGCTCCTGCAGCAGCTTCATCCGAGACTCTTACAGAGGTAGAGGCTGATCTTGCCACAGATAAGACAACTCTTGTAAATGAGGTTGTTGCAGGCAAGAAGACACCTGAAGATGCTATAGCAGAGTATCAGAGCAAGTGGAGTGACACAATTGATCAGATTCTTTCTGAGTTAAACGCAGCTGAGTAATAAACGATAGTTCACATTTCATACTTTTACTACCAATCATTTTTGCTACATAAGGATTATATGGGCATCCGGAATGGGTGCCCATATGGTTTATAAAGAGAAGATTTTTGAAGGGGCGGTAACAAATGGGTAAGACGCAAAAGACTACATCAACAGGGCAGGTTATAAATAAAAAACCTTTGAAAAAACGTATTTGGAATAACAGAGGCTTTTACCTCATGTTTTTACCAATATTTATCTATGTGCTGATAACTCTTTATTGGCCTATGCTGGGTATAAGATACTCATTTTATGATTACACATTAAAGAAAATTGAATTCGTTGGACTTAAGCACTTCGAAAAGATGTTTTCGGATGCAGAGTTCTGGAGTGCGTTTACTAATACACTTTGGCTCTCAATAACAAAATTATTGATTACGACATTTACGGCTGTTATAGTATCAGTCTTTATTAATGAAATGGCAAACCTGTTTGCAAAAAAGGTTCTGCAAACAGTTATTTATCTCCCGCACTTTATGTCATGGACAGTTACAGCTGCAGTATTTACTCTGTTTTTGTCCACTTCATCTACAGGCTTTATAAATGAAACACTTAAGAGCTGGGGACTTATATCCCAGAGTATTGATTTCATGCATGAGACCAAGCTGTGGAGATGGGTATATTACATCGTTAATATCTGGAAAGAAACAGGATGGGGAACGGTTATTTTCCTTGCAACTCTTGCCGGAATAAATCCTGAGATATATGAAGCGGCTGACATTGATGGTGCATCAAGACTTCAGAAAATATGGTATGTCACAGTTCCTGAACTGGCAAATACGATTATTATTGTTCTGATTCTTAATCTCGCAAAGGTACTTAACCTTTTTGAATCTGTATTTGTTATGTATAACAACAGAGTTTTTGAGGTTTCAGATGTTATTTCAACTTATATTTATCGTAAAACCTTTTTGACAGCAATTCCCAATTATGGCTACACAACAGCGGTAGGTTTATTTAAGTCTCTTGTTGGATGCCTGCTGGTAATTATTTGTAACAGAGCAAGTAAGAAGATCCGCGGACGCGGAATAATCTAAGGAGGGTACAATGGCTAGAGCAAAAGAATACGCAGTGGGTCGCAAGAGAAGGACGGACCTTTTCGACGTGATCAACTATTTGGTTTTTATTCTGATCGGTCTGATTGTACTTGTTCCGATCTGGAAGGTTGTTGCAGATTCATTCAATGCTGTAGGAGTATATAAATTCCAGCTTTGGCCCACACAGCCAACGCTTGATGGATATAAAACGATTTTCAGTACAGCTAAGCTGTATAGACCTTTTCTTAATTCAATTATAACAACAATTCTTGGAACAATTCTCGGACTTGTATTATCAACACTTGGAGGATATGTACTGGCCCAGGAGGATCTTCCGGGAAGAGAAGCACTGGCATATTTCCTTCTGTTTACCATGATTTTCTCAGGTGGAATGATACCTGAATACCTTGTAATGAAGAAGCTCCACCTTGTAAACAGCATGTGGATCCTTGTGGTTAAGCATGGTATGAATGTCTACAATCTTGTCCTTATGAGGAACTTCTTTGAGGGCATTCCGGGATCACTATTTGAGGCAGCAAAAATTGATGGATGCACACCTATGGGAATTTTCTTTAAGATTGTGCTTCCCCTTTCAAAGGCAGCACTTGCTTCCATCGGTCTTATGTTTGCGGTAACAGTATGGAATGACTATTCAACAGTTCAGATCTACATCACAAATCGTGACCAGGTTAACTTCCAGTATATCTTAAGAGTTATGGTCATGGATGGTGATACACCTACAACATCCTTCAACGTATCGCAGAATACGCTGTATTATTCAGCTATTGTATGTGCAATACTTCCGTTTATGGCACTTTATCCGTTCCTGCAGAAGTATTTCGTAAAGGGTGTAAATATCGGTGCTGTAAAGGAATAATTTATGCGAATAATATTTTGGGCAGGTGACTCCACCAATACCTGCAATAAGGCAAATAAATACCCTCAGACCGGAATTGCACAGGCCTTCGACAGATATACAATGCCGGATGTAGTAATATACGATCATGCGATAAATGGAAGAAGTACAAAAAGCTTTATTGATCAGGGCAGACTTGCAAGGATTGATGAGGAAATAAGAGAAGGAGATTATCTTTTCATTCAGTTTGGACATAACGATGAAAAGATAACTGATCTTAGCAGATATACAGATCCAAATACGGACTTTATTGATAACCTTGGGAAGTATGTAAATGTTGCCAGAAATCGCGGTGCAATCCCCCTATTTATTACACCGTTGGAAAGAAGAAGTTTTGAGGATGATCATAAACGTTTAAAAATCTCGGAGCATGAGCCTTATGTGGAGGCATATTTTAAAGCTTCACAAAAGTATGAGGTTCCGATTGTCGATTTGTTCAAGGCTAGTCGGCAGTTTATCGAGAGGACAGGTGACGAGGAAACCAAGAAGTATTTTATGCATGTAAAAAAAGGTGAGGTATTCTGGCTTCCTGAAGGCCTTTCTACTGACAATACACACCTTAAATATGAAGGAGCAATGAAGTTTGGGGAACTTCTGGCAAAAGAAATAATTAAAGCAGGAGAGCCCTTTTCATCTCTCATTGATGAAAGTGTCTTAAAAGAACTTGATATGGTTCATGACAGGAATTTACAGGATGAAGGTGTGGCAGATGAGTATGCCGTGGCTGATATGTGATTATTGATGATTATAAGTGGGACTGGAATACGCAAAGCATGAAGGAGATAACGGAAGATACAGCAAAAAGGCTTGAAAAAAGCTATAGAAAATATAAAGCAAAGCCATTACTGGCACTTATAGCTTTTTATAAAGGCTATTACCACAATTTTGTTCTATCGATAATTTTTTATACAGTGAAGCATTCTCCTGTATGGTTAACGCCAATAGTTACAGCCAACATTATAAATTATGTAGTGGATGGATATGAAAATACAACCGGTCTGATTTTGCTTAATGCAGCGGTGCTGATAGCTTTGCTTATACTTAATGTACCGATGAATTATTTGCACATGCATTTTAGAGCATCTGCTGTAAGAAATGTCGAGGCAGGGCTAAGGAGTGCTTTGGTACATAAGCTTCAGACAATGACCATATTATCTGAAAAGGATATTCAGTCAGGGCGACTTCAGTCCAAGATAATAAGGGACGTAGAAGCAATTGAAACGCTGTCGGATCAGATTTTTGTCAATCTGCTGAATATTATAATAAATGTAATTGTAGCATTATCAGTTACGATTTTTAAAAGTAAAGTGGTGTTTTTGTTCTTTCTTTTGATGGTTCCTCTGGCTGCAGTTCTTGTTTACGTTTTTAAAAAGCCGATAAAGGCCCACAATCAAAGGTTCAGAAAAGAGGTTGAAAAGACATCTGCAAAAATATCTGAGATGATCGAGCTTATTCCGGTGACCAGAGCACACGCTCTTGAGGCAGAAGCTACAGACAGAATGGATGAGCAGATGTACCAAATAGCTGCTGAAGGCTACAGGCTGGATATGGTTCAGACTAATTTCGGAGCGGTCAGCTGGGCATTTTTTCAGTTCTTTCAGGTACTATGCCTGGTGTTTACTGCCTTTCTTGCTATGAAAAAGGTTATAAGTACCGGAGATGTGGTTCTGTATCAGACCTATTTCACTACTATTGTCGGCTATGTTACGGGATTACTCAATCTGCTCCCTACAATTTCAAAGGGACTGGAGTCAGTTAACAGTATAGGTGAGGTCCTTGCAGCTGACGAAGTGGAAGATAATGAAGGAAAGACGGTACTTAATGATCTCAAGGGCGATTATTCCTTCCAAAACATGGGATATTCATATCCCGGAGGTGAAATGGCTGTTCTTGAAGACCTTAATCTGGAGGTTAAGAGCGGTGAGACTATTGCTTTTGTTGGAGAATCAGGTGCAGGAAAATCTACTATATTAAATATCCTTATAGGTTTTATGTTGCCTACCAGAGGAAGACTCCTTATCGACGGACATTCGATTGATGAGATTGACCTTAGGAGCTATAGAAGATTTTTGGCAGTTGTGCCACAGAGTACGGCGCTGTTTTCAGGAACAATCAGAGAAAATATTCTCTATGGAAGCACAGGCGTTTCTGATGAACTGTTTGAAAAAGTAATAAGAGAATCCGGTCTTAGCCGGGTTATAGATAAGCTGCCTGATGGTGTAGACACAATTGTAGGTGAGCACGGAGACAGATTATCAGGCGGGCAGAAACAGAGAATATCAATTGCAAGAGCACTTATCAGAAATCCAAAGGTAATCATTTTGGATGAAGCAACTTCTGCCCTTGATGCGATTTCAGAAAAAGAGGTTACGGGTGCTCTCGACTGTATGTCGAAGACCTGTACAACCTTTATCGTTGCGCATAAGCTTGCAACCGTAAGAAATGCTGACCTGATAATTGTAATGAAAAATGGAAAAATAATAGAAAGAGGAACATATGAAGAGCTCATGGAGCTAAAAGGTTATTTCTATTACATGAAGGAGAGTCTTGAATGACAAGGCGGGAAACAGCGGAGCTATTAAATGAATATGTGAATTATCTGATGGCAGGATCAGATCCGGAGCACCCTATGTGGAACATTGAAAAGGTGCGAAGCGGTAAGCCTAATAAATGGAATTACATTGATGGCTGTATGATCACTGCATTGCTCAGACTATATGCAATAACAGGCGAAAAGAAATACCTGGACTTTGCTGATGGCTTTGTTTCATTTTATGTAAATGAAGATGGAACAATAGCTACCTATGACGTAGAAGAATATAACCTTGATAATGTAAGACCTGCCTGTAATCTTTTCTCGCTTTACGATCTTACAGGCAGGGAAAAATATAGAAAAGCCATGGACACGGTGAGGAGGCAGCTTGAGACCATGCCCAGGACAAAGGAAGGGAATTTCTGGCATAAAAAGATTTATCCCAATCAGGTCTGGCTGGATGGTCTGTATATGGCACAGCCCTTTTACATGGAATATGAGAGACGGTACAGAAAAATGAATGGATGTCTTGACAGCTTTCATCAGTTTGAAAATGTGAAGAGGCTGATGAGAGATGAAAAAACCGGCTTGTATTATCACGGATATGATGAGTCCCGGGAAATGTACTGGGCTAATGAGAAGAGTGGCTGCAGCAAAAACTTCTGGCTTAGAGCTACAGGGTGGTTCATGGCAGCTCTTGTGGATACAGCAGAAGCAATGGGAGAGCAGCTCTACTACGAATACAGAACTCTGCAGGATATATTTTGGGAGCTCGCAGACACACTGCTTAAGTACATGGACGATGAGAGCTCTATGTTTTATCAGGTTATAGATAAGGCAGATGAAGCCGGCAATTACCTTGAAACCTCGGGATCAGCACTTATAGCCTATGCCATTGCCAAGGGAGTAAGACTCAAATTCCTGCCGAAGCGATATGCACAGATTGCAGAGAGCATTTTCTTTGGAATAACAAACAGATATCTCTCAAAAAATGAGGAAGGGCTTCCGCGACTTGGCGGAATTTGCCTCGTTGCAGGCTTGGGTGGTAAGGATAGAAGAGATGGATCCCTTGAATACTATTTTGGTGAACCTGTTGTTGAGAATGATGCCAAGGGAACAGCTCCACTTTTACTGCTATATACAGAAATTCTAAGCCTGATAAAAGAAGGAATTTTAGATGAATTTTAATGTGATTGATATCGGATGCAGAAGCATCTGTATTGAACTTGATAATGACTTTTCTTATGAAACAAGGAGCCCTGTAAGGGTGTCCTTAAATGGGAAAATTCTAGGGGACTTTATAAAAAATGTTTTCACTTTAAAAGATCTTTCTCCGGATACTGAGTATGAAATAGAGATAGCTGCAAGCTGTGACAACTCAGATAGAGAAGTGGAAACTGTAAAGACAGTTACAACAAAAAAGGAAAGTGTACTTTTGGAAGTTAAGGACTTTGGAGCTGCCGGAGATGGGGTGACTAATGATACTGCTTACCTGCAGGCGGCCATAAGTGCATGTCCTATAAATGGTACAGTTCATATCGGAAAAGGAATCTATCTTACAGGACCTCTTTTCCTAAAAAGCGATATCAATATATGGATAGATCGAGGGGCAGTCATAAAGGGACTTACTGATCGAAGCCTGTATCCGATTCTTCCCGGAATGACATTGGGAACAGATGAAAATGAGGAGTATAACCTTGGAAGCTGGGAAGGCAATCCATTATCGTCCTTTGCATCGCTGATAACAGGTATAGGAGTGGAAAATGTTCGAATATTTGGAAGCGGAATAATAGATGGAAATGCCGAAAACGGTGACTGGTGGGAAAAGCCCAAGGAAAAACGCGGTGCCTATAGACCAAGACTTGTTTTTTTGAATGGCTGCAGGAATATCACAGTTGTTGGCATTGAGCTTAGGAACTCACCCTCATGGACCGTGCATCCATACTATTCAGATGATATTAAGCTTATAGAGGTATATATAAAGAATCCGGATAATTCACCTAACACAGATGGCATAGATCCGGAGAGTTGTAAAAATGTGCTTATTGCTGGAGCGAATATTTCTGTTGGAGATGACTGCATAGCAATTAAGTCAGGTAAGTATTACATGGCTTTGAAGCACTATAAACGGACAGAAAACATTGATATAAGAAACTGTCTTTTGAACAGGGGACATGGAAGTGTCACTGTTGGAAGTGAATGTGCAGGCGGTGTCAGGAACGTAACTGTAGCAAAGTGTATTTTTGATTCCACTGACAGAGGATTAAGAATTAAGACAAGAAGGGGAAGAGGAAAACGCTCAATAATTGAAGGCATTCGATTCGAAAACATAAGTATGGAGGATGTGAGAATGCCTTTTACTATCAACATGTTTTATTTCTGTGACCCTGACGGCCATAGTGATTATTGTCAGAGCAAAGAAGCTCTTGAAATAACAGACATGACCCCGGAGATTAAGGATATATCCGCAAAGAATATTAAATGTACCGGCACAGAGGTCTGTCTTCTTACAGTATACGGTCTGCCTGAATCGAAGGTAGGAACAGTAACTCTTGAGGATATAGAGGCAGATTATAAAGAAGAGACCAAAAGAGAGGCTGAATATCCGGTTATGATGGATGGAATCGATAAGATGAGTGGCCGCGGAATTTTTGCCAGGAATGTCGGAAAGCTTATTCTGAAGAATGTGCATATCAAAGGATCTGTAGATTCAAAAGAAGATTTAAATGGTGTAGAGCAAATTGAAAAGGATAACCTGATTTTTGGGTGAGTTAAGAGTATGAAAACAGGGATGAGAGTAAATGTAGGACCAGGCGGTGACTATCATACCATAACAGAAGCCATTCAGGCTGTTCCCTATGATATGCCTGCGATTATAAGTATTGCAGAGGGTATCTACAATGAAAGACTACACATTGAGAAAAGAAATATAAACATTGTAGGCTCAGGGATGCACAAAACCATTATCAGAGGAAATGCAAGTGCAGAGGAAATTCTTGAAGATAATTCCAGGCGTGGAACCTTTAGAACCCAGACTTTGTTTATAACAGGGGAGTTTGCACGCTTGTCTGATCTGACCATCGAAAATACAGCCGGCTGGGGAGAGGATATAGGTCAGGCCCTTGCTGTATATTCGGATTCGGACCGGGTGTACATGGAAAATGTGTGCATGAGCTCAAGACAGGACACATTATTTCTTGCACCACATCCTTTGAAGGAGCGTCAACCCGGAGGCTTTTTTGGCCCCAGGATGCTCGGGGATATCAAGAACACAAGACAATACTTTAAAAACTGCGTAATAAAGGGAGATGTGGATTATATTTTCGGGGGAGCTGACGCTGTTTTTGATGAATGCGAAATAGTGTCTATGGACAGGAAAAAGAAGATTAATGGGTATATTACTGCGCCATCTGAAAATCTTGGAGCAATAGGATTTGTGTTTAGAAACTGTTTTATTCATGGAGAAGAGGGGATTTCCAAGGAGTCGGTATTTCTTGGGAGGCCATGGAGACCGGAGGGAAAGGCTGCATTTTTAAATTGCAGATATGATGAAGCTATAAATCCTCTTAGATTTTGTGAGTGGAATGCAATAGAAACAGAGGACAGTATGGCTGCTTTTGCTGAGTACGGATCAAAGCTACATGATGGAAGACCTTGTGATCTATTGGGCAAAAATAAATGGGTAAAAATATTAGATGATGAGGAAGCCGAAAGAATAAACACACTTGCTGATGAGCTTGTCAGTGAAGTTGATAATTGCAGGCTATAGGCCTGCAATATTTTTAAAGGCTATCCGTTTGATTACAAAGAGGTGAAAAATGCAGATAGGATTACGGGCCCATGATGCAGAATATGCGCCACTTAATGAGCTTATACCAAATATAAAAAAACAGGGATTTGACTGTATACATATGGCACTTTCGAAATCCATAAAGGAGTTCGAAATAAACAAAAGCTCCATGACACCGGGGCTTGCAATGTACATAAAGAGATTATGCGATGAGAATCTTGTAAATATTGCTGTACTTGGCAATTATCTGAACTTAGCTCATCCTGACCCGGAGGCTTTAAAGGAGATAACGGATAAGTATATTGTCCACATGAGATTTGCAGGTATATTGGGGGCAGGAGTTGTCGGAACAGAGACAGGAGCGGTAAACGCAGCCTACAAATACGAGCCCGCGAATCATGATAGGACTGCTCTTGATATTTTCATTAAAAATCTAAAGCCTGTCGTAAGGGCTGCAGAGCAATTTGGGGTAATAGTAGCAATTGAGCCTGTGTGGAAGCATATTGTGTATGGTCCGGAGCAGGCAAGATACGTTCTTGATGAGATTGGAAGCCCTAATCTGCAGATTATATTTGATCCTGTAAACATGCTCTATAAGGGTAATATTGAAAAACAGGATTCGATAATAGTCAAAACCTTTGACATACTGCGGGATGACATAGCTGTTATCCATTTGAAGGATTTTGTAACTGATGGAGATGAACTTATATCGGTTTCTTCCGGAACGGGCGGCCTTAACTACGAATTACTGCTTTCAAAAATAAAGGAATATAAGCCCTTTATACAGTGCACACTGGAGAATACCAAGCCTGAGAATGCAGTAGCTACAAGGGAATTTGTACAGAATCTGTATGAAAAAATATAGTGTCAAAAAGATTGTAAAAGTTGTTTTACTTGTTGCATAAGTTGGTTTAAAACGCCAAACATATATAAAAAAAGAATTTAAGGTACTAACATTGCATTATGGCAATCAAATTTAAGAAGTGGAGACCGGTTATGAAAGAGTTTTTGGATAATGATTTTTTGTTACAGACAGATACCGCTAAGCATCTTTTTCACGATTATGCAGAGGATTTACCGATAATAGACTATCACTGCCATATATCACCTAAGGAGATATATGAGGATAAGCGTTTTGAAAGCCTTGGAGATGTGTGGTTTGGAGGAAAACAGAGCGACGGTTCATTTTTTGGAGACCACTACAAGTGGAGAATTATGAGATCTGATGGGATGCCCGAGGAGCTCATAACCGGGAGAGAGGATGAGCTTTCCAGATTCAAGGGCTTTGCAAAGGCTCTGACAAAGGCAATTGGCAATCCGATGTATCACTGGTGCAACTTAGAGCTTAAGAAGTACTTCGGAATAACAGAACCATTAAATGAAGCTAATGCAGAAGAAATCTGGAATAAATGTAACGATCTCCTAAAAATTGATCCTGACATGTCGGTTAGAGGACTTATAAGAAAGAGTAACGTAGCTTATGTAGGAACAACCGATGATCCCATTGATTCTCTTATCTGGCATGAAAAAATTGCAGAAGATAAAAGCATAGATTTTCTTGTACGTCCTTCATTCAGACCGGATAAGGCTATTAACATCACAAAGGAAGGCTTTGCTGAATATATTGGACAGCTTGCCAGGGCTGTAGGAAAAGAGTCGCTTGATTCAGTTACTGACGTTATAGATGCGCTGACAGATAGAGTAGAGTTTTTTGCCAATCACGGGTGTGTGGCATCTGATCATGGTCTTGATTATATCCCTTTCCGAATGATGAGTATGGAGGAATGTGATAAAGCATTTAAAAAGGCTATGAAGGGTGAGCGCATTACGATAGAGGAGGCTGAAGGATATCAGACAGCACTGCTTCTTGCACTGGGCAGAGCATATCACAGGCACGGCATTGCAATGGAGCTTCACTACTCCTGCCTTAGAAACGTAAATGAGAGAATGTACAGGCTTGAAGGCCCGGATACAGGCTTTGACATGATTTCTCAGAATACCTGCGGCGGAAACATTGCAGCATTAATGTCTGAGCTTGATAAGTTGGGAGAACTTCCGAAAACAATTATTTTCTCTTTGAATCCTGCTGACAATGAGCAGATTGGAACAATTCTTGGATGTTTCCAGTCCTCGGAGATTCCGGGAAAAATACAGCACGGACCTGCCTGGTGGTTCAACGATACAAAGCAGGGGATGGAAGAGCAGATGAAGTCTCTGGCAAGTCTCGGACTTCTTGGTAATTTTATCGGGATGCTAACAGATTCAAGATCGTTTTTATCATATACAAGACATGATTACTTCAGAAGAATTATGTGTAACCTGATCGGAAATCTTGTTGAGAATGGTGAGTACCCGGCCGATGACGAGGCTCTTAAGATGATAGTTTCAGGTATATCCTTCTATAATGCTAAAAGATATTTCGGTATTGGGTGATAGCGATTGTTGTAATCGGAAAAATAGATAAAGTTTTGGGGAGGTTAAGATAAATGGAAAGGCTTAGTTACAAACTGTTGGAAGAACAGGGGTATGACGGATACATACTTAAGGATGCACCGGAAAGAGTCCTTCAGTTTGGTGAGGGTAATTTTCTTCGTGCTTTCGTGGATTATTTCATAGATATCATGAACGAAAAGGCAGGATTTAATGGGAAGGTTGTTCTTTGCCAGCCCATTGCACAGGGGCTTTCTGACATGATAAATGAGCAGGCGGGTCTGTACACACTTTTTCTAAGAGGCCAGGAAAATGGTGAAAAAGTGAGCAGAAAGCGCGTCATATCAAGTGTTTCAAGATGTATAAATCCCTATGATGAATATGATGAATTTTTAGCCTGTGCGAGGAATCCTGAGATCAGGTTTATAGTCAGCAATACAACAGAAGCAGGTATTGTATATGACCCTTCCTGTAAGGCTGATGACAGACCGGCATCCAGTTTTCCGGGAAAACTTACTCAGTTTTTATATGAAAGATATAACAACAAACTTCCCGGAGTGATTATTCTGTCCTGCGAACTTATTGACAGGAATGGAGATGAACTTCACAGATGTGTTAACAGATACATCGAAAGCTGGGGACTACCGGATGAATTTGCTAAATGGGTGTCAGATGAGAATTATTTCTGCTCAACACTGGTTGACCGAATTGTTCCGGGATATCCGAGAGCTGAAGCTGAGTCTATATGTAATGAGCTTGGTTATCAGGATAACTTAATTGATACTGCTGAAGTTTTTGGAGCCTGGGTTATTGAAGGACCAAAGCTTATTGAAGATGAGTTTCCGGCTGTGAAAGCAGATATTCCCGTAATAGTGGTGAATAATGTTGATCCCTATAAAAAGCGAAAGGTAAGAATTCTCAACGGGGCACATACATCTATGATAATGGCAGCCTTCATTGCAGGTAAGGACATTGTCAGGGATTGCATGCAGGACGATGTGATAAGAGGATATATGAATAAAGCCCTTTATGATGAAATTATCCCGGTTCTTACAGGTCTTGATAAGAAGGATCTGGAGGAATTTGCAGCCGCTGTTTCAGACAGATTTGCAAATCCCTATATTGATCACGAGCTTTTAAGCATTTCCCTCAACTCAGTATCCAAGTGGAAGGCAAGAGTTATGTATACGGTGCTTGAATATTATGAGCAAAAAAAGAAGCTTCCTAAAGTACTGACATTCTCGTTTGCAGCGCTGCTTGATTTCTACCACATGGGAGAAGAAATGAGAGACGGAGCTTTGGTCGCGCACAGAAAAGATAAGGAATTCCTGATAAAGGATGACGAGTGGGCGCTTGAGGACTTCCTGAAGCTTAAGGATTCTGATGATGAAATTCTGGCAACTAAGATTATAAATAATGAAAAGATGTGGGGCAAAGAGCTTTCAGAGCTGCCTGGATTCAAAGAGCTTGTAATCAGAGATCTTAAACTTATACGAGAAAAAGGAATGTACGAAGCTATGATGGAGGTACAGGGTGAATAGTATAAAAATACACCCACTTGATAATGTGGTGGTTGCTCTTGCAGATATAGAATCAGGAGATTGTATAAACGCAGATGAAAACAAGCTTTGTGCGAGTGAAAAAATAAGCAGGGGACATAAGATTGCTCTCACTAATATTAAGGAGAATAGCCCGGTTATTAAGTATGGTAATCAGATAGGCATTGCAACCTGCGACATATCGGCAGGAAGTCATGTACATACCCATAATGTTAAAACTGCGCTCTCTGAGGACACAAAGTATGAGTATCATCCGGTTCTAAACAGCCTGCCAAAGCTTGATGGAAAATCCTTTATGGGATATAGAAGACCCAAAGGCAAAATCGGTATCAGAAATGAGATATGGATCATTCCGACTGTGGGATGTGTCAATTCAGTTGTGGAGAAGCTGGCAAAGGACAATCAGGATCTGGTCGGCGGAAATATCGAGGGATTATATGCCTTTACTCATCCCTATGGATGCTCACAGATGGGAGAGGATCATGCTACTACAAAAAAGGTTTTAGCATCTCTTGTAAGACACCCTAATGCAGGTGGTGTTCTGGTGGTATCCCTTGGCTGTGAAAACCTTACTCAGGCTGAGTTCAAGGAGGAACTGCGGGAGTGGAACGGTGAACGGGTAAAATTCTTAACCTGTCAGGATGTAGAGGATGAGCTTTCAGAAGGAAGAAAGCTTCTTGAAGAGATTGCAAGAGCGGCACAGGAGTCGGTCAGGGAAGAAATTGATGCTTCAGAGCTGATTGTTGGATTAAAATGCGGCGGATCTGATGGTCTTTCCGGAATAACTGCTAATCCTGTGGTAGGAAGATTCTCTGACAGACTGATATCACTTGGAGGATCAACTGTTCTGACAGAGGTACCGGAGATGTTTGGTGCTGAATCCATACTCTTTAACAGATGTAAGGACAGTGCGACCTTTTATAAAGCTATAGATATGGTGGACAGCTTCAAGAAGTACTTTGTAGGACATGGACAGGTCGTATATGAAAACCCCAGTCCCGGCAATAAAGAAGGTGGAATTACTACCCTTGAAGATAAGTCCTGTGGATGTGTTCAAAAAGGCGGAAGTGCGCAGATAGTTGATGTTCTTGGATACGCTGAGCCGGTAAAAACTAAGGGCCTTTCTATTTTGTCAGGTCCCGGTAATGATATGGTATCCGCGACAGATCTTACAGCTGCAGGAGCACATATGATTCTGTTTACAACAGGTCGGGGAACACCCTTTGGAGCACCTGCACCAACTGTGAAAATTTCGACTAATACAGCACTGTATGAAAAGAAGGCTAAGTGGATAGATTTTAATGCCGGAACGGTGGCGGAAGGAAAGGAATCCCTGGACGAAGCAGGGGACAGACTTCTTGATTATGTTCTGAAGGTAGCAAGTGGGGAATTTACAAAACAGGAAGAGGACGGCTACCGGGAAATTGCAATATTTAAGGATGGAGTAACTTTATAAATCTTTTGTTGGAGGATAAAAATGGATCTTAATTTAAGAAAAGACTGCGTTTTTGATGCAGTATCATTGGGCGAAGTAATGCTGAGACTTGACCCGGGCGAAGGAAGAATAAGAACAGCAAGACATTTTAATGTATGGGAAGGTGGCGGAGAGTATAACGTCATAAGGGGACTTAGAAGATGCTTTGGACTTAAGACCACAGTACTTACCGCTTTTGCAGACAATGAAGTCGGAAAGCTTATGGAGGATCTGATTCTTCAGGGCGGTGTAGATACATCCTTTATTAAGTGGATGAAAACAGATGGCATAGGAAGGGAATGCAGGAACGGTCTCAATTTTACAGAGAGAGGCTTTGGAATAAGAGGTGCAAAGGGATGCTCAGACAGAGCCAATACTGCTATTTCAAAGGTAAGGCCGGAGGACTTTGACCTTGAGAAGCTATTTGGTGAAATGGGAGTGAAGTGGCTTCATACAGGCGGAATCTATGCTGCTTTATCAGAACAGTCCTGTGAAACAGCTCTTGAAGTTATTAAAATTGCAAAGAAATATGGAACCATTATTTCCTATGACCTCAATTACAGACCATCCATGTGGAGTGCTATTGGCGGAATAGAAAAGGCAAGAGAGGTTAATAAGGAAATTGCCAAATATGTTGATGTGATGATTGGAAACGAAGAGGACTTCACAGCCTGTCTTGGATTTGAGATAGAAGGAAATGATGAGAACCTTTCAAAGCTTGATATTGAGGGCTATAAGAAGATGATAAGAGAGGTTGTAAAGACCTATCCTAACTTCAAGGCGGTGGCAACTACTTTAAGAGAAGTAAAAACAGCTACAGTAAATGACTGGAGTGCTCTGTGTTTTGCAGATGGAGAAATCTATAAGGCTAAGGACTATAAAGGACTTGAAATTATGGACAGAGTTGGAGGCGGTGATTCATTTGCATCCGGACTTATCTATGGCCTTATGACTACAGGTGATGCTGAGACTGCTGTTAATTACGGAGCTGCTCACGGTGCACTTGCAATGACTACACCTGGTGATACCACCATGGCTGATAAAAGTGAAGTTGAAGCAATTATGGGCGGAAAGGGAGCAAGGGTTCAGAGATAATCCTTTGTTTTAAGCCAAAAATTATGAGAGGTATTTGATTATGGAAATAAGATATTCTGCAAATCAGAGGGATGTTAAAAGATATACAACAAGCGAGCTCCGTGATGAGTTTCTGATTACTGGTTTATACGAGGCAGACAAGGTAAAGGCAGTTTACTCACATGTGGATAGAATGGTAACCTTCGGATGCATGCCTGTAAATAAGCAGATTTCATTGGATGATGGATTGGATGTTTACGCTCATTTTGGAACTTCCTATATTTTGGAACGCAGAGAGATTGGTATTTTTAACATCGGAGGCAGCGGCAAAATCAATGTAGATGGAACAGAGTACAACCTTGGACACAAGGACTGCCTTTATATCACCAGAGGAGCAAAGGAGGTTCTTTTTTCCTCAGATGATAAGGAACAGCCTGCAAAATTCTATATGGTAAGTGCTCCTGCACACTGCTCTTATGAAACAAAGCTTCTTACCTTTGCAGACGCAGTAAAGAGACCTCTTGGAAGTACCGCTGAGTGCAACAAGAGAGTTATAAACCAGTTTATTCATCCGAATGTTTTGAAGACCTGCCAGCTTAGTATGGGAATGACAGTAATTGAAGAGGGCAGCGTTTGGAATACTATGCCGTCTCATACACATGAGCGCAGAATGGAAATATACACCTATTTTGATATTCCTGAGAATCAGGTGGTTTTCCATTTCATGGGTGAGCCCGGAGAGACAAGACATATTGTAATGAAAAACGAGGAAGCTGTAATTTCTCCTTCATGGTCTATTCATTCAGGAGCAGGTACATCAAACTATACCTTCATATGGGCAATGGGTGGAGAGAATCAGGAGTTTGATGATATGGACAATCTAAAGGCAACTGACCTTTTATAAGGAGGATATATGAGCGAAGATATGTTTTCACTTAAAGGAAAAGTGGCATGGGTTACAGGTGCTGCTTATGGAATAGGCTATGCAATAGCAAAGGCGTATATTGAAGCCGGTGCCAAGGTAGTATTTAACTGTAGCAGACAGGAGACTGTGGACAGAGGACTTAAGAGCTATGAGGAAGACGGACTTCTCGATTCTGTGAAAGGATATGTGTGTGATGTAACTGATGAGGATGCAGTGAAGAGCCTTCACGAGAGAATATGCAAGGAGGTTGGCGAGGTTGATATCCTTGTTAACAATGCCGGAATGATCAGAAGAGTTCCGATGATCGAGATGGAAGCAAGTGATTTCAGGCGAGTTGTTGATGTTGATCTTACAGCTGCTTTCATAGTATCTAAAACGGTTATTCCGTCAATGATGAAAAGAGGTGGAGGAAAAATCATCAATATCTGTTCAATGATGTCTGAGCTTGGAAGAGAGACTGTATCAGCTTATGCAGCTGCAAAGGGAGGACTTAAAATGCTTACAAAGAACATTGCATCTGAGTATGGAGCATACAATATTCAGTGTAACGGCATAGGTCCCGGATATATAGCTACTGAGCAGACAGCTCCTTTAAGAGAGCGTCAGAGTGATGGTTCAAGACATCCCTTTGATAGCTTCATTATTGCAAAGACTCCTGCTGAGCGCTGGGGTGAGTCAGATGACCTTAAAGGCCCTGCCATTTTCCTGGCATCAAAGGCTTCTGACTTTGTAAACGGACATATACTTTATGTAGATGGAGGCATCCTTGCTTATATAGGAAAACAGCCCTAAAACAAATTTTTTTGAGGAGACAAAAATGGAAAAGGTTATAGATAAGCTTATGACATACGGGGTAGTCCCTGTTGTTGTAATAGATGATGTTACAGATGCAGTACCTCTGGCAGAGGCTCTTATGAAAGGTGGACTGGAGTGTGCGGAGGTAACCTTCCGTACGGAAGCAGCGGCTGACGCAATAAAGGCCATGACAGAAAATTTCCCTGATATGTTTGTAGGAGCCGGAACAGTTCTCTCAGCAAAGCAGGTGGATGAAGCTATATCAGCGGGAGCAAAATTTATTGTTAGTCCGGGATTTGATCCTGAGGTGGTAGACTATTGCATCAGTAAAAATATTCCGATTATTCCCGGTACAATAACACCCTCAGAGGTAGCTCAGGGCGTAAAGAGAGGTCTTAAGGTTCTTAAATTCTTCCCTGCAGAGCAAGCAGGAGGACTTCCAATGATCAAGGCGATGGCTGCACCATACACCGGAGTGAAGTTCATGCCTACAGGTGGCATAAACGAGAAGAACTTAAGAGATTATCTTTCGTTTGACAAAATCAGTGCCTGTGGCGGAAGCTGGATGGTTAAATCCGATCTTATAAAGAGTGGCGATTTTACAAAGATTGAGCAGCTTACAGCGGAGGCTGTTAAGGCTGTAAAGGAAATAAGAGGCTAAGTTCTGTTATGTATATTGCAGATAATGGGGATGGGACATATACAAATCCCATCCTCTATTCAGATTATTCTGACCCGGATGCTATACGAGTTGAAAGCGATTTTTATATGATAGCTTCAAGCTTTAGCAATGCCCCGGGGCTTCCTATTCTTCATTCAAAGAATCTTGTTGATTGGAAGCTTATAAACTATGCTTTACCAAAGATTCCCAATAAAAGATATGACCTTCCGGTACATGGTTGTGGGGTATGGGCTCCGTCAATACGTTATCGCGAAGGTCTGTTTTATATATGCTTTCCTACACCGGATGAGGGAATTTTTATGACTACCGCAAAAGATCCGTACGGCGAATGGTCTGAGCCGGTAAACATATGTCCAGGCGCAGGCCGGATTGATCCATGCCCATTTTGGGATGATGATGGAAAAGCATATTTGGTAACTGGAGTAGCAAAAAGCCGCATTGGCTATAAAAGTGTTCTCCATATTCAGGAAATGCAACCTGATGGCATGGGACTTATAGGTGAACCTGTAAAAGTATTTGATGGAAATGAGAATGATCAGCATACTATCGAAGGCCCTAAGCTGTATAAGCGAAATGGCATGTATTATATTTTTGCACCTGCAGGTGGTGTAAAAACCGGATGGCAAACGGTGCTTCGTTCGAAAAATATTTATGGTCCCTATGAATATAAAGTTGTTATGCGTCAGGGGAATAGTGAAGTGAACGGACCACATCAGGGTGCATGGATTGATACTTTGTCCGGAGAAAACTGGTTTATACATTTTCAGGATGTATATGCAGCAGGAAGAATAGTACATCTTCAGCCCATGAAATGGGAAAATGACTGGCCTATAATTGGAAAACCTGTTGCAGATGCCGATTATGGCGAGCCTGTAAGCAGACATAAAAAGCCTGATGTCGGAGAAGTATCCTATTTGATACGGGAATCAGATAATTCTAAGGACTTTTCAGAAGGCCGTATTAGCCTTAAATGGCAATGGAATGCTAATCCGAATTCATCCTGGTTTGATATAAAAGACGATGCCTTGCATCTTCATGCTATTAAGAAGGGTGGAGCTTATGGTGATCAGCCGAATATCCTTCTTCAGAAATGGCCTGCTTCTGAATTCTCCTGGACTGCAAGACTATCTCTTTCAAAACTTATGCAAGGGGATGAAGCAGGAATGATATCTTTGGGAATGGATTACGGAGTGATTTCTTTTTGCCACTGTAAATCACAGTTTTTTGTCAAAGTTATTAGAGGACACCAGATATTTGGGAGAATACTTGTTGAAAAGTCTGAGGAAGACTGTCTGTGCTGGAAGGTATTACCTACTGAGTCAGGTATTGTTTATGTCAGGTACGTTGTAGAAAATATCGGAAAAAGAGAAATCAATTCAGAGGATGGGATGTTTCCTGATAACCGTGTCACCATGTATTATAGTATCGATGGAGTAAACTACACTCCGGCACTAAAAATGAGAGCTGTACCGGGAAGGTGGGTTGGCGTAAAATTCGGTTTATTCTGCCTTTCATCAAGAAGCTCTTCTTCAGGCTATGTCGCAGTTGATGATGTGTTAACAAAATGTATAATTCTTGCATAAAACAAGGGCGACAGACGACATTCATGGTCAGCGAGCACATAACCAATATATTCAAAGAGGGTGAGTTAGATGAGGCGGCAACTGTTCGGAAATTCCGAACAGTTCAAATTGAAGGCGGAAGAAACGTTGAAAGAAACCTACTTCATTATAATCTGGATATGATAATCTCTTTGGGATATCGTATAACTTCAATAACCGCTACTAAGTTTCGTCAATGGGCAACAGCCAGGCTGAAGGAATATATGCAAAAAGGCTTCACAATGGATGACGAGCGATTAAAGAACCTCGGTGGTGGTGGCTATTTCAAAGAGATTCTTGAACGCATCAGAGATATCCGTGCATCTGAAAAGGTATTTTACAGGCAAGTCCTTGAAATATATGCTACAAGTGTTGAGTGTATCTGAGGAAGCAGATCAACTGACAGAGGAGCTTTCGCGTCACATAAATGTTCATTATTATGTGGATGATGAAAAAAGAATATGTGAATTTCTTGATTATTTTAATGACGTTATAGTATCGGAAATTCATAGATATGAATGTAAAAACAAATTGCTATTAAAGGTTTTAAATTTTAGTCGTGAAAAACAACTTATAGGTTCCGATGAAGACAAGCAAAGAATGCTTGATGAGCTAACGCATAATGTCCTAATTTTCTCCACAACTTTTTTAAACTCATCATATCTAATTTGCTCAGAAAAGGTTTCATACCCTTATATTTTAATAGTTGAAACAAATAAAGAAAAGCCTTGTCATCAAGGCCTTTCCATTATAAAAATCCATCTTTAGTTATCAGTTCTCGAATCGGCGAATTAACAAAAATATTGCGTCTTTGGGCTAACCTTCTAGGATGTCCAGTTCATCATCAATAGCTCTGGATACAAACTGGTTTATTGTGATTCCTTCATTGGCAGCATATAATGCAATTTTCTTATGCTGCTCAGGCTTAATGCGAACATTGAATGAGCCTTTAAATTCTCGTTCAGGATCTTTTCCAATCTTCTGGCAGTATTCAAGGTAATTATCTATACAATCATGCAGGGACTGTGTAAGCTCTTTTACTGATTCTCCATGAAAATTCAGAGAGTCATTGATGCCAAGAACGTGACCTATGAATATCTGATCTTCCTGGTCAAATTCTACTTTTGCATGATATCCATTGTATTCCATCAGTGAACTTATCATTCTATCTCACCTACTTCCTTAAGAAATACTATGACCATCTTTACGTGATACCTGTACAGTTCATTACCTGGGTGCGGGTTTTGACAGTAATTTTTCTAGTAATTTTGATTTCTTTGGCACAGTAATTCCTCTTGCAACTATTTTCTAGTTACAATATAACACTTTAGCCCTACCTCGTCAATTCCAACAGAGTAACAGCTAGCATTTCATTATTTCATACATATCTTCATGTTTCAGATACAATACCTGATATGTCGGGATTATTAGTGTGTTCCATGGATCAGATATATATAAAGCCCCGCTTGAAACAGTTTGCAGCTCATGCACTCTAAGGGTGAAAGTCCATCTACCCCTTTATGGGGTGTGTTATTATACTCAGCTATGAGAACATCTATCAGTTCAGTCATCTGTTCATATGTGACATCATATTTTATTGCATTTTTTTCGGTTTTTTTTCTGACAGGATCTTTGGTATCTGACCCGGTTGTTGATGGCAGCATATGGAATCCTCTGGACTCTAGCGTTCCGAAAAATCTTTCAACAATTCCTCTTGTACTTGAATGCGGAATTAAATTCCGCATTCAAGTATTTTTTTGGAAAGTCTCATGGGAGATTTTGGCAGAAAAGGCAGCACTTTTTCGTGATAATTGCTGTCATATTCTGCTGTTTCTGATATAGTAGTAATGTATTGTCGTAAAACAGTACAGAGGGGACAAAAAATAATAGTTGGGAGGGAACAACCTATGAGCTTATTTGGCTTTTTTGATGATGAAGTTCAGAATTTTTCTGTCTTCATTGACAATCTGGAGGAAGATGAGCGAAGGTACAAAAATGACAGTTTTTCTAATGATTCTTGGGGAGGATCTCTTTTGGGTAAAAGTCAGACTGTAGATGAGGATGATAATGATCTTAATGATGGTTATGATGCAGCTCTGGATCTGAATGAACCTAGGCAAAATAAGCCTGAGGATTATACTCTTACAAAATCTGTGGGAAATGATCAGAATAAAGGATACGCGATTTATAAAAAGAATAATAACCAGTCATCTTCTGGTGGTAATAGATATACCAGGATGGTTCAAAGGAAGTCATTCGTAAACAATAAGATAAAGCAGATTCCCAAAACAAATCCTATATGCATGAAATGTTGTTCTGAAAATATATATTACAACTCGGAGAATAAGCCGTTCTGTCGCTCATGCGCGAAAAGCAATCAGGACTCGACGGTAATATATGCATCGACAGATTTTTTTGAAAAAAAGAAACCCGTCCTTGCTGATGTAGAAGAAATGCAGTCTTATCAACTACGCAATTATTCCTGGACAAATGTTGTCAGATATGCAAGTCACCACGGGCTTCTCGGAGATAAAAAGAACGCATATGACAATATCATAAACAATAATGATGCAAAAAGTCTGTTTGAACTTTATAAAGCTGGTAACTGTATAGCAACTGCAAAACTGGCTGAGTGTTATGCATTTGGTACAGGTGTAGAAAAGAATACTAAAGCAGCTTACAAGCTGTTTTTAATAGCTGAACAAATGGGCGAAAGTTATGCTGCTTTTATAAGGGCTAATTATCTATTCTATACGCACCATATGTCCGACTATGGATTCTCGGTATTAGGTGGCAGTGCCTGCGCAAATAATCCTGTTTCCATGTATCAGCTTGCTCAAATTATAGAGCAAAGAAAGACCGTGAATTACGAAAAGATAAGCTATGACTGGTGGAAAAAGTCAGCAAATCTTGGATTTATGCCCTCTGTGATAAAGTGCCAAAGGCACGATGCATCGACTTTTGATGAGATAGTAGATGCTTTGCGCTTGGCAGTAAAAGAAAAAATCCCCATGGCACAAAAAGAGCTTTATGAACTGTATGATAAGAAATATCAGGAAACAAAGGATGAGAAATATTTTGACTCTATCCTTTCAGACTGTTTTGACTATTACCATAACACCTGGGAAAACAATTATATAGAGAAAGGTAGAAAAGTCATTAAAAACCCTGAGAGCGTTATTGGGCAATTTGAGGAATGGCTATATGCAAATAGGGAAGAAATCACTAACGCATTGTTAGGGGATCGTAAGGTTTCTTTTGCTTTTACTGATACGGAAAAGAAAGAACTGATAAAAGAAGAGCTTGAGAAGTACATTTATAATAGGCGCATCGAAACTGATGAAACCAGTATTACGATCAATCTGGATTATACTGAAGATCTTGGTAGCGATGATGATGAAGACGAGATTGATTATGAATCCATGAATTTTGATGAATTACTTAAAAGAGCAAAAGATGGTGATTCATGGGCAGAGTTATTGGTTGGAGATGCTTATCATTATGGGAATGGTGTACCTGTAAATATCGAAGATGCGATACGTTGGTACATGAAAGCATCAAGGCATGATGAAAACTGGGGTTATGTTGAGTTAGCCCGCATTTATATGCAAAAGCATGATAAAGCTACTTATAATATTATAAAAGCGAACCAAAAAGCCTGTGCATATGGACTTTATAGCAAGGCAGCAAATAGAGGTAACGAGTGTGCGTGTAGAAAGCTTGGATCGGATTATATCAGACCTACCAGTCCTGAAAAAGACAAGGAAAGAAGGAGCTGCTATATCTGGAATATGAAAGCAGCTATCCATGGGTCGAGCGATGGCTATAACATGCTTGCCATCTGCTATCAGGAACGATTGGGTATAGATATAAGAGACTATGTTAAGGCATTCAATCTCTATAAAAAATCAGCTGATATGGGTAACAGTCATGCCATGTTTAATCTAGGCTTATGTTATGAAGATGGTATCGGTGTTCCAAAGGACTATAATCTTGCAGCAAAATGGTATAAAAAAGCGCATGATAATGGGGAAGAAAATGCAGCTGAGAAATGTGACAGGTTATACAGAGAAAACAAGGTAAGCAGCCAGAATAATATTACGAATGTAGATGCAGCAAGTGTTGAAAAAGGATCGGTTAGTGAGTTCTACGAGAGAGTAATGGAACACCTTGAAAAAGGGTATTTTGAAGATGCCGCAGCTAATATAAGACATATAGAAGAGACTATTTTGTCTTATTTTGTCCAGATCTTCATACCGGAATGTGTTTTTGACAATAAGGGAGAGCAGCGCAAAAAGCTAGAAAACGCAAAGGTGATTCCAAAGCACTATATTGAGATCCTATATAATATTTCAAAAGTTGGTAATAGCGGGGCACATGCAAACGGTTCAAAATCTGTAAGTGTAACTGAACAGGATATAAGAAGGGTGATTCCGCCGCTTAAGGATCTTATAAATTACTATGAAGAGTTTGGCATGTAATTAGCACCACGTATGTTGGGATAGGTGAAAAGGTGTCGAAGCTGTTTTGCAGGATTATAGAGACGGCTTCAGAAGGGATTTAGAAGTAAAATATGGAATTTAAATGTGAAGACTGTGGCAAAACAATCAATATTACAGAATCACTGGGCAATATCATTGTATACTGCCCGGATTGCCATAAGTATATCCGTTGCCTGTGCTACTATGGCTTTGGACCAGTTGCTCCATGCGACATTTTCTGCGGATTAGAGCCTTAACGTGAAAAATTACATCAGTCAGAGCTAAAAACCGAAGGAGAAGCAGAGCCTATGACAGGGAAGATGCACTTAAAGATTTTGAAATGGCGAAGAACATGCTAAAAGCATGGGAGCTAAATAAGTAATAAGTTACTAAGAGGGGACTGAATAAAGTTTTAAAGGGGAAATGAAAATGGCTACAAGAAAACGGAAAAGACTTCCAAAAGATATTAAAGAGTATATTCATGATGATAATGCACTTAAGGCAGTATTTGAAAAGTGCGAGATAAATGCATATTCTGGATCGAAAAATATCCTTTTCTTTGATATATCCGATGAGATGGTGAAGTGGTGCCTTGAGCAGGGAGCTGATATAAACTATCATGATGGTCTCGGGGATACACCTTTGATAGAACATGTCAGCACACCTCTAGGGGATGAAGAATTTCATGAAAAAAGAGCGCTTCTTCTGATGAAATATGGAGCAGATATACACTTTAAAACAGGATATCCCAGAAGAAGTGTTATTTTCCATGCTGTTAGACATGGCACTCTCAATATAATTAGTGCATTAATTGATGCTGGAGCAGACCCGAACGAGAAAAATCAAGATGATGAAACACCATTGGAAGCAGCTTTCAGAGGCGCTATTCCTGCTGAACTGATCAGGTTACTTCCTGTAGCGGAATTTCTGTTTTCAAAAGGTGTTCCAGTAACCGATAAGCTTAAAGAGGCATTCATAAATGATGTTAAAGAAATAGAATTCCACCGATGCCCAATCCCTGCAGAAAACACATGGGCTATAGAGTTTAACCAGAGAGTGGATGATACAGTAGATAAGCTCTATAAGCTACTTGATGTAGAACCCGTGCCTAAAAGACAGGTTCACGACGGTGTCAGTGAGATACATCCAAAGGCGGAAGGCTGGATGGAGCAGCATGAAGAACTGTGGGATTTCCTTGTTCCAGGCTCAGGTGCATGTTCCATTGTTCAGGGTGAAGTTATAAGAATAACCGGAAGACTTTCCCATGAAGTACTTGATAATGGCGGTGCCAACTGGGATCATGAATTCAGAAAAATGGTCAATGCATTAAAAGAGTACTTTAAAGAAGGGCAGGGGTTGTCAGACTCAGAACTGCTTGAGGTTGAAGAAATCGCAAAAACCTTGCCCAATCAGGGTAAAACAGAGATGTATAGGCTAGAGGAGCTCGCTGTTAAGTGGGTGCTTCAAAATCCCATTCCGATCAAACTTGAAAGCGTAAGCTATTCTAGGTGATTGAGGCGCTTTCTAGAAGGAGATAAACCATGACAAAGGAAGGAATACCTTCTGAGCTTTCATATTCAGCAGGAGCTTATGTATGCAACGACCTTTTCTATAGGGTAATGCATTACCTGAAAGAAAAGGCTCTTGATATTCCTGCAGGATTTATTCATGTTCCCAATCCAGCTGAATCGGATGCGGAAACAAAATCTGAGCTTGCTACGTACAGATGGTTAAAACATCATATTAATGAGGAAATCCGGATTCTTGTCACGTAGAATCCGGATTGTTGTGTGTTATGAAAAAAATGTGTTTCTTATGAGGGAGTTTTAGTGTTTTTGTTCTATATTGTTATCTTACATTAGACATCGTAACTAAAAGTGAAGTTTATATGTATTTTATGTGAAATCCCAAAATCATTACTTTGCAAAGATGAGAACTTTTAGAATTTCGAGATTCGCAAGTATATTTGGTTTTTTGGATGATTGGGCATGGAATGATAAATATAATTATCCTAACAATAATATTTTTATACATAACAGGACAAATAAAAGACTTAAAATGCCGTTTATTTGTCCTGTAATGCAATATAAATTGACTTATAGGACAAATAAGATATAATTAAAGTATGATAGGAAGAATAAAAGAACAGGAAGAACTAAATAGACTATATGACAGAAACCAGTCAGACTTTGTGGTTATTTATGGCAGAAGGCGAGTTGGAAAGACATATCTTGTAAACAACACGTTTAGGGGACGGTATGCTTTTCATCACACGGGGTTGTCACCTGTCAATGAAAAAGGTGAAAAAGTTACATTAAACGACCAGCTTGAAAGCTTTTATTTGTCTCTGCAAATGTATGGAATGAAAAAAAGTGCAAAACCATCCAGTTGGCTTGAAGCCTTCTTTATGCTTAAGAAACTGCTGACTGAAAAAGACGATGGCTCAAAGCAGGTAGTTTTTATCGATGAACTCCCCTGGATGGATACAAAAAGATCCAGATTTATTACTGCGTTCGAAGAATTCTATAATGGCTGGTGCAATGAACGCGGAAATATCATGCTGATAGTATGCGGAAGCGCTAACTCATGGATTCAGAATAAGCTGATAAGTAATAAAGGTGGTCTTTATAATAGAATTACCCACAAGATTAAATTGTTACCGTTTACACTAAGAGAGTGTGAAGAATACTTCCTAAGCCAAAATATCCAGTTTTCAAGGTATGATATTACGCAAAGTTACATGGTATTTGGTGGAGTTCCTTACTATCTTGGATATATTGATGGAAGGTTGAGCCTTGCTCAGAATATTGACAGGATATTGTTTGATGAAAACCCTTTGCTAAAAGGAGAATATGATAATCTCTTCACATCAGCATTTGATAAGCCTACAAAAACTAGGGAAATTGTTGAGTTCTTATTTGAAAAGGGTATTGGATATACAAGAAGTGCAATAGCAGAAAAGTTTAAAGATGTCTCGGGCAGCGAGCTTAACAAGATATTGGCATCACTTGAAGAAAGTGACTTTCTGATAAAGTACATCCCATTTGCAGATGGCAAAAGAGAAGAAAAATACAGATTATCGGATCCTTATTGCCTGACATATTTAAATTTTATCAAAGGGAAGAGAAATAAAGAAAACTTCTGGCAACACAATGTGAATTCAAGCGTTTTAAATATCTGGAGAGGTTTGGCCTTTGAGAATGTATGTTATCTGCATTATCCTCAGATAAAGAAAGCCCTTGAGATTAATGGCGTCGAAGCAAGTATGTCTATGTGGATAAAAGAAAAAAGTGATGATTCCGAAGGAACCCAAATAGACTTGCTGATAGATCGTGCAGATAATGTGGTGAACCTCTGTGAACTGAAATTTTATAGTGGTGAGTTTTCAGTTGACTACAATTATGAAGAAAAGATGCGAACAAGGGACAGGCTTGTTATGGAAAAGATTTCCCGAAAAAAAGTAGTCAGGAACACACTTGTAACGACTTATGGTTTAAAGAAAAATTCATATAGTGGGATATTTGCTAATGTAATAACTTTGGATGATTTGTTTGCATAAAAAGGGTAAATGGTATCATTATTTTAAATGAAAACATAGCCTCTCGACCGCAATATGGAAGAGAGGCTATGTTTCTTTATGGTTAAAAAATTTTCTTTATATTTAACGAGCGCTCAATAGATTTTTTGGATTATCTTCGATATTATCAAGAAGAACCGGTTCCAATATATTGCTGGAGGGACGGCAGATGAATATCGGAAAGATTATCAGAAAATATCGTAAAGAAATGGGTATAACCCAGGAAGAGATGGCGGCTCGTCTGGGAGTAACAACTCCTGCTGTAAATAAATGGGAGAATGGGAATACACTTCCTGACATAGGATTGGTTGCGCCAATAGCAAGGCTACTTGGAATTTCAACTGATGAGCTGCTGTCATTTAAGGAAGATCTCACTGATGAAGAAGTGAACATATTTATAAAGAAGCTGGACAAAAGGCTTGAGGAAGAGTCTTTTGAGCAGGTATTTGCCGATGCAAAAAAGAAAATTGCCGAGTACCCAAACTGTGATAGACTTAAGTGGAATACAGCGACAATTTTATATGCAACGTGGCTGATAAATGATGTGAAAGATCATGATTACTATGTTGATTGCATATGTCAATGGTTTTCGCAGTTACTGAAATCAGAGGATGCTTCAATCAGAGAATCAGCTGCAGAATCGCTTTTCCGTATCTACTTCAGAAAAGAGGATTACAATAAGGCAGAGGAGAATCTGAGCTTTTTGCCGGAAAATCATCCTGATCGTGAACTTTTACAGGCAGATATTTACTCAAAAACCGGCAAATCAAAAGAGGCTTATGCCGCATATGAGGGACTTATGCTGTCAGCTGTGAACAGGTTAAGAGGTGTTGTGAATGCCCTGCAAGTCTATTGCCTGGAAGACAACAATCTTGAGATGGCGCATAGAATTGCGGATTTGAACGGACAAATAGCAAAATGTTTTGAAATGGGACCGTATCAGGAGAACGCCTCAAAGCTTGAAATAGCTGCTTATGAAAAGAATGCTGATGAAACCGCCCGAATAATGCAGATACTCATTGAGAACTGTGAAAGCGTATCAGATTTTACAAAATCCCTGCTTTTTTCACATCTCAAATTTTCACAGCTGGATAAGGAGTTCATATCTATTTTTCAGCAGGATCTGATAAAGAGATTCTGTGACGAAGAGGCGTTTGATTATATGAAGGGTAACGAATACTGGGAATCATTGGCGAAGAATGAGTCAGGAGACTGAAAAATAAAAAAAGTAGATGTGTTGCTTCAAAAACCTTACTGGATCATTGATATATTGCCTGAACAGGTTCCAAAGGAAAGTAAGGGACAATTCTTTGAAATTGAAAGGTTTTTCTTGGAAAGTAGCAGGCTGACTTCAATCAAGCAAAAGTATGTAAATGTGCTGTTGAAGCTGAACTGTTACTATCAATTATCAATAAATGGTGAGGTCAACCCGTCTCCAGAGCAGATAGTGGAAGATGTGATGGAACGTAGTGTTCAGATTATCAGAATGCGTTAGCCTTCAGAATGTGGATTTCTGGAGGCTTTTTTGTGATAGTAAAAAATTATGTGTTAGGTTTCAGTAACCTGAATTGTATTATATATAGAAGGCCTTCTAAAAGATATCAGAAAGTGAGTAAACGCATGGAGGAGAGAGAAGCAAGACGGTTGGTGGAGAGCTATACTGACATGATCATGCGCATCGGTACCAATTATCTTAAGAGTACGACAGAAGCAGAGGATATATGCCAGGCGGTTTTAGTAAAGTACGTTTCTACAGATCCACAGTTTGATAGTCTTGAACATGAAAAAGCATGGGTTATCAGAACCACTATAAACATGTGTAAAAACGAATTGAAGAGTGCATTTTCCAAAAAGACTACAGTGCTGGAGGAAGCTGATGATGTTAAAGCTATTACCCCACCGGATCTTGGAATAACGGAAGAAGTGATGAAGCTGCCCAGAAACTATCGTATCAGTATTTATCTTTTTTACTATGAAGGGTACTCGGCAAAAGAGATAGCGGAGCTTCTGGGGAAAAAAGAATCCGCAATAAATATGTATCTTTCCCGAGGGCGAAAGAAACTCAGGCTTTCAATCATGAATGATCTTGGTATGGTGAAACGGGTTAACGGTTAGGAGAATCGACATGAGTGAATATAGAAATAAAGAGTATATTGAATCTATGAGCCTTATCAAACTTTCTGATGATAAAAAAGAAAAGATGATTTCGGATTTAACTAAGATTAGTCCGATCAGAAAGGAAGGCATGATGAAAAAGAGATTGGGAGTAAAGAAAACGGCGATATTAGTTGCAGCGTGCATAATGGTATTTGGGGTGACAGCAACAGCTACCGGGATTGCGACAGGTGTAGTTAGTCATAACAAGCCAGACACACGAACAGGTAACTTTGGAGATCTTGAAAAGCTTGAACAGCAGGCAGGATTGGATATTACAGCTGTAGAATCATTTTCAAATGGATATGAGTTTGATCATATGGAAGTAGGCGAATCTACTACTCAGGATGATAGTTTCAACGATATTCAGTCTTACATGGGCATAAGCATGCAATATATCAAAGAGAATGAACCCTACGTTGCAATATATATGGACCCCATAGATATGGTTAGTGGTGATGCCTCAGAAGATGCCATGGCCAGCCGCAAAGTAGGAGATGTGGATGTTTATTATAGCTGTGATGAATATCTATTTGTTCCTGTCTCTGAAGCGGATGTTTTGACGGATGAGGAGAAAGACAGAGATGCAAATGATCCGCATTTCTTTATAAGTGTTGGAAGTGATGAGAGAGAAACGCGTATGAGCAGTACGGTAAGCTTTGTCATGGGTGATGTATATTATTGTATTCTTTCATTTGATACAAGTATGAGCGCAGATGAAATGATGGATATGGCAGAAGAAATCATCAACGCAAGATAAAGTACATAGATAATGATATACTATAACAGTGCATGACTTGTGGGAGTTGTGCACTGTTTTTTCTTGTTTTGGGGAACTGATAGTTGTCTTGTTGGTGGTAATGAGTATTGCGAAGCATTGGCATGACAATAACTTTTGTTATTAAATAATTTTCAGATAGACAAGGTTGTCTAATTGCATAAAAACGATATTTTCTCGCTTTGTGTCGTGTACGGATCAGACAACTTTTAATATTCTGTGTGTGAAGGGAGGAACACATGGATTCACAAAAAATAGGAGCATTCTTACGCGAACTTCGTAAGGAGAAAAACTTAACCCAGGAGCAACTTGCTGAAATATTAGGAGTGTCGGGGAGAACTGTGTCAAGATGGGAGACCGGATCAAATATGCCAGATCTTGCAATCATGATAGAACTCGCTGATTACTATGATATTGACATCAAGGAGCTCCTTAATGGAGAAAGGAAAAGCGAGATGGATAAAGAATTGAAAGAAACCTTGAAAACGGTGGCTGATTATACTGATATTCAGAGGCAGGAAGCTGTAAAAGCAAGCAGTTATGGATTTGTTATAGTTTTTATGGCATGTGCAGTTGCTATTGTGGCGCAGCTTGTAATGTATTCCGACATGAAGCTGGTAGTGGGAGAAACGGCGGCTATTTTGATCGGGGGTATTGCATATCTGACGCTTGTTGTCAGGGCAGGAGCATGGAACGGCTCAAAGAAGGAGTCGGATGTCATAAGCAGGGATCTCCTTGTCAGTGCGGTTACTTCATTGGTGTTTACAGTACCGTTTTTCTTAATTGCACTTAGATATTCTGTAAGAAATGAATTTCAGTTGTCTATTGCCTTCTTTTGTATCATCTTTATCATATCCTTTGTTGTGCTAAGGGCCCTGGCAGCCATTTCATCCAGGCACAGGAAATAATGCATTATCGTTTAAGAGCGGAGGTGCATTATGACATTTGACGATGAAAAAGACTACATCATGCGAATCATCAAGGAAATGGCAAGGGTTCTGTTTTCGCTGATGCTTGGGAAAAAGTATGTTGCTGTTGAGATGGAGCGGAATAACGGATATGAAGTTTCCGGGAGAAAACTGAATGAGCTGCTTGGTATGATAGATTGCGGAGAGATTAATAGAGCTGAAAATCTCTTACTGGAAGGTATTGATTATTCTGATAAGCAAAGCGTTGCTGCTGCGGCGTTGTTCTATCAATACTTGTCTGAAAAAGAGGAAGGGTTCCTGACAGAGCATGATTTTTCCAAAGAAGAGGTCCTTGATGGAATGAATCGGTTGCTGCAGAAATCAGGATATGGTGATGTTATAGATATTGTAAATGGGTCTTTGACAATCTAATAAATACAAATAGAATCTCTATAATTAGCATCTGATTATTTGATGTGCTGTTGCATTGGCCTTCAGAATGAGTATTTCTGAAGGCTTCTTTTATGTTGTATACGAAAAAATAAAAAAATATGAAAATAGCCGCACATTTTAGTATTCTCAGCCGTTAATCATAATGAAGGGAGGTTAAAATGGTATCCATGGATTTAGAAAATGCTTACGACAAAATATACCGGTATGTTTATTTCAAAATGAATGATCAGACAGTAGCAGAAGATATTACCCAGGAGACTTTCCTTCGCTTTATCAGTCAGAAAGGCAGTATACATGGGTACGAGGTAAAGTATCTGTACACCATAGCCAGAAACCTTTGTGTTGACGAGTACAGGAGAGTTAAGCCTGATTCACTCCCTGAAGGTTATGAAGAAATTATACCGGCCAGAGATGATTTGCTGGAAGAGCGGATTGCAATAAGAGATGCAGTAGCAAAACTACCTGTAGAAGAACAGGAAATATTACTCTTAAGATACGTTAACAATGAGTCTGTAGGAACTATCAGTAAGACACTGGGAATTTCCAGGTTTGCATTTTACAGGCGGCTTAAAAATGCAGAGGATAAGCTTCGAGCCGGTTTGGAGGTGGATGTCCATGAAAAATGAAATGAAGGATGCATTGAAGGATGCTTTTTATGCTCCGGAGCCAAAGAATAAGCAGGCATTCCTGAAAACTATCAGACCTCGTGAGGTTAGCACAGTAGAAATGCTGGTTCAGCAGGTTAGGTATATTAGGATTTCAGTTTGGATTTTTGCATTGGGAATCACTACATTTGCTTTATTTGGATCCTGGATGCAGATGGAGGAAACAAAAGAGCTGATACCTGTGATCATGCCTTTTCTAGCTGCAGTATCGGTGCTGGAGACCAGAAGATCTAAGAAATATGGAATGATCGAGCTTGAGATGGCAACCAGATTTTCTCTACGGAGCGTGATCTTTGCAAGGATGCTGGTGCTTGGTCTTTTATACATTATTGTCCTGGGAATTATTTCTCCGGTAATTGCAGTATCTTTTGGCGGACAGACAATTATTACCGCAATAAACATAGTACTTCCATATCTGATAACAATGAGTATTTGCCTTCAGGTGGAACGGAGCAGCTTGGGACGGAAGCTGGAATATGCTTCGCTGGCTGTATCGACATTTATAGTTGTTCTAATGATCTGGATAAAGAATTATGATTTTGGCTTAGTCCATGGAACAATGGAACTTATTGAAAACTGGGGAGTTTTGATAGTCCTTATTTTTGCGATGGTAACAGTATATGAACAGTGGAAGACATTAAACTATGTGGAGGAGTTTGCATGAGATTAACAGTCGACAGGTTAAGTAAACAGTACAAGAATAAGATCGCTGTAGATCGTGTTTCTTTTAATCTTACAGAAGGAGTTACCGGGCTCCTTGGAGCCAATGGTGCAGGAAAAACAACCTTGATGAGAATGATAACTGGCATTCTTGCGCCAACAAGCGGAGATATTATAGCAGATGGAATCCCGGTTCAGACCGAAGAATACAGAGCTATTTTGGGGTATCTGCCCCAGGATTTTGGATATTATCCTGAATTTACTGCAAGAGAGTTTGTTCAGTATATAGCTGCATTAAAAGGACTTGATAAGAATACTGCCAAGAGAAAAACTGATCAGCTCCTTGAATTGGTGGGCCTATCTGATGTGGCAGGTAAAAAGATAAAAACATTTTCAGGCGGCATGAAGCAGCGAGTGGGAATCGCACAGGCTATTATTAATGATCCCAAAATACTCATTCTGGATGAACCAACAGCCGGTCTTGATCCAAAGGAGCGAGTGCGCTTCAGAAACCTGATAGCTGAAATTGGAAAGAATACAATAGTACTTTTCTCAACACATATAGTTTCTGATATTGACAGTATAGCAAGTAATCTCTTAATGATGCGGGACGGGCAGATCATTTATGAGGGTGCCTGGGATAAGGAGAAGGGAGATCTTGAGCAGTTCTACATGGAGGAGTTTGAGTGATGGGAAACTACGGGGAGCTCTACAGATTTGAAATCAAGAAGATTATGAAGAACCGCCTTACTGTCGCAATGCTGATTGTAACAGTGCTCTTTATCCTGATAGAAGCGTTCATTCCGAAGCTGTATTTATCAAAAGAGATGGAAGATGCACAAAAAGTATTGGATGGAACTGTAATTGACGATGCTTTGCTTCAGGAAATGTATCCAAAGCTAATCAGTAATGGAACTGTATGGACAGCAGATAACGCAATGTATGAAAAAATAGCTGATATGGAAGATGGCATACTTCCCGATGGAGCGAACCTATCTGATTATTCAGCGGATGAACTTTATAAGGAACGGAAATCAGCTATTATGGCAATGATGCAGGAGGACAATCTGACAGAAAGAGAACTTCAGTGGTGGAAAAATGAGAATTCAAAAATAGATACGCCCTTTACTTACCGTTACTGCCAAGGAACTATAAACCTTGCACAGGGAATGTCGCTGACGCTTATGTGCATAATGCTTATTTCAGCACTGTGCCTGTCTACTGTGTTCACAATAGAGCATCGTCAGCGTACGGATCAGATAGTGATCAGCTGCAGGAACGGACGAAGGAAAACTTTCTTTTTAAAGATTGCAGCTGGCCTTTCTGTAGTAATAGGGTGCTGCCTTGTGTCCGTAGCTCTCCTTGCATTACTTATCGCTATTCTTTATGGCATGGATGGTCTTGGAGCCGCAGTTCAGCTTGAACTTCCGCTATCAGCCTATTCTTTTACCATGGGACAGTTCATAATCGTGCAGATGCTTGTAATGATCACTGCAGCGGTTCTTTTTGCCACATTTGCCATGGCAATGTCAGAGGTAGTAAAGAACAGCCTTGCAGTCATGGGCATTATGGTGGGACTGTTTATCTTTAGCCAGTTGGAACTTATACCTCCAAGGTTTCGAGTACTGGCACAGATAAAAGCCATGCTGCCTTCTAACCAGATAAGTATATGGTCACTTATGGAGCACAGGCTTGTCGGCTTTGGAGGACACTATGTAACCGCCTATGTGGCCGCTCCTGTCATATACATACTTATATCAGTTTTTTTGATAGTTATAGGGAAAATTGCTTATGACAGATTTCAGGTTACCGGGAGATGACAGATTGTAATATCTGAGGGAGTATTCATGATGTTTTGGACATTATACTTATATGAACTCAAAAAGATTTTTTCGAATAAGCTAAAACCGTTAGTATTGATAGCAGTTGCTGCTTTCCTTTTCTTTGCCTCAGCTCAGCGTTATTTTGGGGTAAATCCGGAAACTAACGCATGGAAAGCTGAGCATCTTTTGGATGGAAGAATCATGGATGAGGATTTCTTTGCTGAGCTGTGTGAAGACTCGAATCCAGACCCCGGAGCAATGTGGCGCTATGCAAAACGTTATGCACGTATGGTTTTTTATTATAACGAGTCACAATCTATTTACCATAGTTCAGTGGAACAGGAAAGCTGGACAGCAGATGTGTTTTACGATACAAGAAAGCGCGTGATTGGTGAGCTTGCAGATGAATTCTATCTAACGAGAGCCGAACACGAGTATTGGGAAAGGATGGAAGAAACTATTCCAAAACCATTTACTTATCGTAGTGCTCAGGACATTGAAAATCTGCGAACAACTTATCAATTTACAATGACCGTTACATGTATGCTGATAGCTGTTTTTTTGGCTGAAAGCTTTGCGGGAGAAACAGAGAGTAAGATGGATGCGCTGATTTATTCAAGTAAGTACGGACATAAATATACGGTCGCAGTAAAACTGGCGACAGGATGCACTTTTTCTCTTGTTATGGGAAGTGTGATGCTCCTAATGACACATTTGCCTGTTCTTATTCTTAGCGGACTTCATGGCCTTGATGCCCCTTGGTACATGGTTATGCAGTTTTCGAATATTACCATGAAAGCATGGCAGATGCTGCTTTTGCATACATTGGTGTACCTTCTTGGCTGCATGCTTGCTGGGCTACTTGTCATGATGCTGTCATTATTCTATGACAGGTCCATGGCTGCAGCCGGAACCATTTTTATGATAGTTCTGTTTGATCTCTTTGGGAACGTGCCTACACATATGCGTGTATTAAGTCAGATACGCTATCTGACTCCGATTACGATACTTCTTAATTCGGAAATTCCGGATATGCGTCTCACTAAGCTGTTTGGCAGATTTCTTATTTCTTTTCAAACAGCACCTATTCTTTATGTGCTTGTGGGATTGCTTTTAATAATAATGACTGTCAGAATATTCCGCAGGCGCTATGGATGAAAACGTTTGTAGCGATATATGATAGAGGCATTCTTGGTTTGATTAGATGGGAGTGCCTTTTTATATTTTTTTAATAATTTCAGGGTACATTCCATATGAAGTTAAGACGATAAAAGATATATAAGAAATGGTAAGTGTCTTACTATGTGTTTTTAGATATAGATGAATGAAAAGGATGTCGGCTTTTTTACAAGGAGGTAGATCAGTATGACAGGAATTAATGGCATTTCTGCATATCAGCAGATAAATCCGAGTGTCCATAACGAGAAATCGGGAGTGTCTAAGACTCCTGATACAGGTAGGGCAGATCAGGCTGGTTCAGCAAAAAATTCTCAGCAGGCTAAAGTAGAAACAAAAGCGTGGAGTCCGATAGATACCACGAGTTCACTTGTGCCCAGAAAAACTGAATATGGGATGACTATTGGAGATGTGCAGCTTTCCGATAAGGCAAAGGACTACTATAATTCGCTGAAATCAAAATATCATAACATGGAGTTCATTGCTGTCAGCAAGGATATGAAAGCACAGGTCCAGCAGAATGCTGCCTCCTATGGCAATGCCAACAAAATGGTAGTCCTTATAGATGAAGAGAAGCTTGAGCGGATGGCGACGGATGAATCATATCGCAAAAAATATGAGGGAATCATTGCCATGGCACAGACAAAGATGTCAGAGGCTAAGATGGGACTTGCCAGCAGCGGCGCAAGTGTTAAGAATTTTGGGATGAGTGTTGATTCTAATGGTAAGGAGAGTTTCTTTGCCACTGTAAATAAATCTTCAGATCTTCAGAAAAAGCGTACAGAAAAGAAAGCAGCAGAGAAGAAGGCTCAGAAACTTCAGGAGAAGAAGAAAGCGGAAAAGAAGGCGCAGGAGGAACGTATCCAAAAAGCCAGGGATAAAAAAGCTGAAAAGGAAGATACTGATAAAGATGATTCCAGGATTAAAGATGACGAGGAATATGTAACATTCGAAGCAGATTCCATGGATGAACTTCTCTCTAAGGTGCAGACATACTCATACAATAATGCATCCGGAAAAGTTATGACTCAGGCCGAGCAGATGGTAGGAACAAAGATAGATTTCAGAGGCTGATGTTTTATGCACACAGCCGCACAGTGGAAATTGCTGCTATGCAGCGTGCGGCTGGCGCGAGAGGAATCGTATAAATACGATTCCTATATGTTATGAGGTACGGCATGAATATATCATTTATTGCGAATAATCTATATAGTTCACAGTACATGAAGAATGCCCAGGGGAATCTCTATGCTCAGAAGACTGACAGAGCCATGAAGAATACAATTATGGGAAAGATGCCGGTAAATCCTTTTGTATCAAGCTTTGACAGAAGAACAGACAATGATGTTAATGATCGAAAAGGATTATCACAGCAGATGCGGCAGATGATACGCTCACTGAAGCAGGATTCTCACCAAGATCAGAATAATAAAAAAATAAATGATTTTCTGACATCATCCGGTTCCCCGGATGCAGCAGAGGAAGAGACAGCGCCTAAGCCGACCTATAATTATAAAGAGGTTGCATCCAAAATACAGAGTGCCAAGACATCAAACAGTGCCGGGCAGGCAGTACTGGCAGCAAAAAGAGCTGTGACGCAGATAAAGAGAAAGATTTCTGCGGGGGATGGTGATCCTGAGGAACTACAGTTTGCTTTAACCCATGCAAAGCGCATGGAAATGGTGGCAAGGAAAAAGAAACATCATCTGGAGCTGGAAGAAATGGTGGCTCGTGCTCAGAAGCAGGATGAGCGCCTTGACGAACAGGAAGATGCTGTTCGGGGTATTCAGAGTACCATAACACAGGCAGAGGAAGAAAAGATCACTGAGAAAGAAGACCAAATCTTCGATGAGCGCGAGGAGATGCTGGAGGAAGCTCTAGAACAAATCGAAGAAAGCGGAGCTAATGTTTCGGATGAAATGATGGCTGATCTGAACAAGATGATCTCTGAATTTGGCGAGGAAGAACTGGAAGAGTTGGAAGAAACTATGGAGATGCTTGAAGATATGGAAGTGGTAGATCCGCATATGAGCAAAGAGGATTTTGAGGATCTAAAGCGGAAGCATAGGGCTTCGGAAAACAAGGCTATTGTAAAAGCAAATATGGAATACCTTAAAGATATGATCAAGCATGAGCTTGGAAAAGCCGGAAGTATTCCCGGTATGGGAGGTGGACAGTCAGCTTCTGCAGTGGTTGGAAGCCCTGCAGTGCAGGGGGTAACCGTATCAATGCCGGCAATGGCAGCTCCGGTTTCAGATGGGGGTTCGATTGATGTTCAGATTTAAACAGTATGGTTAAAAGTTATATTGTTAATGTAAAGTCGGATGGGAAAATATTTCTATCCGGCTCTTTTTTGCCCTTTCAGATATGAAAAAGGTCGTTTCGTGATCAAATCATAGTATTTCTTATGTGATTATGATACGAATAACTTGGAGGAATATTACCTTATGAAGATAGCAGTATGCGATGATGAAGAAAGAATAAGAAAAATTATAGTGTCGGAACTGAATGCATCGTTTTCGGATGATGAGATTAGTTGCTTTTGCACTGGAGAAAACGTCTTGAGAGTTGTGGAACAAGATGGTTATATGCCTGATATTATTCTTCTGGATATTATGATGCCCGGAGTGTCTGGAATGGATGTCGCCAGGAAACTTCGTGATATTAGCGATGAGGTTGTTATCATTTTTATAACTGGAGAAAAGCAGTATGTATTTGATGCTTTTGATGTAAGAGCATTTCATTTCCTTGTAAAGCCATTCTCAAATAAGAAGATGGTTAATGTGATAAAAGATGCAAAAGTGGAAATTGCTAAATCGGCTATTAATTCTCAAAAGAAGTATGTGATGTTGAACTCACGAGGCAGTCATATAAGGCTGTGTGTTTCAGACATTGTTTTTGCAGAAGTGTATGGTGCCAGGATAATCGTACATACAAGAACTGATGAAATTGAATATTATGGACATCTATCAGAACTAGAAAAGCTTGTAGGTGATGATTTTTTAAGGACTCATAGAGGATATCTTGTAAATCTACGATTTGTAAAGAGGTATGATTCTGGAACGTGCTATATGGCAAGGGGTGAAGCACTTATCTCAAAACAAAACTATCCGGTTTTTGTAAAAGCTCTGATGGATTACAACAAAAAGAGAGCTGAGTAAGGTATTACTTCAAAAATTATAGAGGTGAAAAGAATTAATGATTACTGAAGCCATGTGGGACCAGGTAAATAATATATCGATGATTGCAAATGTGCTGTTAAATGCAGTGCTTGTTTCGTTTTTTTACATACCTTTTTTGAGAAGAAGAGTGCGCACAGTTATACTCGGAGTGGTCTATGCAGGAGTGATGTCTATATTGTATTTTGTTCCGGTGAACTTTTCCGGGGTAATTGCCTATGCTCTTGGCTGCAGTGCGGTATGTATTGCCTCCGTTTTCGTAGAGAGGGTGAACGCTCCGCAAATGATGTTTTTATCAATGACGATGTATCTGCTTTTGTGGATATCAATGGAGCTTGCTGTTTTGCCATGGAATCTTATAAGCTCTGTGACTTTTATGAATCCAAAAGTGACAGGAGATTTACAGCAGATTATGCTTTATGGTTTGGCGCAGGCTATTCATGCGGTAATACGGTGCGCTGTTCTGAGCTTTGGAATTCATCTGATTAAGGTCATATACAAGCGCAAGAAAGAGTTAATGGAATGGAGAGAGCTGGCTTTTTTGTCCACAACATACATAGCAATAATTGCATCATACTGGATATGTACATTTATGGAGGAAGCCTTTGAAAAAGCTGCAGGTGACTATTTCGGGCATAGGTATCCTGTATATCATGGAATATGCGCTGTGTTCGGAGTGATAGCTTTTCTTGCCATGATGGCGGTAATTTATTTTTATCATAAGATAAAGGCATCAGAGGAAGAAGTACTGCAAAACTCACTTATACACAGTCAGATCGACGAACTTTCAGGGCATGTTCATTCTATGGAGAAGGTCTATTCGGATTTCCGTGGAATTAGGCATGATATCAACAATCATATTATGGTACTCGGTAATCTAATAAAGGAAAACAGTAGTGATCAGGCTTTACAATACCTAAATGATTGGTCTGAGGATTTCCATACAGTAGACATAAATGCAAAGACCGGAAATCCAGTCACGGATATAGTGATTTCAGAGAAACGGAGACAAGCTGAAGATGCTGGAATACGATTTGTAGATGATTTTCACTATCCGGAGGAAGGAAAAGTAGAATCTATAGATGTGGGTGTTATTTTAAATAACGCTCTTTCAAATGCAATTAGGGCTGCTGAAGGTCAGGATAATCCGTTTGTTGAGATAAAATCCTGGCGTAGTGGTGATATGTTCATGGTTCAGGTCAGGAACAGTTTTAGCGGTGTTTTATGGATTTCTGATGAGGATGGACTTGTGAGAACATCGAAGCCGGATTTTGATAAGCATGGTTATGGACTGAAAAATATGCGAAGAATTGCAGAAAAGTATTTTGGAACAACACAACTGGAACAGGAGGATGATACAGTTATTTTCACAGCTATGATGGTAATTTAATGTAAAACCAGTCCATTCATGATTGAAAAAGGTCCTTTCGTGAAAAATCTATAATGGTTTTTGGTTAACTTTCCGAAGCCTTTGGTAGAACTGAGAGGACTTGGCGAAGTATTTTTGAGCCTAGTCCGAACGTGTTCTGGCGAACGAAGTGAGATCAGAACTTCCATTATTTAATACAAGGAGGTGTGTGTAATGGCTTTAACAAATGTAATGACTCAGTCTCTTATATCTGCCAGTACATCCATGAAACAGATACAGCTTCAGCAGGGAGTGAAGAAGCAGATGGATGGAAAGGCCGGTGTCCTGGATGCTGAGATCAAGAGAGATGAGGCATCCGGCGTGGATACCACAAAAAAGAAAGAAGAACTAGCTGAAACTCAGAAAAGATCTGAAGACATAGCAAATAACAATATGGAGCAGATTGCTGAGACTAATAAGGAAATGCAGAAAGCCAGGGAAGCTGATGCAACCCTGCAGAAAGAGAATGAGAGAGATGAAGCAGCGCGTGAAAAGAAGAGAGCTGAGAGAAGGTGGCAGGAACAGCATCTTCAGGAGGCTGCATCAGAAAGAAGAGCGGAAGAAGCAGACAGAGTTGCAAATGCACAGGCAAGTGCATCAGGATTCTCAGACGAAGAAAATGCAAAGGCACAGCAGATCGATGTCGGTGGCGTGAAGGTTTCTGTGGTTTCAGAGTCCACACATAATACAAAAGTGCCTCATATTGATGAAAAGATTGCAAAATCCACCGGAGCAGAGGTATCTGCAGCAGAAGGTGTCAGTGTTAGCATTGATGTAAAGACTTGAGTCGAAAAAAATAAAAAATCCAAAAAAATCATTAACAGCTATTAATTATTAACACACATTATCCGATATGTTATTATGAAAAGGTAACATATCGGATTATGTGGCATTTTGAGGAGGTTTTCATGAAAAGAGAAGAAATGCTTCCTAGTGAGAGTGAATGGCTGATAATGGAGACACTTTGGGATGCTGGAAGAGACCTTACTTCTGTAGAGATATGTGAGAAACTTCCCGGACAGGACAAAATGTCGCAGCGAATGGTGAGAGTTCTTATCAACAGGCTGTGCAAGAAGAATCTTATTTCATATACAGTAGATGAAAAAGATAGCAGAGTTTATCATTATCTTCCCATAAAGACAAAGGAAGAATGCAGACGTGAAAAGAGCATAGATTTTGCCAATAATTATTTTGGAGGAAATAAACTAGGTGCGGCTTTTGCTTTTCTGGAGGCAGAGTCACTTACTGAAGATCAGATAAAGGAACTTGAAAACATTATAAAGAATGCAAAGAAGAATAAGTAGCTCACGGATGAGCAGAGGTATGTTATGCAAGGGCTGCAGCAATTCTTTACAAATTTATCACAGTTTTTTGAATTTTTGGTCGTTTATTATTCGATCATTTTAGGTTTCTGTGCGCTTATATCAGTACTGGTTTTGGGGATCATTATGTTCCTTAGAAAGACTGTCTTAGCAGATAGAGTATTTGCGAAGGCTGCTTCTTGGGGACTATTGATCCTTTGTTTATTTTGCGGAAAACTTAAGCTTATTTTCGAAACCAAAGCCGGGTGGTATACATTGGGCAGATGGAATCTGTTATGTGCACACAGGATCGTTTCAATTATCTATATAGTTGGAATATTCATATTTGCGGCATATTTTATATACAGAAGAAGGCGACTACATAAATTTGTGAAGGGGCTGGATAAAGCCACGACCTGCGGCTTTGATAATGAAATTAGAAAATATCCGGGTACTATTTCCCCTTTCTGCATAGGTTGTATCCATCCTATAATAGTTATTCCGGAAAAGCTTGACGTGCAGAATGCTCTTATAGTTATAAAGCATGAAGAAACTCACATTAAACTGGGACATCTTTGGATAATTGCCGGATATGATATGGTGCGGTGTCTTTTGTGGCCTAATGTTTTTCTTCATATTGCTACAAAGTACATAAAAAGGGATCTTGAAGATGTTTGTGATGCTGTGACTATGCAAATGAATGGGATTGATCCTTTTGATTATGGTGAATCACTTCTGGCAAATGCCAGGGAAATCATGTTGTCCCGAAAAAACATGAAGTGCGAAGAAGGGTTCCTTTTTGCATGGGATGATAATTATAAGGTGCTAAATAAAAGGATCCACAGGATACTTGAGAGGAATGGCTATAACAGAAAAGTGGTTTTAGCCGGTGGTGTCCTTTTCATAATGGCACTTATAGCTTCAATCTTTGGAATAAAATGCTTTTCGTACAAGCGTAATAACCCGTTGGATATAAGTGGCATTTACAGCATGACAAAGATGGATACGGTTGTGCAAGATACAGAAGAAAAGATAGTTACAGGGTATGATGGGGATTACATATATATTGATGGAGCGGCTTTAAAGGAAGCATACCCTGATGCTGAAATAGAAGAGCAGTCTCTATTTGTATTTGTCGGGGGATATTATAAAATTCCTGGAGTTGGCGGTGGAGGAGGCTGGGGAGAATTTTCGGCATCTGACGTTAAGGACGGAGTGTTCAGAATAGAGAACCATGATGATATAGACGTATGGAACTGGATGATAATGTGGTTATGAAAAATCTTTATGCGTAGCGAAGCAAGGATGCTAGTCGCACTTAGCGAACTTGTGAGCTTAGTAAGACTGTATGCGGAACGAAGTGGAGAAGGCGATAACTATGTATGGATATGAACTACAGATCAGAGGAAATACAGAGTATTACTCAAAGCGCTTATATGACCTTAATGGTAACCATGTAGGGACTATCTCTATGTCCAGGCCAAGGAAAACGAGTAACAGCTCTAAAAAGAAGAGACCTGCTATGTATAGCTTCAAGCAGGTTTCAGCACAGGTATTAAGTGCCAAGACTTCCGCAAAAGCTGCTCAGGTTTCAATCGGGATCAGGATGAAAATCGGGAACCTTCAGAAGAAGCTGAAAACCGGAGAATACGATGATGAAGAGATTCTGAGGGCAATCCTGCATGCGGAAATGGTTCAACGTGCCTGTGAGAAGAAAAAGAAGAACCTGAAAATGGAAGAAACTGCTGAGCAGAATATGGACGAAGAATTGCCTTCTGAGCAAGAAAATCCTTTAGAAAAAGTTCAGTCGGATGAGGAAATAAGGGAACTTGAACAGGAAGAGTTCGAAGCTCTTATGGAAAAGCTGGAAATGTCTGCTGAGGAGATGTATGAAGAGGCTGAGGAAACGGCTCAGCTAGATCAGGAGCTAGATGAGATGGCTGAGGCACTTTCAGGAGCCATGGCGCCGCAGGATCTTGAACAGCTAAAGGCTAAACACAGATCTGATGAAGCAAGGGATATCATGAAGGCTGACTTAAAATATCTAAAGGCAATGTTTGAAAGACTTCAGGCAGAAAAAGAGAATTTGGGGAAATCGTCAGTTTCATCAGGTTTTGATAGCGGTGTTTCGCTATCACTTGGCGGAGATGAGATGTCCGTGATGGTACAGGACTCTGGAATGACAGAAGTAGGTGGCATGGTTGATGCAGAAATATAGCTTTTTTATAACTAAATGATTAACAGATGTTAACAAAGGAGGTATTTGTTATGAGTACAGGATTAGTAGGAAACATTCAGAATACTGATTATTCAGTCATGAACACAGAAAACTATAGTTCTGAAAATGGAAAGAAAACTGACAGTGTTCAGGAAGTAGCAAACGAGAATAAAGAGTCTGCTGCAGTTTACGAGAAGACAGCTGAAAAGACAAGTGAAAAGGATGCAGGTTTATATAGCATAAATAAGAAGTCACCTGCAGACAGAGCTGCAATAGTTCAGCAGATGAAACAGGCTGAAGAGGACCAGAGAAACAAGCTTCTGGAAATTGTCAGGAAAACATTGGAAGGTCAGGTTTCAGCTTTTGGAAAGGCAACAGATGACAGCTTTTGGAAAAGATTGGCTGGTGGCAATTTCAAGGTAGATGCAGCAACTAAAGCTCAGGCACAAAAGGATATTTCTGAAGATGGATATTATGGTGTAAAGCAGACTTCTCAGAGACTTTTTGACTTTGCATCAGCTCTTGCAGGCGATGATGTAGAGAAAATGAAAAAGATGCAGAAAGCTATGGAAAAGGGATTTAATTTGGCTACTGGTGCATGGGGGAGAGATCTTCCATCTATATGTAATGAAACATTGAAAGCTGCAAACAAACTTTTTGATGATTATTATAAGTCGAAGGAAGGAGGGCAAGGAGATGTCAACGATAAGAGACTCATTAAGTGGTAGTTATTATGATAAATCTGATTATGATTTCAGCGATTATAATCAGAATGCAAGCTCTTTTTTATCGGGGCTAAATATAAATACCAGCACAAGTGCAACAAGCCCTTTTAGTGTTTCTGATTATGCTATGCTCCGAAATGGCTCGTACAAAAAGCTTGTGAAAGCATACTATGCCAAGCAGAAAGCAGAAAATGCTGCTGCAGGTAAGGACTCGCATGCAAAGCTTACTTCTATGGCAAGTAATGCAGGAACATTGACGAAAGCTGCGCAGAATCTGATGAAGGACTCTCTTTGGCAAAAAAAGCAGAAGACTACTAAAAATGAGGAAACAGGTGAAGAGACAGTAACTGAAGAGTACGATTGGGATAGTATCGGCAAGGCTGTTAAGAGCTTTGTGGATAGTTACAACCGAACATTGGATGGTGCTGCAGAGTCAAACACCAAAGATGTTCTACGTTCTGCTACATGGATGATTAAAACAACTGAAGTAAATGAGGATCTATTAAACAAGGTGGGCATAAGTGTAGGAGCCAATAATAAGCTTGAGGTGGATGAGGATAAGCTTAAGAGTTCAGATATAAAAACACTAAAGACACTTTTCACCGGGTATAATTCGTTTGCGTCAAAGATGAGTGACAAAGGAAGGGCGATTAATAACGCAGCAGCAAGGGGTGGTGGATCGTATAATAGCCAGGGAAGATATTCGGATGCACTTTCATCACTGTTACCGCGGGCTGTTGATAAGAAGGAATAATGTCCACTCATGACATAAAACTGACCATTCATAACATTGACCTATAGAGAGTGCTGGCATAATGTTATGATTAAAATATAGTTGAAATTCAAAAAGCTTACATGAAGAATCATGTTAAGCTTTTTGTTATGTCTATGGAGATAACTTTGTTGTTAACGGCATTATGATTGTTAGTTTTGATGATATGGATGTGATAGACAATAAAAGAGGAAAGTGGGTTCACACATTATGGGAAAAATGTGTTTTGCAATCTGTGATGATGAAAAAGCAGTACGAGAATTACTTTACGGATGGCTTTCCGGAAGTGTGTATAACGCGGAAATAAAGGAGTATTCATCAGCTGAAGACCTCATAAAGGACATAGATTCAGGAACCAGAATTGATGTGCTTTTTCTTGATATAGCTATGGGTGGTGCTGATGGTATTGAGGCTGCCAAAACTCTGGGGGAAAGAATTGAAGAAAGTGGCCGCAGTATTAGGGCTTCAAGGCCGCTTATCATATTTGTCACAGGTATTCCCGACAGAATGGGAGATGCTTTTGGTGTAAGAGCTTACGGTTATCTTCTTAAACCAATATCCAAAGCTGCATTTGAGTCTGAACTACGAAGAGCAGTGGAAGAACTGAAAAAAATGGATGCCCAGATGATATGTGAAGCTGCATATGAAGAGGATACAGGAGAACAATACACAACAATCCAGACAGGTGGAATAACAATCCAGATAGCCATCAAGGATATTTTGTATATAGAAAGTAATGGCAGGAAAACTACTGTACATCTCAAAGGCAAAAACTATGAAGTGTATAAAAGAATGTCAGAATTTGAAGATGAACTAGGAAAAGAGTTTTTCAGAATACATAGAGGATATCTTGTGAATTTGAACCATATCAGAGGGTACACAAGGACAGAAGCCATTATGGACAGCGGAGATTCTATTATTATTTCCAAATATAAATATGCAGATTTTGTTAAAGCATATATGGATTATATTTTGTGACGAGGTACTTGGTGTATATGTCAGAAGTGCAAATTAGGATAATAGAAGAATTTTATGGAGTATCAATAATACTGATACGAGGCATATTTTTGTTTTATTTCATTCGCCTGTTTATAAAAAAAGAGGTTTTGAACAGGGTAAAAAGGATTGTGTTATCAGCAGTAATTACGATAGAAGCATTATGTCTGTATTCTCTTCCCTTCCCTGTAAAAGGGCTATTTACCATAATAAGTGTTCTGACAATCATTGCCATATTCTATTTCTATGACAAAAAGGCAATGCCACATATGCTTTTTGTGTTTTTTCTCTGGCAGAACATTTATTATGTCTGGCACTTGATCAATACAGCAGCTTCTAATTCAGTAACAGACAAAGTCATAGGAAGTATAGACTACTCGCTGGAGGGAGCGATAGAAGAACTGTGGATCAGGATGTTTTTGCTGATGATGGCTCAAGTAATATTTATGACTGTACTATTGTGGCTGGAATTTTTATTAATAAAAAGGATTTGTCCAGAACAGTATGATATGACCTGGACGGAAGCAGTCTATCTTTCAATCTACTCTGCGGTATCTTATTTTATCTCATACATGATTGTAGATGTTATGGTCGTTCCCATGCAAAAGGAAGTATTTGTTTTGCTGGACGAAAAGAGAAGTCTTAGATATACTCTGCCAATTCTTGCAGTGCTTATCTTTATAGGTGAATTATCAGCCATAGCAACCTGGCAGCGGTATAGGCGATTAAAGGAAGAAGATCTTTTGCTTCAGGAACAGGTGCAGGAGCAGGAGTTTCTGAGAAAAAAGATAGAATTTACTGAAAAACATCACGATCAGATCAGGACTCTGCGTCATGATATGGCAGGAAAGCTGATGATTTTAAAGAGTTTTATCGAGAATAATCGCTATCAGGATGCAAGTGATTTTTTAAGTGAAATGGATATAGAGCTGAATGCCAGTGGGGTGAAATATTCTACAGGTAATCCGGTTACTGATGTTGTAATAAATGAAGCGGCAACTCAGGCAGAAAAGCAGGGATGTACCTTTGAGTGTGAGTTTTCTTACCCTGAGGATAAGAGTATCAGTGCTATGGATATGGCTATTGTACTCAATAACCTTTTAGATAATGCATTGGAAGCGGTGGCATTGGTATCGGAAAAAGAACGATTTATTAAGCTGTACGGGACTTCAAAAGATAACTTTTATCTGATAAAAGCAGAAAATTCCTATGATGGAACTGTTATACGGGACAAAGATAGCTCAATAGTTAGCAGGAAAAAGGAAAAAACAGATAATGGGCAGCATGGTATTGGGCTAAAAAGTGTAAAAAACATCGCAGAAAAATATCTCGGCGGAGTCAAAGTGGAGACTGGAAATAATACTTTTATCGTTACGGTAATGCTGCAGTCAAAAGAAAAATGACTATTCATTACATTAAACTGTCCGTTCGTTACAATCCTATTTAATTGTCTCATTTCATGGACGATACTTGAAATAGCAAAGGAAAAAGCTCCTTGTGAGGAGGTGATCGCATGAATTTTGGGATGGATTATGTAGGCGCGCTAATGAGCAGGATCGGTGGTGCCGGCTCAGTTTGGAGTGGCTATGGAACGGGATCCGTAAGAAAAAGTGGAAGACAACAGCTTACCAAAGGTCAGGCTGTTGCACAGGCAAGCTATGCGGATACTTTTATGAAAATGTCCAGGGCAGAAAGACGAGAGGCTGTTGAATCAGGCACTCGAAAAAATACCGGAGCTTTTTCATCAGGCAGGTATGGAAACGCTGGAAATATCCGTTCAACGGGAAACAGCAATCTGTATAACAAGCTTAATGGTAGTTCTGCCAGAGCAAACAGTTCAGTGCTTGAGGGCGGTGTAAAGGCTGAGGCAGCCGGGAAGGCACTTGGCAGCGATTATATCTACAATGATAAAAATACTGATGAGCTGTATAACAGTGCAAAGAATCTTGTTGATGGATATAATGACATAGTTTCGCAGGCAAAGAACAGCACAGCTACAATTATCGGAACCAGAGCTACTGCCATGAAAAATGATGCTGCCGGCAATAAAAATGCTCTTAGTGAAATTGGTATCAGCTATAACAGCAAAAATGGAACACTAAGCATTGATGAAAAGAAATTTAAGGCAGCTGATAAGGATAAAGTCAAAAACCTGCTTGGACGGGATGGTTCATTTGGTCAGAGGATCCGTTCTAATTCTACACTGATTCAGAGCGTGGCTGCGACAGCTGTAAGGAATAGTACAACCAGTGCTTATGGCAGCAATGGATTGTATGGGACCAACAGCCTTTATGGATTGATGAGTAGTTATGGGTTAGGAAGCAGCTATGGGCTTACTGGGAACTATGGACTTTCATCATTTTTAGGAAACTGGCTGGCGTAAGGGAAAACTACATAGATTAAAGCTACGGAAAGCGCTTTGGTTCGAGGGATCTAATTTGAACTAAGGCGCTTTTTGTGTCTCGGAAGTATCTGGAGGAAATATATATGCGAATTGATCAGAGTGAAATAAACAGTACAGCTTCAAGATATTATGATAAACAGTACGGCCAGACGGGAAAAGGCAGCAACATGGGATTTGTTGGCCTTGTCGATAAAACAACAGAGAAGGAAATGACAACATATGAAGCTAAGGGAACAGTCAAAACTACAGATGGTAGAAGTATTGATGTTAATATGAACGCCTCTATGGAACGATGCAAAGTGTCAGAAGTTTTTGTACCGATGGCTTCTCCGCTAGATGCGCTGTTTGATCCACTTATCATAAATACAGGATCCGACACTGCAGAGCTTAGTGATAAGAAATTCAAATTTGACCTGGATGCAGATGGAAAAGAGGATGAGATCTCTACGCTTGGTGAAGGAAGCGGGTTCCTTACACTGGATAAAAATGGAGATGGCAAGATTAACGATGGAAATGAGCTTTTTGGAGTGAAAAGTGGTGATGGCTTCAAGGATCTTGCAGAATATGACATAGATGGAAATGGCTGGATCGATGAAAATGATGAGGTTTTTGATCAGCTCAAAGTGTGGTACAAGACTGAAAACGGCGATGAGTTAAAGAGTCTTAAGGATGCAGGCGTCGGAGCGATTTTCCTTGGAGCAGAAGAGACAGAATTCAGAATGGATGGTGCAGATCAGGTTCTTGACGGAAAGATCCGGAAAACAGGCATGTTCCTAAAAGAGAACGGGGGAGCAGGGACTATTCAGCATGTGGATATGGCTATAAAAGGACGCGAGGCTGAACTATTATCGGATGAAGAAAAGCTTGATCAGTTAATGGAACAGATAAGAAATCAGAGTACTCAGAATCGACAGAGAAACAATAATAATACTAACGCTCAGAGGAGAGCTCAAAAAGCTGCCAGACAAAAGAAGCAGCTTGAGGAGTATTACAAGAAAAAGGATTATCAGAAACAGTTGACTGAGGAAGCTATTGAACGTCGGGAAATGCTGCAGGATCAGAACAAGCTTGCCTGATATCGTCTTGACCTTTACTCAACACTGTTTTCCTGACTGGAAATATTTATCTTTCTAAACTATACAATTGGTGTATTATTATTTATATGAAATCCACCTAAAATGAAGCCAACAGAACCGGATGGGAGGCTTCTTTTATGGAACAGAACAGAGAAATATCATATAGGCAAATACTTAGAATACCAGATTACAGAAAACTCATTCTTTCAAACATGGTCAATCGTTTTGGGGATTCTATAGATTCAATAGCTTTCACATGGATTGTATATCAGATCACTCACAGTGCGGCGTGGTCAGCAATAGTATTTGGAGTTAATTTCCTACCCAATGTAGTAGTGCAGCCATTTGCAGGCGCTATTGTCGAAAAGATGGATAAGAAAAGGGTCCTGATAATAACAAACCTTCTGAGAGCAATTGTAATCACATCTTTTGTAGCCTTATATATTTTCGGGCATATTGGACCTGTTGTAATGGTGGTAATAACGCTTATTATCACAACGATTGAGTCATTTGATCGACCTGCAGCGTCTGCATATACTGCTAACGTGATCAGGAAAGAGCATATGACAGCAGGCATCAGCCTGAATAAGATGCTTTCAAGTGCTGCAACTCTGATAGGCACAGGAATTGGCGGAGTAATCCTGGCGAGAGCAGGAGCTACGGCAGCTATGTGCATAGATATAGCGACTTTTTTAGTCACAGCTATTCTTGTCGGACTTATGAAAAGTGATGGAATAGCTTTTTCGGAATGCAGCAATAGCAAAGCAGGTAATTCAGAAGAGAGTATCATCAGATTATTTAAGGATGGAATCGCATATACTGCAAAGACTCCGGTTGTCAGGAATTTCTGTATGCTCTGTGTGGCGCTGAATTTTATGCTCGTACCGATAAATGCACTCCAGGCACCTATAGCAAGTGAAATCTTCAAGACCGGTGCTGAGATACTCAGTTTTGCAGGAGTTTTTTCCGCGCTGGGAGGTATTGCAGGTTCTGCCTTATTACCGCTTCTGTCAAGGAAGCTTTCTCCCTTGAGCATTACAGGCTTAGGAACAGCAGCACTGGGGATTGGACTTTTGGGAATACCCGTCGGAGGCATTTTTGCCGGAAATAAGACAGCCTGCTATATCGTTATGAGTGTTTGCTTCTTTGAATTGACTATTGCAGCTTCACTTATTGGTGGCGTTCTTGGTATCCAGTTCATGAAATGCGTTGATCAGGAATATATGGCAAGAGCCTCAGCGGTGTTTGATGCAACTTCAACGGTGGCTATGCCTGTCGGATCATTTGGGATAAGCGGGCTCGTAACATATATGAGCACTTCAAATATAATGATTTTTAGCGCAGTATTTTCGTTAGCAGTTCTTCTGGCACTGGTTCTGACAAGGCCAGAGCTTGAAAAAAGAGAGGTAAAAACAGCAGATGCAGCTTAATTTGCATGAAAATATCAAAAAGTATAGGAAGGAAATGGGGCTTACTCAGGAAGCTCTTGCAGAGGCGTTTGGTGTTACGGTAGGTGCCGTATCAAAATGGGAGAATGGAAGTACTGTTCCGGATATCGTCACACTTATGGAACTGGCAGATTTTTTCAGTATTTCCATGGATGTTCTTCTTGGATATGATATGTCCTCTAAAAGGGTTACGGACATTGAAAAAAGAATAAATAAGCTGTTAAATGAGGGAAAACATGATGAGGCAATGGCTGCGGCAGAAAAGGCTATTGTTAGATACCCTGGGAACTTTAAAATTCTCAAAGAGTCTGCACAGTTATACTCGGTCATTTACACCTTAGATGGCTCAGAGGCACATAGGAAAAGGTCAATAGAGCTATATGAAGCTTCGCTAAGATACATATCTCAAAATGATGATCCGGATTTTAATGAGGTATTTATACGATTTATGATTGCTGAGCTCAAAAGCGAAAAAGCTCCGGAGGAGGCTATTGAAGATTTCAAAAAAATAAATTATTTAGGCATAGCAGATATAAATATAGCTCGCATATTAATGAAGACAGGCAGGATTGATGATTCACTACATGTATTTACAAGAGTTTTGGTCGCAGTAATTGTCAGGATGATAGGCCTTTCCATGAGTATGACAGGAGCGCTCATTGCTACAGATAAAACAAAAGCTTTTAGGGAAGCCTATGATTTTATACAGTGGGGGATGGAATTCTTTGATTCTATCTCCAAAGAGGAAAATAGCTATTTATCCAAAGTGAAAGTTACGCTTTTGATTCTTAAGGCTATGTGCCTGTCCTGCCTTAAAGAGTATGATGATATGAGAAATTGTGTTGATGAAGCATATTCGTTAGCGCAGGAGTATGATAGGAATCCAACCAACAGTCTTTCCGGGAAAATAAAGTTTTGGCATGCAAACGAAGACTTTAAGCCAGCCCTATATGATGATTTGGGACAGAGCGCTGTTGATAGTATTGATAAGTTACTTGCGCTGGATGATAATGAGCCTTTCCCGGAAAGTGTGGTTAAGAAAATAACTGAAGTAAAGAAGTATTGGGAAAGTATTAAAAAGGAAGATGAAAGAACGGATTATAGATGATGAAATAAGACTGATTCCATATTACAGAAACGATGAGGTATCACTTCCCTGGTATCAGGATCTTGATGTATGTAAACAGGTTGACAACAGGGATGAACCATATGATCTGGAACTTTTGCATTGTATGTATGACTATCTCGGTTCTCATGGAGATTGTTACTATATAGAGTACAAGGGGACGCTGGTTGGAGATGTTTCGCTTAGGGAGAATGCTGAAGTAGCCATTGTGGTATGTAAGGAATATCAGAATCAGCATATTGGAAGACGTTGCATTCAGGATATGCTGAGATTGGCGAAAGAAAAAGGCATGCAGACAGTCAAGGCTAATATCTATTCCTTTAATAAACAGAGTCAGTGTATGTTTGAACCGATAGGATTTAAGAAAACAGATGAAGAGTGGTATGAATTCAAGGTATATGTAGATGATTAAAAGAATAGAACCTAAGGATTATGACTATGTTCTTGAATTAAATGAAGAAAATGTCGATGTCCTGATACCTACTGATAGAGAAGAACTGAAATATCTTGCTGAAAAGGCAGCTCTCTTTCAGATTATCTATGTAGACGAAGTTCCTGCCGGTTTTATCATTGCTTTACGAGAAGGCCTTGAGGACTATGATTTCAAGAGCTATAGATGGTTTAAAGAGCGGTATTCCAAATTCCTTTATATAGACAGAGTTGTTGTTGATAAAAAATACTGGAAAAAAGGTTTAGGACGTAAGTTATATCAATATGCATTTGATTATGTTAAAGAAAATGACATAGAGATAGTGGCTGCTGCGATTACTACTGTTCCTTATAACAAAGAGAGTTTGGCTTTTCATGCAAAGATGGGCTTTACTGAAGTTGGGGAGCAGCTTATCCGTGGAGGTAATGTCAGAATATCGCAACAGGTTAAAGAATTAAGAATTGTGAAAGGGTGATTATGATATAGAAATCATAATAAAAACTATGGAAACTAAGAGTCTTGTCGCTGTAGAAATTAGAATGGTTCGAGAAGATTTATAAAATGATTTACTGAAAAGCTTTTGGGATTTCCTAAGAGCTTTTTTGTTTAATAAAAACAAAAAGATACAGTCAAAATGAATTGACGCATACTATCAAATGCCATATACTCTATATATAACTTTGGGGAAATCAGCCGTATCAGGCGAAATTCAAATTGTTTAAATAAAATACAGGGAGATAACGGATGTACTTAACACAGAGCGAGATGGAGATAATGCAGGCATACTGGACAGCGGAGAAAGAGATGTCTCTGGCAGAGTTGATCGAGGCAAGTCCTAACAGGTGTTGGAAGGACAGATCAGGTTTTTCTATCATAAACAGTCTTATAAAAAAAGGCCTTCTTAAAGAAGTGGGATATACGCACAGTGGGAAGACAATTGCCAGGACTTTTGCACCTGAGGTCAGCTGCACGGAATATATGATGGAAGAACTGATGCAATATGAAGGGAAGATATCTTTGCCTCAGCTGGTTTCAGGGATAATTGGGACTGGAAAAGTTGATGCGGATGAAATAGAGGAACTGGACAGACTTGTAAAAGAAAAGAAGAAGGAAATCGGGAAATGATAAGTATAAGTACCTGGTCTGTGTTTACTGCGATGTTTTTTGGAACAGCGGTTGCGCTGACTTTTCATATAGCTGTGCAAAGAGATAGCAACATGTTTTCCGCAGGAATGACCCCATGGATTGCAGCATTTGTCATGCTTCTTGTAAGGATCATAATTCCCATAGAAACATGCATTTCATTTGTAATCCCATCGAGGATAGTGATGACAGGCCTTAATGATTTTTTGAACTCAAGGATAGGCAATGTTATATCTATAGGTTCACTGCTGATAGTCATATGGATTGCCGGTGCTGCTTTTGCAATCGGCTTCTGGGGATATAAGGTCTTAAAAAACAGAAACAGTATTAGACTTTTAATTATACAGGGTAAAGAGCTTCCTAAGGAATATGCCTTTATAGCAAGGAGCGCGGGCCTGGATCCGAAGAAAATAGTAATGTCTGAATTTATTGAAGAGGCTGTTTCGGTTGGGGTTATAAATTATGGTGTGATATTGCCAGCGGTGGATTATTCGGACCTGGATATCAGAAATATCTTATTCCATGAAGCATCACATATCAAACACAGGGATGTCCTGACCAAAATGCTGCTTCATCTTGCAAGCTGTATTTTGTGGTGGAATCCGGTGCTTAGACTCCTTGAAGTTGATTTTGAAATGCTTTCTGAAAGAAGATGCGATGAAGCTGCTGTAAGAGGTTACTCACAGGAAGAGAAGATCAGTTATATTGAGACCATGAAAAAGATGGCAGTCATAAGAGCGATGAAGCCTTATGGGTACAGCGTGGCAAGCTTTTCAGGAATTACGCAGAAAAGAATGCTTGTATCAAGAGCACGCCGAGTATTCTTTGATATAAGAACAGATAAAAGGAAGAATTCTGTGATCATAATGCTGGGACTGGTTCTTCTTTTTGCATCATACGTACCGGTCATACAGCCTCTCTATGATCCGCCTTATGTTGAGGACGAAATATTCATAACAAAGGATAATGCATATTTACAGCTTACGCCGGACGGATATGACTTGTATGTTGATGGCGAGCTTTTTGAACAACATATACCTAAAAAAGAATTAAAGGTGGAGCCATATAACATGTTGGAGATAAGAAAATAGAAAAGGATGGGATTAATTGTCCCGAAATTAAATGCTCATGCGTTATATAAATGAGGGGATTAAAGATACTTGAGAAGGGAAAACTTTGCCAGGAGGATTTACATGAAAAATATATTTGCAAAAGTTAGATTTATGGCAGTTTTAATCGGCACTATCGCGGCTTTTATGATTTTTTTATGTACAAGACCATCTAGAGAAAAACAGATAATAGCCTTTGTAGAAGAGAATAAACTTCAACTTACAGATATAGCTCAGAACATGATAGATGGGGATTTGTCTAAAAAAACATTCAAAAAGGCTAAAATGGATGGAGTTTTCAGAAATTCAGAGAGTGAAGAAATTGTTCAATTTACGTATACAGGAAAAGGAATAGTTCCTGCTTCCAAGTATTATGGCTTTTATTATTCTCCTTCAGATCAGCCACAAGCTTTTCAGAATGTTGATGTCAATTTGGAAGCAGAAAATGGCTACTGGAAGTGGCATGACGAAGGTGATAATGGCGGAATAACTAAGAAAATTGGTAACGGCTGGTATTATTACGAAGCATGGTTTTAATAATGACATTTCCTGATTAGTACAGTCTTGTGTAGAAAGTTAGTTGTTCATTCTAAAGATCAGCGGAGGGAATAATATGCATACAAAAAAGCTGGTAGTGATCTGCTTGGGGGTAATTGTGGCAATAATTATAACGGTAGTGTCATTTGGGGATATGTCTGCCAAACCGGAGCCGTTAACTAATGGTTCTGAATTAAATAAAGAAGTTACATTTGATGACATTAAAAGCTGTGGATGGGTTGACTGTTTTTAAAAGTCGATACTTATGGCATTACATATTATGCTTTCATCGTCTTCAATTATCAGTATGGTCTGTGAGCTCATAATGTGTCCTTATTATGGTTTTTCTTTACTATAACATAGATTTTATACGACTTAGGAAAACTTAAGAATTATTAAGATTTATCTGAAAAAATAGATGATAATATGAATTTAGCAAGATGATTAGAGGGAAGGTATATATGAAAAGCTTGATATTTTGTATTGTTGGAATCTGGATTATTATATTTGTTCTTTTATGTCCATTCCCACCATTATTTGGAATCCCCGGTTTGATATGGAGAGCTATAGTGGGAACGATGGGGTGTTCTACTCTTATTTTGGGATTATATGGCAGAAGAAAATCTTAAAATAAGCAGATTTTGTGTCCCGAAATAGGATGCTCACGCGTTATATAAATGAGGGGGGTGATTGTTTTTGAAGTAGATACTTTTATGGCATTACATAACGAGATTGAGATAAGGCTTTCAAAATGGGAGAAAAGGGGACTATGAAAAAGAGTTTTGGGACAAGAGTATTAGCTATGGGCATGATATGTACCATGACCATCCTTGGTGCATGTGGAAATAAGGAAAATGTAGCTCTGCAGGAAAACGCTGATGTTGAACCTGCGATTGACAAGGATCATGTATATCGGTGGGAGGACATCGACTTACCTGTAAAGGATAGTAGTTACTGCATTAGCAGTTGCAGCACAGAGGACAGTTTTTTCACACTGATAGGCTACTACGAAGGGAGCGAAGCTGCTCCGGAGATAATGAGGGTTGATTATGCTTCCGGAGCTGTGGCTGAGATTCCCCTTCAAGCTGCCTATAATATTGCATACTGTGAGATGACAGCTGACGAAGATGAAAATCTGTATCTGGTAAAGACAGTTTACACCGATGATTGGCTGGAAGCTTATGAAAATGAGGAAGAGATTGCCTACTCGGAAAAATTTCGTGCTGACAACACTACTTCTACTATTGTAAAACTTTCAGCAGAAGGGAATATTATATGGGAAAAACCGCTTACTGAGACAGATTCGAAGCTGACAGTAGGGAGCATGGCCTATGTTAAGGGTAGGGGAATCCTGACCTATAGTAGAGGCGCATCTTCATTTTATGATGAAAACACCGATGAAGGAGAAGAAATCATAGGGGGAAATGATGATTCTTCTGATGATTACTACTTCGGAAATCTATATACGCTGCGAGATGGCAACGTATATCTATATGACAATTCCTACAATGAAAACGGTCTTATCATTAAAAAATTCAACCCGGATACGATGGATTTTGATGAAGAGGTTTCTATTCCAAACGATGCTCAGAATGGGAATAGAATCTATCCAGGAAAAGCCTTCGATTTTTATGTTGAAGAGCGCTCCGGAATAAAGGCCTTTAATCTTGGGGACGAGCAGATGACGCTTGTCTGTGACTTTGAGGCATCGGATATAGTAATAAATTACCTGACATATATCGGGGATGATGAAAACGGAAAAATCTTTGTAATAAATGAAATGCCCGATGAAGAATCTGAGCTTGCAAGTTTGACAAAAATCAATCCATCAGAAATTACGGAAAAAGAGATTATCACAGTTGGAACCATTTTCATATCTGATGAGGTCAGAAAGCAGGTCTCCAAATTCAATAAAAAGAGTGATAAATACAGGCTTAAGCTGATTGATTATGCTACTGACAGCGCAGGAGCGGATTTGTCAGGATATTTTGACTGTGTAGATAAGCTGGGGCTGGAATTTGTTCAGGGGCAGGGGCCGGATATTATGGTGGTTTACCATTCTGCAGCTCTTCAGAATTATGCGAAGAAAGGTGTGTTTGAGCCTCTTGATTCATATTTTGAAAATGATCCTGATATTAGCATCTCTGATCTTTTACCCAATGTGGTCGATGCCACAAGAGTAAATGGAGAACTGTATACCGTTGTTCCGTCTTTTTATGTGAATACCTGTGTTGCAGCTAAAGATAAGCTTGGAAATCAGAAGGTCACACTGGAGAATTATAAAGAAATATGCGAAGCAAATGGTATTGATCCTGTTGTCGGAATGGGCTATATGACAAGAGATGCAGCCACGGACTTCTACGAAACCACAGGAAGCACTTTTATTAATTATGAAAATGGAACCTGCAGTTTTGATTCAGAGGGCTTTGTTAATCTTCTGAAATTCATTAATCAGTTTCCGGAAGAAACAGAAGATGATGAAGATAACGATGAGTGGGAAGAATACGAAACATACTTCAGGCAAAATAAAGCTCTTCTTTTGGATTATACCCTGGCATCTTTTCAGGACTATAAGCTGCTGCTTGATGGATACTTTGGCACGGATGTAGAGTTTAATGGTTATCCAACAAATGATGGAGGAAAATCCTTCCTCTCCATGGGAATGCAGATAGCAATGAACCACAACTGTAAATATAAAGACGCTGCCTGGGAATTCATGAAGTCTTTTTATGACTATGATTATCGAAATAAATTACAAAGGGATTTTCCAATAAAGAAAAGTGCTCTTGAAGCGATGGCAGCAAAAGCGCAGGAAAGACCTTACTATACTAATTCAAAGGGCGAAGAAGTATATACGGGTGATATCCTTGGGATAGGAAATGAGGAATACCAGCTCGATGAACTCTCTAAGGAAGAAATAGAAACCGTGATAGATTTCATTTCATCGGTGACGGATGTATCAACTAATGAAATCCAGATTGAAAACATAATAACCGAAGAAGCCGGGGCTTACTATGAGAACCAGAAATCGGCGGAAGAGGTGGCTGATATCATACAGAGCCGGGTTAGTCTTTATCTTAGTGAAAATAGCTGATGGCTGGAAAATAGGAGAAAAAGGTGTATGAAAAAGAGTTTTTGGAAGAAGGGGCTTACCATGGGGATGGTATGCACCATGGTTTTTACAAGTGCGTGTGGGAAAAAAGAGACTGCACCTGAACAGGAAAAAACCAAAGTGGAATCCAGGATTGATAAGGATCATGTCTACCGGATGGAGGATATAGAGCTGCCGGTCAATGGGGACAGCTATATTCAGAATTGCTGTACAACAAAGGAGAATTTCTATACGCTGGTAGATTTTTATGGTGGAGATGAGGATGAGATCTCCCTGCTCAAAATGGGATTTGATGCAGAAAATGTCGAGAAGATCCCGCTTGATACAGACGGTAATACCTCATACAGATCTCTGGCAGTTGATGAGAAAGAAAATCTTTATCTCATAAAGACGGTGTACTCTGATGAATACATGGCTAAGATCCAGGCAATGGAAGACGAAGAAGAATCTGATGAAGCAGTTGTTTCAGATAACGAAAGTGCTGAAACAGCGGAAGAAACATCCGTGGAAGAAGCCGCTTCAAAAGAGGATGAAGATTCAGATGAAGCTATAGAAGAAGACTCAGATGATAATAATGAAGAAAATGTAGAAGCAACAACTGACGATACAACAATTTCAGAAGCAGCTTCTGATTCCGATGTTAAAACCACTATGGTCAAGCTGTCTCCTTCAGGGGATGTTATATGGGATCAGCCTCTCACGGAATCTGATGCCAAGGATTATGTCCGCTCCATGATATATGTTAAGGACAAAGGTATCCTTACTCAGAGTAGTGGAAAATTCTCATTATATGATGAGAATACCGGTGAGGGAAAACAGATCGCAGAGAGAAAGCCTGATGGTGATGACGATTACTATTATGCATACATGTATGCCATGAGGGATGGCAGCATATACATCTATGAAGATAATTGGGATGGTAATTCAACAGGACTGATTAAATTCAACCCGGATAACATGTCCTTTGATGGAGAGGCATCCCTTCCAGAAGGAGTATATGGCGGAAGCAGTTTATATCCCGGAAAATGCTATGATTTTTATATAGCTGATTCAACAAGCATAAGTGCATTTAATATTGGTGATGAGAAAACAACCCTTATCTGCGATCTGACATCTTCTGACATACTGTCCAATTATTTCAGCTATGTAGGAGATGATGAGAGTGGAAAGCTGTATGTGCTTAATAACGATGAAGACAGTAAACCGATGCTTGCAAGCATGGTAAAAGTTGATCCGTCAGAAATTGCTGATAAGGAGACGATCACAATCGGTACCGTCTGGACACCGATGGATGTTAGAAAGCAGGTAGTCAGGTTCAACAGAAAGAGCGACAAATACAGGATAAGTCTGATCGACTATGCAGAGGATAACATGGATGATACAGGCGATGCCTATAGCGATTCCATAAATAAACTGGGACTTGACCTTGTACAGGGACAGGGACCGGATATGCTGATTGTTGACTATGATATGCCGATTCAGAGCTATGCCGAAAAGGGCGTTTTTGAGCCTTTGGATTCCTATATTGAAAACGATACCGACATACAGCTCTCTGATTATGTGACAAATATTGTGGATTCGACCCGTGTTGGCGGAAAGCTTTATACAGTTGTTCCTTCGTTCTCGGTCAGCACCTGCGTGGCTGCTAAGGATAATGTAGGAGATGAAAAGGTCACACTTGGGAATTATAAGGATATTTGTGAAAAGAACGGTATAGACCCTGCTGTCGGCATGGGAGCAATGACCAGAAATTCAGCTTCTGAACTGTATGCCACTACAGGAACTACATATATAGACTATGAGAATGCGACCTGCAACTATGATTCTGATGGCTTTGTCGATCTTTTGAAATTTGTAAAACAGTTCCCTGAGGAAATGGATGAGGATATGGATTACGAAGAATATGATACGTATTACAGGGAAAACAAGTCACTTCTTCTGTCATATAATATTTCTTCCTTCAAAGAATATCAGGTGCTGGAAAAAGGTTATTTTGGCAAAGATATAGTGTTTAACGGCTTCCCCACAGCCGATGGTGGAGAGTCCTATATTTCAGTTGATTCTCAAATAGCAATGAACAAGGATTGTAAAAACAAGGAAGCAGCATGGGAATTCATGAAATCATTTCTTGTAGATGATTATCAGGACCGTCTGGATTATGGATTCCCAATCAAGACAAGTGCCTTAGAAGCTCAGGCTGAGAAGGCTCAGCACAAGCCGTATTACATCGATAGTGATGGCAAAAAGGTTGAAACCTCAGAATCCTGGCATGCAGGTGGACAGGATATAGAAATCACAGAGATGTCAAAGGAAGAAACAGACAGACTTATGGATTTCATCAAATCCCTGACTAATACTGTAGCGTATGAAAATAAGATATCGACCATCATATATGAAGAGGCAGATGCTTTCTATGAGGATCAGAAAACTGCGGAAGAAGTAGCCGATATCATCCAGAGCAGGGTTAGCATTTACCTTAGTGAGAATAGATGATGGTCGTAAAGTAGGGGAAAAGGTATGGTAAAGAGCTTTTGGTCTAGGAGAATCACCATTGGGGCAGTATTCATCATGCTTTTACTGAATGGATGTGGAAATGGTTCATCAGGGCAAAATGTAACGGAAGATCCTGCGGATATAGAATCATTAACAGATGCTACACCGGTCACAGCAGATGAGTATGGGAAATATATTGAAAAACAGTTATTAGATGTAATAGCGGAACAGCTAAACATAGATGATGCAGAGGTTGAAACTGTTGTATCTGATGATTTAGTGGTTCAAGAAGTTTCTATTGATACCGGGGCACGTGAGTTATCTGAAGATGATAAAGACAATTTGATAAAGCAGATTAAGGTATTTTGTGGTAACAATGTTAGCATTACCTTTAGCCAGGAAAAAGGTGAAGCTCCATATATGAGCGATTATGAGGTGCTGTGGGATGCACTCAGAAATACCTACCCATATTTACCATATCTGCAATCGGTAGGAATTGATACGGATGAAATATACTCGAGGTATGCAGAGGAAATAGAAGCTGTTTCAGATGAAGACCAATTTTATGGAAAAATAGAAAGCATGCTTTCGGAATTGAATAATTTTGCCCATCTGCGTGTAATCACACCTAGCGAATACATGAGGGCTTATTATGTTCCGGAAGAAGAGAAAGATATGGTAGCTGAGGAAAATGATCCATATTTAAAAGTTGTGACCAGCCCTTTGCTTTCTAAACGCTATGATGTGTCTGAGGCCACGGAATATGAGACTGGCTCCGCATCTAATGAGGAAATCTTTTCTCAATACTATTCTGATTGTGACACGCTATATCTTAAAATATCGTCTTTTGGATGGGATCTTATTTATAGAGACAGAGATATTATATATGAGTCTTTGGAGCAATATCCTGAAACTAAGCATATCATTTTTGACATTACGGGAAATAGTGGGGGAAGCAATTACTATTGGACAGATAATCTGATTTCTCCATTTGGTGGGCACTATGATTACGAGATTCGTAATTACTATAAATCGTCTCCGTTGTTTGAAGAGTATCGTTCAAATATTGTAACTTTTCCCGTATCCGATTTGAGTGATGCACCTGACTGGGTCGAGGATTTGGGATTAGACAGATATAGTAAGCTTATTTATAGTATCCCTTATGATTATTATGAAGGTAAGACAGTCAATAAAGAGATCAAAAGATGGGTTTTAACAAGTGGTAATGTTTATTCTGCTGCAGAAACATTTACAGGTTTTTGCAAAGCTACTGGTTGGGCTACTATAGTAGGCACACAGACATCGGGGGATGGTAATCATACTTCACCGATTCTATTGTTACTTCCTGATTCGGGTGTACTGATCGGTTTTTCAGACTGCGTAGGCGAAAATCCTGATGGAAGTATTAATGCAGTTCAGGGAACAGCACCCAATATTCCATGTAAGAAGGGTGAAACACCGCTTGGACGTTGTCTTGAAGAGATCAGAAAAAAATGATTTTTCATTACTAATAAAAAGAATATTCTATGCCACGATATGTATAGCTCAACGTTATGATGAAGGTTCATCTCAATATAACAAGGTTGTTAATAGGTTAAAAGTTCCATCAACAGAAAAACTTGAGACAATGATAGAAGATGAAACTGTTTCAGAAGCAAAGCAGGATTACGCCATAGAATATGTATATGATACAAAGCAGTGCCTTGCGGACAGTACGTTTGAATTTGAAAATGTTTTATTTTTCATGAGTGGATGGTGCAAAGGAGAAGCTGCTTTCGGAAATGATGAGAGTTATGAATCCGGAACTATTGTGTTTTACTATTAAGTTTTTTGGAATCAAGGAAAAATAAATTGTTTGGTGGAATATGAAAAAAGTCAATACTTGGGGAAGCTTGGCGGTGGGGATGTGCATGTCTGTGTTACTCATAGGAGCGTGCGGAAAAGCTGAGAACATAAGTGAAAATGAAGCACCGGTAGCAGTTGTTCGGGATGAAGATGTTCGAGAAAGAAGTCATGTTTTTAAATTGGAAGACAAAAAACTTCCCAATGCGGATATGAGTCTTTATTCGGATAGCTTTTCTGTCGTTAATGGCTGCTGCTATTTTCATGCCTATCATGGAGAAATCCTGACGGCTGAATCTATCTTGAAGCTAACTGTGGAGAGAGATTTTGAGGAAATACTCTTGCCGGAAGAATCAGATTATTATTATGAGAAATTTACAGTTGACGATAGTGGGAATATTTTCATTATAAAGACGGCCTATAGCGATGATTCTTCACCATCAGAAAAGTGTCTTGTTAAGTTATCTGCACAGGGAAATATGATGTGGTCTGCACCATTAACTGAAGCTGATTGTGAGAATGATATCCGTGATGTAGCTTATGTAAATGGTGTAGGGGTAGTAATTGTCGGAGAAGGTGAATTATCAATATATGATGAAAATGATGGAAAATTCACAGAAAAAGTAAAGAGAGATACGGATATTCCTAATTACTATGACGCAAAACTTCTTAAGACAAGGAATGGCAAGGTTTATATCTGCGAAGAAGATAGCAATTTGGATTACAAGCTTTATGAGTTTAATTGTGATTCAAAAACATTTGGGAAAGTAGTTGAGACTCCACAATCATTACATGTGAACTGTCAAAGTCTTTTTCCGGGAAGTACCTTTGATTTCTATGTGGCTGAAAAGGATGGCATTTACGGCTTTAATACTGGGGATATGGAAGCGACTTTGATATATGATTATGTCCTGTCAGATATTCAGATGGGGTATATTGCAATTATAGCGGAACCATCTCCTGATAACATGGTTATATATGGATCACTTGGAAATGATGAGTATAGTTTATGCGGTGTCACAGAAGTTAAACCGGAAGACGTTACATCAAAAACTACTCTGACAATAGGGATGATGGGGATTGATGATGACGTCAGGAATCAGATGATTCGGTTTAATCAGGAGAACGATAAAGTAAGGCTAAAGATTCTGGATTATACAGAAAATGATGCTGGTGCGGAAGAAGGCGATTTGTCAGCCTCATACGAAAGACTTAATCTGGATATGGTTCAGGGAAATGCACCGGATATTCTCATACTTGATGATGATATGCCCTGGAGAAGCTACATTGATAAAGGTGCACTGGAATCTCTCGATAAATATGTAGAACAGGATCAGGAAATATCACTGGAAAAAATCCTCGAAAATGTTGTAGAGGCTACATCTATAAAGGGAAATCATTACTTTTTAGTTCCCAAATTCCAGATTAATACATGTGTTGCAGCCAAGGATATAGTAGGGGATGAAATAGTAACACTGGAGAATTATAAAGATATTTGCAGTAGGCAGGGCATGGATCCTACTGATGGAATGGGCTTTCATATACGAGATTACTCGGACATTTATTACTCACTCTGTGGCTCTTCATTTATAGATTATGAAAAAGGTATAAGCGGATATGATTCCGAAGGCTTTAAAGCGTTACTTGATCTTATTTCATCATTTCCGGGAGCAGAAGATGGCGTGGAATACAGCAGTGAAAGAGAAGGCTATTATAGGGAAAACAAGGCTCTTCTCTTGCCATATACTTTTTTTGACTTTGATTTTTATCAGGTGATAAGAGACGGATATTTTGGAAGAGATATCGTATTTAATGGTTATCCATCTGAAAAATGCGGAAAATCATATATAAGCCTACCATTACAAATTGCAATAAGCAGTTCATGTACAGATAAGGAATCTGCATGGCGTTTTCTTAAATCTTTCCTATCAGATGAATATCAGGAAAAAATAGAAGATGGATTTCCGGTGTCTGAAAAGGCGTTTAATTTTCTTGTAAAAAAATCACAGGTCGAACTGGGAGATATATATGGAGATTCACTAATAGCTCATAAAGAATTCAATATTGCAGGTGTTAACGTGGAAAGAAAAGCACTTAGCAAGGAGGAGGCAGAGTATTTTAGCGATTTTATAATGTCTGTGAAAGAAATCTCCCCTGTGGACAATAAGATCCTTGATATTATCAGCGAAGAAGTGGGGGCGTTTTATGCAGGACAGAAAAGTGCTGATGAAGTCGCTAATATCATACAGAGCAGAGTGAGCCTATATCTCAGTGAGAGCGAGTAATATTATAGAGCAGAGGTAATGGTTTTATGGGAATAGAATCTGATGTAATAATTGGTGGTGCTGACGGACCGACTGACATATTTTTATTAGATAAGTCGAAGGAACCGACATTTAAGCAAAGGATACAGCGCCGTATAACAAGAATAAGGAGATATCATGAATGTTTTAGGCGGAATTATGGGATATCTGAGTCTGGAAGTGTGGGATTTAACAGTAATAAGAAAAAGATGTCCCGAAATCAGAAGGTGAAACGTTATTAATATGTAACGCATATTTTAAAAATATAAAGGAGATGTTGGAATGAAGAAAAGTTTATTTGCTATGGGGGCAGTACTGGCTATGATTGCCATTTTTAATGTGCATCCTATAAAGTCTACTGCGGCCGACTACTACGATTATTATGGGGACAACCTGCCGGAAGGGGCAGAATTTGCGTATGAGTTTTGTACTTATAGAGTACTAAAGCCTGCAACGATACACTCATATGGAGAAGTGGAAATTACCGGATTTAATCCTACTCCGGATGAGGAGCTTACCGACACATATCCATATCCGTTTGAAACGGTTGATGTTATAGGGGATATAGATGATTTTTGGGATTTTCATGTAGTTGGGATAGCGGATAACGCCTTTAAGAACAATCAGTATATTAAACAGGTCAATATTAAAAATGTCGATAAGTTCAGATATATAGGAAAAAGTGCATTTGAAGGATGTACTCAGCTTAGAAGTTTTAACTATTATTTTGCGTCAGGACTTACTGAGATTAAAGCAAGAGCTTTTTATGGCTGTAGCGAACTGAGTGAAGTTATGTTTGATAAAAGTGAGTTGGAACGCGTAGGCAAAAAGGCATTTGCAAAAACGAAGCCTAAACTCAAGTTAAGAGCCTATGACATCAGTCCGAAGCAGCTTGAAAAGACTAAGAAGTTGCTTACAAAAGCAGGTGCTAAAAAGGTATGTTTCAAGAAAAGAAAAAAGTATTGGAGTGACAAAAAATGAGTATGAAAAAAATATATTGGTATTTGATGGCAGTTTTAGCTATGGTTTTTTCATTTAATATATATTCAATAAATGCATGTGCCGAGACATATGTCTCAACAGGTGAAGAGGTCAGTGCTGATCACCTCATGAAGGGAGATGAATTTATATGTGAAAAATATGATCTATTCAAATTCAGGGTTGTAAAAACCGCAAGTGAATCTAAAAATAAGTACATACAAGTTGAAATAACAGGATTTAATCCTTCTCCAAAAACAAAATATACAAAAAAGAATTATGAAAATGTAGCTTGTGAAGATTATTACTTAGAAGACTATGAGATTGTCGGAATAGCTGATAATGCCTTTAGGGACAACCAGATGATAAAAAAGTTTATAGTCTATTCTGCTCCTTTAAAATATATAGGAATAAGTGCATTTGAAGGATGTACAAATCTCAGGTACTTTTCTATCAGCGATACTGATAGCCTTAAAATGATCAAGGAAAGAGCTTTTTATGGCTGCAAATCCATGTATAAATTTGAGTTAAAAGGAAATAAATTAAAACGAGTAGGTAATGATGCCTTCAGAGATACAAGATCTGTTATGATGAAAATTGTTGGTTTTGATATGAAATCGAAGCATATGAAAAAGTTGAAGTCATTATTCAAGAAGGCTGGTGGCAAGAACGTTATAGGTAGACACTTTAAACCTGCACGATGCCTCAAGTAATGGATTGAGGTGTAGCTTAGGACAACGGCAAATACATTTTAAGAATAATCAAAGGGAATATTTGTACGGGAGAAAGGCATTTGGGGATGAAGACATAACAATTTTTGATGTGAAGCTCGCCTACACTATAGGTGTAATACTGGTACTTTTCATTGTGTTTTTAATGGCGGGAATGAGGGCATTTCCTGTGAATAATTGATTTGTAGTAGGAATAAATCGAGTTATTCTAGGCAGGTGATAATCTGGCTAACGAAGGACGATAACCTCTCGACCGTAATCCGGAAGAGAGGTTATTTGCTTATTGGTTAATATAATTTCTTTTTGTTTAACAAGTGCTCAATAGATTTTTGATACTATCTTCGATATCATATCAATTGAACCGGTTCCAATATTATGTTGGTGACGAGACAGGAAATACATATAATCTTATTAACGCTATTGAATATGCTTAAAAATGTGGCGCAAATATTTGTAATTTGAGTTTCTCGGATTATTCATATAATATTGCCTTAAAGAGGACTATTGAAAATTTCAATATGTTATTTATAGTATCTGCTGGTAATGATGGTATAGAATTAGACAAAGAAAATGCAATTTTTCCCCAATCATATGATTTGGATAATGTTATATCAGTTGCAGATATGCGTTGTGACGGATTGTTAAGTAAAACATCAAACTTTGGAGTTGAAACAATTGACATAGCAGCACCAGGAACTGATGTTAGTGGTAAACATATGAATGAGACTGTATCTGGAACTTCATTTGCTTCTGCAAATGTTACAGGTATTGCGGCCGCTATTTTTTGTATGAATCCTACTGAATTAGCGCCACAATCATTAAAAAAATTTTGGTAAACAGTGTTACTAAAGCAAATATAGAAGTTAAATCGCATGGATATGTGAATCTTTCTAATGCAATGAAAGCTGTTGATTATAAGGAGGCAAAATAATTGTCAAAAAAGAGAATGGTAATAATGTTGATTATAGTTGGTTTTGTAATTTTAGGAATTTCAGAAATTATGATGTATCAATTATATATAGGTTCTGATTCGCCTCTACTAGGGAATAACACATGGACTATAGCTTTTGTATTGTATGGAATAGCTTTTATTATATTAACGGCTTTATTTGTTATAATAATTCCTTTGATATTTAGAAAACATAAAAAGACCATCTTAAAAATATGTAGAGTCATTATGGGGAAAGACGACAAGTCAAATTAAGGAAGAAACAGAAACCGTGATAGATTTCATTTCATCGGTGACGGATGTAGCAACTAATGAAATCCAGATTGAAAACATAATAACCGAAGAAGCCGGGGCTTACTATGAGAACCAGAAATCGGCGGAAGAGGTGGCTGATATCATACAGAGCCGGGTTAGTCTTTATCTTAGTGAAAATAGCTGATGGCTGGAAAATAGGGGTAAAGGGTATGGGAAGAATTTTTTGGACTAAGAGAATTACCATTTGGGCAGTATTCATCATGCTTTTACTGAGTGGATGCGGAAATGGTTCATCAAAGCAAAATGTAACGGAAGATCCTGCGGATATAGAATCATTAACAGATGCTACACCGGTCACAGCAGATGAATATGGGAAATATATTGAGAAACAGTTATCAGATGTAATAGCGGAACAGCTAAACATAGATGATGCAGAGGTTGAAACTGTTGTATCTGATGATTTAGTGGTTCAAGAAGTTTCTATTGATACCGGGGCACGTGAGTTATCTGAAGATGATAAAGACAATTTGATAAAGCAGATTAAGGTGCTATGCGGTAACGATGTTAGCATTACCTTTGGCCAGGACAAAGGTGAAGCTCCATATATGAGCGATTATGAGGTACTGTGGGATGAGCTTCGAAACAGTTATCCTTACCTGCCATGTCTTGAAGATAAAGGCATAGATGTTGATGAAATATACGACAGATATGCTGAGAAAACCAAGGATATTACAAAAGAAGATGACTTCTACGGCATGTTACAAAACATGTTAGCTGAACTACAAAACTTTGCACATCTGAATATCGCTTCACCCGAGGATTATGCATCTTTATATAACTTATTTGTAAATGATGATTATTACAGAGAAACTGAGAGGACATATTACGAGATAGTCACAGATCCAAAACTTTCAAAACGTTATAAAATACCGGAGTCATCAGAACAATTTGTGCAGGATACTCAGGAGCAGTTTCCGGATGTCTTTATGCAATATATCGCTGATTGTAAGGCATTGTATATTAAAATTCCATCTTTCCGCTACGAATTGGTGGATAGGGATAGCAACATAGTTTATGAAGGTTTGAAAAAATATCCTGAGGCAGAGAATATAATTTTCGATATTACATTAAATGGTGGCGGAAGCGATGGATACTGGATGGAAAATCTGGTTGCACCTTTTGGTGGTACATATGAGTTTGGATATCGATCTTTTTTTAAGTCTACGCCATTAATCAATAAGTATTATGCGGATTCTGAATCAAAACCTGTTTCTGAACTTTCAGACGCACCGGAATGGGCTTCAGAGTTGGGGCTTGACAGATATTATACGAATACATGGACTCTTTCAGAGGAAGACTTTGATGGGGAGATAATTGATAGGGACATAAAGAAATGGGTTCTGATAAGCAACAGAGTGTATTCAGCTTCGGAGAAATTTGTTTGCTTTTGTAAAGCTACCGGATGGGCGACATTAGTAGGAACAAAAACCTCAGGTGATGGCTTGGGACCGACACCGGTGATGCTCCTACTTCCTGATTCAGGATTACTAATACGATTTTCAGGAAATGTTGGAGAAAATCCTGATGGCAGCATAAATGCAGTAGCCGGGACAAATCCGGATATCATGTGTATCAAGGATGAGACACCGCTTGACCGGTGTCTCGAGGAGATACGAAATAAATGATTATATGAGATATACGAGAAATATATTGGAGAGGATTGGGTATGAGAAAACACAAAATTAAGGCAATAATAAATCCGCTTGAGGGAATCATTTTGGATGATAAGAAGATTTTGATGGGGATGAGTAAAAGCGAAGTCATCAGTCTTCTTGGAAATGCAGATATATGGGAGAATCGCTATTATTATTTTGATAATGAGCTTGCTATCGATTTTGATGAAAGTGACAAAGTTCAGTTCATAGATTTTCTGAGTGGAAAAAATGGATGCATAAAACCTTATATTTATGGCATGGCTGCTTTTGATAGCGACGCTGATGATTTAGTTGAGGTTTTGAAATCTCATAACAATGACAGAATTGATTATGATGAAAATGGATATGCATATAACTTTAATGAAATAAGCATTGGTATTTCCAGAGAGTCAACTCCTGAAGGAGTTCAGAGAGATATTGAAGAAATGAAGGCAGACGGAGAATATGATCAGGACTATGTTGATTCAGAGCTCGAACTTGCCAGACATTGGGCTACAATAGGTATGGGAAGCCCCAACTATTATGGCTAGACTGAACATAGCCATTTAACTAAGAAATGCATAATGGTTCAACCAGCCATAAATTATGTTTCAATGCGGATTTACGGATACTACGAATGAGGAAGAAGAAATAAAATATATCAACAAATGCCATAAATCAGAAGATTCTGTATGGTTTACTATCACGAGTAGCGGTGCCGGATGTCAAAATTTACAAGTAGAGCGTTAATTATTAAAAGTCAGAAAACAGATACTCCAACACAGGTATAATTGGGATAATTAAGTATTTGAGTAAAACAATTATATGGGAAAGATAATAAAAGATGAGATCAAATTTCATATTCTGTTCAATATGATAAGGGAACATCTAAATGTGCCATTGAATATAGCCTGTTATGGGCTATGTTCTGATTCTATGATGAATTATATTGAAACCGGTGAACGGCTTCCGGACTACAGGATGCGTAACAGGATCATGGCAAGGCTCGGGGTGTCTTCCGAGGAGTATGAGGATTTTGTACACTATGATGAATATGAGAGATGGGAGCGTTGTCAGAAACTGATAGACGCTGTGGAACAGAAAAAACAGGATCTTGCTGAACACATCCTGAATGAACTTCTGACAGATGCTGATATAGATAATAAAATAGAGTACCAGTTTCTGATGGATATGAAGGGCAGGATTCTGGAGATGGAAGGCACAGTATGGGACGAAATAGCCAGAGTCTATGAAGAAGCTGTGGAACTTTCTATGCCCGATTTTGACAATATAGACTGGAACAGGAACATTTTTTCACCTGAGGAGTTTTACATTTTAGTAAGGTGGCTGATGGCTAAAACGAGGTATGCAGCAGATGGAAACAGAGCATATATATGCAGCAGCTATGAAAAAATATGTGGAAATATACAGCGTAATCTGAAACAGGCATATGCGAGTGCAAAGGTTTATCCCATGGCAGTTTATGGCTGGTATCTGGCGGTAGATGTGATGGATGCCGTTGATGATGAAACTGTTATAAAAATATGGACCAACAGCTGTGGGGCGTTAGATTCTCTAAGAAATGCCGGCAGGGCGTACTACCTGAAAGAATTGTTACAGCTTAGGCAAGTAATAAGGGGGCAGATTGTAAAAAGAAAACTTATTACGAATAATGAAGGTGAACTTAAGATCTATGAGCGTGACTGGCTCAATAGTTTTAATAAGCTTTATGAGAAGTATGCTGTAGATGCAGATATAAATTATAGTGGTTACATTTATATAAATTCGGAAGTTTACTGTATTTCTGATATTATATCCAGTCGAAGAAGAATATATGGGCTTAGCAGAAAAGAACTTGCAGAGGGGGTTTGCACAGAAAGAACAATAATCCGTATTGAGAAAAAGCAGGTAAAACCACAGCAGTATGTCATAGAGGGACTCTTTAAAAAGCTGGGAGTTGTCTCTGATTACTTGCGTGCAGAAATACTTACAAATGATTATGCAACATTGGAACTTTATAGTGATTATAAACATGCGATGAATGATGCAGATTATAAGAGGGCAGATTTGATAGAAAAGAAGCTTCATACTATTCTTGACCTGGGTTATCCGGAAAACAGACAGGTAATGGCTAATATGGTGAACAATAGGAAAATCAGGACAGAGGAAATCGACAGGGAACGTTATTTTCAGAACATGAAGAATATAATCGGAATGACATTACCAGGAGAGTTCCAGTGTTCTCCTGAAGATTATCTGTCAGATATGGAAGTAACAATTCTTAAAAATATTGCTTTTGAGGCAAACGTAAAAGAACTTCAGAGATACCTTAATGATAAGTGCGAGAGATATTACAAAAAAAATATTAGGAATTACGCTTCTTTGTATGAATTTATAATGGGGACAGAAGCTAGTAGATTAGGCAATAATGAGCAATACGTTGAATCAACACAGATTTCAGAATATATTATCAGGGAGACATTAAGGTTATACAGACCTCATGCAACTCATAGAAATATTTTTAATATTGCATGGAATGAAGCAAAAATCTTTTGTGATTGTGGCAGAAAAAGCTTATACGAGGATCTCTTGTACTGTGCAACTATAAGCTCTTTCTGCAAAGATTATAAAACAGCGACGTTTTATAAAGAAAAAATTGACATGGCTATAGTAAATGAGGACTGGACTATGTAGAGGTGTTATACTATTTTGAAATAACTGTCTCTTCATCTAGTGTACAACTAATAGTTATTTCTGTATGTGGATAGCTGTATGAGAAGCTGTCTTATGCGGATGCTTTTATGTTGGTATAAGAAGCTAAAGACCATACTAAAGCAAGAGATAGTAAAATTGTTACAAGTTTTCTTTTTAAATTCATTTTATGTTTCCTTTTTGATCTTATGATTATTGTTTTTAATATCACATGGACATTCATTAGGATAGTATGTTTTAGCATACGCTTATCAAGTGACATAGTTGTGGATTAATAACATCCACAACTATGTCACTTGTTTTAAAAAGTATGAGTATACATAATTTTTGTATAGATTACATGCATGAAATCTAATAATCTGATTTAGGAGGATTTTTGAATGAAAAAAGTATTTGTATTAATGGCGGATGGAATAAATCTTCAAAAGTATGACCAGTACAGATAATTGGGGAGGGCTTAATACATATGAAAACGAATTGTGCAAAAAATACAATACTAAAAATGGTGCCATTTTTTATTCTTGTTATGCTATTGCTGTTTTCTGTTGGCACAAAATCTTATGCAGCATCGAGTAACAAATTAAAGAGACCCAAGATAACAGGAGTAACAAAGAAAAAGGACTCGCTGGAGGTTAAATGGACAAAGGTTGCAGATGCGAAGGGATATAAGATTTATATTGCGGATGAAGAATCTGAGGAAAAATGTATCGCTACAGTTAAAGATCCTTCTATAACCACTTATAAGATTAAAGGATTGAAGAGTGGTACCAAATACAGCCTTAAGGTAAAAGCCTATAAGAAGGTTAATAAAAAGCGTGTTTATAGTGCTTTTAGCCCTGTAAAGAAGGTAAAAACAAAACTGGGGTTATCTAAAGGATATTTTAGTTGTAAGAGATTCAACATTAGCTGGGACACATCACAATGGAAGGTAGAAGATGCATACGCAAATAGTAATTCTATTAATTTAATTACAAAGGATAAAAGATTGGGAGATGCGGCATCTTTCTCAATAAGCCCTTGGTATGACGAAATTGTAAAGGATATTCAGGGGAAAGGGCTGGATGAATATGCGGCATGGTTTATCAATGAAGATAATCAATCAACAAATGGACAAAAGTATGAAAGAGTAGCAGAAAATAAAGTAATTGATGGAAGAACATTCGCTGTTTTGCATGCTACAAGTCCTAAATTATGGTATATAAAAAATAATGCCACTTTGATTTGTCCAATTGAGGGAAAACTTTTTGTAATTACATATTATGTGCCTGATAGTGCAACTTCTCCGGAAGCAAAGCTGCAGCAGATTGAGGAATTGCTTTCAAAGATTAAAATTAAATAATTGATTTATTATGGAAGCATTATGGAAGCAGAGGATATACTGATGGTGTACCAGCAATAAAAATCAACAGTTATAAGTTTTTGCTCAATTGGGGGATGTCTATGAAAAGAATGTCACCAATTATGTATTATCGATATACAATTGTATTATTTGCGAGTGCACTATTATTAGCGTTTGGAATGTATTTTTTACTGATACTTGAATGCGGAATTTAATTCCGCATTCAAGTCCTGTAAAATATTTAAAGATAGAAGTGTAAAAAGTCAAACGTTCGGCTTTTTACACTTTTTTATTAAAAAAAATAAAGCAAGAAATTGTAAAAAGGCGATCCTTTTAAGATAA
>NZ_KE384136.1:0-110456 GCF_000424125.1 Butyrivibrio sp. FC2001
TGGGTTCCTATATGGTAATCACAATACTGATTAGCGATTCTTTCAGAAAAAACTGTTAAAGAGTTCTTTTCCATCCAGCATTTTAGTTCATCCCAGTGCGACTGAATCTTTTCTGCATAGTCAGGTTTGTACTGTCTGTCAATCAGCTCTGCACTACATAGTTTAATTAATTCACTGATATCTGTTACCATAGACAACGTTCTCCTTTCATAAATGTCTTTAGTAACAGTATCGGCATTATTATGTAAAGAAATCTACAAATAATTGCTTATACTACATGGGTTGTTATTATTTCTTTACATAAAAAATAACTTGTCATAACCTTTTCTTAAATACCACATAACCTGGCACGAACTCTCTCCTGATCCTCCATATACTTAAGAAAAAACGAAAGGAGGATCCGCCATGGATCAGGAAAAACAACAAAACATTGCTCTTATGAGATACTCTGTTATCTCTCCAATCATTTCAGGTCTCTGGGAAGACTACTCATCCCTTACGGCTTTCTTTAATGACGCCTCAGCCAAGGGAGTTTTAGCTCCTGATGGCTCGGTCAAGCACTTTGCACCACAGACCATTGAGCGCTGGTACCGTAACTACAAGAAAGGCGGTTTTGATGCTCTCATCCCTACAGGCCGTGTGGATCAGGGTCTGCCCCGAAAGCTGGATGCAGATCTTCAGGAACAGATCAGATATCTCAAAACCAACTACCCCCGCATGTCCGCAGCATCTATCCACAGACAGCTTCAGGATAACGGAAGCATAAAAGTAGGCACTGTTTCAGAATCAACAGTCAACCGCTACGTCAATCAGCTCTCACTTGAAATGAAGACCACCACAAACCCTGACATGCGACGTTACGAGCGCCCACACATCAACGAGGTATGGTGCGGAGATTCAAGCGTTGGCCCCTATCTTAAGACCGATGATGGCAAGAAGCATAAAGTCTACATCATTGCCCTTATCGATGATGCAAGCAGGTTCATCGTAGGCATAGATGTTTTCTTCAATGACAACTTTGTTAACCTCATGTCTGTCATAAAATCAGCAGTTGCAAAGTATGGCCGTCCACAAATGTTCAACTTTGACAATGGCAGTTCCTACAAGAACAAGCAGATGGAACTCCTTGCCGCACGCATCGGCTCAGTCATCCATTATGACCAGCCTTACACGCCTACACAGAAAGCAAAGATCGAGCGCTGGTTCCGCACCATGAAAGATCAGTGGATGTCAGGCCTCGACATCAGGGATTTCCATTCCCTCGATGAACTCAGAGGTAATCTCTTTGCCTATGTGCAGAAGTACAATCAGACCGTACATTCTTCCTTAAACGGAAGATCACCGCAGGACAGATACTTCTCAGAACCAAATCTTTTCCACCGCCTCAGCGATGAAGAGATAGACCACTCCTTCCTCCTCGAAATCGAGAGAAGAGTCTCGGCTGATAATGTCATCACCATAGACCAGGTTGAATACGAAGTGGACTGCCGTTTTTCAAAGCAGCATATCAAGCTCCGCTATTCTCCAGGGCTTGACGAAATTTACATTGTTGAAGCTGATGGAACACTTACGCCAATCCGTCTCCTAAACAAAGTGGAGAATTCCAAAGTTAAGAGAGACAAGGTACATATCTGCAGAGGAGAAGACTGATGGAATACTTTACACGCTACGGGCTTGAGTTTAACCCATTTATCAAGAACTCAAGGGAGATAATCGTTGATACCGCAGAACACAGGGAAGCCCTGTTCCGCCTTGACTACCTGGCCAAGACCAAAGGATTCGGCCTGCTCACCGGAAGTCCCGGTAGAGGCAAGACAACTGTCATAAGGCACTGGTCATCATCGCTGAATCCCTCGCTGTATAAAGTTATATATTCAAGTCTTTCCACCCTGACCCCGAATGATTTCTACAGAAATCTTGTTTCAGAGTTTGGCGCCCAGCCTGCATTCAAGAAACCAAGTAATTTCAAAATCATCCAGGAAGAAGTCACACGCCTGTCCGTTGAAAAGAGGAAAACGCCTGTGATCATCATTGATGAAGCGAACTATATCAACAATGCCATCCTTAACGATCTCAAGATTCTTTTTAACTTTGAGATGGATTCCAGGGACAGAGCAGTCATTCTGCTTGCCGGACTTCCGAACCTTAATTCCACACTCGGGCTTGGTATTCATGAACCCCTCAGGCAGAGAATCGTCATGAACTACAACCTTGATGGTGTGACCAAGGAAGAAGGCCGCAGCTATATCTCTGAAAAGCTCAAAGGTGCTGGCTGTAATCAGACCATCTTTGATGATGCATCAATAGAAGCAATACTCAACGCAGCTGATGGAACTCCGCGTCTCATAAACAAGTACTGTAACGCCAGCCTCCTTATAGGTGACAGCGCCAAAGCTGATCTCATTACAACCGACATCGTCATGCAGGCAGTCAATGACTGCGAACTTGGTTAGGATTACATCCCTCACTCATTTAAAGTGCGTGAGGGATGATTTCATTTATATAATCTGAAAATCAGGTGTCAAACAATCTAACTGTACCCTTTGTCTGACACCCTATGCAGCCTCATTTAAAGTGAAGATTGAGGACTCATTTAATGTGCCGGACAACAACATACAAGGTCCCATGTTTAAATGCTATCATGGCATCTCTTTTGCAGCACCTGGGTCCATTGATCCTTCCAAGTTCTCCTATTGCGCTTGACGTAAATCCCATGTGATTCCCCCATGTACCATCTTCGGAAAGAGGCCCAGTTCCATCGATTATGGAAAGCGCTGCTCCAATTGATGTTATGGCGCCGCAGATTCCCCAAAGTCCGCACATTGCTCCGGGCATTCTCAGTCCCTCATAAAGAAGTTTTTGTAGTCCTTCATCAATATCAATGTTGCCTCCGGCATTATGAAAAGCCATCAATAGACATGCCCCGTCCAAAACGTGATGTTCAGGTCCGTGTATGCTGATATAATCCTTTTGCGCGATGCTTTTAAACATCCTTATTGGATTTGTGCCTTTTTCGCCACGGATATCCGTTATGATCCTGTTAGCTTTTTCTTCTATTGTCATAGCTTTAATACTCCACATTTTTTCATCAGATATCATCTTCATAAGATATATTCCGATTCTCCTTCGGTAATTTAGGTCAAAAGCAACTAATTCACTGTAAACATACAGAATAGTTGTGCTATGCAAAATTCAAAACAACTAAAATCTAGTAAACAACATGAATAGTTGCTCAATGAAAAATTCCAAACAACTAATTCCCAGTAAACAGCAGGAATAGTTGCTCAATAAAAATTTCCAAACAACTAATTCCCAGTAAACAGCAAGAATAGTTGCTCAATAAAAAAATCCAAACAACTAAAACCCAGCAAAGAACATATATAGTTGTTATAAAAAAGATGTCTGCCTAAGCCTTTTTGCCTTCCCAAACTCCATTTTGGGAACCACCACTCGATTTACATGTTATCTTCTTCGTCCTTCTCTATGAAAAAAGTATCCAAGATTAAATCTTACTTCCTTGCGGTCAATATCATTGTTTGTATAACAGCATGTATCAAAACCTATAAGTTCAAAACCTTGATGAAGGTAAAATCCGATAGCCTTTGTATTGCAGGATTGCGTCTCTAAAATTATGGCGCGCCTTTCCTGAAGGCGTGCAACTTCCTTTGCTTTGTCCATCAGCCTCTTTCCGATGCCTTTTCCCTGAAGCGCATCACTTACCCATAATTCTGTAACCAGGAGTCTGTTCGACCACTCTTCAGGACATACTTCAATGCAGGCTAACATCTCACCGGAATCGCTCACAACGCCATAGGCTTCTGCCCCCTCCCAATGATCCTGATAAAGTGAGTCAGGAAAATCATATTCCTCGGGAGTGTGAACGATCTCTTTTTCCGCAGGCTTCTTAACTATAGAGATAGTACATCCTTTATCATTTAATGGATTTATCTCAAGGTCATAATAACAATCGCTTCTGGTTACCAAGGGTATGACCTTACCTTTCCACTGCTCTTTTGGCAGTGCGACTATATCATAATTCATGTTCCTCTTCCCTCCGCAAACTTCCGATTCTTGTTTTAAGAATTCTTTTTCTCAAACTATTATCCAGATAATATATGTTCTCTTTTTCTTCATTTGCTACAACACAGCTATCATCCCAGCCGTATTTTCTGCAAAGAGCCTTATTAAATTCATAATGCGATACCGGTTTTTCTTCAGATACATTAAGTATTCCCACGTAATCATTAGTCGCCAGTTCGATTATTGCATCTGCCAGTTCATTCACATCGATGATACTGAACTTGATATTACCAGCTCTGATATATATTTTTTTGGAGTCCACATGCTCTTTTAATATGAGACTCCTGTTGTCCATCACTCCAAAAGGGTTAATGCCATAGATACTGCCCGGGCGCACGATACAGTAATTTGACAACTTGCTGATCACACGCTCAGACTTAATTTTCCCGTTGAAATAATGATAATTGTAACTTTCCTCTGACCTAAGAAATGGCTCTACATTTTCGGACATATTTTTCTCATAGGCAACTGACGTAGATAAAAAGATAAATCTGATATTACCCATAACATCGCAAAGTGCAGGCATAACCTTTTCAGCAATTTCTTCCTCAAGCTCATGATTCATAACCGTCCAGATGATAACGTCAGGTTTAAAGTCACGCACCAAACCGACCAGGCTACCCGTGTCAAAAACATCCAGTTTTACATAATCGCTGTCTTTTCCATTCTTACTGTATGTTCCTAAAACTTCATTACCACTTCTCTTGATTATGAAATAGATAGTTCTTCCAAGGAACCCACTGGCTCCAATAATCAATACTTTCACTTTTTTACTCCGTAATTACTTTAAATGCCAAAATTCTCCGTTTGGCATAACCATTACATCTCTAGGAAGCGTTTCAAGCACATTTCCATTTAAATCCTTTATTATGGTCTCTTCCCAATACCTGTGAACCTAGGGGACGGGGTTCGTGGTCCATTTTCATTTTTGGCCCTTTAACCCCGTCCCCCTGGACTATTTTAAGGTCAAAAGTTCTTCCAAACTAGAAATCGTATAATTCTGCCCATAATCAGCACCGGTTCCATCTCTGTCGACAAATGCTGTTTTCATGCCAACTGACTTTGGACCAATAACATCGTCTTTCCCTGTATCACCGACAAATAAAAACTCTTCAGGTAATAAATCATTATCCTCAAGAATTTTCTTATAGAAACGAGTATCAGGTTTATAGCATTTAAGGTTCTCTGAAGTATAGATTTTATCAACGGAAACATGGTTCTTTTTCATTACACATCCCAGAACATCATCATCTGTATTAGAACCAATAAAAACCTTATAGTGTTTCCTTATCTCTTCAAGCGCAATTGGGACATCCGGGAAAGACACGCGTTTTGAAGCCTCTGATAAAAGCTCATCAGCGTCTGCCCTGGCATCCCTATCCACATTATATCTTTCATAAAGCATCTGATTTCTGGCAGAAAATATTTCCCGCTCAGTCATAAATGTATCAACTTCCACAGTATGGTTAGTATAAAAAGGCTTCCACTCTTCAAGGAATGCCTTTTCATCAACCTCTATCCCAAGGTCCGTTATATGTTTCATTATCGTTCTGGCGGAACTACCTCTTGTGAATTTAAAAAGGGTTCCAAACGCGTCAAACACTATCGCTTTTATTGTGCCCATATTTTACTGTTAAACTCCGATTATCTTTTCAGAAATAATGCTCCATCAGTCGATCGACCCCCTCAGGAACCGACGCATCCAGAACTATAGAGGAAGTATCTTCTCCCCACGCTACATCTTTTCTGTCCTTAACATCGTTTCTAACATAGCCAATTGGTTCCATTTCGATTTTCATACTGCCCTCCTCAAGGCCTATATTGCCATCCTCATGCTGACGGTTCCATTTTCTTCAGCAGTTTCTTCAAATCCCATTCTCTTGTAAAGGCCATATCCTATCTGCATTACAGAGGGCTTCGTGGTAAATGTAACCTCAGTAAATCCAAGCTCCTTTGACTTATCGAGCATGTTATTCAGCATGGTTCTGGCATATCCTTTTCCTCGATACTCCGGTTTTATGAATAACCGTTTCGCTTCGCAGGTGTTGTCATTCAGCTTTTTGATTGCTATACATGCAACCGGTTTATCCTCTTCATAACCGACAAGAAGTGCACCACCACTGTAAAATCCTTCAAGATCTGCTAGCTCTTTATCAAAAGAAACAAAGCAGCTTTCAGCACCTTTTATCTGCGAGTACTCCTTGAACAGCTCTTTTACAACTTCTGTGTCATTACATTTTTTCACTTTAAAATTCCCCATAGCTTACTCCTCATCACATGAATATCCTGGCTTTTTGTATAAGTCATTAAAATTCGGAACTATTTCTTTATCCCAAACTTCAGCTTTCCAGTCATCTTCCTGAACATCCTTAATTGCAACCGAAACACTTGTCTTTTTACAGCCCAGTGTTTTGGCTATTACGTCCGCAACGCGGTCTGCGCATATCTGCTTCTGCTCTTCTGTCCTGCCAGAAAAGCACTTTATTTCAACATGTGGCATAGTTCTCTCCTCTAATGGTACTAAGGGACGGGGTTTGTGGTTCATTTTTATTTTGGACCACTACCCCCGTCCCCCTGGTCCATTATGGCATTATCTCAATAACTCCTGCGCAAAATGACTTAGAGAAAAACTTCACTTTACCAAATGATCTCTTAAGTTCATCCACCACACAGTAGATCTCATCCTCATCCCATTCGTCTCCAACTTCTTCTCTGCACTTCTCCAGATCAGACCTTGTTTCAAATGCAACATCACCGATAAAAAGTTTTCCACCTTCAACCAGTCTATCTAGTAGTGATTTTAAAAATACTATCTTCTGTTCATCTGTAATATGATGTAAAGAGTATGTGCAAACGATGAAATCATATTTATTTTCCGAAAGTTCTTTTACTAATCCCTTTGAAAAATCTCCCTGATAGAGATGTGCATTTTCCATCTTCTGCTTAGCAAGTTCAATCATTCTCTGTGAGAAATCCTGGCCGTAAACGTCACATCCATTCTCGTAGAGCTTTGTTGTGAGTGTCCCTGTTCCGAATCCTAAATCAAGAACTCTGGCATTTTTCTTTGCCATAATCTCACTAAAAATAGTTCCAAGAACATCCTTATATCCTGCAAATGGATAGCTGTTTTCTTCATCTGAAAGGCCAACGGCTGCATCATAGCCATCTGCCCATAAATCAAATCCTTTGTTGTCTAACATCTTGTCTCCTTTTTATCTATTGCTCTTTGATATTGAATAAAAATACCTCATGGATTTCCGAGTCGTATCCGTCGTAAAATCCTTTAGGCATGCCCTTCACAATTATGGCGCCCCGGTTATAGCTGATGAGCATCTGCTTTTTCTCTTTATCAAAAGATATTCCTTCGATTTCTCCCTGACGAGTAACGTCGTCCAGTGTTTTTTCTGTAACTACGGTAAGCTCTTCAGCTTCGGTATCGACCTTACATTTATACACATGATCCGGCGCATCCTTATCGGAATCACCATCATCTGCAGTGATATAAATGCAGCCATCGTAATAGGCAATACCCTGAATAAGCTTAGGAGCTTCCTTCATGCAAGCTTTTCCCAGATATTCTCCACTTTCAAGATCATATCTGTATAAAAAGCTCCCACTCTCATCCTCTGCCCATGAGCACATCCACATGGATTTGTGATCAGGATCAACGGCGATTCCGGAAACTTCTGTCTGTCCACTTTTCGGGTCAAACATATATGTCCTTACAAGCTCCAATGTCTCTGCATCATATACTGCCATCTGAATATTAGAGGCCACACCGTCCATGAAATACTCAACGCCTGCGTAGATTTCGCCATTAAATACATCGATATCACCGATATGATTTACCTCAGCATCAAACTTCCCAAATGGCTCCGTCTCTGTCTTTATCAAATTCCAATTTGAATCATAAACAGAAATCGAAGTACTGCCGCTCACATAATATAAGCCGCTTTCCCACGCTATTCCCTGTCTTCCATCCACTTCATGAGAAGAATCAAGAGTATATTTATAGGTATGTATCGTAGTATCTGTCTTTGCCTTTGATCCACATGCACTCATACCAAGAATCAATAATATTGATGGCACCCAAAATGAAAGTATCTTTATTCTCATTCTCTTATCCCCCTCAACATAGGTATTCATATTCCTACGTGTTCTATGCTCAACAGCCACCAAACAAGCACAAGATGCCGCATTTGGTAGCAATTAATCCATTCCTCCCATCCTTCTAATTAAGCAAATATGTATCCATTTTATATGTAAATAAAAGAAAAACAAAGGATTTTTCAGAATATTTCGAAAAATCCTTTGTCCTATCTCTTCTCTATTTTTGTTTTTCCAGCTCAGCCTTTTCAAGCTCGTTCAGGTGTCTTATCTCATCGGCTCTTGCGATGATTTTCTCCTTCCACTCGTCATCCTCCTCGTCAAGCTGATAGGTTCTGTAGCCGTACTGCCTTCCAAGGGAGCACACGATTGCCTCATCATCAACGTGAAGGGATATCCGGTACATGCTGGGAAGCTTTTGGGGAAGTGTAGTCTTGTTATCCCTCTGAACCTCCTTCAGGTGCCTGGTGCCATTTACGATTCCATCAAATTTTACACCGTAATGTTTGAACAGATTTTTTATATATCTTTCAGTGCGAAAAGATGATGTATAAACCCAGACCTCATATCCCAGCTCCTGCAGCCTGTGTATCAGTTCCGGCGTTCCAAGGCGGAGCCGTTCCTTATAGATCTTGTTAAGCGGAAACTTTAGGGGTGGCTCAGTCTTATGGGTCTCCGGCCAGACAAAAAGCACTTCATCCAGGTCGAAGGAAATCCGCATCTTATCTTTGTCATTGTCATTTTTCTTCATTCGCTGCCGCTTCCTCTAAGATTTTCATAACCTGTGCTGACCACTTCTGATTCTTTGTGTCTATCTCATATTGATCGAAATCCTTAGAACCGCTGATAGTTCTTACTATCATCTCATTATCTACGCTTATGGTTTCCTCATATTTTCTTTCAATGAGGCTGTCTATCTGCTTTTTGACATCCTTATCGCCGGCCACCTTTCGCCCAAAGCCCGTCACGATTCCGTCCACATCAACAGAGTATTTCTTGAACAGCTTCTTTATGTAGTCCATGGAATAATACTTTGATGTGAATACCCATACGTCATAATCCCTTGAATGAAAATAGTGGAACAGCGCAGGAACCCCGAGTCTTACCTTCTCCGGGAATTTACTTGCAGGTGCTGATGCAGGCACAGCCTCGAAGGAGCCGTCTTCACTTGCAAAAACCACCTCGTCAAGGTCGAAGGTGACGCGCTTGGTTCTCACAGATTTTCTCAGCATCTTCTCAATATCTGCAAGTTGAGTAATGTTGACAATTCTGATAGGAATCCTGTCGATTCCGGAAACTATTGCTGCAGCCCATCTGTGGTGTCCGTTCAGAATCATATATCCGTCAGGACGCACTTTTTCCACATCGAGAGGCTCCTCAATGGCTACGCCATCTCTGCCCATCGCTGCTCTGAATTTGCTTGCATATTCATCTATAATTCTGAAACTGGGACCAACCTTGTCGATGCAGAATTCATCGCTGGGATTAGGATGAAGTTTAGAATAGGGCGCAGAATTAACCAGAAGGCATTCCAACCAGGAAGCCTTTACCGGAACGTAAACGCCACTGTACTTTTCAAGTTCGCTCTTTAAATAGGCCATAAAGCCTGTTCCTGACTCTGCCATATTTATCCCCTCATAGATAAAAAATCGAACATGTTACTTATTCTGTTTTCGGAGCCGTGCTATTTTCTGTAACATTTTCCTTGGGCGCGAGGGCTTTCTCCTCGTTCTTGATCTCCCAATGGATAAGGAAGGTGAGCGTAGCTCTAAGCAAAATGATAGCTCCGAGGATACCAAGCTCAGCCCACTCACGAACCACAACTGTTCTCAGTACCTCTCCGCCCAGCTTAAATTCCAGCGCCAGCGCAATGCCCTGGGCAAGTGCAAGTCTGATTGAATTATCCTTTTTCAGCCAGAAAATAAAACTCTTTATCGCAGTATACACAAGAATGCATATGCCAAAGAATTCCAAAAGGAGCGTGGAAAACTCGACTATGTATCGAAGCAAATTCTCTGCATTAAGATACAACTCTTCCATTTCGCCCTCCTTGCAACAGGAAACAACGACTATGTATATAAATATATTAAGCTTTTATAGTACTTCTATCAACTTGTTTTATCAGCCGATCCAGTCCTTTGTTTTAGCCATTACATCCCGCATTATCTCGAGATTTTTCAAGGTGTCATCGCCTTCAAGGGAGTGATTTACACCTTCGTATTGATAGATCGGTATATTCAAAGCTTCTGCGAGTTCTACTACCTTGGCAGAATCACTCCAGGGATCCTTTGTGCCAATAAAAGCTACTGCTTTCAAATCCTTTGGAGCATTTGTAGCTGTAAAGGTTTCCGCAAGAGGTGTATAAAGAACCTGCCTTGCATTTTTAATATCGTATTTAAGGGCGTAAGTTATAGCAATCACGGTACCTATGCTCTTGGAGACGAAAAGTACATCATCATATTCATCCCACCTGATATCCTTCAAGGCATCCTCCGTCTGCATGTATAACTCTTCGAAGGCTCTTTTCATCTTATCCATGTCACCGCGGATCTTCTTAACAGAACAGGTATAGGCGATGCTTCTGTATTCCTCATACCCTGCTTCCCGGGCTATATCTCTTGAGTAATATAAAAGCGGTTTATCCGCATGATATCCCACACCGGGGAAATAAATTGCGATTTTCATAGTAGAAAGCTTCCTCCACTTATAATGCGTTTGTCTTAATAGCAATCTTAGCAAAATAGTGTGGATTTGTCACAAAAAGGGGACGGCCAGAACCGCCCCCTATGAGAAGTATCTATTTATTACCTAGCTAAGAAAATATTGTAATAGAATCTCTTTGTTGTCTTATTCTTCTTGTCATATACAGTAACTCTGATGACTGTCTTGGTCTTTACATCCTTAGAGTATAAGCTTATTCCATGGCCAGCTACTATACCTATTTTGGATTCATCAACCTTGCTGAGCTTGATCCTCTTGCCGTTCTTAACCTTTTTCCAAGAGTATGTTGGCATCTTCTGTGTATCACTCTTATTCTCTCTGGCAGGTTCTGCTGCTTCACCTTCCGGAGGTATGCCGGGACGATCAGCTTCATCCTCTGCATACGCATCTTCGTCACGAATGTCTGCTTCATCCAGCTCAGAAGTTGCTTTCTCATACTCTTCCACTGTTATGTCACCCTCTGTACTAGCCTTTACTTTAGGTGTACCAACCTCAATCTTCTTAAGCTTGAAATCCTTATTTACAACAACCTTGATAGTACCCTTTTTTGCGGTTGTTGTATTCTCACCATAGGACTTTTTCCAAAGCTTATTATTGGAAGGAGCATCAACATCAGTGGTTTCTGATATAATCTTGCCGGCATATGTTACAGATTTAATAGCAGCTGAATCCTCTCTTGCTACTACCTTGAGAGACTTCTTAACTGTAGTACCATCCTTAAGCTTTGCATCATATGTAAGCTTATAGTTTCCAGCCTTCTTTGCGAACAGTCTTACTTTATATGTTCCCTTCTCAAATCCTTTTGGAGCATTTGCATCAATCTTTACGAACTCTCCCTTATGGTTTTTGTAATATTCAGCCCCAGTATCATTATCAACATAATCCGGTCGAATTGTGAGTTTCTCACCGTCAGAATCTGTAATTTCCTCCCTAAATATTACCTTAACCTTAAGGCCCTTCTTTCCCTTAAAGTTCTCAAACTTTGCAACGTCCTTTGTTGTTGCAAGTTGCACAGTTTGATTTTTTGCATTAACACTAATATAGTGAACCTTCTCATCTGATCTAAGAAGGTTATCAGCCTCCATCAAATCTACACCATTTTTATCTCTGGACAAACTCTTCTTCGTGTCCTCATTAGTGTATACTCTGTCATTTCCTTCACTCTTCCAGAGAACCTGAGCATTGGCAGTAATAGGAGCTACTAATGTTAATGATAGTGCCATTGCCAGCGCAGTGGCACCAAATTTGGAAAATTTACTCATATGATTACCTCCATCATAAGAAATATTAACGTCTTTTCGTAGACGCTATACCGTGACATATACAATTTTATCATCTTGAATTTTTCATAGTCAACGCGATAACATGCTTGTTTACAGCAGTTTTATCCTATTTATAAAATGTTTATAATATCGTTAATTAATAAAAATCCAAGGTCGTGTTTTTTTCAGACTGTAAACAAAATGATTTTGGTAGTATCCTTATAGAATATAGATAACATTTTATGAGAGGAACAAACTGTGACCGGTAAGAAAAAACTTGGAATATTATTAGTAGCTATTGTATTGGGAATCATTCTCTGTCTGTTTGTCGTTACTAAGATCAAGGACAGAGGCGGTGTAGTAGTAAAATGCACCTCAGATTTTCCTGTAAATGAAAAGCTCGTAGCCTACAGACAGGACGACGCTGCATGGAAAAATGACAAGATCGGAGAATCCAAATATACGATGGGAAGCTCCGGCTGCATAATAACAAGCATAGCAACAGCGCTGTCCAGCACTTCAGTAGCAATGGATCCCGGCGCCATGAACAAATTCTTGAGTAAGAACAATGCCTTTGATGAGGCAGGGAACCTTCAGTGGGGCAGGATTGATGAGATCAACGGTTTATACGCTGATGTGTATTCCGACGTAAGCTCGGAAATCATCGACAACTGCCTGGCAGCGGGCCACTACCCTATCATTAAGATACACAGGAAGTCAATTTTCAGCTATCACCACTACGTCCTTATCATAGGCACTGAAAATGGCGAGTATGTCTGCATGGATCCGCTCCAGGACCATCTCACCAGGCTTTCAGACTACAACGACAAGATATATGCCATAAGATGTGTGTATTATGAGAAATAATTAGTAAGGGGCTATCGCTAAGTGATATGCTCCCTTTTTTATTGCGTATATAAAATTCGGTGGCTGTTCAACCAATTGGTACCAAATCAAGAAAACTGATTTACCATTCTCATTTAAAAGTTAACGCAATTACGTTTGCAGTATACCAATATCCCTTTCAACAAGCTTTCTGACTTAAAATTCCGGCTGTTGATTTGGCTATATTATATTTATCCCACAATATGTCATAGAAAATTCAACCTATAAGTCAAAACAAGAGCATCCCGGTGTAACAGTGCTTGAAAATATGCTCTGTTATTCGTAAAGTGATAAGTCAGTTTTCACAAAACTATGAGAACCGGTTGATTATCCCCAAGATCCGGCCAGATTCTGGCCTCCCACCAACAAAAAATGCAGGAGCTATGCCAACAACAGGCATAGTTCCGATAAAAAACATCAAATATATCCTTAATATCTCAAAATATCACAAAATCAACATAATATTATTCATATCCATCGCAGGCACATATCTGACTTCCTTGGCGAGGCCCATAACCATCCTTATTCCAAGGCCTGATGCAGGGTCCTCGGGGTGGTTCTTCTTGTGCCATTCCACGGGATCAAAGGGCTTGCCGTTATCGCGGATTCTTATTGTCTGCTTATCTTTACCGTAAATAACTCTTATATCAATGTTCTTTTCCCTATCGTCTTTATAGCCATGATCTATAGTGTTCGTGAGCATTTCTTCAATTAAAGGTGTTGCTTACAAGCTTGTCATTCTTTTCCATTTGTTTTCCTACCGTTTACAAAAACAGAATCTGCAACAATCAGACATTTTTCATATGAACATCCAACTGATTGAAAGGGATCTCAATTCCATTTTCTTTAAGCGCATTAAATACGGAAGTATTTATCTCATCCTTTATTACTTCGCTTCTTACATTAGCCGGGAATTTAACCGTAGCTCCCATGATAAGAGCACTGTCCTGCACTTCAAGAAAATATACCATCCTGCTGTTTGGCTCGTTCTCATCATATTTATCTTCATTAAGAGTAAGAGGGCAATCGCATATGGTTTTTCTGATTATATCCTTTGCCTTTTGAATATCGGAGTCATAACCGATGGGATACTTGAAAACTGCAGCCCTTGGCACATCCGCTTCATAGCTGTAATTGATAATCTTCATTTCATCAAATTTACTGTTGGGAATAATCGCTCTGGTGGAATCAAGAAGACAGACCACGATATGTCTCAGGGTCATGTTCTCAACTATTCCCGTTGATCCATCTTCAAGCTCAACTCTTGAACCTATATCGAAGGGTTTATAGAGACTTATCTGAAGTCCGGCAAACATGTTCCTGATAGCTTCCTGCGCGGCGAAACCCACAACAGCTGCAACTACAGCAGTACTACCAAGTAGCGAATTGGCTATTTTGTCGCCTCCTAGTGGAAGCACTATAAATAGAACGATCATCGCAAAGGTAATCATTTTTTCTATGAACTGGAGTGTAAGCGTTTTGCCCTTCTTTTTCTCAATACTGCCAATAATCTTTCTTTTTATCTTGAGTAACAGAAAGACAAAGCCAAGATATAGTACGAACAGGATCACTGCAGTAACAGCCGCAGCCCCAATTAGCCCCCATACCACTTCAGTAGGAGCATTCTCAAAAAGCGCTTCTAAAATTTTTTTCCAATTATCTTGATCCTGATTCATTAAAATGTCCCCCTCATACTTTCAAGCCATATTTTTGCAAGAAATATCCCATTTAATTTTACTATATTGCGTTTGGATATATTGTAAAAAAAGGATAAAACCCACTTTATGGAATGTTTAGATTCTGGCTTTATCAAGTTACCTATTGCTAACACGTTTTTAATATTGTATACTTTTAGTTAGCAAATGCTAACTTTAATCTTAGGAGGAGCCATAGGTATGCCTGACAGTATCATTATTGAAAACTGCTCGCCCACATTGGCAGGAATAAAAACAGGAAACATTTTCACTATCGACAGAAGTCTTGTATCGGATATTAAGGAAGAGCTTAGCGAGTTAAACCAGTGCTTTGTTGGCAAGGGACTCCGCGCAATTCCTTTGAAGATTACAGATAAAACCATTTTGATATATCTATATCGCCCTGAGAAGCTTAAGGCCGATCTTTCTTGTGAAGAAGCCAAAGCAATCCTCCAGAAGAAGGGCTACGGCTGCGATTCCATCGAGAGTGATATCGTTCACCTCATCCATCACATCCACAACGATGGCTCATTTCCTCACGAAATCGGCCTCTTTTTGGGCTACCCTCCCATCGATGTCAAGGGCTTCATGGAGGACACCCGCAAGGGCGTAAAATGCGTCGGCTACTGGAAGGTCTACGGCGACAAAGAAAAGGCAGAGAAAACCTTCTCAAGCTACAGAAAATGCACAGAAATATATAAGAAGTGCCTCTCCCGCGGAAGACACTTATCTCAGATGGTAGTAAACACCAACCGTGTTAAATCAATTGCATAAATTACCGCGGGGTTTACTTGCCGGTTGCTGTTACGCCTGGTCGCGAACAATTCTTTCAACCGGTTACCCTGCGGGGACTGCTTTCATGTGACCGTTACGTCTATCCGCGAACTTGCCTTTCTATAGGTTGAACTAATTTATTGCTTTTTAGGGAGCGTTACACCGGTAGATTTTATTTTTTCAATATCGGTTGCACTTTCATGCCCGCTTTATTGGTTCCCTTACGCCTGTGATCTAATTTGTTCGCGAGTTGACGTAACTCATTCCTAAACACGCTTCCCGCATATCAACCTGTTTTGGTTTATCAAGCACCATAGGTTAAACTACCTTCTTGATGGCACTCCCATCGTTCATCCAGTTTGACTATAATATCTCTTTCCGGTCCAATCGCGGATAATTCCTTCAGGTAGTCACTACGTCTATACGCGAACAATTCTTTGTTCCGGTTACCCTGCGGAAATTCCCTTCCGGTATCCGTTACGTCTACTCGCGAACAATTCTTTAATCCGATTACCCTGCGAAACCGTTAATCATTCAAATAGCGGAAGAAGGGGTGAGGCGGAAATAGAAAAAGGTCCGGGGGACCTTTTTCCCGCCGAACCGACCGACGAAGCAGCTATGCTGCGAGGGCGCACGACGTCCGGGGGACGTCGGTCCTGAGCCGACCGGAGCAAAGCGGAGACCCCTTGAACCCTGGGTTCAAGGGGCTCCTCCGCACGATAAAAAAGAGGTAAGACATTCGTCTTACCTCTCTTTTATCGTGCGGAAGAAGGGACTTGAACCCTCACGATGTAGCCATCACAAGATCCTTAGTCTTGCTCGTCTGCCAATTCCGACACTTCCGCATATCAAGTATTTAATTAGTTGCACTAGTTAAAAACTAATGCAGGAAAAGGGACTTGAACCCTCATGATATTGCTATCACACGGACCTGAACCGTGCGCGTCTGCCAATTCCGCCATTCCTGCAAGCAACAATAGATATTGTAGCTACTTGCCGGTGGTTTGTCAATACAAATAATCAAGCATTTTAAACTTTCTATTTGTGACGCAGCAATACTATTTATACAATATATCTGCCGCTTTGTAAAGGTCATTATACATTTTTAATTTCTGAGTATAAATTATCACCAGCATAATGAACGTCAAAAGGCTCACAAGCGTCACAAAAAGCATAGGTGTTGAGGGATATGAAAACAGTCCCACAACCGCAATAACAAAGGCAATGATCACAGCCCCGATAACAATTGTCCTTCTCAAAAGCTCCTGCTGCAGAGCCTCTATAAGAAGTGTTATCTCCTTCTTCTGAGTAAGGATCTCCTCATCCGATAAAAGATCCATCTCCAGCTTCTCGATTTTCTTGATTCTGTCCCTTATCCTTTTGTCCATACTCTCCTCCGGCAATTTCTGTCTATCCCCTAAAACGCATTTTACCAAAAAGACAGCCGGCAAATCCATTTTGCCGGCTGCCATTTCCTATTATAGCACTTTTTTCATTATTTAAAGAACTGCATATCATCTCTTAGCTTAACTGCTATGCTCTTAAGTGAATCCGCAGAGCTGGAAAGTGTTGTAACAGTTGCGGAAAGCTCCTGCATGGATGCTCCTGTCTCCTCTGAGGATGCTGCATTCTCCTCTGAAATTGCGGACAGGGATGCCATTGCATCAGCCACAACGTTCTTGGCATCAACACAGGTAGTAGCCTCGCTTTCAATGCTCTTAACACTGACAACAGTAGATGAGATATCCTCTATCATCGCATTTACGCTCTGAACTGTATTGCCAAGTACTTCCTCCTGCTCGTCATTGCCCTTCTGAACCTCTGCAGCCATTTCTACTGCGGACTGTGACTCTGCAAGAAGTATATCCATCTCTCTTCTGATATCGTCAGCCATCTTGCGTGAATCATCTGCAAGCTTTCCGATCTCTTCTGCAACAACCGCGAAACCTTTACCCGCATCGCCGGCTCTTGCTGCCTCAATTGAGGCATTCAGTGAAAGGAGGTTGGTCTGGCTTGCGATAGATGCAATACCCTCAACCTTTTCATTGATACTCTCAACTGCCTTACTTGTAGCACCAATCTTCTCAGTGATCTGGGAAATATTGTTGCTCATATTATGGCTGCTCTGCTGAAGGTCTGCCAGGCTCTGTGCTGACTCAGTTGAAACCTCCTGCATCCTTTGTGCGATATTGGCAAGGTCTTCCGTGCTATCCTGTACATTACCGGTAGCCTGGTCGATATTTGCGACATTCTCTGTAACGCTTTGAATCTCATCAGCCTGCTGTGTTGCTCCGGATGCGATCTCCTGAACGGCATTGGATACATCATCCGCAGTCTGGGATATCTGACTTGCCGCATCTGCCAGTTCTTCCGAGGATTCGTTAACCGAAACAGCAGAGGACTTGATATTCTTTACTATGTCTCCCAGAATATCCACCACTGTGTTGGTGTTGTTTATCATCTCGCCAAACTCATCCTTACGGTCTGTAAACTTCTGAATATCGACGAATTCACCATTTGCCAGGTGATGAAGAGCATCATTAACCTCATGCATAGGTCCTGTGAAGGAATTAGCCATTCTAAAGGAAAGAACGATTGCAAGGATTATCATTATTACTCCAAGAAGTACGATGAGCATTGCACTCTGTCTTGCATCTGCAAGAGTTGCGTTGTAGTTGGAGGAAACAACGATTATCCAGCCAGTTGTGGGCTCTTTAAGATAAGATACAATCAGCTTATCATTGCCCTTACCTGTAACATAGGTACCGGAACTCTGAGTCTTTGCCTGAATGAAAAAGTCTCTGTCGCTTCTGTTATCCTCAGGATCATCGGGCTTTATCTCATAATCAGAGATGGCAACAACAATACCGTTAGTATCAGTAATGAATGCTCTCTGATTCTCTCCTACGTTATCAACAAGGAGCTGATACAAAACGTTCAGGTCGTAGCTTCGCTGAGCAACACCGATTACTGTCTTGTAGTCAGTGTCATAAACAGGAACTGCAGGCACGATTATGCGGGAGCCTGTTGCTTTGGATACGAGCACCTCAGAAATGTTCTCAGTACCCTTAAGGGCTGTCTGATAGAAGTTTCTCTCTGAAATATCAGAAAGCTTTCCGCCATCAGATCTTACAACCTGCATTCCGTCATTTCCCGAAATAACAATAGCGTTGCCATCATTAAAGGGAACATTTACCTGTTGCAGGTAAGCTACCATTTCAGATTCATTTCTGGACGCCTCATCCTTCAGATAGTTAATAGTGTAGGGACTTTCAGCTACTGATTCGAGAGCTCGTAGCTGCTGCTGAATAACAGTCATGAATTTCTGCTCAACTATAGTACACTGTCTGGAGTTTATCTCCTCAGCGTCATTAAGACCTCTGTTCATAGAGCTTCTATAGCTGACAGCAATTGCGATAATAAGTGGAATAGCCACAAGTGCTACTGTGGTTATGATAAGCCTTGCCTTAACTGTGCTCAGCAGACTTATCTTTTCTCTTTTTTCGTTCTGATCATTATCTTTGCTCACAATCTACTCCTTCTTAAGCACTCTGTGCTTTAAAAACCGGGATCATAGGCATCTGTAAAGGGGCTATCGCGCGTGCCCCTTATGCTAATTCTATAGATTGCTGAGCAATAATCCTATGCATACACAATTAAATTTTTCTAAAGATTTTAAGAAAATGCGTCCATTATAGCAGCATTGATTCGGTTTCCGGCATCAAACCCCTTTTCAGAAAAAGCATCGGGGTCATCCGGAGCGCACTCTCCGCAGACATCAACAGCTACGATATTTTCTCCGTAATGTGCCTTCAAAAAGGAAAGGCCTTCCTTAAGCTCTTCAAGGGTCATTTCTCCCTGATCCCAGTTGGTTATAAGTTCATCCCTTGAGAGTACGTCCTTATCCACAGAAATGTAGATGCTTTGAGCCGCATCTTCTGTGGTCTCAAGCATTTGTCGCAAAGACATACAGTCCTCAAAATAGAACACCCTGTCCTTGTACTCCGGATTGTCAGCGTAAGCCTCCTCCATAAGAGCCTTATCCGCGCCAACTATGTACACACGTGAGAGCTCCGAAATGTTTTTAAGGGCGCTCAAAACCCAACATCCGCAGGACAATATCTCTCCGTAGGATGTCCACTTCATATCGGGATGGTGGTCAAATACAACGAGATCAAAGGGCACCGTCGCATTCATAAGTATCCTTGACATGTAGTGGTAGTTTCCATTATCAAAAAATCTAAAGCTTAACTCTCCACTTCCACCCTGCACATTCAAAGTGTTTTCAGAGGCGATGATCCTTTTCCTGATCTCCTCGAAAGCGTAATCGTCACATATACAGTTGGTTCCGCTTATATCCTTTAAATCCACAAAAAGAGAACGAAAGCCTTCTCTTTTACAAAAGTCAAAGCTCTCGTTCTCATAAATTCCCGTAAAATCAAATACCGTTACCTTCATAGTTATCCAGCGATCATATCCTTCAGGTGAAGGAGTGCGTCCTCCTTAATAATGCATTTTCCGGTCTCTTCGATGTGAGTCTGCTCAGCTGAATTCATCATCAGCTCCTCAGCATACTCAAGTCCGCTTCTGCGAAGATCATACACTGCATTCTCTCCGTCAGGCTCAAGAACCAATGTTACGTAGTACAGGTCGTCCTCCTTGTAAAGCTTGGACTCTGTAATAGGAAGACTGTAGGTAACTTTAGCAAATCTTGCAGCAGAACCTAAGTCCTTGAATCTGGCCATGTATCTCTCAGAATTCATAATGGGCTTAGCCATTGCTTCAATCTGAGGATCCTGCTCTTCATCCTGATCATAAATCTGCTCTATGAGTTCTGAAACGTGTCCGATCATCTCATTAAGGGCCTGTCCCTTGTCGGAACCGGTCTTAGCCTTGATGGAGTCAACTCTCTCCTGAGTCATCTCCCTGAGAATAGCCTCTGCTGATCCACGTATTCTGTCTGCTGATTTCTGAATGTCCTCATTGGACATTTTTATGGCGAAGATGCGCACACTTCCATCTACCATCATGTTCTTACTCATCATGAGTACTTCTGTTTCGGGATCATACCCCAGCTGCTCGCCAACTTCCCTGTTCAGCTGCGCCATAAACGGAACTGTTCTCTTCTCTCCATTCATGATTGCTTCAGGGGTGAGGCCGATTTCACGGAGTTCTGATGCAGCAATACTGCATTCAACTGTCGTATTATTCATTTTAACGATTACCATATAGCCTCATCTCCTTTCCATTGAAAAATGAATTGCTATGATTTGATGATTATAACTCATTATGTTAGCACTGTCTAGTGTTGAGTGCTAATTGTCGCAAAATTCACTTTCTCTACTTATATTGTACTATATATTTCGGTCAAAATCACTAATTTTATTACATAATTCATGAACGAATATTTACTAAATATGTTGATGTTAGGTAGTTTACAAGGCACTTTGGATTATTTCCAAAAGCAACACCCCTAACAAGGACTCTCCCCCAAGCGTCCAAATTACGGGTGTTTTCAATGTGCTATAATATGTGGAAGTTCTGCTCTCGGGCAGTGCCCTCGCCAGAACAAAGTAGTACACTAAGCTCGAAAAAACCTACTCTGTATGACATTACACTAGGCTCGATAGAACCTCGCCAAGTGTTCTGCACATCGCTAAGTGATTACTTTTATCTCTTAAGCTGTCTAAGCTCATCGAGAAGTGTATCCGAAACTGTAATTACTCGGCTGTTTGCCTGGAATCCTCTCTGTGTAATGATCATATCGGTGAACTCATTTGAGAGATCAACGTTACTCATTTCCAGAGTTCCTGATGTCATGTAGCCACCGTCATCAGTTACCCACATCACCTGTGCTGGTCCTGAGTTTCCGGTTACCTGATAGAGGTTTTCACCCTCCTTGGAAAGGCCTGTGACATTGGCAAATTCTGCCACTGCAATTCTTCCTGCAACTCTGTTCTGACCATTGCTGTAAAGTCTGGTAATAGTGCCGTCTCTTGCGATAGCAACACCGTTCATGTCACCCTCAGGATAGCCTTCACCTTCACCTTCAATAGTACCTCTGTAGGTTGCAAGTGATGAGCTGCTCATTCCGTTAAGGGGAGCATAGTTTGTGGTACCTGAATAGTCAAGAGTGATACTGCCCGCTGCTGCCGCATCACCGGTAAATGCCAGCTGAACCTGCCCGTTCGCCGCACCGTTTGCTCCGGTGAATTTTCCTGTTGAGGGGTCATAGGTCAGGTTAACAACAGTTCCCGCAGCTACGCCGCCCTCGATGAACTGATGGTTCTCGTCCATGATTCCGGTTATTGAAGCCTGATATGTAGTGTCATTGTCGTCACCGGCATCTGAAAAGGCCATTCTTACTGTATATGTCTTGCCATCAGCTCCGTAGAACTCAAGATCAACCTTTCTTCCGCCATCTGCTGAAAGAAGGGTGTCTGTTCTGCTGATATTACCTGTAACTCTGGCATAGGTCGTAGGCTGGCCTGCCATTTTCTTGATGTTACCTTCGTCATCTATAGGAAGAACCTGGAGTCTGTTGCCGACCCCGGCTGTAAGCTCTCCGCCTACTGCTCCGCCATCATCGCCTTCAGCTGCCGTTCCTCTTACATAGAAGCCATCTGCTCTTGTAACGAGGTAGCCCTGAGCGTCAACAGTAAATGAACCATCTCTTGTATAGTTCATCTCACCTCTCTGGTTCTCAACTACGAAGAAGGAATCACCTGTAATACTAAGATCAAAGACATTATCTGTCTGCTGAATAGATCCCTGTTTTGCGATATTTGTCATGATGGAGGATGTCTTTGCTCCAAGTCCGACCTGTCTGGCATTGGTGCCTGCTCTTACATTTGAGGGGCCTGCTGCCTTTCTCGCATTCTGATACAAAAGATCACCGAAGGTAGTCTTCTGTGCTTTATAGGATGTGGTATTTACATTTGCAACGTTATTTCCGATAACGTCCATCTGTATCTGATGTGTCTTAAGCCCGGCAACACCGGACCACAATGATCTCATCATAATCTCACCGCTTTCATACATAATGAGTCTATACCTACATCTCTTATTTCGGTCATCATGATAAGAATCTTTAGTCTTTTTTAAAAATCCTTTGATCCGTCGTTATTAAACTGTAGCTCCTGATTCTTAATGCTCACCTTGGTTCCCGGAGCGATTGAAGAAGTAAGGAACGCGTTAGAACCAACCACTGAATCATGTCCGATTACAGTCTCTCCGCCGAGGATTGAAGCTCCGGCGTAGATCGTAACGTTATCCTCAATGGTGGGATGTCTCTTAGCTCCCTTAAGAGCCTGTCCGCCCCTTGTTGAAAGTGCACCTATTGTAACGCCCTGATATACCTTAACGTGCTCACCTATTATTGAAGTCTCACCAATAACTATGCCTGTTCCGTGGTCAATCATGAAATATTTTCCAATGGTTGCACCGGGATGGATATCGATTCCCGTTACTGAATGGGCATACTCAGTCATGATACGCGGAATAAGCGGCACCTTCAGAAGATAGAGCTCATGTGCCATACGGTTTATCGCTGTCGCCATAAGTCCCGGATATGAGAGGATGATTTCCTCCTTACTAAATGCAGCCGGGTCTCCCTCGTAGCTGGCCTGGAGGTCAGTGTCTATAAGGGCACGGATGTGCGGGATCTTTTTGAAAAACTCATGGGTGATACATCTTGCACCACAGGTCAGGGTTTCATCAGTTGCATTCTGATAGACCTCGCCATGCCTATAGGCAATAGCAACCTGCTTCTGCATATTGTAAATTACGTCCTCGATTATTACCGCAACTCGGTTTGAATCATTATAGCTTCTGTAAACATTGTCCCTGAAATAGCCGGGATACAAAACTCTCAGCAGCTTTTTTACAATATCAATAACCACATCTCTGTCGGGCTGATTGAAAATGTCCATCTGATCTACATCTCTGCCCTTGTTGTAGTCGTCAATGATCAGATTGACAATGCCCTCTATCTCGTTCCTAAGATTCTGACGCTCTCCGATATCCATAGTCATTTCCCATCCTTTTTTTTATCAGTAAAAACTGTTCCTGCGCTTAATTGGTTTTCACCATCTTTATTGCTGATTTTTTGCCATAAATCTTTTCATCATGCGCAACTCTATATGGAACAATATAATAATAGTACTTCTTTTTTCTTGCAAGCTTCTTGTCGGTGTATTCAAGCTTAAGCTGGTTCTTTACTGTACCAACCTTCTTATAGCCGGTTTTCTTGCTGTTTGATCTGTAAATCTCATAGCCGGATGCGCCTATTGATTTGTTATAAAAAAGCGTAGCCTTCTTCTTTTCAGCCTGAATATCAACCCATGTCACAGTTCCGGGAGCATAGTCCTTAATGGTTGCTCCAAGTGACTTAAGACTCTTCTTATAGCTGCTAAGGTCATCAGCTGATACGTAAAGTGACACATTCTTGGTGGTGCTAACTGTCTTGGTGTAGTCTGAATCCTCAGTGGTGTAGGCAAAAAGCTGAACCCAGTAATGCACTCCATTCACCTTAGTGTGTCCGATCGCGCAGACATTGTAGTTGGTATTCAGCATATTTCTGCGATGTCCCTGCCCTGAGTAGTACTGATTGGTCTCCTGAAAGGCTTCAAATGCCTTCTTTGCTGTCTTATAGCCGTAGGCTATGTTCTCGCCCGCATAGGTGAATTTGTAGCCCTCATCGGACATTGCGGTGAAGCAGGTCTTACCGTTTGGTCTCTCATGACCAAACTTTAAAGCAATCTCAGCAGCTCTTGTCATGGCAACCTTCTCAAGGTTGTAGTCATAAGCAAGCTTGCCGATGCCCTGTGTGTAAACCTTCTGGGTATTTGTTGTGTTCCAGCACCAGGTATCCTTACCTGTTCTGAAATCATTAATCATCTTCTGCATCTCTCTTGCAGATTTCTGGGCGTATTTAACCTTGAATCTGACCTTGGACACAAGGAATCTTGAAGCTGTCTTGGGCTCTGATTCCTCAGACTCTGTGGCCCCGTCAGCTCCCTTTATCATATATGTATATATTCCGCCTTCCTTCATGGCGTCACTGTCCGTATAGGACCTCTCATCCCCTGATACCACAGCGATAAGTTCAAAGGGATCAGCGTTTCTCCTTCTTCTGAAAATCCTGTATTCCTTTGCTCCGCTGGCTGTCTTCCAATATATGGTCAGTCCCTTGTAATCATTTGAGATTTCCTTGATGACAGGCTTCGCTATTTTCTTTTGTACTGCTGTGTTATCAGCCCTGACAACAAGGCTCTCTGACGGCATTAAAACCGGAGATGCTAAGAGCGATACAGAAAGCACCGCTGCAAGAATTCTTTTGCTGCTTAAAAAACAAAACTTTTTCATAAATCCCCCAAAATTTCTATATAAAAATATTCTCCTGGTGCATGTTTTACCAAGCACTTACTATATAATAGCATATTATCTCAGAATCGGAATAAAACATCCGGTTATAGACGCTAATTCAATTATTCAATGTCGCAATAACGATTTATTAAAATATTGAAAAAAAGTTGTTGCTTTTATTTTCGTGGCATGATATTATACCACTTGTCGCCGGGGTGTAGCGCAGTTGGTTAGCGCGCTATCTTAGGGAGGTAGAGGCCGCGAGTTCGAGTCCCGCCACTCCGACTACTGAAGCTGTAAGATTTCTTACAGCTTCTTTTTTTTCATTTCACCCTCTCTATTTGCATATTTATACGTTTTTTTGTTTAGTTTCCAATTTATCCAAATAATAATCCCTATTTCTATATTCAATAGTTGTATCTCGTTTCTCCATAGGTTATTATTTTCATTGTGAAAAAATTTTTGGAGGGACTATATATGACAAAACAAAGAGAATCAAAAAACACAAGTATCATTTTCTTAATTGCTCTTGTACTTAACATCGCACTTATTCCACTGTCAATTTTTATGGCACGTCAAGGAAAGATTTTGGGCATTTGGGCAACGGTTTTAGCTGAGGCTGCAATTTTCATTCCGCTTGTAATCTACCTCAAGATGAAAAATGAGCCTTTTTTCAGCACTCTTGGTTTCCACAAAATCAAGGTTTCAACAGTTTTCCTTACAATCCTGCTTAACATTGTAATTACACCTATCTGGATGTTCGGAAACTTTTTCTCACAGCTTTTTGTACCTAATATAGCCGGCGAGGGAATCACCAACATGGTAGAGTCCTCTGCAGGTGCTGCAATGCTTGTTATTTCCTTATTGCCACCGCTTTTTGAGGAAATGCTTTTCCGCGGCCTGTTATTCAACAAGTACAGAAAGGTATCTACTATCCTTAAGGCAGCCCTTCTTTCAGGTCTGTTTTTCGGACTCATTCACCTGAACCTCAACCAGTTCTGCTACGCATTTTTACTTGGCGTTATTTTCGCATTTGTTAATGTTGCAAGTGGCAGTATTGTTACATCAATGATCCTGCATTTCCTTATAAACGGTTTCAACGTATTAATTCTTTATGCATCCTTACTTGCACAGCAGGTTGCAGACCCTGCAGCAGTTGAAGCTCAGACAGCAGCTTTAAACTCAAAGAGCGCTCAGCTTACAAGAGCAGGTGTTTGCTTTGTACTTGCTATAATTGCTTCATTTATCGCACACAAGATCATGCAGGCTATCGCTAAGAAGGAAGGACATCTTGAAGAGTACAATTCTATCTTCAAGAAAAATGAGTCCAAGGAGACAGCTCATATTTTCCGTACTTCACCTGCAATCCTTTCAACAGTCATCGGATTCGCATTCGTTATATACCTCTCCTTCTTTATGACAGGAGTATTCTAAAGAGCGGTTTAAAACCACATAATGCAGAAGCGATTATTTAATATAGTGAACGGCAACTTTTGTTTGTCGTTCACTATATTTTTTTGGTAATATTGAGGTTATGAATACTGCAGATAAAAAACATTTAAACATTGGAATATATGCCCACGTTGACGCCGGTAAGACCACCCTTTCAGAGGCACTTTTGTACCTCGCAGGTGTTGTCAGAAAATCCGGCCGCGTGGATCACGGTGATACCTTCTTCGATACTTATGATTTAGAGAGAAAAAGAGGCATCACCATTTTTTCTAAGCAGGCTGAGCTTGACCTGACAGAAAATACCCACATCACCCTTCTGGATACTCCGGGACACGCTGATTTTGCGCCCGAAACAGAGCGCACCATGAAGGTTCTTGATCTGGCTATTTTGATAATAAGCGCAGCCGACGGCGTAACCTCACAGGTTCAGACTCTGTGGAAGCTTCTTGAGCACTATGAGGTTCCGATTTTCATATTTGTAAACAAGATGGACCAGAACCAGGCAGATAAAACTGCTCTCCTCTCAGATATTCAGAAGAGGCTTTCTGCCCACGCCCTTGATTTTTCAGAGACTATTATAAGTAATGTGGGAAGAGGTGATTCCGGTTTATATTCAGAAGCTGATGCCTCTCTTAATGAGGACTTCCTTGGAAATGACGAATTTCAGGAGGAGCTTGCTGTCTGCGATGACGAGCTTTTAAATGCTTATCTCGAGGATGGCAGAAAGGTTGTAGTTTCAGATATTCAGAGCCTCATATCCACCAGAAGGCTATTCCCCTGTCTCTTTGGAAGTGCTCTTAAAATGGAGGGCGTAAAGGAGCTTATGTTCCTTATTGATTTCTTTTCAAAGGCGCCTGTCTATCCGGAGGACTTCGCAGCAAGAGTCTACAAGATATCAAGAGATTCCGGTGGAACAAGGCTCTCTTGGCTTAAGATCATGGGCGGCACCTTGCACGTAAGAGACATACTGTCCATGCCTGTAGCCGGCTCCCACTCAGGTGCTAAGAGCAGCGCAACCGATAATAGTACATCAGAAAAGGTTGATCAGATCCGTGTATACTCCGGAGATAAATACGAGCTTTTACAGGAGGCTAAGGCAGGCCAGATTGTGGCCGTAACAGGCCTTGATTCCTCCTATGCAGGTCAGGGACTTGGCGCACTTACAGGTGAGCTCACAGAGGTACTTGCTCCTATCCTCTCCTCCAGAATCATACTTCCTGAGGGTGCGGATCCTTTTACCGTGTATAAGCAGCTCCTGGAATTATCCGAGGAGGAGCCTCTTCTTGATGTAAAAAAGGATGACGTCACAGGCGATCTGTCCATTCAGGTTATGGGCGAGGTTCAGATGGAGATTCTAAAGCACCGCTGCATTGAGCGCTACGGTCTTGAAATAGGCTTTGGCCCCGGAAGTATTGTTTATAAGGAAACCATCAAGGCTCCCGTTGAGGGCGTTGGACATTTTGAGCCCTTAAGACATTATGCAGAGGCTCATCTTCTGCTTACTCCCACAGAGCCCGGAAGTGGTCTGTCCTTTGATGCGGACTGCCCTGTGGATGACCTTGCGGTCAACTGGCAGAATCTTATCCTGTCACACCTTGAGGAGTTTAAGATAAGAGGCGTTCTCACAGGCTCTGAAATAACAGATATGAGAATAACCGTCATAGGCGGAAGGTCACATCTTAAGCACACTGAGGGAGGCGATTTCAGAGAGGCTACCATGCGCGCTGTCCGTCAGGGACTTATGATGGCAGAGAATATTTTGCTTGAGCCCGTCTATGATTTTGTAATTGAGCTCCCTACTGAATCCGTGGGCCGCGCCATAAGTGATATACAGAAAATGAGCGGAACCACCAATCCTCCGGACCTTATGTCCGATGGAATCTCAGTTTTAACAGGCTCTGTGCCCGCTTCTGAGCTTCATGATTATGCCGCTGAGCTATTGTCCTACACACATGGTCAGGGCCGCCTTAATCTGTCTCTTCACGGCTATGAGCCCTGCCACAACGCAGAGGCTATCATAGAGGAGAAGGCCTACGATCCGGAGCGCGACATAGAACAGCCCACAGGAAGCGTATTCTGCTCCCACGGCGCAGGAACCGTCATTCCCTGGGATGAAGTAAGAAGCCATATGCACGTTGATACAGGCTGGACGCCGGATGGCGAAGGAAACTCCTCCGCTTCAGATACTGACCTTACCAGAATGGGTGATGCCCTTAAAAGCTTTAAATCGGATGATCTTAGAAAAGAAGCTGAGCTTACCTATGAGGAGCGAACGAAGGCTTACAACGCTACCATTCAGGAGCTGGACAGCATTTTCGAGCGGACCTATGGACCTGTAAAGCCCCGCTACGACGCCAAAGCGGATGAAGAAAGAAAAAGAAAAGCCGCAAACAAAGCCCCGGAAAAGAAGTACCGCGCAAAGGAGTACTCTCCCGATGATTCATATCTTCTTGTTGACGGCTACAACATCATATACGCGAACGACGAACTTCGTGCCCTTGCTGATAGTGACATGAAGTCCGCCCGTGATAAGCTTATGGATATTTTGTCCAATTTTCAGGGTTACAGAAGAGAAACTGTCATCCTGGTGTTTGATGCTTACAGAGTTCCCGGTGGAACCGAGCATGTATTAAAATACCACAACCTCGACGTGGTATTCACAAAGGAAGCCGAAACAGCAGACCAGTACATTGAGCGCACTGCCCACAAGTACAGCAGGAAAAATCGCGTGACAGTTGCTACCTCTGATGCCATAGAGCAGGTAATCATCTACGGTGCCGGAGCCATGCGAATGTCTGCCTCCGACTTCTGGTATGAAATAAAGAGAACCGAGGATGAAATACGCGACAGGTTGTCCCAGACTTTTGGATGAATAAATCAGCTTTCTTTTTAATCCGTAACCTGGTTCTTACCTGCTGCCTTTGAATGGTAGAGATTGTCATCTGCCATTTTTAATACATCATCATTACCGGTTCCGGTGGCAACACCTACACTTAACGTAATCACAAGACCCGGTGCAAATTCCCAGTTCTGAAGGGCCATGACCTTTCTAAGCCTCTCGCCCACGCTGGAGGTATAAGGTATGGCCTTTTTATCTAGTATGATCGCAAACTCCTCACCACCATATCGGTAGCAATGAACATCTGCCGTGATCTCTCTTTGCATTAGCTGTCCAAGACGCCCAAGAACTATATCACCGTTCTGATGTCCGTAGGTATCGTTTATCTGCTTGAAATCATCAATATCTATCATTATTACGCCGTAGATATCATTCCTGCGCTTTGCACGCTGTAGACCATGATTGAAGTTTTTCCTGTTGAGAAGCCCCGTCAGGCCATCAAATCTGCTGTTAAAGATGATGACTGCAAGGATGATAAACACTACTATTACAACGAGAATTGACAGGATGATAAGCCTTGTTCTTTTGTAGACCTGGGACTCCATAATCTCAGCCTTGTTCATCTCCAGTTTGGAATCTTCCACCATATTGTCAATAACGTTGGCATAGGCGACATTCTGATTATCAAAAAGCTTGGTATAAAGTCTGTTGACTATGGCATACATCTCGCTTCTGATATTTTCATCAGTGGGTGGATATTTTTTCTGAAGCTCTAATATTGTGCTAAGCTCAGCCTTTTCATAGCCATTTTCCTCGCAAAGCTTCATAAAATCCTCAATAGCATCAGCAACCTCGTGTTCCTTCTTTGAAAACTCCTCGCCATCAAAATTATCAGCGCCCTCAAATATCTCAGCCGCCTGAAGCAGGGACTTTGCCTGATAGAACGGAATAATCAGATCGCGGAGCATGATCTGTCTGTATACGTCCGTTGTAAACATAACATGGCCTTCCCATTTGTCCAGCTTCTCTCTGCACTCATCGTAGCGACCGGTCTCCACGTAAACCTTGGCAAGCCATACATCGTTGATTGCTGTATATGCCTCTTCATAGACGCCTGTATGGGACATATCAACCAGCTCCTGAGCCTTATCAAGAAACTCTTCAGCAGTTTCGTAATCCTCGGACTGGATTTTCATTATTCCAAGCATTCTGAAGGCGTAGCTTCTTATCTGCAGATCCTCAATGTCATCAAATCTCTTGATAGACTCTGCCTTATGTATCATGCTCTGAGCCGAATTAACTGTGTAGTTGTTCAGGAAAAAGTTAGCGAGATCGAGATAGATATTTATCGTGTAGTCCGTATCCTCACTTCGCTCAAGATAATAAAGCGCATAGCCAAGGTTCCTGTAGTAGGTCATGGTTTCGCCCTTTTGCATATAAATAAGACTAAGCCTTTCATAGAGTCGGCCACGGTCTGCGTTAGTAAGATTCTTCTTCGTGGTCCATTCGCTGATTTCCTCTATTTCAGCATCCATAGTATCCCAGCTGAAAAGAAGATCCTGCTGGATAACCGCCTGAACTTTCTCATGATTGGCTTTTTTCTCCAAATAGCAGCAAACATCATAAAGAAACTGGGCAAGTACCAGTCCAGCCATGAAAATGATAATACCTATGAATAATTTTTTAATCGCTGATTTATTCATCCTTTTGGCATATCTCATGCATTGTTTATCGCTACACATTATTATAAGTAATAATTATTAAAATTTCGTTTCTTAAATATAGTATTTTTAGAAATAAAAATCCCCGAAGCCGTAAGCTCCGGGGATAATAAATGATTATTTTCGCTTATGCATTGTGCTCTAAGAGATAGTCATTCAATGCATCTGTGATCTCCTCACCGTCAATGCCGTGTACTGCACATGCATCTGAAAGTGATTCCATCTGTGAAGCAGGGCAATGGATACAACCCATTCCGCACTCCATAAGAAACTGTGCTGCAAGAGGGTGCTTTGAAATGATATCACCTACAAGCATATCTGCACTAATGATCTGTTCGCTCATACTTACCTCCTAAAAAATCAAGTATTAACTGTCTAAAAGAAAATGTCGCTACGACACTATTTTTGTCAGATACTGAATTTTAGCAAGAATAAATTCTTTTGGCAAGAGAAAATTCATTGTACAAAATATATTTTTCTTATGGCTGGCTATCACTATTTAATCTGATAGAGGTACTCTGTGTTGTAGGTAAGGACGTAAAGCTGATCACCCTGCTTAATAAAGTATGATGGTGCTGACGCTACCTTGATCTGCTTCTGGGTCTTACCGTTAGTACGGTTAATTATGTAGATATAATCCGGTTCATCCGTAAAGCCATATCCGCAGATAATGCTGTCTTGCTCGATCAGGAAATTGTTTGAACCGCAGACAAGGTCATCACTTTTCCATACTGTTTCTCCGGAGATGGTATCAATAGCCACAATGTAGGCCTTGTGCGGATTTGCAGCAGCATAGGTAAAATGGCCGATTGATACATATAGTATTCCATTATCCAGCGCCGCATATAGGATGTAGGGCTCTGTAAAGTCCGCAAACATGCCCTGTCCCTGATCCGGTGCATCTATAAATTCATCAAAGAAATAATTACCATTAAGGGTCTGATTCGCTTCATCCATTACCGTAAGACTAAGTGTACCTTCATCCGCCTCATTGACAACGCTATAGCTATAGGTTCCGTCATTATAGGGAAGTCCCTCAGGAAGTGGAATTCCCATCTTGCCGGACCAGGCATCCTCATCGAGCCAATCTGTTTTATTGTGGCTTATCTCTTTTAGTTCTACGGAAGGTGTTCCGACAGATGTATCGATTCCGTCAGCGACCCATGCAGTCCATCCGGGATTTTTCACAACCGCATGATACCACCAGTCCTCGCCTTCACCCTCATCACCTCCATCACTTTCAGCGGAGTCGCCCGCATTAATGGTAATTCCGGCATCAATGATGGCTGTATCTGCATCCTTTAATTCTTTTGCCACATCGGAGATCTCAGGAACGCTGTCCTTCTCATAGTTTTGGAAGGTATCTGTAAAAAGCTCAGGATGGTCGAACCAGGAGATTTTCACATAGCGGGATCCTGCAGCATAGCTGCCCATTGCATAATCCTCAAAGTACAGCCATACACCATCATATCCAATAGCCCAGCAAAGACCTTTCGCATCGTCCTTAAGTCGTCCGGGCATGCCCTCAATGAAGCTCTCTTTGTCCATGCATTCGTCGAGGTCATCATTTTGCTTTATTAGCTCATCCTCAACAATCTGGGCAAAATCATCGGACACCTTCATGACATCGTCAAACTTTATTTCTTTTCCTGTAACAGGGTCAATGTTGTAATTGGTGTAATCGTTATAGCCATGGGCTCCTGCCAGAAATGTATAGTTTGAAACAACAAAAGAAAATACTCTTCCATCAGACCTTATGGGATACAGATCATGATCGTATTCATATGCCAGTCCCCAGCCACTTTCAAATATTTCCTTAAGCTCCTCAATGGAGGAATTGAGGCTTTCGTTCAGATCCGCTTCTCCCTTGCTGTTGAATTCGTCCAGGGACTTCTGGAGTCCGGAGAATTTGTCCTTATCACTTTTGTCAAGAGTGATGCTGTAATAATATCCGGAACCCATCTCTGTCTCCCCGGCCATAAGCTGTACGGGATTCTTCTGGTATGAGAATTCTATTGGGGAAGATAAGTCAGCTTCTGAAATTTCGACGGAATCGGAAGTATTGCTGTTATCTGCTTCAGCTTGTGTGCCTTCATCGTTTTTTGTGCCATCTGCTTCATTTTGGGTGCCGTCTGCTTCAGCTGATTTTCCCTGGGCGGATGCATCATCCTTGTTTTCAGTAGTTTGTACAGCCTTGGTTTTTCCTTCTCCTACTGAGTTAGCGGAAGCATCATCCTTTTTCCCGGCTCCTGCACAGCCGGCTGATAAGACCATCGCACAGATCAGTATGATAGCTATGGCTTTTTTATATAACCTGTTTCTCCTATGCATTTTTGTCCCCCTCAATTCTATTCAACTAATCATTTATACCTCTTCTACATAGTTCACATACTCAAGTTCATTGAATATCTGAAGTATCTCGTCGTGAGATCTCTTCCTGTCGAGCTCCATGTCTATAAGAAGCGCGCAGTCTGAGGATCTTAAGGTCTTGTCCTTGCTCTTGGTAAGGCTGGTAATCACAATGCCTTCATCCGAGATAACCTTGGAGAGCTTGGTCACACCGTGGTTCTTGTTCACCTCGATGTATATACTCATATACAGGCTGTGCTCCTCAACCTTTTTGCTGGCATGAAGAAGAACCATATTGGAAAAGGCTATAAGTAAAAAGCATGTAAGACCAACTACCAGATAACCACCACCTATGGCCATACCCATACAGGAGGTAACCCACAGGGATGCTGCAGTTGACAGGCCCTTGATCTGCTTCTTACCGGTGACAAGGATGGTACCTGCACCAAGGAAGCCGATTCCACTTACTACGCCGGCAGGAATACGGCTGACATCAGCATTAAGCCCCGGGAACATAGCAAGATAAATATTTAGAGCAGTTGCTACAGCTGAACCAAGACTTACAAGAGCGAAGGTCTTGATACCTGCACTGTGATGCCTTATAAGACGCTCCCACCCCACTATACTTCCAAGAATAGTAGCAAGGATCAGTCTGAAGGCCACAGCGCCATCAGCAGTACTCTGCAGATAATCTATGATAACGCCAATACTCATATAACATTCTCCATTCTTTACGCTTTTGTATTTCATCTTCCGACTCTGTCATATGGATTATATTAATGTTACAAACAAACCGGCATATCCGAAAAGAGGAAGACGCAATATTTTAGAAGAAATTTATAAAGCGTAAAGAGTGTTATCCTCAAAGTTAAGGTGTACTTCTTCTCCTACCTTATAAATCTTCTTATTCTTCGGATTGTACTCCTGGATCTTAACAATGCTCTCACCAACTCTGATGTGATAGTCCTGATAAGCTCCCATGAAGCATGAGTAATCAACCACACCCTTTACAGCGCCGCTGTCCGCAAGAGTTGCGCCTTCAGGACGAAGAACCATGTCACAAGCAGCACCTACAGCAAGGTTTCCTGTTGCACACTTTAAGGAGTGTCCGTTTATCTCAACCTGATCCTGTCCTGTAACCTTAGCCTTAAGGAAGTTACACTCACCGATAAAGTCAGCAACGAACCTGCTCTTCGGATAGTAATATGCTTCCTGAGGCGATGCCACCTGCTCAACTATACCCTTGTTCATGATGATGACCTTATCTGAAATAGCCATAGCCTCAGACTGATCATGTGTTACATAAACCGCTGTGATTCCTGCTTCCTGCTGGATACGTCTGATCTCAGTTCTCATGGAAACGCGAAGCTTTGCATCAAGGTTTGAAAGGGGCTCATCGAAAAGAAGAACGCCGGGCTCGATTACAAGAGCTCTTGCAAGAGCTACTCTCTGCTGCTGTCCACCGGAGAGCTGGTTTGTCATACGATTTTCCATACCCTCAAGTCCTACCAGGGCAAGGATATCTGTTACCTTTTTCCTGATTGTAGCTGTATCCATCTTGCGAAGCTTAAGTCCGTATGCAACGTTATCAAAAATGTTGTAGTGAGGAAGAAGCGCATAGCTCTGGAAAACCATCGCTGTATCACGCTTATTGGGTGTAAGTGCATTTATCGGCTCACCGCCAAGATAAATCTCACCCTCATCCGGTGACTCAAAGCCTGCTATCATACGAAGTGTTGTTGTTTTACCACATCCGGAAGGACCAAGCAGTGTTACAAAGCTCCCGGGTTCGATCTCAAGGTTCTGATCCTTAACAGCATAAAAATCTTTACCTGTCTTGTGATCCTTATATATTTTTGAAATATGCTCAAGGCGTACGCCCTTTTTCTCTTTTGCCATTTTTTATACTCCATTCTGCCGTATCAAAGGTTCGGCTGACATATTGATTATTAGTTATCCAGGTTCACCTTTCGGCTGGTTCCGAAGAACTTCATAAGAAGGTTCATGATAAGAACCGCACTGTAGGTAATGAGAATCAGAATTGATGCAAATGCGCAGGCAATTCCGTAGGATCCCTTCTCTGCGAACTCATTGATCTGAACTGTGATGAGCAGATAAGAAGGTGTAACCAGAAGGATGATCGCACTGATCGCTGTAATACTGCGGACGAAGGATGTTACAAATCCGCTGAGGAAACTGTCCTTGATAAGAGGAAGTGTAACTGTCATGAATACCTTGAAGCTGTCCGCACCCATGTCATAAGCTGATTCCTCGATGCTCTTATCGATCTGACGAAGAGCTGAGATACCGCTTCTGGTACCTGTAGGAAGGCTTCGAACGATGAATACGATTACAAGGATTGCTCCTGTTCCGTACAGGCTCTGAAGGATTCCTGTTCCGAAGATACCGCCTGAAAAACCTCTGATGTAACCAATGCCGAGTACTGTTCCGGGAACTGCCATTGCAAGCATTGAAACTGCCTCAATGAAGCCCTTTGATTTGAATCTTCTTTTTACAACCAGATAAGAAATGATCATGGACAAAAGTGCTGTTATAGGCGCTGAAATAAGTGAAAGTATGAAGCTGTCCTTAAATGCCTTAAGTCCCTTGTACTTTGTAAATACCTGTCCAAACCACTTGAAGGTAAGATGGAAATCATATCCCCAGGTCTTGAACATTGCGCCAAAGGGAACGCAGATGTACATCAGAATAACGAACATTGCAAGTGCTGAGCACAGAATTGTGAGCGGCACTGTAACTGACTTATCAGTGATGAGCATACGCTCTCTTGAAGCTTTTCCTGAAAGAGTTGCTGTACTCTTCGCCTCAAGATAATACTTCTGAACTACGAACATAAGAAGTGTGATTCCGAGAAGTACTACCGCCATTGCAGCCGCACCCTCTTTGTCGTAGGCACCTGTGATCTGCAGGTAAATCGTTGTTGCAAGTGTGTCATAGGAACCACCGATAATCATAGGGTTCGCAAAGTCTGCGATTGACTCGATGAAGGTTACAAGGAAAGCATTTCCAAGTCCCGGAAGAATAAGCGGGAATGTAACAGTCATGAATACCTTTAATCTTGAAGCGCCCATGTCTCTTGCAGCCTCTTCAAGTGACGGATCGATGTTTTTAAGAAGTCCCTTGAGCATCATGTAGCAAACAGGGAAAAATGTAAGTGTCTGAACAATCGCAATTCCCCAAAAACCGTAGACACTGTTGTCGTATATGTGTAATAAAAATCTTGTAATAATACCTGCCTTACCAAAGAGCATTATCATTGAAAGAGATAATACAAACGGCGGTGATACTACAGGCAGCATGGAAACTGCCTTGAAAAGATTTTCCATAAATTTCGTTCTAAGCTTAACGTAAACCTCTACATAGGCAAAAAGAAGACCTATGAGAGCTGATGCAATACCTACCAAAAATCCTACTTTAAGTGTATTTGTTATAGCTCTTCTGAAGTTTGCAAGAGCCATTACTCTCTCGAAAATAGCAAGTGTGAAACCTTCTTCTGAAATGAAGCTGTCCACCAGCAGTATTGCCAGCGGATATAGAATAAACAAAGTAAGAAAAGCCACCAAAAGCACAATGGTTGTGACCATTATCGGATCAGCCATCAGCTTTTTTCTGTCAAGGCTGGCACTTTGACTCTTAGCCATCAATATAATCCTCCTCTTAAAAAGAAGGACGGAAGATTTTTACATCCGTCCTTCATAATCTGTAACCCCAAGAAATACTTCTCTAATCTGGCAACCATTTATGATTGCCGCCCCTAAAAATTACTCGGTCTGGAAACGATCGTCTGCTGCGCTTCCGAGAGCTGTCATAACCTCTTCAATGTACTTCTCTGTGTTCTGCTTGGCATCCTCGAAGTCATAGTCCATAACGTTCTCAGGATCAAGACCGAACTCTGAAGCAACCTCAGGCTGCTTTGCGTTGTCAATTACAAGGAACTGGTAAGAACCGTTCTGAGCTGCAAGCTCTACGCAATCAGGAGAAAGTGCATACTCGATCCAAAGCTTAGCTGCATTGGGATGAGCACAACCCTTGAAAATAGCTGTTGCACCAACCTCGAAGGATGTACCTGTTGAAGGAATAATAAGATCAATGTTGCCATAACCGTTGTCTACGATCTGTGTGATTCCATCATGAAGGAAACCGATACCAACGATACACTCACCTGTACCAACGTTCTTAGAAGGGCCTGAACCTGACTTTGTGTAAACTTCGATGTTCTTATCAAGGTCTACAAGGTACTGGATACCTTCATCATGACCGTACTTCTGGATCATTGTGTTGATAACAAGCTTAGCTGTTCCAGCTGTGTTGTAGTTTGAAAGCCAGATAAGACCTTTATACTTTTCATCAAGAAGATCCTGCCAGTCAGCGGGCTCCTCAACTCCCATTCTCTCAAGCTCGTCCCTGTTTACCATGAAGCCAAGGATTCCCTTATATATTCCATACCAGTAGCCGTCTTTATCCCTGTATGTATCGCTGATGAGGTGGCTTGCATTCTGAGCTTCATAAGCCTCAAGAAGGCCCTCACCTGCTGCTACGTTGTAAGGATCTGTTGTGCCGCCAAACCATACATCACCTGAAGGATTGCCGTTTTCTTCCTCGATCTTACTCTGAACTTCACCGGTTGAAAGTCTCTGATACTGAACCTTTATGCCGTATAACTTCTCGAAGTTCTCACAAGCTGCTGCAAGATACTCCTCTTCGCAGGAACCGTAAACAACCAGCTCGCCCTCAGCCTTAGCTGCCTCGATGAGCTCGTCCATTCCAGCAACCTCTGTAGCTGCGCCGTCCTCAGATGTCTCTTCTGTTGCCTCAGCTGTCTCCTCAGCAGCTTCCTCTGTAGATGCCTCTTCAGTAGAAGTCTCTGCAGGTGCTGCCTCCTCTGTCTTTGTGTCAGCTGCAGGTGTCTTTGCAGGTGCTGAACCTGAACCACCACATCCAATAAGGCCAAATGTCATTACTCCGGCCAACGCCAATGCCAATTTCTTTTTCATATCCCTCTCTCCTTTCAAAATCGGTCAATTGATAAACAAATCATAAAGAAAATATTAAATTTTAAATACCCAATTTTCTGTTTATTTATCCGTAAAACTGAACATGGTACAATCATAATTGAAGAGGTGAATGCACTAAGTGATTTCAATTCCCATTTGGAGGAATTTATGAATATAGTTGCAGTCGCAGTAACAGATTACATAGGAATAATTCTTCTTATAGCTCTGCTGATCAACAGCCGTTTTAAGCGCGTCGATCAGCAGCTTGACATGAAGATTTTTTCAAATATCGCTTTTCTTACACTGATTTCATGCTTCGTTGATTTCATCTCTTTTTATGCGGACGGAAAACCCGGTAATGCCTGGAGAATTATCAACATCATGGCTAATTCATTCTGCTTTTTTGCAAATCCGGTTTTTGTTTTCAGCTGGTGCCTTTATGAGGATTATAAGCTCTACCACTCCATTTACAGGCTGAGAAAAATCTATAATCTGGCTTCTATTCCTGCCGTTATAATGATAATTCTTGTATTCGTTAATCTTTTTTACCCGATAATTTTCTATGTCACAGAGAACAATGTATATCACAGGCTTCCGCTGAGCTATGTCTACTACCTGATCGATACCGTATATCTTCTGTTTAGCTATATTGTCATTGCAAAATATGAGAAAAAGTATAGAAGAATTAGAGAACATAAAAATCCGTATGACCAGAGCAGTCGAATTTTTCAACAGTCAGAACAGGCGACCCTACAAGCTATCCCTTTCCATGGGATGCAGCACCTACGATTCCGAAAACGAGTCTCTTGATGCCTTCTTAAAGCACATGGACAACAACATGTATGAAGCCAAGAGAATCAGGCATGAAGAATTAGAAAAGCGCAGTTGATCATTTCACGCGACAGGTATAAATATGGTAAATATGAATTTTTCTGATATCAGACACTCTATCTCTGATGTCACCGATTATTCATCCTTCATACGTGAAAACAGACAGATGGTGAACAGATATTTAAACACTGTTCTCTGGTTCTGCATTCTGACAGGTCCTGCTATTGCTGTCGGTATTAAGTTCGGCGTTTTTATGGCAGCTACCTATTCGACCTGCATGGCAGTTTCCATGTACATGTTTATCGTGGCTCTGCTCCATCTCCTTATCATCAAGATCTGGCCCTATTCTGAGCACGTTGGCCTGCTTGCTCTTATTTCCATGGAGCTTCTTTTGGTATTTATGGTGTATCACCATATCCACATTCACATCACCTGGTTTTTCATTCCACTACTAAGTATTCTGTTTTGCGATGGAAAACTGTTTTCAATTACCCTGCTGACCAATTATGCCGCAATGGTCATTTCTACCTGGCTTATATCACCCTACGACAGCAGCACTAATTCCACGTTCGATACACCCTTTGAGTACTTTGTAAATACGATGCTGGGTTACACCATCGAGACTATGGTCATGCTGGTAGCAGGACTTACCCTGACTAAGATTCTCTACGATTTCTTTTCCGCTCTTATGCAGAAAAACAGGGAAGCTTTGGAAAACTCTGACAGGTTAAAGGAGCAGATGAACATTCTGTTTTCAATGGCAGAAATCTATGACCATGTGAATCTGATCGACTTAAATTCCATGACTGAGACGTCCCTCAATGACCAGTCCTACGAGACCTACGAGCTGGATTTTGAGAAGCACGCTCACACCGTCATGAATCACATGATAAAAAAGCAGGTTTCTCCTGATTATCTTGAAGCCTTTCTGGACTTTACCAATTTAAGAACACTTGAAAAGAGACTTAGAGGAAAAAGATTTATATTCGGAGAATTTGTTAACACTAAGACCGGATGGTTCCGCGCCCAGTACATCAATGTGGAATCCAATGGTCAGGGCGTTCCCACCACCGTTATTTACACTGTTCAGAATATCAACTCTGATAAGAGACGTGAGGAAAATCTTATCAGGATTTCCCTTACTGATGAGCTGACTCAGCTTTTCAACAGGAGAAGTCTTGATGCTGATATTGCCCGCTATGAAAGTGGACCCATGGAGGCAGATCTTGTTATCCTGTCTATTGATATCAACAGACTTAAGGCCATCAACGATTCTTTGGGACATGACGCCGGCGATGAGCTTATCCGCGCAGCAGCTGACTGTCTCACCTCCGCCATCGGTAAAAAAGGCAAGGTTTACAGAACAGGCGGCGACGAATTCACCGCTGTTGTTCACTCCACCGCTATAGCTGCAATCGTCGATAAGATTAATCAAAAAGCAGCTTCCTGGAAAGGAAGCTACTCCGATGATCTTGCGCTTTCTATCGGCTATGCATCCCATAAGGATCATCCGGATGCAAGCATAAACGAGTTAAAGAAACTCTCTGACAAGATAATGTATGAAGAAAAAACAAAATACTATCAGGAAACAGGCTACGAGCGCCGTGGTAAGAGATAGTCTTGTTTTTTCATGCTTTTAATTCTGTTTAGAAATTGCTTCCGTTCCATCCCCATTCATGAGAAGCTGCATATTTTATATACATGCGGTCAGGAGCTATTCCCAGCACCTCGCCGTATATTTTTGTGAGCTCTGCAGTCATTCTCTCAAATGCAGCCCTGTCGGGATCTCCGAAAATATTTACACAAATGAAGGCTGTGGGCTTTTGTCCGTCACCTCTAAAGTACATCTCCTGCTCATCAGCAAGGTCGATCATGAGCCAGCTCTCACTCTTTCCGGGAATCAGAGCGATGGCCTGTCCAAGTCTTTCCTTGAGTTCTGTTCTCTGTTCAGGTGTGGTTTTTACACTTACTTTTGAATCAATAAATGGCATGGTGGTCCTCCTGTTCTTTTGTCGATATTGTCTGTTTTATGAATATTATAATACAAAAGTTTTGGCGGGAGGGGAGATTTTGGGTGGGCGTTACGTCTGTTTGAAGAAGGATGATGATGTTGGTTGCCTCGCGGTGAGGGCTTCTGGTGGGTGTTACGCCTATTTTATAGGCCGTGATGATATCGGTTACCTCGCGGGGATGGCTTTCCGGGTGGCATTACGCCTATGCGCGAACAATTCTGATTATTGGTTACCTCGCGGGAGTGGCCTTCCGGGCGGCATTACGCCGATGCGCGAACAATTCTGATTATTGGTTTACCTCGCGGGAATGGATTTCCGGGCGGCGTTACGCCGGTGCCCGAACAATTCTGATTATTAGTTACCTCGCGGGAATGGATTTCCGGGCGGCGTTACGCCGATTCCCGAACAATTCTGGTTATCGGTTACCTCGTGGGGTGCGTCTTCAAGTTGTCGATAGACCAGGTCGCGAACAAATCCTTCTACTGGCGTAATACGATTGTCTACGCTACTCCATCCGTGAAGTCTATAATAAGACTTCTTCGCGCATAGACGTAACGGCTCCGGAACAGCACTCCCGCGAGGGGAGTCAATATATTAGATAATCCCCTCATAGACTGAACTCATATCTGAAATATATATCAACCGTGAAGTCTATAGTAATACTTGTTCGCGAATAGACGTAACGGCTCCGGAACAACCCTCCCGCGAGGGGAGTCAATATATAAAAAAGACCTCATACTGCATGAACTGGATAATCCTCTACGCTGTATGAAGTCTTTAATTAGTTATTTAAATATGTAAACGCTTTCTCTTAAAGAAAACTGCAAACAATATCGCAGCAAGGATCGCTCCTACGCTGACCCCCATATAAATGTAGTTAGTCACAGATATAGTTGATGTCTGTCCGAAGTCTCCAAAGGGAGAATCTCTACCTGGGAAACCACCACTCGGGAAGCCTGACTGAGCATTGCCTGAAGCATCCGAAGATTCCACAGAATTCTGAGTTCCATCTGTTGAATTATCTGTGTTACCAAACGGATTAAATCCATCCGGAGGACTCATGCCCTCTGGTGCGTTCACACCTTCTGTAGGGCCCTGCTGGTCATCTGTACTCACAGCAGCACTATCTGTCTTATCATCAGAAATACTTTTATCTTGTGCTGTTTTGGTTTCAGAATCACTGTCCTGTTTATCACCCTGCTGTTCTCCGTTAGCATCTGTACCTTCCTGTGTTCCAGGGTCACTGTTTCCGCCAGGACCTCCGTTCCCACCTGGACCACCGCCTCCGGGACCACCCATGCCGCCGCCCATGGCACCCATATCGCTAAGGGTGATGGCTGAAGCATCAATTAAGCTTGAAGAATCTGCGCTCTGTCCTGAATCCGTTGAAGGTATTGTTCCATCAAGCTGACCCTCAATGCTTTCACAACGAAGCTTTACAAACTCTGATATTGTCTCTACGCCCTTTTCAAATTCTTCTGTTGTGCAGAACTTGGTGGGATCTCTATCCACATAATCATGGATCATCTCATAGGTAGTATTTATCAGATCTGTAAGGTATCCGCTTGTGTAGAACTGATCGAGGAATTCCTGGAAATACTCATGATACTGTTCTGTGTACTCCTCGGTTGATGTAATCCATTCAAACATCGGTCTGTCAGTGCTGCCTTCAGTAATTGAGAGCGGTGTATCTATAGGGTCATTAACTGCGCTTGTGGAATCATCAGCCTGGAAGGTTCCAAAGGCAAGGTTATAATCCCAGGGGAGCATAGTCATAACACCATCTTCCTCATAGAGGTAGAAGTTATGGATCATGCTTCCGGTATAACTGTCTCCATTTACCACGAAGTTGTGAACAACCATATATCGCATTAACTGCTCGACATCGACAGCGCTTTCTATAAGTTCAGAATCAGAATTTTCCAGTCCTTCATTCAGGTTTTTGATGGAGTTTATAAGTCTCTTTTTATCTGCTTTGTTGGCAGTTGTCTTAGCACTGTTAAATATTGTTGAATAGCTGTCTATATCGTCATCAATGTATTGCAGCTTGGCATCGCTACTTCCCAGGCCAAAGCCGCCACCAGGACCGCCACCGCTAGGACCGCCTCCGGGCATATTTGAAGAATCAAAATCTTCAGGCATGTTCGAAGGATCAAAATCTCCTGGCATCTGTTCAGAATTTTCGGTATCACCTGAATCATCCTCACCACCAGCATCCCCTGCATTTCCATCAGAAGAGCTGTTATCACTATTTCTTTCAAAGGGATTTTTCATACCCATCTTGTCAAAGTCCACATTTTTCATGTCGAAGTCACCGCCGTTACCACGACCGCCGCCCATGGACATTGTGTCAGGCTTGTAAAGATCACCATAGTTTGTTCCATAGTTTCTCTCGAGGAAGGAATCCTCTACCGCCTCGACTGCCAGATATAATCCCCAGTCCTCGCCGTTTACCGTAATAAAACAGTAGCTAACAAGAGGTGATGCAACGCCAAACTCGTTCATCAGCTTGTAGGTGATGTAGTCCTTCATCATGGTGTAATCCTGAATCAGGTTGTTGAGACAGAGCTTATCGAGGCCATGATAATTGCCTGATGTCTCATAGGCATCGAACTCGATCTTGAAGCTGTATCTGTCACTGCCGAGCTGAGCAACCGTACTAAGTGAGGTGTTACCCTTTCCGCGGATTCCCACATTCTTAACCTTCTCCCCATCAATTGTTACGTCTGCTGCAGAGTATTCCTCAGAGGTTGCTGTTTCAAGAAAGCCATCCCAGTCATCTATTGTAATGTCGATCGTATGCACATAGCTGTCATCAAAAAGTGTATTCTCGTACTCGTAGGACACCGTATCAATACTTGTCACTCCAAGAGCACGACCATTCATAAAAAGCACAGTAACAAGAACAGCAATGGCAGTAATGATGACGCATATTTTGTTAATGTTTTTGTTACCTGTCATTTAGTCTCCTTTGCCAAAAGCCAATCAGCGAATCATCAACCCATATATTCGCCGTTGTAGCTTACGAGTACTGCGCTGTTTATGCCATCAAGATCAGCAAGTTCATTTATGAAATCAGTATTGTCTTCCTTAAGTCTTACTTCGATGTTGAGCTCAAGGTTACCCTTCTGGGCGCTCTTACTTTTCACTACAAATCTCTCTACCTTGGACTTAATATAATCAGAAGCCTTAACCTCTGCCTCATGACCTGTGCAGTTGATTACAACGATGTAAGGCATGAGATAAGACTTTTTATTTACAAATACAAGAAGGATCACACCGATGATGATACTTCCGAAAACTGCCAGCGGAATCAGTCCTGCTGCCAGGACGATACCTACTGCAATTGACCAGAACAAAAATGCAATATCAAGGGGCTCCTTGATAGCTGCTCTGAAACGAACGATTGAAAGGGCACCGACCATACCAAGTGAAAGAACTACGTTACTTGTTACTGCAAGGATTACAAGTGTGGTGATCATGGAAAGTGCTACTAAGGTTACACCAAAGCTTGATGAATACATCACGCCCTGGTAGGTCTTTTTATAAACAAGGAAGATGAACATTCCTATTGCGAAAGCAAGCACCATGGCAATCGCCATATCAAGGATGCTTATGCTGGTTACATTTTCAAGAAAGCTTGATTTAAATATGTCATTAAAAGTCATTGGTCTGATTCTCCTATTTCTATGTTTTTATATTATTGGTTGTCTGCAGGCTTCATATTTTGAAAATGAGCCTGTTCTTGCATGTTTAAGCTGTACTACATCACGAATTATTTCAGGTAAAAAGTTGTCCCATTTCACCTCCATGACGCAGATGCCGTCTGCTGCCGGCAATGTGATACATTCTGTATCAAGAAAATCCGTATTCAGCCATCCGGTTCTTATGTTGTAGTCGAGTGTTACTCTGACATTTCCCGGTGCGTAAATAAACGGCTCGCGAGTATAATCAACAATGGTCTTGGGACGAAGTCTCTCGCCGACCATCCTGGAGTACAGTTCTCTTATCAGATCATTTTGATCATTTATCATCCAATCGATGTCCCCATTTATAATTTGTCTCGCCTGTTCTTCGGATATAGATGCTGAAACCTTGGTGCCTAGCCCGCCAACCTTGCTCTTTTTCTCAAGGTGGATAACCGACTTATTACCGTTGTAATATCTGATCCTGAATTTCTGTCTTCTGCTGACACCTGATTGCTTTTCAATAAGCGCTTTGTTTTCAGGTGTATCAAAATACAAACTTCTAATCAGATACTTACCATCCACGGCATGTGGGTCCGAGGTCGCAACCGCCCGCAATCTCTGTCGTATGGCTATCATATCCGAAGCACTGATTTCATGCTTTAGTTCATGTCTAAATTGCACGGTATGCTCCTTCCTGCATGATTTTTTGTAACAAGGTGGATTATATGCCTCTTACCTAAAATGAACCTAAATGAAATTAAGGGAAATTTAGAAAATAGAAAAACTCTTTTGGACATAGCAAAGGGGCTGTCACAAGCGACAGCCCCTGATATTATATCAAGCATACTTATTTGTTTTTTGATTTTGTCACGAACCAAAGTACAATTTCTTTTCTTAGAATGGAAATAAGTTATTATGCATGCCTGATATAAGGCATAACACATTATTTCTTAATTCTGTATAGGTATATTACTTCTCTTTCTGTTTTCTTATTCTTTTTATCGTAGTAGGTAATTCTGATAGCTGTAGTTGTAAATGTTCCCTTTGATTCGAAAGTTGTTGTCTTTGGATTATACTCCTCCTCACCTACTTTAGATGTATCAACCTTGCTAAGCTTAATCTTCTTACCATTCTTAACTTTCTTCCAAGTCCATTTTCCAAATCCTTCAGACTGATCAAGTTCTGAAGTAGCCTTTTTGTACTGGGTTGCAATATCTCCATACTTATCTGTAATTGTTTCAATATCAGGAGTACCTATCTCAATCTTCTTAAGCTTGAAATCCTTACTTGCCATAGTAACACTAAGCTTACCAGATTTAGCATTAGTAAAATTACTGCCTGATCCTTTAGTCCAAAGCTTATTCTTTAATGCATCACTATTATCTACAGGCTCATAAATATCCTTTCCGGCAAATGTAACAGATTTAATAGCTCCTCCAAAATCCTTTGCTATAATCTTAATTTCTTTCTTAACTGTTGTGCCGTCTTTTTTTACTGCATCATAAGTTACCTTATATGTTCCAGGTTTTTTTGTATAAAATCTAACTGTGTAAGATGCATGGTCATATCCCTTAGGCATATCTGTTGAAAGCTTTGCTTTTTCTACCTTAACAATCTTTCCATCTACATCCCTATAATAACCATTACCAGCCTTATCGAAGAAATCTGGCTCAGCAGCAGTTTTAGGATTAGAAGGATCTGTAAACTCACGCTTTCTAATAACCTTTACTTTAAGAGCTTTCTTCTTTGACTTAAAATTAGTAAACTTTGCTACATCCGTTGATGTACTAGTCCTCCAGTACTCATTATAAGAATTTGTGCAGATAGTCATAGCTTTTCTGGGTGACGCTAAATCGGATTCATCAAGATTCGTATAATCTTTCTCTGAATAGCTCTCCTTTGTATCCTCATTTGTATAGGTTTTGAAGCCATCGCCATCCTTTGTCCACAGTACTTCGGCATTAGCTGAAATAGGCGCTGCCAATGTAATAGTAAGCGCTGCAGCAAGTGCCATTGCTCCTAATTGTTTTAATCCCTTCATAAGAGACCCTCCTTCATAAAGAAAATTTACGGTTTTACGTAACCGTGTTCTCGTGACATTTTTAATTCTATCACCCCCCCGAGATTGTCAAGGCAACTTAATAGCGCATTTAAGGCATTTTATAATTTTAATAAAATGTTTATAATTACGTTTATTATCGAACTTCAGTAAGGACACAGTTTTTTCACATTTATGCACAATCATAATATAGTGACACTTTTCCAATAATTAATAATTGTTATATTTTTATATTCATCTATACACTTCATAGAGAACATTCATGATTGTGATATCTTATCTATAGACTTACTGGTTGAAGTGAGTTTTATATATCAATTCAGACTATATTTCAATTTCCTTCTTTTCCGACTCCACTCGCGGGAGTGCTGTTCAAGAGCCGTTACGTCTATGCGGGGATTATCTATAATACCGACTCCCCTCGCGGGAGCGTTGTTCAGAAGCCATTACGTCTATCCGCGAAGAAGTCTTATCGTAGACTTCACGGATGAAGTAGCGTAGATAATTGCTATACGCCGGTAGTTAGATTTGTTCGCGAGCAGACGTAACACCACCCAGAAAGCTACTCCCGCGAGGTAACCGATATCTTCTTTTCTCCCCCGATAGGCGTAACGCCTGCCCGAAGACTCCTCAACCTGTTCAACCGATTAGACCGACTCAGTCCTTTCCGGTTGAACTCTTTTTTTTCATCGTAAATCTCCTTACGTCTATGCTAATAATTGTTCGCGGGCAGACGTAAAGCCGCCCGGAAAGCTACTCCCGCGAGGTAGCCAACATCATCATATCCCTCAAATAGACTTAACGCCCGCCAAAAATGCACAGCCACAATGTCATAGCCCGCCAAAAATCCACAGCCACAATGTCACAGTCCCCCAAAATCCACTCCCGCGAAGCCGCAGCCCCAATAATCCCACAATAATCCCACTAAAAAAGCCACGTACCGGTACTTCAGTACGCGGCTCCACTATATTAACTCATCTAAATTTAAACCAGATTAAGCTCACTCTCACTCAGCAGTTCGTCGATCAGCTCCTTCACAGTCACAATGCTCTTTACTCTCGGTGCATTTTCGCCGCAGAAGAAAAGGCCTTCTTCCCTATTACCGCGGGCAGCGGAGATAAGTGCTCTGCTGATGCAGTAAGGAATCTTGTCGCCCTTGGGGCAGGCTGTAAGACAGCTGTTGCATTTCTTTGCAAGGTAGCTCTTGCCCTTCTCAAGATTCTGAAGAAGAGGCGTATATATTGCTCTTGCGGGCATTCCCACAGGACTCTTGATGATGCGGATGTCCTCCTCCTTAGAATCGACGATCACCTGCTTGAAAACATCATCCACATCACACTCCTTTGTGGCGATGAAGCGTGTTCCAATCTGCACGCCGTCGGCGCCGGCATTCACAGCCTCTGCCATGTCCTTTCCGTCAAAAACTCCGCCACCTAAAAAGACATAAATCTTCTTTTTAAACTCCTCCTCGAAGGGTTTAATGGCTTCCTTAACCTCCTTAAGAATCTGGAGATTAGGCTGGCAGGTATTGTTCTCGAGATCATCTGCTGAGAAGCCAAGATGTCCTCCTGCCTTATGACCTTCTATTACCATGAAGTCAGGAAGGATTCCTGCTCTTCTTACGAAGTTCTTACAGAGAAGCATTGCTGCTCTCTTACTTGATACTATAGGTGCAAATAAGGTCTTGCTGCCCTTTACAAGCTCTGCAAGATTAAGAGGAAGACCTGCGCCTGATATTATTGCATCTGCGCCTGCTTCAATGGCAGCCTTTACTGTTTCCTCATAGTGGCTTACGGCAACCATGATATTTACTCCGATAAGTCCCTTGCCCTGAGAAATCTCCTTTGCCTTTTTGATGTGCTCCTTCAAAGCCCTGATATTTGCTTCAAAGGGGTTCTCTAAGAAATCAGGCTCTTCAAATCCGATGTTTACTGAGCTTATGACTCCCATGCAGCCCTCTCTTGCAACACTTCCTGCAAGATTAGACAAAGAAACACCAACCCCCATGCCGCCCTGGATAATTCCATGAGCCAGCTCTTTTCCACCAATATTCATTTTATAAATCTCCTCATTAGGCTCCTCCGCTGCAAGCAGCGGAAAATGCGCACAAAACGCTAACGCGCATTACTTCACAAAATCGGAGGGAGAACTGTCAGTGTACTTTTTAAATACCGTACTAAAGTATTTGTAGTCACTAAAGCCCGTCATCTCCGATACTTCATATACTTTATAGGTTCCTGTCTCAAGAAGCTTCACGGCCTTCTGAATGCGATATTTATTAAGGAAATCAAGATAAGTCTGACCTGTTGCCTCTTTGAATTTTCTTGATAAATAGCTTCCCGAAACACCAAGCTCCTCTGAAAAAGTCTCTATGCTTATCTTGTCCGCATAGCGCTCCTTCGTTTCCATTAAAATGCGCTGGACGTAATCATTGTCCTTCTCGCTTTTTATAAACAGAGTATCGATGTCGTCTGCAGTCTTCATCTTATCGGTGAGCTGCCTCAGCTGTCTGTCCTTTTCAATCTCTGTGATAGTTTTTTCAATGCTTTTCTTGAGTTCCTCTTCGTCGACGGGCTTCATAAGATATGCAGATACGCCAAGCTCTATTGCCTGCTTTGCGTACTCAAAATCAGCATAGCTTGTCATTATAATAGCCTTGAAGTCGCCAAGCTCCTGCCCCTGCTTTATCATCTCGATGCCATCGACAACAGGCATCATTATGTCTGTAAGCACAATGTCAGGCTGGAGCTCCTTTATTTTTTCTATGCCTTCCTTACCATTACACGCTTCACCTATGATGGTACATCCCATGGATACCCAGTCCATGGTATATGCTATTCCCTTTCGGATGATATCCTCATCCTCGGCAATCAAAACTCTGTACATTCATCCCTCACATTCTGACAGGAAGAACCAGTCTTACAACCGTTCCTTCTCCCTTTTTACTGGTGATATCAAGTCCGTAGTCGCCCTTATACATAAGCTTTATTCTCTGATGAATATTGTAAAGACCAATGTGCTGATGCTCTGTATCTAGATCTATAAGCTGCATTTTTATCCCGGCGAGAGTCTCTGCATCAATTCCCACGCCATCATCCTCGCACACAAATATCAGCTTATCCTGAAGCTGATAGCCGTTGATATTAACGGTGAGCTTCTCCTTTTCTCCAAAGCCGTACTTAATGGAATTTTCAAGTAATGGCTGAACAAGGAGCTTCGGAATAAGACAGTCCTTTATATCCTCGGACACATCGATATTATATGCAAAACGCTTGTTGAATCTGATCTGCAGGATATTGAGATAGTTCTGAAGGTTATCAAGGTCCTCCCTGACTGTAACCTCTTCTCTCGTCTCCCTGATACTATAGCGCAGAAGTCCCGACAGCGACACGATCATCTTATCAGCTGCGGCGGCATCTATCTTTGCCATGAACCTTATGTTATCAAGAGTGTTGAAAAGAAAATGCGGATTGAACTGACTCTCGAGCCTCTTAACCTGCGCAAAAGCTACGTTCTCCGCAAGAATCTTGTTCTGCTCTATCTGAGTCTTAAGACCTCCAAGCATCTTGTTAAAGTCATTTCCGATTGTCTGAAATTCCTTACTGCTGTCGATCCGCAGGCCCACATTCAGGTCGCCGTTCTGAACCGCTTCGAAGGCTTTCTCAATTTTCTTTACATCTCTTGTATATACTTCAGAGCTTGTAGCTGTACTTCTGTAGGTGATAACGATGATCGCAACGAATATAACTGCTATCACCGCTGTTATAATCAGCATGATGCTGAGGTTCCTGTTTATGTCTGAAAAGGTAAATATGTTGAGCCCTGCCGGAATGCTGCTCTCGTAGCTGACATACTTTACGCCGCCTATCTTGGCAATTCCGTTGTGCCCCTCAAAGAGTTCGTTAATCTGACCAAACTCATCCGTAAGTCCCTGAGTGTTGTTTAGATACACCCATCCGTTAGCATCTGTAACCGCACAGTATCTGTTCCTTTTGTAGATGATATCAGATATCACTGAGGTGGGAACCACGTAAACTATGGCGTAGGCAAGACCGCTTCGCTTGTGTATTCCCCTTGCCACATACAGGTTTTTTTCATATAGAATAGTCTCTGTTCTCTCGGGATTACTGCGCACCCTGTTCCAGACACCCCAGTTATCGTACTCCTCTTCTGTCAGGCACTCGGGGACGCTTCCTTCGCTTGAAAAAAGCACTTCCCTTTTGGGAGACAGGATAACAAGCTTTCCGATGCTTGAGTACTTTTCAGTGTGCGAATAAAGCTCCCTGAAAAACTCATCCTCAGATGCTTTGACATCATCCTTACTTTTAAGCATCGCCTTTTCACAGTTAAAAACCAGCTCGTAGTAATTGTCCAGTATTGCGCTAATGTCAGTTCCTATGTCAAGGTTATCCTTCTTATTCGCAGCACCTGTGTAAATGCTCCAGATGCAGACAAACAGGAGAATTGCAGTGAAAACAATCGCGATGACAGGAATCAGGGAATACCATATAAAGGTTCTTCTTATGTTGTCCTGAAAGGAGTTAATCTCTTTGTTACTCATTAGCTCCTCCCATCATATCTGAAAACCTGGACAGCCACTTATTTTCGCTGCTGCCTACAACATCACGGTCAGCTTCTACGATATTCAGTTCTTCCTTTGGTGTGACAAGAACAGATGCTTCCACGTCCCTGCGAACGCTTCTTCTTCCGAGCTTTGCAGTTATGTATTTCTGGGTATTGTATGCAGTCATGAAGTCCACGAATTTTTTGGCACTGTCTGCGTGCTTAGTATTCTTATTTATATAGACTCCATCAGGAGTGGAAAGAATTCCCTCCTCCATGTAGACGATCTTGATATGCTTATCCTGATTTATCATTGTCAGCGCAGCTTCTTCAAAGGTCAGTCCCACCAGAAATTTTCCGGAGGAGACGCCTTCGTATACTTCGGATGAACTTTGAAGAATTACTCCGTTAAGCTGATCACTGAATTTTTCAACATAATCCCAACCGTCCTCAGGATTGCCATTACCCATGGCGTAGAGCATATTTGTCAGGTGTTCAAAAGAAGATGAAGAACTGGAAGGATCGGCAAAGGCGATTTTGCCCTTAAGCCTCGGATTAAGAAGGTCCTCATATCCCTTAACCTCTATATCACCGATGAGATCAGTGTTTATCATAAGTACGCTGGGAACATCCGTAAAGCAGGTGAATCCTTCACCTACATCCTTGAAGTTCTCATAAAAGCTGTCGATGTTTTCAGTTTTATACGGTAAAAAAGCGCCTTCACTTTCGCCGACGCTAAGAATTGATCCGCCCCATAAAACATCTATATCAGCATCACTTTTTATGAGCTCAAGGGCCTTGGAGGTTCCGCACTGAAGAGCTTTAACCTTAATCCCGGTCTCGCTCTCGAACTCATTAATCAGAGGTATTATAAACGGGGCCGGATGAGGAGATACCACCACCAGCTTTTCCTGGGCTGTGTCCTTATCCGGCTGACCATAACCGATATTAAAAAATATGACCATCATTATCACGACTGCGAAAACAAAGGTCGCGGCTGCAATTATCTTTCTCTTTATAGTCATCCGGTAAATGAGTCCTTAAATGCTTTGATATCAAGCTCAGGCATCAGTTCGTTGTTGATGATGTCGAGCATCTCGTTGAGCTTCTTATAATCCTCGGGAGAAAATCTCTTTTCGCATCTCTTCATAAGAAGCTTTAAATAGTCCTGATTTATCTTACAGAACTCGAGATATTTCTGGGTGGGTCTAAGATGGTACTCACGTCCGTCTTCCTTGGACTGTACCTTCTCAACATATCCCTTCTGCACCAGGCACTTGATTCTGTGGGCAGCATTGGGGGATGATATATCAAGCATCTTGGCAAACTGAGCAACCGTAGGTTCCTCCATTGCCATTATGACTTCCATACTAAAGGTCTCAACCGTAGTAAGTGTAGCCTCTCTATTTTCAAATCGTGAATACACCTTCATGAAAAAGTGAAGGCGCAGCTTATCATATATGTGGCTTATTGCAAAATCAAACATAAAACAAAAATCCTCTTTTAATTTTTCTCTATTATAACATAGTTAAATGATAGAGAATGTGATTTCTGCTTTAGTGACTACAACGCCGTCAACCAGTGCTTCTGCCTCCGCTACGCCGACAGGTCCCTTGCATCTTACCATCTCGCAGCGAAGCTCTAACACATCGCCGGGTGTAACGGGTCTTTTGAAGCGTGCATTTTTTATGCCACCGAAAAGTGCAAGCTTTCCTCTGTTTTCAGGAAGCGCCAGTGCTGCCACTGCTCCTGTCTGAGCCAGTGCTTCGATTATGAGGACACCCGGCATAATGGGCTTTCCAGGGAAATGCCCCTGAAAAAAGGGTTCATCCATACTCACGCATTTTCTGCCAACCGCCCAGACTCCGGGCTCGTGGTCAATGATCCTGTCCACCAGTGCAAAGGGATAGCGGTGAGGGATTATGTTCGCTATCTCCTCTGCAGTAAGGGGATTTTTTTCTTCTCTTTCTACAATATTCATCTATGCCTCCTTATGCTTCGTACTTCTTAAAAATAAGGCAGGCATTGTGACCGCCAAAGCCAAGGCTGTTGCTGAGTACATACTTAAGATCTGCCTCTATTCCTTTTTCCGGAACATAGTTAAGATCCATCTCAGGCTCGGTTTCCTTAAGTCCTACGGTTGCAGGAACGAATCCATCTTCAAGAGCTTTTACGCTGAAAACTGCTTCAACACCGCCTGCTCCTCCAAGGAGATGACCTGTCATTGACTTAGTACTTGATACATAGAGATCCTTTGCATGATCTCCGAAAACTATCTTGATGGCAGCTGTCTCATACTTGTCATTTAAGCTTGTGGAGGTTCCGTGAGCATTGATGTAATCAATGTCTGTCTCACTGATTCCAGCATCCTTGATCGCAAGCTGCATGCAGGCTGCTCCGCCCTTTCCTTCGGGAGAAGGTGAAGTTATGTGATAAGCATCGCAGTTGCTGCCATAGCCCACAATCTCAGCATAGATATGTGCGCCTCTTTTAACAGCGTGCTCATACTCTTCAAGTACCAGGATTCCGCTGCCTTCACCCATTACAAAGCCGTTTCTGTCCTTGTCAAAAGGAATGCTTGCTCTTTTGGGGTCCACTGTATCGGACAGTGCTTTCATATTCTGGAAGCCTGCGATACCTAGAGGTGTTATGCTGCTCTCAGTTCCTCCGCAGATCATCACATCCTCGTATCCATCTCTTATTCTGAAAAATGAATCGCCGATTGCATTGCTTCCTCCTGCACAGGCTGTAACAGGACAGGTGCACATTCCCTTAAAGCCATGGGATATTGCAATCCTTGCTGCTGCCATGTTGGAGATTGCCATAGGCACAAAGAAGGGGCTTACAAAGTTATAGCCTTTTTCCTTAGCCCTGGTATTCTGTTTTTCAATATCATCAAGTCCGCCGATTCCACTTGATACGATAACTCCGCATCTGTCAGCAGAAATCTCTGAAACAGGTGTATCAAAGTTGTAGCTTCCATCCTCTGCCTTGCAGAGTCCTGCATCCTCGATTGCTTCCTCAGCTGCATATAATGCCAGCTGGGTGAAGCGCGACATGTGGCGAAGCTCTTTTTTATCAAGCTTTGATGCCGGGTCAAAATCCTTGACCTCTGCTGCCACCTTTACCTTGTAATCAGTGGTGTCAAAGGAAGTGATTTCCCCTATGCCGATCTTGCTTTTCTTTACATTGGTCCAGCTGTCTGCCACGCTGTTGCCGGTAGGGTTAATGGTACCCAGACCGGTTACTACTACTCTTCTTTTCATGTTAACTCCTTTTCACAATGAAGTTCTGTTCTCGCTTCGCTCGCCAGAACACGTTCTTACCAGGTTCGAAAGAACCTCACCAGGTAATCACAGCCCTCCACTCACTTCTAAAACCTGTCCGGTGATGTAGCTGCTCTTTTCGTCAGCGAGAAAAAGAACTGCATTCGCAACGTCCTCCGGTTCTCCCATTCTCTTCGCAGGTATTGACGAGTTTATGTTTTCCTTCTGGGCATCGGTGAGCACAGCGGTCATGTCAGTTGCGATCATTCCGGGAGCAACTGCATTAACTGTGATGTTCCTTGAAGCCAGCTCCTTTGCGATGCTCTTGGTCATTCCGATGAGTCCTGCCTTACTTGCACTATAATTGGCCTGACCTGCATTTCCGTGAACTCCCACAACACTGGAGATGTTTACGATTCTGCCGTAGCGCTGCTTCATCATGGGCTTGGTCACAAGCTTGCTCATCAAAAATGCACCGCGAAGGTTGGTTGATATTACGCTGTCAAAATCGTCAGCGCTCATTCTTGCTACGAGGCCGTCTCTTGTGATACCTGCATTATTTACGAGGGCATCTACCTGTCCGTATTTGTCCATTACTGTTTTAACCAGTTCTTCACAGGAAGCTTCTTCAGATACATCGCCTTTGAAAAGAACCACATCTGCTGCTCCGTTTTCCCTGCAAAGCTTCTCGGTTTCTGAAGCCGCACTGTCATTTCCGGCATAGCTTATGGCCACGTTGTAGCCCTTCCTGGCAAAGCCTACTGCTATCGCTCTTCCTATTCCGCGACTTCCTCCTGTTACTATTGCTGTTCTAGCCATGTTTCTACCTCTGTTTTCTGCACCTTATCAACCAGAATTGTTGTTTTAGTAGTTTCTGATTGACACAGTTGGCTTTATGCCGATAATTAATTGTTATATTATCGTTATCAGTGCGTCTATTTCTTAAAAATCGCTGCTTCTGGTTGAATTTCAATTAAATATGAGCTTGTAAAAAAAAGATATATGTACGTCAATCATCTCTTTTTTCAACAATTGACTCATCGCATTCGATATTAAATACTTTTATTATCACTATTACAAATAGTCGATACGTCGATATTGCCTAAAAAAATCACATAGACGTAACATCACAAAATCAAAAGCTCAAAGTTCAGTCAGTTTTCATCTCTTCAGCATTCTGACTTACCTATTGTGTTCAAAAACTTAGATCCAGACAGAAGCCTTCCTCCTTCAAACTGCCAAAAGAAAGTCAGCACGCCCTATCCAAAAACTCCTTAATACTCTCTGAGCTCTCCAGTGTTATGCATTCGATGTCATCAACCTGCTTTTCCTTGGCAGTTCTCTTAACGAATCCTGTCAGCGCCTTTCCGGGGCCGATTTCAACGAAGCGTCTTACGCCCTTATCAAGAAGATACTCGATTGTCTGGGTCATCTTAACACCGCTCTGAACCTGCTTCTCAAGAAGTCCGGGTACTGTTTCAGCAGCGTCGCGCTCGCTTCCCTTTACGTTGAATACAACAGGAATCTTTTCTTCTTCAAAGCTTATGTCCTTGAAGTAGTCCTTTAGAGCATCTCCTGCAGGTGACATGAACTTTGTATGAAAAGGTCCGCTTACATTTAATGGCATGCACCTTTTCGCACCGTTTTCCTTAGCAATCTCAGATGCCTTCTCAACGGCCTTCTTCTCGCCGCCGATTACGATCTGTCCGGGACAGTTGTCGTTACAAATGGACACAACGCCCTCAGACTGAGCTTCGTCAACGCACTTCTGGAGCTCGTCTCTTGAAAGTCCCATGACTGCTGCCATTCCGGCTTCAACACCCTCAGCTGCCTTAGTCATGGCATCACCTCTGAAGGCTGCAAGCTTTATGGATGTCTCTGCATCCCACACACCTGCTGCATGAAGGGCTGAATACTCTCCAAGAGAAAGTCCTGCCAGGTAGTCGGGCTTAATTCCGTTCTTGTCAAGGATTGCCGTTACACCTGCCGCAAATGCGACCATGCAGGGCTGTGTGTATTTTGTCTGGTTAAGTTCTCCCTCCGGATCCTCAAAGCACATTTCCTTTAAATCGAAGGAGAGCTCTGCCTTATCAAAAACGTTCTTAAATTCATCAAAATCGCGGTAGAGGTCTTCGCCCATGCCCTTGTGCTGGCTTCCCTGTCCCGCATATAAAAATGCTGTTTTCATACGCTCATCAGCTCCTCAAATATCTCTCTGACAGGTCTTATTTCCTTAAGCTGACCGCAGGTCTGACCTGCCATGAGGCTTCCGGTTTCTGTGTCACCCTCAAAGACTGCTCTTCTAAGACTTCCAAGAGTGAACTTCTCAAGCTCCATAACATCGGCTCCTGCCTTTTCCTGCTTGATGTATTCCCTTGTCATCTTGTTCTTTAAGACTCTCACAGGGGTTCCGCCGATCCTTCCTGTTACAACGGCGTCAGTTCCCTTGGCTTTTACAACAGCCTTTTTGTAGTTCTCATGGATAGGACATTCCTCACTTGCAAGAAGGCAAGTTCCAACCTGGATTCCGCAGGCGCCAAGAGCAAAGGCTGCCTTGACCTGTCTGCTGTCTGCGATTCCTCCTGCTGCGATAACGGGGATATTTACCGTATCTACAGTCTGGGGAACCAGAGTCATGGTTGTCATCTCTCCTACGTGTCCACCACTCTCGCAGCCCTCTGCGATTATCATGTCAGCACCGCTCTTTTCAAGAGCCTTGGCAAGAATAGGTGCTGCAACAACCGGTATAACGGTTATGCCTGCTGCCTTCCACTTCTCCATGTATTTTGCAGGGTTTCCGGCTCCTGTGGTAACGACCTTTACACCCTCTTCGATAACGATATCTGCAAGTTCATCTGCATCAGGATGCATCAGCATGATGTTCACGCCAAAGGGCTTATCTGTTTTGCTCTTGCATTTTCTTATCTCTTCCCTGAGCATCTGAGGGCTCATTCCGCCTACGCCTATGAGTCCCAAAGCACCTGCATTGGAGCAGGCTGCCGCAAATTCTCCGGTTGCGATATTCGCCATTCCTCCCTGAATGATCGGATATTTTGTACCAAGTATCTCGTTTAGTTTTTTCATTTTAATTCCCTCTCCCGGCGTAGCGTATAAGTGCTCCTGCCCAGGTAAGTCCTCCTCCGAAGCCGACCATCATAAGAAGGTCACCGCTTTTCACCTCGCCCTTCTTTACAAGCTCATCAAGTGCGATCGGCACTGACGCAGCACTTGTATTTCCGTAGCGATCCATGTTCTTGTAAAACTTATTGGGATCTGCCTTCATTCTTCTTATGACAAAATCGATGATTCTCTCATTTGCCTGATGGCAGATCACTTTATCTACATCTTCGACTCCCAGTCCACTTTTTTCTTTTAGTTCCTCAATGCACCTTGGAATAATGGTTGTTGCGAATTTGAAAACTTCCTTTCCTTCCATTCGAAGGTTGCTTGGCTTCTTGCCGGCTCCCTCAGCCATGATCTCGTATCCGCCCCTTGCACCAAGTGTTGACGCATAGATTTTTTCGTCGGATCGCCTTATCACCGCTGCACCCGCGCCGTCCCCAAATAATACGCAGGTGGTTCTGTCCGTCATATCAAGAAGCTTGGAAAGCTGCTCGCACCCTATGACAAGTGCATGCTTTTCACCATTTCCGTTAAGCAGTCCTCTTGCAACTTCGATTCCATATAAAAAGCCGCTGCAGGCTGCGTTCACGTCAAAGGCAGGAATGTTTTCACGAAGTCCCAGATGTCTTTGCACCATGCATGCCATACTGGGTGTTGCAAAATCACCTGAGACTGAGGCACAAATACAAACTCCTATGTCCTCAGGCTCAAGTCCCGAATCCTCAAGTGCCTTCTTTGCCGCTTCAATTGCCAGCGAGTTCGCACATTCATCCTCAGCACAAAAATATCTGTTTTTAATTCCTGTTCTGGTGCTGATCCACTCATCGCTGGTATCTACTATCTTCGCAAGGTCGTCGTTTGAGACAACCCTGGAGGGAACCGCCATTCCGGTTCCTATTATCTCTATATTTTCCATATGGTCATCCGATCTTCCTGTACTTCATCTGTCTCTCGTTCTTACAACCTGCTGGTGACAGTGTCATAAGCTCCTTCAAGTTTGACCAAAGTACTTCATCAAGATTTTTGAAAACTTCGCTGTAATCTCTCTGAGCGCCGCCCAGGGGTTCCTTCACAACTCCGTCTGCTACGCCGGCCTTCAGAAGATCATCCGCAGTAAGCTTCATAAGCTCGCAGGCTTCCTTATGTCTGTCTGCATCCTTCCAAAGTATGCTGGCAAACCCTTCCGGACTGAGGATGGAATACACTGCGTTCTCAAGCATCAGGATTCTGTTGGCAACGCCTATTGCCAGCGCTCCGCCGGAATTACCCTCGCCTGTAACAACTGCGATTATCGGCACATGGAACTGGCTCATCTTTGCAAGGTTAGTTGCAATAGCTTCGCCCTGTCCGTGCTCCTCAGCTTCAAGTCCGGGATAAGCCCCCGGTGTATCAATGAAGGTTATTATGGGTCTTCTGAATTTCTCAGCCTGGTTCATAAGTCTTAATGCTTTTCTGTAGCCTTCAGGACACGGCATTCCGAAGTTATAGGCCATGTTCTCTTCCATGGTGTGTCCCTTTCTGTGACCAAGAACTGTCACCGGGATTCCGTGGAATCTTGCAATACCTCCATAGATACTTCTGTCCTCGTCGAAGAGGTGATCTCCCTTTTGTTCAAAGAAATCTGTAAAAAGCCCCTCTATAAAATCATCTATGTGAGGTCTTTTAGGGTGTCTTGCAAGAAAGACCTTTTCATCCGGAGTCAGCTTCCCACAGTCCTGAAGAAGATAATCCCTAAGCTGCTTAAGTCTGTCTATCTCAGTTCCGTGGTACTCCCAGGCTTCGTAGTCCTCCTCTATTTCCTCGAGGACCTCGTCACATTCGATCGCTGAGTTTACAAGCTCTGCTGTCTCTCCTGCTGCCTTTTTTTCAAGTGCGCTGATTTTCTTATCAAGTTTTTCAACTGACTTCAAAACCTTTTCCAGCATTGTTACCTCCTCATGCGTGCAGCTCAATAAGCTGAATAAGAGTATCCCTCATCTCACTTCTTGGTACGATTCTGTCCACAAATCCATGGGCTTCAAGGTACTCACTTCTCTGGAATCCCTTGGGAAGCTTTTTGTGGATCGTCTGCTCGATAACCCTGGGTCCCGCAAAACCTATAAGAGCTCCGGGCTCAGCCAGTGTGATGTCTCCCAGTGATGCAAAGCTTGCGGTAACTCCACCTGTTGTGGGATGTGTAAGGAAGCTTATGTAAAGTCCTCCCGCCGCATTGAACTCCTCAATTGCCGCTGCGGTTTTTGCCATCTGCATCAGGCTGAATATTCCCTCCTGCATTCTGGCTCCTCCGCTGGCTGAGAAGATGATGAGCGGAAGCTTTTTTTCCATGGCATACTCCACAGCCCTTGTCACCTTTTCACCAACAGTACTGCTCATACTTCCCATGAAAAAGCGACTGTCCAGAACAATGGTAACCACTCTGTGTCCGCCGATTTTTCCTGTAGCAGTAACTGCCGCTTCAGGGAGTCCTGTCTTCTCAGACTGGACCTTTAGCTTATCCCTGTACTCCGGGAATTTCATTGGATCCTTGGGCTCCATGGCCTCGTTCAGCTCCTTGAAGGTTCCCTTGTCCAGAATCAGTGAGAGTCTGTAGTATGCACCGATTGCCCTGTAGTGTCCGCACACCGGGCATACGTAGTAGTTCTTCTGCCAGTCCTGCTTTAAGGCTCTCCTGTTACATGCTTTGCATTGTATGAAAACCGGCTCCTTGTCTTTTTTCAGAAAAACCTCACCCAAATCCTTCCTTACTCTGGCAGGAAATGATAATGAGTCAAGAAATGTTCCCATGTCGAAGCCTCCTTCGCCTATGTCTTAACATCTTCTGCTTCTTACTTGTTTGCCTCGATTGCCTTAAGTACGTCCTCAACTGTTGAAAGCTTAGCTACTTCCTCATCAGGAATCTTGATACCAAGTCTCTCCTCGATTTCCATGTGAAGCTCAACAACGCTGAGTGAATCTGCGCCAAGGTCGTCGATAAGCTTGGACTCAAGCTTTACCTTGTCCTCATCTACTGCAAGAATTTCTGCTACGAGTGCCTTAAGTTCTTCAAAGTTCATTTTTGTTTCCTCCGTTTTAACTAAATTTATTTTAACTAAATTACTTTGAAATAGTAACGTGGGAGTTTCCATTTGTCAACATAAAATTTCAAGGAAACTAGGTGTCTTATGAAAGTTTAAAACATTTGTTTTCGCTATAAAGTTTTCTCAGAATGGACTCGATAATAATAGTGAACAACAAAAAAACATGCGCAAACGGCCGATTGCATGAAACAAAATAAAATCCAGTAACAACGGAGGTATTCAGCTATGTATATGTATGAATTGTTTCTTGCAAAAGATGTTAACGGAAGAAGTATCCACTTCATAGAAACAAACCACAAGGTAGACGACTTAGAGATATGGCTTAAGAAGCTGGTTAAAGACAATACAATTACCGAAGATGTTGCAGACGCAGTAACCTTTGTATGGTAAACAAAACGAATCAGAATATCCAAAGCTCGATAAGGCAAATACAATAAGATCAGTCCACAGAGCACACGGGATAAAAAAGTTTTCAAAATAAAAAGGAGCTATGCCCCGCGAAGCATAGCTCCTTTTGATTTGTGTCATTTGTTATAAACCTTATTTTTCAGGCGTTCCTCAAACTCCTCTAACGGAAGCGGTCTGTCGTAGTAGTAGCCCTGAATGATATAACAGCCCACCTTGTTAACGAAGTCTATCTGATCCTGTCGCTCTACGCCCTCTGTGATGACCTCCATCCCAAGCTCCGAAGCCATGTGGATAATATCCGTCAGGATTATCTTATCCTTCCATGAAAACTCAGGCGTATTTATGAAGGAACGGTCAATTTTCAAAGTGTGAACCTCGAATTCCCTAAGCGTAGCAAGGGAGGAATAACCCGCTCCAAAATCATCTATCGCGGTGTTAATACCCCTTTCGCGAAGGTCGCTGATGAACTTAGCCAGTTCGCCGTGCTCCTGTTCATCTACGGTCTCAGTGAGCTCAACCTCGATGTATTTTTTATCTATTCCCGAATTGATGATGATCCTGTCGATGTTTGCGGCGAGGTCAGGGTCAACCATGTCTTTTCTTGAAAAATTGACGGATATGGTTACGGGCTCAAAGCCGTTGTCCATCCACTTTTTAATATCCTCACAGGTTTTCTTAAGTACATAGAAATCCAGAAGATATATCTCTCCGTTCTGCTCAAGCGGCGGTATAAATATTCCGGGAGATATCATCTGACCGTCATGGTTCCAGCGAACAAGTCCCTCAGCACCCACAAGAGTATTATTTCTTGAGTCAACCTTGGGCTGATAAAAAACCAGAAATTCCTGATTCTGCAGGGCACTCTGATACTGCTCCAGCACAGTTTTCTGAACAGCTACCCTCTTTATCATCTCCTCGGTTACACTTACCACAGGAACATGGAGTATGTGCTTGGCATGCTGAAGCGCAATGGATGGTCTGCTGATGGCTTCACCGGGATCATCAAAATTTTCCTCAATATCCCAGAGACCGATCGTAGAAGGGATTCTTACCTTTTCCTCCTTACCGTTTGCCGTAAAGGTCACCTCTATACCGTTAAGAAGGCGGCAGAATTTTTCCTTTCTGCATTTTCTGACAAGAGCAACGAAATTATCTCCTCCCAGATGTCCCAGCACCTCGTCCTCATCAAGGAATTCCTTAACCTTCTCTGAAAATCTGATCACAATGCTATCAGCAGCTTCTATTCCGTACTTCTGATTGATATTGCTAAAGCCCTTCAGATTGAACAAGAAAGCAGTGTACTCCTTAATTGTGCCAATAATAATTCTCCCGTGGATCTCATCAATATATCCACCGGCATTGGGAAGGCCTGTCAAATAATGAACTTTTCTGTCCTGAATAATCTTTCTGATATTATCTGGCATTATGATTTAACCATTTCCATCTCATAAGTAATAATATACGCTCCAGACGGATCCTTCATTTTCCAATTCTCGACGACTCTTCTGATTACTGTAACACTGTTGATAGTTTCTGCTTCCAGTAAGATCACTCTCACCTGACTGTTTCCATTTTGAGATACCACGTCACTTCCCCGCAGTGAATCTCTTATCACCTCAAAGAACATTTTCCCAATTTTCTCGGGAACCGGTTCCGTTTCGGACTCTTCGTGGCTTATCGTAAAAACTATGAAATGATTCCCGACCTTATAATTGTCTTCAACTCTGCATAGGAATCTGTATACAACCTTAAACTCATCAGGTGTCAGGCAAAAAGCGCCTCTTTCCCTATTTCTCTCACTTAGGAGGAGCATATCCTGCCTGATGTCAGTAGGCATTTCTTCCGAATCCTCAGTGCTCTGTTCTGTTTCTGAAAAAAGGCAATGCTCATATTTTCCGCTGAGCTTAACCTTATGAAGTGCCTTTTCAGCCTTTTGATACAGGTCTTCAAATTCTGCCCCGTCTTCAGGAGTAAATACTGCGCCAACAGAGGCTCCGAGGGTAATCTTCATATCCTCGCCCATAAACTCTTTTGCAGATTTGAGTAATTCTTCGTTTATGTAGGCTGTCTTTTCAGCTATGGTAGCTTCGTCTGTGATATTCTGACAGAAGGCGATAAACTCATCTCCGCCCATTCTTCCAGCTACATCATTTGCTCGTATAGCCGCTCTTATTATCTCTGCAAATCTTATCAGTACCTTGTCACCCATGCTGTGACCATACAGGTCATTTACAAGTTTGAAGTTATCAAGGTCAATTATCATCAGTACGCCCCTGGAGTTTTTGCACAGGGCGCCAATCTCCTGTTTTGAAGAAGGTTTATTAAGAAGTCCGGTCATGGGGTCTGTCACTACTACAGCCTTAACCCCATCGATCTGTTCAGCATTTCTAAGGATATTATCGACACGCTTAATAAGCACATCTGCACGGAAGGGTTTTCTGATAAAATCTACGGCCCTCTGATCGAAACCTTTTGCCTCAGCCTCCTCTTCCGCATTAGCTGTCATGAAAATAGCCGGAATGCGTTCGGCGTACTGCTCCTGAATCTCACTAAGGAGCTCAAATCCAGACATTCCGGATATATGAAGGTTCGCCAGAATAAGATCTGGTCTTTCATCCCCGTACTTCTCTACCGCCTCAGCTCCTGATGTTACACAGATAGTTTCATAAAAAGGTGCAAGTATGTGCTGCGTCATTCGAAGTGTAATTCTTTCGTCATCTACTATCAGAATCTTTTTCATCAAAGTTCCTCATAAGCAGTGGTCTGAATTGCAACAATTTATTTCGCAGAATGTTATATAACTGCTTATATTATAAACTTTTGTGATAAAAAAATGCGAGAAAAAACATCAGTTTATCGTTTTTTTATTTTATGAGTTGCATTTTCGCATGAAAGAAGGTGAACCGTCAATGTAGCGGTTCACCTCTATTAGTTTATATAATGGCCATATTTACTTTACCTTGAACATATGGCAGATCTTTGCAGTCTTTTTCTTGCTTCCAAGCTTTACGTGGGATGTATCGGAGAAAACTGTGTATCCGTCTGTAAATCCCTGGTTCCACTCCTGAATTTTATCGTAGTTACTTGTGCAGTTACCACACACACCTACGCAGGCTTTTTTATATCCGGTCGGAAAGTCAATTGTGATACTCTTCGCATAGGATACATAGTAGCTATATGAGCCACCGCCCCAGGTTACCTTCTGCGGCTTGTATGGCTTCCAGTCTGTTTCCGTAACCTTAGCGTCCTTATAGTTATCACCCTCAGCTCCATCGGTAACGCTGGTCTTTAAGTTCTCACCGGTTCTCTGATCAACATACACTACGTCGAGGTAGTCAACATAAGTGTCACCTGGAAGATTGTTATTGCGTCTGTCCTGAAGTGTTTTTGCAATTTTCTTGCTAAGTCTCTTGGGTAGCTGAACCTGAACAGTCAGGATAACCTTAACTCCATTTCCGCCGGAGCTTCCTGAGCTGGACTTTGTCCCACTTGAACCACCAAGCGGAACTCTCTTGTATTTTGTTATCTTTGTAAATACCTTCTGGAACTTTTTGGAGCCCGGCAATTTCGTATGGACTATTGTCCAGTTACCCGGTTTTAGATTAAAGGAAACCCCACTTCGCTTCAAGTCCATGAACTCAGCATGGGCAGGCATAGGTACCGCTGCAAAGAAAAGTGCAACAGTAAGAAACATAGCTAACAGAACATTAACCAATCTCTTCATTGATAAATCCCCCTCATTTTTGTTTATCAATAACTAGCATAAGTTTATGATTCAATCATAAGCTAAAATACATATCGACATATATGTGAAAAATCTTTACAGTTAATAATTTTCAGAATGAAATTTTCTTTCCTCTGATTGTACTTCCCCCTTAATAACTGCTTCATCAGGCTTCCGTTATTTCATTCTGAAAAAATGCTTGTATCTTATTTATGTAATTATTATCCTCACTCGAGTATATTGGTCTTACATAATAATCATCCTTACTTGTCTCAATAGAGAAAAAGGCAGAAGTAGCGGACTGTTCATAGTCGAAAGTAAACTTCATTCTATTAAGAATGGTTAGTGGCAATATCATGTTGAATGAATATCTCTGTGCATTTATAACCGGTACAAGCAAATCGTGAAAAGTAATAGAGTTACTTTCATCATCCATGACCTCGAAGCTTGGAATAATCCAAACCGGAACATCTATTATAGGATTTTTCCCCAATCCATGAATTATGGTCTTTTTCTCAGTCTGATACGCACTTGGATATCGTAATTTTATATATTTTTCACCCATAAACCATATAGGCACATTAGCTCCTGTATCTATCATACAGGAAATATCATCCCCACTTTCAGATTTAATATATATGACTGCCTTATCATTTCTATCTAATTCAAAGTTCAGTCGTTTGTTTGTAACTCGCATAAAATATTAGCACCTTCCAATTCCGTAGTTCTTCTCCAAGTAAAAAGTATACCCGCTGCTTTAAGCTCTAGTTCAGCGTCATACATCTCACTCTCATCGCATACTTTCACAGGAACTGCTGAAATAATTTTGGAACCCGACTTTTCTGCATCTGTGAGAGCGACCCACTTATCCGGATATTTCTCTTGTATTTCTTTCCAACTCATCTTTTCCTTTGTCATTAGAAGTCACCTCCTAACTATTTTATTTCTTACTCTTTATTATTTTATCACAAATTACACTTCCAATATCTGCTCAACTATTTCCTTTCGCACATCCCTAAGAAGGAGCATCTTGTTATATTTATAATATTCCTCTGAGCCCTCGTTCTGTATGTAATTAAGGCTGTAGTGACCTGCGTCAAGGCGTGTGAGGAACAGCACCATTTCCTGCTCTTCCCCGTAGATCTGCTGTAAGAATGAAAAGCAGTTGGCGAGATGTCTTCCGGTATTTTCACAGGACTCTCTTCTATCCATCTCTCTGCCTGCAAACCACTCCTTTATGAGATCTTTGTTGTCCTCCATTTCAGAGCCCGCAAGCTCCTTACCAAGATTTTCAAGGGCATGGATTTCTCTCTTAAGCACGATCTCCGAAGACTTATCCATAAGATGCTCTCCGGCTTTCTTCTCAAACTCGTCGCGCATCTGCTTTATGCGAAGCTGGAGTCTCTTATATATAGACTCTTCCTCCGGGAAAATATTGCCCTTCACAATGTCAGTTATTTCTTTCTGAAGCTTCTTCTGTACCTTAAGCTCGCCGTCATAGGTCTTAAATTCCTGATTAAGTCTGTCTATCAGGAGGTTTATGATACTGAGCTTTTCATCAAAAGGAGCCTTACGAAGCTTATCCCTCTCTGCAGGTACGCTTCCTTCGAGGATTTCATCCACGTTGTAAACATCCTCATATTTATGGTACAGCGCATAGTACATGGCAAAGTCCCTAGCCACCTCAGGTTCCTGGAGGTACTGGAGCGTAACCTTCTCATCCACATCTATTCCAAGTTTCTCATAGGCTCTTATAAGCTGCGAAAGATCCTCCCATCCTCTGGCGGTCACAAAGCGTTTGCCCTGGATATCATTTTTTATCCTGTAGAAATTATCCTTATGAATATCGAGGTAAGCAAGGATTGAGCCATGAACACCATTCACATCAGCATATTCCTTGAAGGCTTCAAGATCCTCCTCAATGTCGATTCTCTTAACTCGGTCCAGAGTAACAATATCGAAATCCCTTACCGCCTTGTTATACTGGGGCGGATTACCTGCAGTTACGATGATGAACCCCTCAGGAACACTATGTGCACCAAAGGTCTTATACTGAAGGAACTGCAGCATGGTAGGAACAAGCGTCTCCGAAACGCAGTTGATCTCATCGAGGAAAAGAATTCCCTCCTTCACACCGGTCTGGTTAATCTTGTCGTATACCGAGGCGATAATTTCACTCATTGTGTACTCAGTTACGGAAGTTTCCTTTCCTCCGTATTCCTTTTTGGAAATGAAGGGAAGTCCAATGGCACTCTGCCTGGTGTGGTGAGTTATGGTATAGGATACGAGGTTGACAGAAAGCTCCTCTGCAACCTGCTCCATGATGGCAGTCTTACCGATTCCCGGAGGTCCTATAAGAAGGATAGGACGCTGTTTCTGCACGGGGATAAGATAATTCCCCATTTCGTCCTTTTCTCGATATGCCTTGATTGTGTTGATTATTTCCTGCTTCGCCTGTTTTATGTTCATGTTTTTGCCTTTCATATGTATAGTTGTATCGCCCAGTTTGGCATCTTATCTGCCCCTGTTTCCTTATCGGAAGGATAAACGAAGGCTGTATCATAATCCGTAGGATTCTCGGGATAGTCTCCAAAACCATCCGTGAAGTACATCAGACCTCTGAGGTGTTTTAGCTGCCCCTTCCTTCTAAGGTCATCAACATGGGAAAATACCGGTCTGAAATCTGTTCCGTATCCACCGGATATCTCAAACCTGTCGGCGTAACGTTCCATATCCTCCGGATGATTTATTATTATGTCATTCTGCACCCTGTTGTCACACTCAATTATGTGGACATGTATCTCTCTGAAAAAGTTCTGCCTCTGTCTCAGGATTCCCGCCGTTTCATTTAAAAATGACTGAACCAGTTCTTCCGAACAGGATGCGGAAGTATCAATAGCTATCACCAGTTCATCGACCTTGTGAGTCTCGCTATATTCATTCTCCTCTATAAGTGGCATGTTCCCATATATCTCCATGCCGTAATTATATAGTCCATAGTCAAAGGAGTCGGGATCTATCCTTATCTCCTCCCTGACAACCGCTATCTGATTAAGAAAATCCGTGTAGTAGGTTTTATCCTGGGTATCTGCCTTCAGGTAGAACTTAAGGCTTCCTGTCTCTGTACTCTTCTCATCTCCAAGGCTTGCGATGTCACTCTTTATTCGCTTCGCTGTATTCTTCCAGGCGTCCTCGATTTCCTTCTTGTTAGCCCTCCTGAGCCTCATTTGCATCTGCATATCGATGTCGGGCTTATCTTCCTTTGGAGGTTCATCCTCATTATTATCAAGCCTGTCCCAAAAACAGTGGTCGTCCAATTTAAACTCACGCACCAATCGGTTCCAGGTATCCTCAGTAATGAGATTCAAATCCTTTTCCGCATTCGCTATCCCCGCCAAGTCATCTGCCTCTGCTGCCATTTCCTGCGTATTTTCTATCTTAGGATGATAGATTTTCCACTCACAGTGTTTTTCCAGGAAGCTGTACACCTTCTCTGCCGTCAGTACTTTTATTTCTTCCGAAAGCTTTCCGTACCAGCGCTCTCTCAAATCTGAGCTCACTCTGTAAATACACTGATAATCCATGGAATCAAGTATGCTCTCTACCGCTATATCACAGGCAAGATCCCACAATTCCCCATCCGGGTACTCTGAAGCCCTGTACATATGCCTGAACATACAGTGCATCAGCATATGAAGATAGGTTCTGTTCAGTTTATTCGGATCCTCAACATAGGTCTTAAACACATAATTAGGGTTATAAAGAACGCTGACCGCATCAGTACCGACAGAAGTGGTAGACATGTCACGTCTGATTTCCAGCATGGAAAGAGCCGGCGCCATAAATCTCATTGATAAAAGGAGCTCCGTCTTTACGCTGTTCCATATTTGATTACCAAGTTTTTCAGGCTGATTACTTGTTTCCATACTAATCCCCTCATCTGTCAGCTTCGCTGACACCTTCCCCCCAAGGGGAAGGCATTAATATCATACCCAACATATTCCCGGTCGGCATAAGAATTCTAATAACATATCAAAAATCCAGTTCCAGGAATCCGGCTCCTTTTGTGACACTACTGTCATCCATTTTCTTCACATCACTGTCACTGTTTCTCTCATTTCTGTCATTTTCAGCGTAATTCATCAGCATACTAACTATTGCGGTGATACCCCTGTCAGCAGCTATATGTGCTAATTTGCCTGCCTCGCCTTTATCAAGGAGTCCTCTGTCCAGATAAAACGCAATATGCTCTTCTGCGTCTTGAAAATAGTCGTAAAAAGTCCCAATGGGATCACCGGATTTTAAATCCATATTTTTGACCACTTTAGTCAAGCTCTTTAAAGCATGCCTCAAAAGCCATTTTTCATAAGTATCTCTTGCCTCATCCGATAATTCATAAGGCTCAAGAAGCCTTGCCATAGCTATCATCTCCGCTGTACCCTTGTCGTCAGCCGAGACCTTCGAAAACAGGTTATCATACTCTCTTATGTTGATCTGATCGCTTTTTACGCACTCTCTGTAAGCGTATCCGGTACCTTCTATTGCGAACTGGATGGTCCTTGCCATGGTATTTTCCACAAAGTCATAGTTAAATCCGGGGAACACCATAAGTGCATCGCCGTCCTTCATATGAATTCTGAAGGTAAGCCTCCTGTCATTATCCTCAAGGATTCTTCTGATTATATAGTTATTTCCATTTTCCATGAAAACTTCTATTTCTTCAAGGCTCTCACACTGCCGGGTTCCGCCATCGAGATACTCTGATACCGAATCAGTCAAAGTGATTCTTTTGAGATTCCCACAATTGTGAAAAGCAAAGCCCAGAATTGTATGGATTGTATTTGGGATTACAACCTCCACCAGGTCCTTGCGCGACGAAAAGGCGTGGTTACCTATGACCTTAACCGGTAAACTCCCTGCCTCGGGGATTACCAGCTTCCTGCAAGTATCCTCACATCCCTTGATGACCAGATACTTTTCTTCATTTTTGTTATTTTTTTCTTCAAATATATATCTCATTCTTGTCCTAATACTCTCAATATATTTTCATTCCACAATAGCTATATCATAAAAAAGAACTCATGCCTCAAAAACACAAGGCATAAATTCTTTTAATTATCTACCACCTATGGTAACACACGTTCATCGCTCACATCTACACTAGTGCTGCGGTCATCTGATATATTCTGCAACTGTGTTATACAATCTTCCGGAATCAATGGGCTTCACCAGATGCGAATTCATCCCCGCCTTAAGGCTCTGCTCATAGTTTTCATGAAAAGCGTTCACAGTCATGGCTATGATCGGAACCTTTCTGGAGGAAGGAATTGTAGTGTTTTCCCTTATCTGCCTTGCAACAGACAGTCCGTCTATATCCGGCATTACAATATCAAGTAAAATCAGATCAAATTTACCATGCTCCATTCTGTATGTGAGAAGTGCTTCTCTGCCATCTCGAACCGTAATAACCTCAGCGCCTTTCTCCCTAAGAAGCTTATCTACAATCTCAAGATTAATCTCATCATCATCTGCTACCAGAATCCTCTTCTGTGAAAAATCATAATTCCGATTTATCCTGGACATATACTCTTCCCCTGAAACTATAGGGAATTTAAAAGTGACCTGCAATTGCACTCCGTTTTCCGGTTGAGATACAACATCTATAGCATCTGCCCCCATCTCATGTGCATAGAATCTGATAATGATTGCCTTTGTATCCATGGTGTCAAGCATCGAGTACATATCATATTCCAGCGCATCATACTCATCCTTAAGTGATTGAAGCTGACTGCTTTGAAGAAATGCCTCTTCTCCTGCCACTTTAAAACTTAATTCAATTTCATTATTTGTAGCTCCTTTATTTTCCGCCATAAAATAAATAGTGCTCAGATTCGGCATAGACTCAGCAATAACTCTGATCATTTTGCGAAGCACCTGAAAAAGAATCGAATAATCTGCGATGATATAACAGTTGTCCAATCCTTTCTTTTCAATATTAAGCATTATTCCCATAGGAATGAGGAAGTAAGAAGCTTCACTCCTAAGTGACTCCAGAAACTCATCCAGGTCAATAAGCTCCGGATGAAGGCTAACCTGTTTCATCGCAATCTGACGAAGAGCCATAACATCATCTATTGACTCATTCATCAAATGACCTGCCCTATTTATCTGATCAAGGTAATGATTTACAGCCACTTCATCATTACCCGTGTCCTTTGCTATCTTGGAAAATTCAATAATAGAGTACAGAGGACCCCTGACATCCCGGCTCATCTGTTCAAGAAAAGCATCGCTATAATAAAGCTTATGCTTCGTCTCGATAAGCCTATTAATAAGCTCGTTTTTATTGTCGTTCATTACATTCCCCTCTAGAAAATTTTCAGAAATATTGAGATAATGATATCATATATACATACAAGAATACTACGAAAAAAATAATAAATCTTGATTTAATGCAAATCTCAGAAAGGCGATTCATATGTATAATCCCCAAGATATGTCCGTAAATATTCAGCCACATTGCGTAGTAGGAATAGGAGCTTCCGCAGGAGGATTGGAAGCGCTTCAGCAATTTTTAACCTTCCTTCCCTCTAACACAGGTATGGCATTTGTCATAATCCAGCACCTTGCTCCCAATCACAAGAGCATGCTTGTGGATATTCTGGGCAAATATAATTCCATGCCCATAACAGAAATCGAGGACGGAATGCTTGTGGAGCGAAATCACATCTACATGATTCCGCCTAAGTACAACGTTGAAATACACAACAACGTCTTAAACCTCAAGGAACAGAATTCTCAGCAGATAAGTCATCCTATCGACATCTTCTTCCGTTCGCTTGCAAACGCCTATGAAAATCGCTCCGTTGCTGTAATCCTCTCAGGAACAGGTTCCGACGGTACAAACGGAATCAGAGCAATCAAGGAGCAGAACGGTATGATCATCGTTCAGAGCCCCGAGTCTGCCAAATTTGATGGAATGCCCAGAAACGCCATAAGTACAGGCTTTGTGGATCTGATGTTAAAACCCGATTCCATTGCCAGAGAGCTTGCACACATTGCTAAGTCTGTTGTTGACGCTGAGGCACAGCTTGGCTCTACCGATGATGATCTTTTATCCAAGATTTTTACAATACTGAAAAATGTCACCAATATAAATTACGCTTACTATAAGCAGACCACAATCCTCAGAAGAATTGAACGAAGACTTGTGGTTACCCACAACAGAAACCTCCGGGAGTACGTCAACTACATGAACAACAATCCCGAAGAGGCTAAGCTGCTTGCAAAGGAAGTCCTTATCGGCGTTACCTCATTTTTCAGGGATCCCGATTATTTTGAAGTACTCAAGGAAACTGTAGTAAAAAAACTAATCACTAATTCACATCCTGACGACGAGCTCAGAATATGGGTTGCCGGCTGTTCAACCGGTGAAGAAGCTTATTCCATCGCCATTTTATTTGAAGAGGCTATGGAGGAACTCTCTGTCCACAGGGGCGTAAAAATCTTTGCCACAGACCTTGATCCCGATTCCATAGGCACTGCTGTTCGTGGTGTTTATGGCAACAACATAATAGAAGATGTGTCGGTTGCAAGACTTTCCAAATATTTCACAAGAAAGGGTAACAAGTATGTCATTCATCACGACATACGAAAAATGATCATCTTCGCGCAACACAATGTATTCCAGGATCCGCCCTTTGGAAAACTGGATCTTATCTGCTGCAGAAATGTCCTGATATATTTCCAGGCTGTTCTGCAGAGGAATCTTTTTGCCATCTTCCACATGGCACTCTCCGACAGAGGATATCTGTTCCTTGGTCGTTCCGAGTCAGTCATAGACTACTCAGATGTGTTCAGGGTTGTCAGTGCCGATGAAAAAATATTCATACACTATGCGGAAGGCAATGCTCCCACTCACGAGCAGTTTGCTTATTCCATGAGCAACATAGACGCACCCATCGAGCCAATAAACATAAACGGAATGGATGATGATGATTCCATTAATTACAAGGCTCATGAGCTCGACACCTCTGTACTTGAGGCACTTATGCCTGCTACAGTTCTTGTAAATGAAAAGAATGAACTGGTAAGAAGCTATGGAAATTGTTCCAGACTCATAACTATCCCTGCAGGTCAGGTAACCCTTGATATTTTCCAACTCATTAGAGCAGATATGAAAATTGCGCTATCTACAGCTCTCAAAGAAGCAAGGCTTACCAACGATCGCAAGGCTTACTCCAATATTCCTGTGGATATTGACGGAAAATCTGAGTTTGTTTCAATAGTTGCCAATCCTATAAATGACAGCCATGGTCAAAAAACAGATTTCACAGCGGTATCCTTCCTGCGCGGTCGTGAGGATCTGAAAATTGATATGCAGGAATATAAGATTGACCTTGCTGCATCCAAGCGAATTTCAGACCTGGAACAGGAGCTGAAGGTAACCAAAAATTCCCTGCGTCAGACCGTTACAGAGCTGGAGTCTACCAACGCAGAACTCCAGGCTGCAAACGAAGAACTGCTTACTGCCAATGAGGAATTGCAGTCAAGTAACGAGGAACTTCAGTCTGTAAACGAGGAGCTATACACTGTCAATTCCGAGTATCAGTCCAAAGTTACGGAGCTGGCTGTTGCCAACAATGATATTGCCAACTTCCTGGCCTCCACCCTGATTGGAATCCTGATGGTGGACAAGGATCTTAATATCAGAAAATATACAGAGTATATTTCCTCAGAATTCAGCATTGCAGATCAGGATGTAGGAAGATCCCTTCGCTATATCAGCTTTAATTTTGTAACAATAGACCTCATGGCAAAATGCAGAGAAGTCCTTGATACAGTGGAACCTCTTGAACAGAGATGTGCCTCTATTGCAGGAAAAACCTACCTGATTCGAATAGCTCCCTACCACGATATCAATGGAGCCGATGAATTCGTAGTTTCTCCTGCCGATAAAAGACGCAATCTCAAAGGTTTGGTTCTCACCTTCGTTGACACTACTAAGCAGATTGAAGATCAGGAGCAGATAGATGAAATGGGCAAGGCACTTCGTGCAGCAGTTCGCTCCAGCCGTGAAAAGGAGACCTTCCTTTCACAGATGTCCCACGATATGAGAACTCCTCTTACCGCTATTTTCGGACTCACTCAGCTATCTCTTCAGGAGGATTCCATATCTCCTACTCTCAAGGATAACCTTGATAAGATTATGACTTCCAGTAAATATCTGTTGTCACTAATCGAGGAAATACTTGAGACAAGCAAAATTGACTCAGGAAAAGTTGTTTCCATAAGCTCTGCTGTTCGTGAAGAAAATATAATCAACTCAATTTCTTCCATAACTGAAGAACAAACAAGAAAGGCCGGACTCAACTTTGAATGTAAGATAAACGGATCCAAGGACAAATATGTCCTCATGGACTCCAAGCATGTTGAGAGGTCCATTCTCAACCTCCTTTCCAACAGTATCAAATATACACCAAAAGGAGGCAGAGTAATCTTCACCACTGATGTAACATACACCGATTCTTCCTCTGTACACACCTATACCATCAGGGATACCGGCATAGGCATAAGCGATGAGTTCCAGAAAAAGATGTTCCTGCCATTTGAGCAGGATCGTGATTCAGACGACCCATACCAGGAAGGTACAGGACTTGGTCTTTACATATGCAAAAACCTTGTAGAGCTCATGGGTGGAACAATATCCTGCACAAGCCACGTAGGTACCGGAACAGAATTCAAGGTTGTTCTCACTTATCCTCTGGCAACAGATGAGCAGATATCCCTACATACTCATCAGTCAGAAAAGTATGAGGATCATATTCTCTACGGCAAAACCGTGCTTCTTGCAGAGGACAATACCATAAATGCAGAAGTAATCATAAAACTGTTAAAGACAAAGGGAATTCACGCTGAGGTCGCACGAGACGGCCAGGAAGCAATCGACATGTTTAAAAACCGCGACCCTTACCACTATCAGGCAATTTTCATGGATCTTATGATGCCTGTCAAATCAGGTCTTGAAGCCGCAAAGGAAATACGTGCCATGGAGAAACCCGATGCCGCTGTTATTCCGATTTTTGCACTTACAGCAGACATGGCCAATGATGTTGAGAACAGATGCATTTGCTCAGGAATGGATCAGGTTTTGGAAAAGCCTATTGATCAGAACAAGCTGTTCTCAAGTCTCGCAAAGGCAATCCAGAAGCAGCTTGACGAAAGCTGATAGGCCACTTATCATACTAAAAAAACAGGAGCAAAAACATTGTATGGATAACAAAAAAATAGCTGCACTTAGTGCATGGGGGGCAGATACCGCAGCTGCAATCAAACGAATGCTCGGTGATGAGGACTTTTATCTGGGACTTATAGATGCTTTTTTATCCAACAACGATTGGCGCGATCTGTGCACCATGATAGAAAAAGAGCAGTACCGAGATGCCTTTGTAATCTCTCACAGAATTAAAGGTTCCTGCGCAGATCTATCGCTCAATCCTCTATTTGCGGTTATGTGCGAACTCACAGACGATTTGCGAAACGAGGAAATCCGCCCTACACTTGAGAAAAATTATGAACTGGCAAACAAGATAAGAGATTCACTAATCGAAACCCTACAATAAAATAGAATTAAATAAAAAAATGGCGCGTATGATATATGCATACGCGCCGAATTTTTTTATGACAATACCATTGAATCATTAACCTCATCATTGCCGGCTTCTTCGAACTTCTGAAGAAGATCTGCGACCTTGAGGTTTTTCTTTTCCTCTCCTGCCACATCGTAGATGATCTTACCTTCACTCATCATGATAAGTCTGTTTCCATGAGCGATAGCATCCTTCATATTGTGAGTAACCATGAGAGCTGTGAGGCTGTGCTCTTTGATGATGTTCTCGGAGATCTCAAGCACCTTCTTGGCTGTCTTGGGATCAAGAGCTGCTGTGTGCTCGTCGAGAAGGAGCAGATCAGGCTTTTTCAGTGATGCCATAAGAAGTGTAACCGCCTGTCTCTGACCACCTGACAGAAGTCCAACCTTACTTGTAAGGCGATCCTCAAGTCCAAGGTCAAGGGATTTTAACAGTTCCTTATAACGAGCTCTCTCTGCGTTGTTGATTCCACTTTTCAGCCCTCTGCTCTGTCCGCGTCTTGCAGCCAGGGCAAGATTCTCTTCAATCTGCATTGTAGCGGCTGTTCCCATCATAGGATCCTGGAAAACACGTCCGATGTACTGAGCTCTCTTGTACTCAGGGAGCTTTGTGATATCATGTCCGTTTAAGACAATGCTTCCTGAATCAATGGGCCACACGCCTGCAACCGCATTGAGGATTGTTGATTTTCCTGCACCGTTACCACCGATAACGGTAACGAAATCACCATCATTAAGTGTGAGATTAACGCCGTTAAGAGCTACTCTCTCATTGATGGTACCTTTATTGAAAATTTTAACCAGATTCTTTATCTCTAACATAATTTGTTTACCTCTGTCTTCGCTTCCTTTTATTATCTCTGCTTAACCTTAATTCCAAGATATCCCTGAATAGCAGGAATTCCAAGGAATACAGCAACAAGTACTGCACTAAGGAGCTTTAAGTAAGTTGAAGGAAGTCCAAGCTGAAGTACTACTGCAATTACGATGTAGTAGATGATAGCTCCCACAACGGAAACTCCCATTCTCACTGCAAAATTATGTCTTGATCCGAAGATAACTTCACCAATGATAACCGCTGCAAGTCCGATAACGATAGCACCACGACCTGCGTTAACATCTGCGTTACCCTGATACTGTGCGTAAAGTCCGCCTGCAAAAGCTGTAAGGCCGTTGCTGACAATAAGACCAAGTCTTATGCATCTTCCGGTGTTGATACCCTGAGCTCTTGCCATGTTCTGGTTACAACCGGTAGCACGGATGGCTGAACCGATCTCGCTTCCAAAGAACATATAAAGAAGGAAAATGATTATAGCCACAATTATCACGCTCATGAGAATTGAGTAGTTAATAAATCTGAGGCTGACAATAAGTGCATACTGGTCAACGCTTATGGCCTGATTGGATTTTCCCATGATAGCCAGGTTAACTGAGTACAGACCGAGCTGAGTAAGGATACCTGAAAGAATCGGGGGTATTCTCAGCATAGTGTGCAATAATCCGGTCACGTAGCCGGCACACATTCCTGCAATGAATGAACAGAGAAGTGATACATATACGTTATGCCCTGAGAGCATCATCATTACGCAGGTCGCTCCTCCTGTACAGAAAGATCCGTCAACAGTCATGTCGGCGTAATCAAGTACCTTGAATGTTAAGAAAACACTGATTGCCAATATTCCCCAAATAAGGCCCTGGGCAATTGAGCCCGGCAGTGCGTGTAGTAGTGAAACCATAAAAAATTACTCCTTCAACATTTTTATTACAAAAAGCAAACAAGAAGGTGCTCAAAGAACGAGAGCACCTTCGCTTTTTATTTCATTAGATTTTATCCTGATAAGATGTAAAATTATTCACCCATCTCGATTGCTGTGAGACCCTCAAGAAGACTTGTATCAAACTCGATAGCTTCTGCTGTCTCAGGATTGTACTCAGAAGTGATACCCTCTGATACGAACTCGATAGGCATTTCCGCAGGATTCTTACCATTTACAAGAATCTCATAAGCCTGCTTACCAGCTGTAACACCAAGGTCATAGTAGCTGATAGAAAGTGTTGCAAGACCACCGTTTTTGCACATGTTCTCCTCACCACATACGATGGGAAGCTTTGCAGGCCATGCTGCATTCTTAACGATAGACATGTTATCAGCGATTGTGTTGTCTGTAGGGATGTACAGGCAGTCGCAGTTACCAATTGCGTTTGTTACAACTGACTGAATCTCATTTGAATCAGCAACTGTGTATTCCTTGTAAGCGATTCCTGCTGCATCAAGAGCCTCTGCTGCAAGATCAACCTGGAACTTTGAGTTAGCCTCAGATGAGCAGTAGAGAATACCTACCTGCTTAGCTTCAGGAACAAGTGTCTGAAGAAGCTTGATCTGCTCATCAACAGGAGCAAGGTCAGAAGCACCTGTTACGTTTGTGCCGGGTGCGTTGTTATCATTGATTACACCAGCTGACTTGTAGTCTGTGATTGAAGTACCAACTACCGGAATATCTCCTGTAGCTGCAGCAACTGCCTGAAGTGCTGGAGTTGCATTTGCCATGATAAGATCATCCTTATCATTAACGAACTTTGTAGCGATTGTAGCGCAGTTAGCCTGCTCGCCCTGAGCGTTCTGATAATCGAACTCTACTGAATATCCATCAGCCTCAAGTGCTTCCTGAAGGCCTTCCTCGAAGCCCTTTGTAGCAGCATCAAGTGCGGGATGCTCAACGAGCTGGATAACACCAACATGGAAGGTCTTACCTGCTTCAGCCTTTTCTCCTTCAGCTGCAGCATCTGCTGTCTCCTCAGTGCTCTCCTCGGCAGCTGCATCTGCTGTATCCTCTGCAACCTCCTCAATGCTCTCCTCGGCAGCTGCATCTGTGCTCTCTGCCTCTGTAGAAGCCTCAGCCTGAGTATCTGTAGCTGTAGTTGTGTTACCACCTGCTGTACGTGCGCAGCCTGTCATGCTAAGGATCATTGCGCCGCTAAGAACTGCGGCAAGAATCTTCTTTTTCATACTTTTCCTCCTCGTTTTTTAGAAATAATATTTTTTCATAATCTTTACTCTGTCACTTTACTGTTTAAATATTTTGACGCTTTAAACTGTAAAAGTGTTTTAATATATAATATCGCAAACATAAAGATTGGTCAATAAAACTATAGTATTATTTCAAATATTGTTGAGTACCCGGATTCACTATCATCCATGAGCCGGATTGTGCCTCCGTGAGCCTCAACAATAAGCTTGGCGATAGATAACCCAAGTCCCGTTCCCTTTCCGCTTGTCCTTGCCTTCTCACCAACAACGAAGGGCTTAAATATCTCATCCTGTATCACTTCAGGAACGCCTACGCCATCATCACCAAGATAAATAATGACGTTTTCTCCGCTCTGCTTCATAGCTGCAAATATTTTCGTTCCCTTAGGATTAGATTTAACCGAATTGTTTATTATATTTTCAAAAACACGCTTTAACTGAGCATCATCTATGCTCTTTGTAATCTTTTCTTCAGGGATATCAATTTCCATTTCGTATCCTGCTATTTCGAGTTCACTGTATTTATTTGCAAGATACTCCCTGAAATACTCACAGATATCACACTCCCTTTTATAAAGAGAAAACTCAGGATGCTCCAGCTTTGAATACTCATAAAATGAATTTATAAGCTCCGAAAGATTGTCAGCCTTTCTGTTTATTGTCTCAAGGTATTTCTTCTGCTCTTCCTCAGGTACAAGCCCGTCTGCCACCGCTTTGGAATAGCCCTGTATCACTGTTATGGGAGTCTTTAAATCATGGGAAATATCCGCAAGGATCTTTTGCCTTTCCTTTTCAAGCCCCTCCTTCTCCCTCTCGGCCTCTGCCAGCTTGCTGGTCATATCGTTGAAGGAATCCATGATCTGTACGAATTCCTTGGGGCCCGAATAAGTTATTGCAACATCTCTGTTGCCCTCCCCTAGATCATCCATAGCATTCTGCAGCATGGTGATTGGCTTTCTGACCGCCAGCGCTGTACGAAAAACAAATATGATAACAAAAATCGCGAAAACAAAAAGGAAAGAAAAAATAGCAGTAAGATATATTCTCCTGAAGGTATCATTTAGCGAAGTATTGCTATAATCCTGATGAATGAGCATTGTCCTGCTCTCACCATTGTTTGTCACATATTCATATTTCTGAAGATAGGTGTCTGTGTCACTACCATACAGAATATTGAATTCCCTTTCAGATAAATGATCAATATCCATCCCACTGTCCGAATACACGACATTTTTATCGGAATCAAGAATTGCGACACCGCTAAGCGTGTACAGCTCACCTTCTCTGTCATTTACAGTAGCGTATTTATGAAGTGCATATCCACGGATGCTCCCATCCTCCGCCATAATAGTATCGAGATAATAATAACTGTTCCAACGATCTGAAGGAATAAATTCAAGCTCCTCAGGACTGTAGGTATTCTTTACGCTGCCATCACTGGAATAAATGACCTCTGCATTCTCATCCAGGACCTCGAAATAGCTCTTTTCCCCCAGGACCTTCTTAATATTCAGCCTGTCGTATTTTTCATTTTTTATTAATTGATCATTGCTTATAAAGCTTTTTACATTGGGGGTATAGTTTGCCTGTTCAATGGCATTTTCAGTGAATTTAACTACAAGAAAAGCAAGCAGCAGAACTGCTGCCGCAAAGAAAACATAATATTTGGTGACGAGCGAATAGAGCGTACCCTTTTCGCTCCTCATGGAAGAAAACAATTTTTTCATTTCGTCCCCTTATAAACCGCGGTCCAACTTGTACCCAAGCCCTCTGACTGTCTTAATGTATCTGGGGTTCTTACTGTCATCCTCAATCTTGTCCCTGAGCTTGCTCATATGCACCATAAGCGTGTTGTCATCATTCTCATAGTACTCTCCATTTACATGCTCATAGATCTGTACCTTAGTGAAAACTCTTCCCGGATTTTTCATAAGAAGTGTCATTATCTTAAACTCTGTAGGGGTAAGGAGTATCTCCTCATTTTTCTTGGAAAATCTCGCCTTCTCGACATCAAGCCTAAGTTCTCCTACAGTAAATGTCATGCTGTCTGACATATCACTGCTGCCAAGCTTGTAAAACCTCCTGAGCATAGCATTGACCCTGGCAACAATCTCCAGCGGATTAAAGGGCTTCACCATATAATCATCAGCTCCGATATCCAATCCCAAAATCCTGTCACTATCTTGATTTTTTGCTGACAAAACCAGGATAGGGATATTATCCCCCCTGTCCCTGATGGTTTTGATCACTTCATAACCGCTCATTTTGGGCATCATGATATCGCAGATAAAAAGGTTTGGCTGCTCATTTTCAACAGCCAAAAGAGCCTCCTTACCATTCTCTGCTGATATCACCTCATAATTTGCATTTTCAAGATAGAGCCTGAGAAGCGAGATAATATCCACATCATCTTCAGCCACCAGGATCTTATACTTTTTATCATTCATATCTAAGTGCCTCTATCGGGTTGAGCTTAGCCGCTTTGTTAGCCGGATAGTATCCAAAAAATACTCCAAATGCCATAGAAAACAGTACACAAAATATTATACCGCCTACGGATGCACTTCCGCTATACCCCATCATTTTGGACGCCATGATTCCGAAAATCTGTCCAACAATTACCCCCAATATTCCTCCTATAAAGCACACTACAACAGCCTCTGTTATAAATTGCAGTCTGATGCAGCCATTAGTTGCACCAAGGGCTTTTCTTGTTCCTATTTCCCTTGTTCTTTCCGTGATAGATACGATCATGATATTCATTACACCGATACCACCTACCAGAAGAGATATGGCGCCGATGGCTGCAAAGGCATAGGTCTGTGTGTTCAGCATGGACTCCATTGATTTAATCTCTTCCTTCATGCTGTAGGCGTATGACTCGTATGCATCATTTTCCTTGTAATATTTATTATTAAAATACTCCGAAATCTCCGTTGCCAAAACACCCTGATCCGCTCCGTTTTTGGCTACCACTTCAAGCTCATCGAACTGATACTTTTCCCTAAGCTGTATGATAGCTGTCTGAAGCGGTATATAGGCAGATGTCCTTATATCCTTCTGCGATTTACCTGCGCCCATACCTCCGGCCTGACTCTCTGAATACTCATAAACTCCTATGATCGTATAGCTGTAGTACTTATTATCTATGACCGCCTCCACAGTCTGTCCAAGCGCTGCTGCCGGCTCTGTCCCCAGCATATTATCAACGTATCTGTCAGAAACAACTATTACCTTTCTCGATTCATTCTGCTCATTTTCTGAAAACCCTCTTCCTGCAAGAATCTTTACCTTAGTCTGCTTCAAAGCAGAATTATTAACACCTTCAAGTGAAATGTTGGCATATTTTTTGCCATCCTCGATCTTAACCTCGCCCACGGATTTTTTCAGGGCTACACCTTCTACTTTATCCTTAAAATGGTCCGTAAGATCTTTTATCATTTCCTCCGAAACATAGTCCTTATCCTTCATATCGCGTACAAATGTATCACTGGTGTAGTCATAATCCTCGCCCATTTTCTGCATAATATATAAGCTTATATTGTTAACTCCCATGTCCCCCATGGAGCCCATGACCGATTTATTCATGGCATCGCCCACAGTCATAATAGCTATGACAGAGGCTATACCTATTATTATTCCGAGCATTGTCAGAAAAGTTCTCATCTTATTTGCAAGAAGTCCTGTCAATGCCAGCTTTACATTTTCAAGAAGCATATCTGATTCCCATCCTCTCATCTATGAAAGCGCCGTCTTTTAATGTCAGTATTCTCTCCGTCTCCGTCGCAAGCTCAGGTGAATGTGTTATGAAAACAATGGTAATCCCCTGCTTCTCATGAAGCTTATGAAAAAGATCCATTATCTTTCTTCCGGTTGAGGAATCCAGCGCACCTGTAGGCTCATCAGCAAGGATAATAGAGGGACTGTTCACAAGGGCTCTTGCAATGGCAACTCTCTGCTTCTGTCCACCTGACAGTTCATCAGGAGTATGGTTAATCCTTTCCTTCATCTCCACAAGATCAAGCAGCTCCATGGCCCGCTCTTTTCTCTCTCTCGCCTTCACCCCTGCATACAGCATGGGAAGCTCGACATTTTTCAGCGCGCTTGTTCTTGCTATGAGATTATAGGTCTGAAAAACGAATCCGATTTTCCTGTTTCTTATGTGCGAAAGCTCTGTATCACCGGCACTGCATACATCCACACCATCCAGCAGATACTCACCCTCTGTGGGCTTATCAAGTAGACCTATGATATTCATAAGAGTTGATTTACCGGAACCTGAGGTTCCTACTATGGAGACAAACTCACCTTTTTTTACATCAAGATCAATCCCATGAAGTATCTCAAGCTCATTCTCACTTCCTACATTGAATCGCTTGATTATCCCTCTTGCTTTTATCATGCTATCTGGTGTCATTATTTCTGCCATTATTCCACCCCACTCTCAGTATCTGTAATCATGAAATCATCAGAAGAAGGTACGATAACATCCATTCCTTCCTCGAGTCCATCACCCTTGATTTCTACGTAATAATCTGTCTTTACTCCGTAAGTCACCGTGATATGTTCTCCTGTAGATACCGGATTACCATTCTCATCAGTTCCCGCTTTTTCCACATAAAGGCTTCCGTCCTCAGCTGTCTGAACGCAGGTATCAGGTACAGTAAGTGTATTTCCTGCCTCCTCTTCGAGGATTGTGATCTTGGCAGTCATACCGATTCTAAGTCTGTCCTCCATTCCGCCTTCAATTGACACTTCAATAGGATATTCGCTTGAAGATCCTGTGGATGCCTGCTCCTGTCCGCCGGACGAGGCAGTTCCCTGAGGTATGGGAGAGACAAATGAAAGTGTTCCATCCATCTCTTCTTCAACGGAATCTGTCTTGATCTTTACCTTCATTCCCTCTTTTATATCGCATATATCATACTGATCCACAGTTGCGGTAACCTTATAGCCACTGTCGTTCTGAATAAGTGCTATCTCATTGCCATTGTCGTAAATTCCACCTTCCTTTACGCCTACAGATGTGACAAGTCCATCGCAGGGAGCTACTATTGTAGCCTTTTCCATATCCTGCTCATATTTATCCACCTCCTGCTGCGCCTGGATCGTGTTTGTTCCCTGACTAAGCTGCGCTTCAGAAAAGCTGTCCTTTGAGTCCGCTACAGACTTATTGTTCTCTCTTTTCTGATCATCTGCATCTTCTTTTGCTTTATCTGCGCTCTCCTTGGCTGTCTTTATATTTTCCTTTGCTGACTTGGCATCACTCTCCTTCTCTGCCTGCTTTGACTTGGCATCGGAAAGATTGTTCTGAGCTTCCTCCAAGGAGCTCTGCTTGCTTTCAAGGTTTTTCTTGGCTTCTTCGTTTTCCTTTTGAGCCTTACTTACCTTCTTTTCCTTTTTATCTCTTTTCTTAACCGCATCTGTATACTGAGATTCCGCAGAATCAATCTCGCTTTTTATACCTTCCAGCTTTGATTTGGCATCGTTATATACCTGCTCTGCCTCGTTATATGCTCCCTGAGCCGTAGCCACATCCTGTCTGGCCTTATCAAGTGCTTCCTGAGCCTTTGCAAGCTCTTCCGGTGAAGCATCAGGATTAGAATCAAGTGTAGTCTTCTGACTCTCTGCATTTTTAAGAGCCTCGTTGGCCGTGCTAAGGCTTTCATTTGCTTTGTTATATCTGTCAGCTGCTGAGGAAAAATCACCCTTCGTATAGGCCTCGTAATCAGTTTTCAAGGTACTGATAGTATTTTCAAGATCTGTCACATCCCTGTTGGCATCATCATAGGAAGCCTGCGCCTTTGAAAGCTTATCTTCACTGCTTGATACATCCTGCGATGCACTGTTAACCGCATCCTTAGCTCCATTTTCAGCAGCAGTTTTCTCGTTTACATCTCCTGTTGCGCTGGTGCTCTCTGCATTTGCAGTATTTGATGCAGTTACCGCGTCATTATATTCCTTATCTGCCTTCTGGGAATCCCTTTCTGCTCTCTCTATCTGAATCCTTGCAGTTTCAACCGCCGCATCATAATTCCTCTGTGCAGTTGCAAGCTCCAGAGAGTCTTTTTTCTTTGCTATTTCCAGTACTTCCTTTGCCTGTGCAAGAGACTTCTCAATGTTTGTTGTGTCCAGGGTTGCTATGATATCACCTTTTTTCACCCGGTCACCCACGCGCACCTTAAGTGAATTTATCTTTACTCCGGTCAGCTCACTGGCAACGCTCTGACTGTCCAGTGCTGCAATCGTACCATTAAGGCTTATGGTCTTCTTAAGATCCTGCCTTGTCACCTGAGCAGTTTCTATCATCACAGGCATACTGTCCTCCATAGCAGCAGCCTGTCTGGCTCTGGTATACCCCATGGTTCCTACGGTGGTCGTTGTCATTACTATCACGGCTATTATTGCAATTGCCCTTGTCTTTTTCTTTTGAAAAATCTCTTTAATTTTCATTTATTCCTACCCCTTCCGGAATTATTGTCCAGGAAAGAGCTTACTATTTTCATATAAAAAAAACCTTTGCATAACCTTAAGATTTCTTAAGGTTTGCAAAGGCTGTAAACAAAAAGCAATATATCATACTCTCTTATATGTTCTGAATGTGTAGGTGGTATCAAAATACGCCTGCTCTTCACTCTCCTCGAAAAGCTCCCACGCGGGATCCTTATCAAGGTTAGGGAAAAATCTGTCCGCTTCGAATACTCTGTCTATCTTGGTAACAATGCAGGTATCACACATGGGAAGAAGCTCCTCGTAGACCTTCGCTCCACCTATGCAATAAACAATGTCTGTGTCGTACTCTGCGATAGCATCCTTGAGCTCGTCCAGATTGTGAACAACGGTGGCATTTTTCACCACGTAATCAGGGTTGGTCGAAAGGATGATGTTCTTTCTTCCTTCAAGTGGCTGCTGCCCGGGAAAGGTCTCAAGAGTTTTTCTTCCGTATACCAGAACCTTGCCCATGGTCTCCGCCCTAAAATTCTTCATGTCGTTGGGGATTCTGATAAGAAGCTGGCCCTTGTTGCCAATTCCCCAGTGCTCGTCTGCTGATAAAATTATTTTCATTTGCTCCTCCGTTTATCATATAGCTATAGGAATATTAGTAATCTGCTCGCCTGCTACCTCATAGTTTTCAAGCGAAACATCATTTCTTGTAAATTCATAAAAATCGTGAACATCAGGATTAAGGTGGAACTTCGGTGCCGGCTTGGGCTCACGTTTAATAAGCTCCCTGATGATATCCACATGTCTGTCGTAGATGTGGGCATCAGCGATGACGTGAACAAGCTCACCAACGTTCATATCGCATACCTGTGCAAGCATATGAACAAGAACCGAATACTGAACCACATTCCAGTTGTTTGCTGCAAGCACGTCCTGAGAGCGCTGATTCAGAATCGCATTAAGAGTAAGTCTGTCCTCACCCTTTTTCTGTGTAACGTTAAATGTCATGCTGTAAGCACAAGGATACAGGTTCATCTCAGACAGATCCTGATGCACATAGATATTTGTCATGATTCTGCGGCTGAAAGGATTATTCTTAAGATCGTAGATAACCCTGTCAACCTGATCAAACATGCCCTCCTTGTACTTATGTTTAACGCTCATCTGATAGCCGTAGGCTTTTCCGATAGAGCCTGTCTCATCTGCCCACTCGTCCCAGATGTGGCTGTGAAGATCATTTACATTATTGGACTTCTGCTGCCAGATCCAGAGCATCTCGTCTGTGGCACTCTTAAGAGCTGTCTTCCTGAGTGTCATGATCGGGAACTCTTCTGCCAGATTATATCTGTTAACAACTCCGAATTTCTTAATCGTATATGCAGGGGTTCCGTCCTCCCAGTGGGGTCTTACCTTCTCACCCTCAGTACTGGTTCCGTTCTCCAGAATGTCCTTACACATATTTATGAAAATCTCATCTGCTTTACTCATGCCGATCCTCCTCAAATGTTTTTATTTCATAGGAATTCCCATAAAATAATAGAGAGTGCATTTATTAAAACACACTCTCTATAGTATACCGATTTATGGTATTTTTCTCAATTCACACTTCTGTTTTTTAATCCCCGTCCTGTTTTCGACTATTGTGTTTTTAATACCAATCCTGTTTGCGGTTATCACCCTTAATTTCCCATTTATCACACAGAGCGAGGATCTGGTCAGCGAATTTTGCCTTATCCTTGTTAGTCATGCCCTCGCTTCTTGCAATAATCGCAGTAAGCTTTGCACCTGCTGCCTTAAGTCTTGTAAATACATCAGATACAAGCTTGCTGGTCTTCTTAACCACTGCCTTCGGAACACCTTCCTTGATGATCTGTCCCGATATCAGATCAAACTCAGTTCCGCTAAAGGGAGCATAGGTATCATATCCGTATTCATCGCGAAGACAGTTTGCAAATGCTGTACATGCCGAGTCATCACCATGAACTATGAAAACCTTTTTCGGTCTTTCCTTAAAGCCCTGAATCCAGTTGATAAGGCCGTTTTTATCTGCGTGACCGGACAGGCCGGACAGTTTGATAATCTCTGCCCGTACGTCAATCGTCTCCCCGAAAAGCCTTATCTCATCAGCACCTTCGAGAATAGCACGACCTGTTGTACCTATTGACTGATAACCCGCAAAAAGAATGGTGGAATCCTCGCGCCACAGATTATGCTTCAAATGGTGCCTGATTCTTCCTGCTTCACACATTCCAGAAGCCGAGATGATTACCTTTGGTGTCTCTTCCTCATTTATCGCGCGAGACTCCTCTGTAGTGATTGCAAGGTTAAGTCCCGGGAACGACAACGGATTGATATGCTTTTTTACCAGAGCCAGCGCTTCCTCATCATAGCAGTCAAGCGCATGGTCACCAAACACCTCCGTCGCCTCCACTGCCATGGGAGAGTCAACCCAAACAGGAAAATCATCCACCGTAGTTACGAGGTGATCCTTTTTTATTGTTCTTAAAAAGTACAGAATCTCCTGGGTTCTTCCTACCGCGAAGGAAGGTATTACCACATTCCCGCCCCTTGCAAAGGTTCTGTTCAATATTTTTGCCAGCTCAGCAACATAATCCGGCTTCTCGCTTTCATGATATCTGTCGCCATAGGTGGATTCCATAACGACATAATCGGCAGTTGAAGTAAGCTTTGGATCCTTCAAAATCGGCTGATCGTAATTTCCTATATCTCCCGAAAATACGATCTTTTTCTGTACCCCTTTTTCAGTAGCCCACACCTCTATACTGGCAGATCCCAGGAGGTGACCGATATCAGTAAATCTTATCGTGACACCATCACAAATGTCTATCTTCTGGTTGTACTCACAGGACACAATGTGACGCAGCGTATTATCTGCATCCTCCATAGTATAAAGCGGCTCTATCTGCTTGATATTCTTATTCCTTTTACCCTTGCGGCTTCTCCACTCAGCCTCCTGCATCTGAATATGTGCACAGTCACGGAGCATTATATTACACAGATCAGCCGTTGGTCTCGTCATGAAAATTTTGCCGCGAAATCCTCTTGCATATAAAAGCGGCAGATTACCCGAGTGATCAATGTGCGCATGCGTAAGAAGAACATAATCTATCTCCGCAGCGCTTACAGGGAGCTCTGCATGCTCAAAAGCAATGCTTCCCTGTTCCATACCATAATCTACCAGAATGTGCTTATCACCAATATTCAAGTAATGACAGCTACCTGTAACCACATGATCCGCACCGATGAAACTAAGCTTCATAGGCACCTCCTTCCGGAAATGACTTATTATTACTTTGATCAAAAACAGTCAAAGACAATAGTCCTCCAACTATAAAACCAAAGCTATACATTAATTTTAAATCTGCTATGCCCCCTATGCCAATAAATTAATTATGGATATAATGCGTAAGTTCTAACCATTTTCTAACATTTTTCTTATATTTTTATATACCGCATTTTGTTGTAAAATTTCCTCATGAATATTTTAGAACAGTTATCACTTTATATTTTTCCTAAAACACGTTTCCGCTCTGCGGACAGACATATTGAAATCAGGGATACTATCGAAAACCACCGAGCCGTAAGGCTTCTTCTGTATGATGGAGTAAGGGAGTCCGGCATGTACCTGGACGAATATGGTGACAGGGACCCTCTGTTTAATTACATGAAAACTCTAAAGACCATGGTCACACACAATCCCGGACTAAATAACTGCCTTCTCATAGGAGGCGGTGGTTTCATCATCCCCAAGCTCTACTTAAAGGACCATCCCGAGCGTCGCATAACTGTCGTGGAAGTGGATGGCACCTACGTTGAGCTTGCAAAGAAATACTTCGGTCTTGATACAAACGACAAGCGTATCAAGATTGTCGTTCAGGATGGTTTTGAATTCATAAAAAATACCACCATGCACAATGCAGGCATAGAAAGCAACTATAGCCGTGATGTTCGCTATAGCAATGCTCCCTCTGCGGTAAAATACGATCTGGTGATCTTTGATGCCTACACCGGAAGCTCCGCTTCCAGGACTATCCTATCAGAATATGCATTAAAAAGCGTATATTCCATTCTAAGTCCAAACGGAATATACGCTCTTAACATGATAAACGAGGCTCAGGATGTTATCTCAATGCAGACACATCTACTTAATGCCAGCCTCAAGAATATATTCAAATATACCAGGATCGTTCCCTGCAAAGGCGGTGGGAACTGTATCCTGATGGCATCTGATAGAAAATTATAACCCTCCTGCTTCTTTGCAAGAGGGTTATCTATTATGTCGTATTTTTTGAATTATACAGGCTGTTTCCAAAAGTATCAGTGCTTCTTTATCTTTAAAGTCGCTTCTTTGGCGCCACCTTTTTTGCGGATTGTCTTAAACAGCTTCTTGGCAGCCTTTTTATTCGTTGTCTTTACAACAAAGGTTGCGTCCTTCTTTATTCCCTTAAAAGCATTTTTATTAATGCCAACAGAATCAGATTCAAGTGTAATCTTTGAAAGCTTCTTACATTTCTTAAAGGCATCCTTCTCAATAGTGCTAACGGAAGAAGGAACTGTAACAGCCTTTATCTTCTTATTCTTTGCAAAAGCATTCTGTCCAATAACTGAGACACTAAGTTTATGTCCCTCGCAGGTTACTTCAGACTCTACAGTGAATTTCTTAGACTTTGTCTCAGACTTTATAAGAGCGGCGCTATCCTTTGAAGTCACCTTGTAGGTCTCAGTTCCTACTGTAAATTCCTTACCGATTTCGAGGGGCTTATCGGACTGATTTCCATTTGCGCCATCTGTACTTCCGGCCTCATCATTTTTCTCAATCCATTCATAGTCATAATCTTCCTCTGTATCAGGAAGTTTCTCCTTAGGATCCAAATATAACCAGGTCTTGGTAGGCGTTGTTCTGTCAAGATAAGTGTAAGCTACACTTTTATCCAAAGTTTTTCCGCCATCATTGGATTTATAGAAAACTCCGCCTAGCGGGATTCTGCATATTTCAGGCATCTTGGCAGGTGTCTTAATTGCTGTCAGATACGAATATTTATAATCGGTAAAAAAGTTCTTATATGAAGCCACCCCTGATAAATCCAGCGAAGATATATCAAGTTTACCTTTGTAATTACAGAACATCCAGTCAGCAACTGTAATCTTTTTAGCATTAAAGCCTGTAAGTGACAAAGAAGACTCATTATAGCTTGTTCCTAATCCACAAAACATGGAAGTAAAATCGGTAACATATTTCGGTGACATGCCTGAGAAGTCCAGATGTTTCAGTGATCTGCACTCCAAAAACATGCCGTCGCACTCCTCTGCTATCCTCATATCAAAGCTTCTGATATTAACACTCTCAAGCCCATAACAGCATTGGAACATACGCGCAAATTTTTTGGTATTTGATGTATCAAAACCTGAAAAATCAGCACTTTTCAGAGCGCTGCAGTAAGAAAAAATATAACCCATATCTTCAATTTTAGACTTTGAAATGGGTTTTAAATCTACACCATCAAGCGCTTTACACCTATAAAACATACATCTCGCTTCTAAAACCTTAGTTGATGAAAAACTGCCCCAATTCACTGTCTTCAATTTTTCACAGTCATAAAAAAAAGAATTCGTCCTCGTAACATTTGATCCATCGACCTTATCTCCAAAGTCAATGTTTTCCAAAGCCATCATTGACGTACACATACCACCGCAGTCTTCATTAAAGATTATTTTTTTATCTCTGTTTATAACATAGACATTTCCATCATCATAAACGGCATATGTAGAGCCAAAGTCTGTCACTCCCTTACCTTTAAGGAATGAAATCAAATCCACTTTTTTATCTGTAAGTGTCTTTCCGGCTGACATGAATTTAATCTTCTTGATAAGTGTATCATTCTCACTTCTTCTATATCCACTCTCGCCTATTTTCGTTCCTGCAGCCAGTTCCCTTACAGTCTTGTTAAACTTACTTCCTCCCATAAGTTTTCCGTTTTCACTGACATTCACATACTTCATCTCGGCTGCCTGCGCTTTGATAGTAAACAGTCCCATTGACAGGACTAAAAGCAGGAAAAATGTAGACACTGTTCCCAAAACTTTCTTCATAACTATAAAATTCCCTCCACTTCAAAAAGTTCCCCTCGCGTGGCTGTGCCACGTTGTCTATTATCGCCTAATGCATAGAATTATTCAATCCCAAATAAACCCATATTTTTATACCATATTATAATTTACAAATTTACGTATAATTCTCTTTTGTTGTTGTACTAAGAGCTGCATTATTATAAAATGTCCATTGTGCCACAGGTACAAATCAATTTGGGGAGAACTATGTAATGAAGAAAAAAGTTTTATTATTCTTAGCAGCTGTAATGCTGTCTTTTCTTGCTGTTTCCACAGGGAATGGCATTTCTGCCAGAGCCGCATCAGGCGAAGCAGTTCTTAGCAATTCTTCTTTTAGGATTGCAATAAAAAAATTCACCAATTTTAAAGAGGATAAAATCGTAAAAAAAATAAAGTTTTTATCCACAACAGATGCAAAACCATCTGATACACTTCCGCAGGCCCCTGCCGGTCAGAATTTAACTGCATATTATGACCTCAAAACAGAGTCCATGCTTATTTACAGCTCATATCCTAAGATATATCTTGATAAATATTGTGACACTCTGTTTGGTCAGAATAAACTGATAGAAGAAATTGATTTTGGAAACAAGATCGATACCTCGAGAGTAGAATCCTTTGATAACACATTTTCATTACTTCACAGATTAAAGAAAATTGATTTAAGCCGTTTTGATACTAAAAAGGTCAAAAGTATGCGATCCATGTTTTGGGAATGCTACAGCTTAAAGTCAATTGATCTCAGTACCTTTAGGACTCCCAATCTCGAGAACATGACATTCATGTTTGCAGATTGTGTAAATATCAATAATATAAACTTTAACACCTTTGATACTTCCAAAGTCACAGATTTCCAAGGGGTATTTCGTGATTGCCGGTCATTACAGCGTGTAGACCTGTCTACTATGAAGATTGGTAAAGGGACTGATGTTTATACCCCATTTTCCAGATGCGATAATCTTAAGCAGCTATATGCGCCAAAGAAACTTGATGAAGAAATCACATTACCCAGAGCGCTTTATCGAGACGATAACCAGAACGGAATACCGGATAGCCAGACTGCATATGATAAATTACCTGTATCATCTGTATGTCACCATTATATTTTTGTAGAAGCCCCTAAGACATTTGACAACGCTGATTTCTCAGATGGTGTTACGGATAAAAAGCCACTTGATGAAACTCCCGCAAAAAACTCCGGGACAGAAACAAAAACTAATGATGCAAAAAAGGTTGCGGATGCAGCTCCAAAGGCATTCACCGCAACCGTCGATGGTATCACCTATAACATTGATGAAAACGGCAATGCTACAGCCACCAAAATCGAAGCTTCCGGTAAGATATCCATAAATGAGGTTTCTGCCGGCGGCAAGACTTATCCCGTTACCACAATTGCCGCAAACGCCGGCAAGGGCAACAAGAAGATTAAATCCCTGTCCATCGGTAATAACGTAACTCTTATCGACAAAGCTGCATTCAAGAATTGCAAGAAGCTGAAGAAGGTAAAGATTTCTGCCAATTCATCTCTTTCAGTCAAGAAGGATGCCTTCAAAAAGATAAACAAGGATGCCTCTATTTCGATCAAAGATATTAAGGGCAAGAAGAAAGCTAAGCTTGCAAAGGCAATTAAAAAATATACTAATGCCAAAGTAAAATAAAACTGTCGCACCATGATGATACCCCTAAGTAGGACACTGAAATATAAATCCTACATAGGGGTATTTTTTAATTTCGGGAGCTGCCGCATATCTGTTCTGGAGTACCGGGCTTAAACACTATAACAGCGCCGGAGCATGATGTACCATCATTTAATTTTCAGTAATTTAATAGAGATTTAATGGTTCTATTATATATGATGTGTACAATTATTTGAGGGAATACAAGGAAAAATATAATTACGACATCGTCTTCTTTGTTTCCGACCAAACTTATAACTACTACTATGACGGAGGACTTAACAAGGTTATCTCACCAGATGATAATTTTGATTCCTGGTACTTCAATTTTCTTGACCTTAATCAGGAATATGACATCCAAATTGACCACGATGAAGTTAATGACTTCAGTGTTTCTCTTTTCGTAAACTGTCTTGTCACTGATGAAAGAGGGAAAACACTGGGAGTTGTCGGTGTAGGTAATAAGATAGACGATTTTCAGAGCAAGCTCGAAAACTATGAATCTGAGTATGATCTCACAGTCTGTATTGCAAATGTAGGTAATGCCCATAACTCCTTCACAGGCAGCACAACCTACTACAAGACCGTAGAGGATGCTGCAAAAGCTCTTGGACTCTCCACGGATACTATCACCATGGACGTAGATGAAGATGGCTATGCCTGGAATGATGGAAATGTCTGCACAAAAGTGATGCACAACAAGGCTCTTAACTGGAATATTTTCGTTCAGACTGATATAACTCCCAACATAAACATCCTGCTCGCACAAATGAACCGCAGGATTATTCTTCTTGCTCTCATAATTATCAGCTACCTTTTCGTCAGCTTCACACTCTTTTCAAAGCTGACAAGGGTTACCTATGAAGCCCAGAACACAGACGATCTAACCAGAATTGCCAACAATCGTCTTTTTAAGGAAAAATTCGACAAGGAAAATAAACGAAAATACGGAAAAATGACCGCATCACTTTTCATGCTGGATGTGGATAATTTCAAGACCTTTAATGACACCAAAGGGCATCTGTACGGAAATGCCGTGCTCCACATGGTTGCGGAAACCTTGAAGAATCAGGTTGGTACAAACGGCTTTGTGGGCAGATGGGGTGGCGATGAATTTATCGGAGTTATCTATGAAGCTCCCGATAAAGCCAAGGTAATCCTGGATGCTGCCCAGATCATTCTGACCGACAAGAATCCTGCCATGCCCATATCCTTCAGCTGCGGAGTCTCACAGATTGACAATACCCTCTCCCTTGAGAAAAACATGGAGCTCGCAGATCAGGCACTGTATAAATCAAAGGAAGACGGAAAAGCAAGATGCACGGTTTATAATTCTAATTAATCTATCCAGGAATCCTTTTGGAGCCGCCCCTTGCGGTAATAACAGCAACCGTTTTTACCATATCATCTCAGTCCCCATCAATAGTACATCTCATACCATCTTTATCACTGCTGTTTCCGCATATGTAATCGGGTCAGAATGCATAAAGAACAGCGTACCTCTTCTTGGCGCGTACAATGTTTCCATTACTGAACCATCATAGGGATTTATGATCTCAGCAAGAGGAGTCCCCTCATCCACACTGTCTCCCACTTTTACAAGCGGCTCAAATATGCCTGATTTGGCAGTTCTGACACTAATCAGCTCCTTATCACTTATAACTATTGACGGGTGATCACTATTTTCCTGGTATTTTACAAATCCAACGCTTTTGCAGAATCTAAGAATAGACAGCACTGCCTGACCGGCACTCTTTTTATCAATCCTACTTGTTGTAGATGTATAGAGGCTGTAAGCTTTTGTGTTCCACACCTGCCAGTTATAGTTCAGCGTTGCCGTATCATACGGTCTGACAGTTCTTTTTACAACGTAAGGCATTCCAAACTTCATTGCCGTTATAACATCAGAATATCCTTCATCCATTAGTCTCACATGTGGTATAAACTCACCCGACATGTAAAATGATGTAAACTGAATCCCATACTCGTAATCTTTTATCTGAGAAAAAATGCCGTCGGCAATTCTCTGGGTAGTCTCCCCTAGGTCATACCCTGGGAACATTCTGTTTATGTCAGTATTATCAATAGTCCAGAATCGCTTCTGCGTATTAATCGAATATGGGTTACAGCAGGGTATAATCAGAATTTTGACATCCGGACGGATTCGTCTTTCTTCCTCAAGCTGCCTGAATTTTTTAACAAGCTGGGAACAACAGTATAACTGCTGAACTTCATTTCCCCTCATGCTTCCGACAATGCAGAGCGACTTCTTGCCTTTGCCAAATTCAAAACCTGTTATTCTGAAACTGTCTCTGTACAGTCCTTTGATCTCATAAATAGTCTTCTTTTTCATACAGCCATGACTTCCTTTTTAAGCAGTCTGCCAATGAGCGATCCTTCATCAACAATCGGATATTCTCTTATGGTAAAAAGAATTCCGTCTACAGGACTTTCAACATTTTGTAAAACCTGCCCGGAAAGCGGATCAATAATCCTCCCAATCCTGTCGCCCTTGCAAAGCTTCTCCCAATGCTTCACATCAGGGATAAAGAGCCCACCTGATGCCGCATTGAGAAAACAGACATCTTCGGTATTCTCAGAAACAATAGGCTTTCTTGGCTCTTTCGTTTCTCCGGTCCACATTCCCATGTAATGCATTAGCCCCAAAATCCCATCCACAAGCTGGTCACCGTACTCTTTTGTTATACGCATTCCAACGCCCATCTCAACAACAAGGCATGGTGTTCCCGCATTGTTTAGGCTGTATGCAAACGTAGACTCAAGAACAGTACTTGCTTCATGTATCCAGACAAAATCAACATTACAGAGCTCAGCCAGCGGAACCAGTTCCTCTTTATGAAGTCTGTTGATCCTTATCTGGGGAATCTCAGTAAGATAAATATTGCTTGCATGGATGTCCAGCACCACATCTGAACCGGACACATCCTTCAAAATATTTGCAGCAAGCAGTTCTGTCATATTACCTTCTGCATTCCCGGGAAATATCCTGTTCATATCAAGGTCAAAAGCTGGTATCCCTCGGGTCACCGAGTCTATCCCAAGTGGATTCATGGCAGGGTAGATGTCAACTATTCCCTTAAGGCACTTTTTGTTTTCCTCTATCTGCCTTGCAAGTTCAAAGCATACATACTGCCCTTCAAGCTCATCTCCGTGTATTCCTGTAACAATGCTTATTCGCTTCGGAACACTTTCAGAGCCATCCGGCAATATGCGTCTTTTTTTTATTCTTAAAACCTCATCAACTGGTAGTGCTACCTCTGCTACAGTTTTTATCATCAGAACAATGCTCCTCTGCTTATAATGCTCTGTCCGGGGCTTATCTCAGATACATTCACATATATATCCTGTGTCTGCTCTCCTCCCCCATGCATAATCCCCCTATTAATCTGGCACTCAGTTGCATCCCTGCCACAGCCTATTTTTATGTGTGAGTCTTGCACCAGAATATTATTTGTCGGGTCAAGGCCGTACCATTTTCCATCATCCGCAACCTCCACCCACGCATGGGACTCGCCCTCTCCTATGATGAGTCCGGTTACGTATCTGGCTGAACATCCTGCCAGATTAAGGAGCGAGATCATGATATGGGAATAATCCTGGCATACTCCCCTTCCAATCGAAAAAGCTTCCTCTGCCACTGTGCCTATGCCGGTGCAGCCCTTTTCATAAACAAGAAAGCCGTGCAGCTTTTCCATTATCTGTTTTGCTTTATCAAGCGGTCTCATCTCATCAAAATAAGGCACAGAAGTCCTTATGGTTCCCATATACTCCCGAAGTTTTTCTCCGGGAGCGGTAAGTCCATGGCTATGCCTGTATATCATCTCTTCAGTTTTAGTTGAGGCAGATTCATGTACCGAACATCCGCATTCTGCATCACCTTTTATATGGTATTTGAAGTATGCATGCGGTATCTCATTGCTGCCATAAATATATCTGTTTCCATGGGAATCCGTAGCCCACTCAGGTTTTGTCTCCGGTATCATATCAATCTTAATGTTTGATATTTTCTGCCTGTCATTATCCTTCGGGATGCACTTTATGGTATAGCAACACCAGGAAACATCAGCAGAATAGCGGATCTCCATGCAATAATCAAAATGAAGTTTTTTCACGACATCACATCCTTAAAATCAGGCAATCAGTGCCTCCACCATTTTTATCACGCCATAATAATCTACTTCCTGTTCCTCAACAGCCCTTCTGATTTCCAGGAGCTTCTCCTTTTTTACGTCCATTCCACTCTTTTCAATCCTGGGGATCATCCGGTTCGCTTCTCTTATCAGCACCTCTCTACCAAGTCCGAGCCTTGCGTACAGATCAAATCGTTCAATCCTTTTACCGGATTTTATGATGTTTCTTATATGATCATCATCCAGCTTGTCGTCAATCATACCCCAGAATGCAAGAATATCATCTATCACAAGCTGCAGCTCAATAAGTGGAGCATCGCTGAGCTTTGCCTTGTTCATCTCATATATAGCAAGCTGGATATAGGAAAGGGATTCAGAACCGATGCTCTCCCTGAGCACAATGGCATTATCATAAGCTCTTATGAGATTGCTGATTATCGAGTCAGGATTATTCTCATCAAAAGGATAAGACTTCATGAAGTCCTGTTTATCCGCGTAAATATCCGGTATATCAATCATCTGGCAAAAATCATGATAGCTGTCGCGAATCTCATCAATCATGGTGTCGTAGCTCTTGAAATAACACCTTACAAGTGTGTACACCCGCTCAGCATATCTTCCAAGCCAATATAGTCTGTTTGTCTGTTCTACTGAGATAATACCCATGTATCTTTAAACCCTCCTCCCTGTGAAGAATTAACTATGAATGAATCAGGATTCCTTGAAAAACGTGTAAGACCACTTTTCCATACAAGCGGTTCTTCCGCCATCAGCACAAATGCCCTGAGGTCAGCTTTTCTTGGAACCATGTCATCGCCTTCAAGAATATCAAGATCCTGGAAGTCAATGACTTCCTGCGCGATGAACCTTCTTGGTTCTGCCTTAAGAAGATTTATAAAGCTCTCCTTCTGTTCCTTTGACATTGAGCTGCCAAATACTACGCCGTAACCGCCTGCTTCAGCCACATCCTTAAGTACCAGGTTGTCAAACTTATCAAGCACATATTTCATGTCTTCTTCATAGAAGGGCAGATATGTCGGAGCATTATTCAGGATTGGCTCTTCTCCCAGGTAATAGCTGATCATTTTCGGAACAAAATAGTAAATTCCCTTATCATCGGCAATTCCGTTGCCGGGTGCATTTATCAGGGCAACATTACCTTTTCTGAAAACATCATATATATGAGGAATTCCTATAACAGACTCGGGGTTGAAATTCATGGGATCAAGATACTCATCTGAGATTCTTCTGTAAACAGCCCCAACTCTTTCGTGCTTTCCATCAGCAGTGATAAAGTACAGTTTGTCATTTTCCACTATGAGTTCCGAACCGTTGGCAAGATGTGCTCCTGTCTGCTCTGCCAGATATGAATGCTCAAAATATGCTGCATTATACCTTCCTGGCGTAAGGATAACCGTGTGTCCTCCCACATTGACGTTATCCATGGTCCTTCTCAGAAGCTTTGCATAATTTCTGTTTTCCTCCAGCCTTACATCATTGAATGTCCCCGGAGAGCTCCTCCTGCAAAGTTCCCTTGCTATCATCGGATATGAAGCGCCTGATGGAACCCGCAGGTTGTCCTCAAGTATATACCACTGCCCGTTCTTTCCCTTTACCAGATCGATCCCTGATATATGGGAATATATCCCTTTTACCGGACACACTCCCTCGCACTCCACCATATAACCACTGGAAGCAAAGATAAAATCCTCAGGCACAACACTGTCCCTTACTATCTTCTTTTCACTGTATATGTCCTTAAGGAAAAGATTCAGTGCAGTAACGCGCTGCTTAAGCCCTTTTTCAAGGTATTCAAATTCATCATGTTCTATGATCCTTGGTATGGCATCAAAAGGAAAAAGCTGTTCCTTAAACTCGTTATTCTTATAGATTCCGAATTTCACTCCATACCTTGCCAGCAGAGCATTGACATCATCTGTGTGCTTTAGCAGATTTACATTGTTCATAAGCCGATTCCCTTCTTCTGAAATAAAACAGATGGTGTAACTTTCGCACTATCTGGTCGCACTCTGCAAAACAGTAATCCGTTCTGTTCCTGTCGTTATCTCCAAGCGTTACTGTTTCCATCGCTCCGGTCATATTCATCAGGTAGTCTGTCATATTCTGTACAGAGGCATTTTTGTTATAGATTTTTATATATGAAAATCCTTCGTAATCATCTGACGGATACGAAAGGATCTTAAGTTCTTCGTAGATATCGCTTCTTTTTATATCCTCTACCAGCTGCTCTATCTTTCTGGTCTCATCGACACACATCATGTATACTACCGGATGATCCTTTGGCCTTTCCTTGTTCAGGTAATTACGGTAGGGAGACTTATGCATTTTCCCATATATATCTTTTTCTGCAGTATTCTTTAGCTCGTCATAATAGATGATAAGTACGTCTTCAAGAATTATTGTCGTAAAGATATTGACCCCCCTGCTTCTGATAAAGTTTTCTATGTTGCAGGCATGCTCTGCGGATATAACATATACCTTCGGGTACCTGTTTTCTTTTATGTCATAAAGGATTGCCCCATCCATCGCTATTATTGGTAGCTTCGGTTTTATATCAGGCATCCCCTCCAAAAATCCGGCTGGTGTCCGCAATGTCATGAATGTAAGCTGCATACCTTTTTCAAGCATGTTCTTTATCATGATCTGACTAAATGGCGTTATTCCTGTCGAAAGACCATCCATAGCCCTATCAACATCTGCAATAAAAAGTGTGTCCCTGTCATATTCACCATGAATACATACTGAGTTCAGGACAAGTCCCACAAATATGCCTATAAGAGTATCCAGAGATCTGTTAGCAACGAATATGTATGGGTTTTCATCCATAAGATGATTTACGACTATGCTCAGAAAAACAACACATGAAAAATACGATGCTTTCTTCTGCTTTATAACAACAGTTGTATAAATTATGGGGATCAGTGCCAATGAAATAATGCAGTAATGGAGAAAGCTGTCCCCAAGCACAGAAATTTCCTGTTTTACAAGTATATAGACTAGTCCATAAGCTGCGCCTATTCCTGTTCCGACTGTCCGCTGAAGTGCATTCCCCACTGTGTTTTTGGTCTGGTTCTGTATGCACCACAGAACCGCCAGTGCTGAATAAAATGGTGTTCCCTGCTTCCCCCTTATAAAATAAATCGCAAAACATATAAGCACCCCAAGTGCTGATTTTATAATCCGCATCCCTATATGCGGAAAGTACACCACCTTTTTCTCATGTATCAGTTCTCAACACTCCCTTCCTTAATGCAAAAAACGGCGCTTCGGTATCAAGCCGAAACGCCATTGTCTCATTGCACTTATATAGGATTAGTTATAATAAAAAAGAAAAGGCGCTCTGAAACACTGTGTGAATCAAAACGCCTTTGTTTGTATACAAGTATACGTATTGTAATTATTTTGACAATTGCCATTTTGTACAAAAATTTTGTGACAATAACTGAGTCTTGTCATTATTTTTGCTAAATCATAGGTTTTTTCATAGGTTATCAAGTTCCTCAATTCTTAATCAATAATGTCATTCTGAAACCTTGACAGATGCTCATATGGCAAGAGTATCGCCTGAATATAAATAATCATTGAGCGTTACCATTCCCATCCCCCATTTCTTCATGTTTTTAGCAACAGGTGATTCTTTTCCAAATCATAGAAAAGAGTGCATTCAGCATCTTTCATGTCAAAGACCTTTACGATGTCTGCATCGCTGTCCGTATCCGTAAAATCTGCGGTAATATTTCTAAAAGCTGAGAGCTTATCCGGTGAGAAATGCAGAGTATTCTCGTTTGCAAAAGCAGCTGTATATAGAATATCTGCTTCTACAAGATCCTGGAAAATGTGGCTTCCATAGGACAGCTCCGGGTTATAGCCAGCCTCCTTTTCCTCAACTTCACATACCGCCTCAAATTCACTGATATCCGCAAAGGTTGTAGGTACCCCAAGTTCAGGAGATGAAGTACCTATACGCCCTGGAACGACCAACATCATGTGCCTGCCCTGTTCTCTGAATGTCCAGTTTACCTTGCCTATGATCCTTGCAATCCGGGTCTTGTCAGCGTATGGCATTTCATAGTATGCCTTGGGATCAACATAGACTATCAGGTCAATAGGAACACTCCTCGAGAGCCCCATTGAAGAGCCTACGCTTTCAAGGATGATGTTATCCTCCGGTACACTTTCGGGAACAACTACTTGTGCTGTATCCTTGAATACCTGAAGCGGCCTGCATTGCAGGAGGTTTATGGAATACTCACCGTTTTCCGAAAGGTTCATTGTAAACTCTATATCTACAGGATGCTCATATTCCTTCTGGATTATCTGCATAAGCTGCTGCATCTGTGTCATTATGGTCTGCTTTTTCACAAGGCCTCTACAGGATATGAATCTCACATCCCGGTATATACCACGCTCTTTTAAAGAATCCTCCACTTCATAATCGTGTTCGAGAAGTGTGTTTATCAGATACATCGGAAGCTTGCCTTCAATATCTCTAAGCTCCAATCGTTTCAATGCATGCTCGCTCACGTCCATGGCTTCTACCGCCCGCTGAGAAAACTGGTGCTTTTCAGCTACGGTGACTGATGAAGTTGCCTCCGGCATATCAAGGCTTACAAGACGGGGATATGAGCCCATAGTCCTGTCCACAGCTGATGTACCAAGACCCATGACAAGCCTTAACATTCCAGCCTTTGGGGCGATGTCCGCAAGGAATTTGTATGGACTGTAGGAATAGCCAACACCAGCAGCACAGGGCATATAATAAGGACCATAATAAGACCCTGAAACTCTCTGTATTAGTAGTGCCATCTGCTCATCCCTTTTATCAAGTCCACGCCTCTTTCTGTAATCAAGGGCAGACAGGCTCATGGTGCTGGCATATACTGTTCTGATGGCATTCTCAAATTCTTCAAGCCTCTCCTCTAAGGTGCCCCTGTTTGCACAGAATACCGATTCATACTTTCCGGCAAAAGCATTTCCAAATCCATCCTCGAGGATACTGCTTGACCTTACAATAAACGGATCCTGCCCATAGTATTCCAGGATATGCTTAAACTGAGTCCTTAGTTCTTCTGAAAAAGAGCCCTGCTTCAGCTTTGTTGCAAACTCATCGGCAAGTGAAAAATACTCTTCTTCAGTCCTTTGGCGAATCCGCAGATCCCAGAACTCATTGTCAACGATATAAGTATAATAAACATCGGAGCCCATAAAGAATGAATCGTGGGGTTCCAACACTTCGTTTATCTCAGGATTCTCGTTGCGGATGATAGCCCTGGCAAGAAGCATTCCGCAGGCCTTTCCTCCAATGAGTCCTGTCCCTATCATATGATTCCTGACAGCAAAATAGTCCTCAGGCTCAAAATGCTTTTTTACCATCTGTCTCATCTTCTCATCCCTGGTCATCATGATATTGCACATCATGTTGCAGGACTCTGTCATATCCATATGGCTGTCATACTGGAGCTTTGCCGTATTAAAAAACTTATCCCAGAAATCAACATACTGATCCTCCCCAGGTCTCTGGAAATTATCAAGAAGCTGATAGAAACGGCTGGACTGGACGCCATCAAGGATTGGCCTGAAGGTTCCTTCATCTTTTTTATAAATATGCGGAAGGAACATAGTCTCTGAATCCCTGTTCCAGACCTTCTCAGGGCGTACATAAACATTTTTAGAATCAGAATATACATCAAGAAAAAGCTGCGTTGTATTGAGGATTTTATTGACTGCGTGAAAAGAATGCTTTCCCCGTATTATCGGGAAAAACGCAACAGTGTCGAGAATAAAGAGGAACGGACACGTAACCCTAAAGAAATTCCCCATCATGAGGTCAGTAGCCCAGCGTATCTGCAGCTCTGACAAGCAGTCAAAAACATAGAAGGCATCCTTTCCTTCTTTTTCAATGATATTATGTATATCTACGGTGAACGTCTCAAAGCGGTGTGTTAGCGGTACCTGATATATCTTTACCTCAGGACAGTCTTCCACAAGCGGATCGTGACTGGCAAATCTGAAGTAGATTATGTTTCTCCCATCCTTCTTCGCCTGCTCAACGTAAGGATCAACAAACATTCTAAACTCCGAAAGGTCAGAAACCCTGAAAACAACGTTGTCACCAAGCCTGATGTTATCAAGCGCTTTATCCATTTCCGGTATCCCGGACAATACACGTTCAAATGCTGCCATACCTACAACCTCCTATTGCATTTACAGCCATACAAAAGAAAAAAGCAAAGTCTGCCAACATTTCTGTAAGCTCCTTTGCTTCTTTATTTATAATAGCACATTCTTTTTCCTTCAACACTCTTTTTCACAATAGGATGCAAGTCTGCTTATATTCATCATAACTTTTTTATCTCATTACTTAGATTCTCTGACCCTCTTTCTTTTTGCAGCCTCCAAAACGCTTGCAAGATTACCTTCGTTAAGCAGCTTCGGATAATTATCATCGATATCCTTGAGAATTACCCGGTTATCAGACTCTGACGATCTGGTACTGTCATATAGCTCCTCCAGATTGTCCGCAGAAAAGATACTATCAAGAAGCTTTCTTGCTTCTTCAGGATGAGAAAGATTTTCAAAGCTTTCATAAAAATTCACAACAGCTTTCTCTATTAGCTCTCTCGTGATATTCTCTGACTTTATGATGCCGACAGCATCTGACATATCATACTTGTATGGCCTCATTGAAGCCAGTTTCATTGCAACATCGTACTCTGATGGGAGCATCCTTACTTCAAGTATGTTTGCAAACATTTTATAATGCTTGGAATACTGCCGAATCTTTTCAGTATATGAGCTGGTTTTTCTAAATTTCTCGTTGATCCATCCAGTCGGAAGTCCGTTTCTGTCGCCCACGATGTTTATGGCATCTTTCATGGAAGATGATGCAAAAATCAGACTATCGATATCCGTTGTAGATGGACGAAATCCATATTTTGAAACTATTGCTGCACCGCCTATAATTACAATCTCTGCTGGAATGTTCTTTCTATTAAGCTTTTTATACTCTTTTGCCAGCTGAAACAACAGATTGTCTATATTTTCTTTTGTAAATATAACCTTATCCATTTATAATCTCACATTCTACTATATTAAAATTAAGAAACTCAGGAATAGCGTGATCCATAGCCTCTTTGTGTGCATCTTTTCCCAAGAGTTTTTCTGACAATTCTGTATCAGCAGGGAATACAGGCTTCTCCAGTTTATAGCGCCTTATTTCTTCATATTCATTACACTTTGGAAGTCCGTTACGCTTACTTAGATAATCCAGCATTGCAAGAAGATAAAATGCCTCAGCCTTCATATCCAGTTTCCAGTAATAATTTATTTTTTTCTTTTCCAGGAGGTCGATCACATAATCAATTTCGCCCATCCGATTTACCAAATGACACTGCTCGCTTCTGAACAAATTGAAAGAATGATTCTTGTCACACAGTGTAAGAAGTTCATCTATTGTAAGATTAAGTGCGTCCGCTATCTTTTTCACAACACCAAGGGCACAGTTAAGGATATCCACCTTGCCATTAACGATGTTAAAGACCGTAGGATACGCTACCAGAGCGCTATTAGCGACTTTATATATCGATATTCTATTGTCTTCCAGGTATTGCTTAATGTACATAGTTGGCTCCTCCTTCTGCTTAAATTATATACTCAAAATTATATATACGCAAGAGTATATATAATTCTAAAAATAATCCGAACCAGAACAGGCTCGGATTGATGAATAATAATACAATGTTTTGTATATGGTTTTCTGGCTATAAATCTTTCATTAAACTGGAATAGAATTTATCGATTTAATATGCAAATAGTCATACTACACACATTGTTACAAGCACAAACGGATATTGACTTAAGCCTTTCATAAATGTATAGTCTAAAAAAGGAAGCAGCCACTCCGATTGCTTTCTTACAAATCTAAATTATCATAGAATACCCATATTTACAGAAAAAATTTCAACCTCTCTAAAAAACAGCTCAACTTGTTTGCATATATTGTACAAACAAGTTGAACTTTATTTATTTTTTCTATGATACTTCTTTCCTTTTCACTATATGCCCCGGTGTCAGTCGCAGCAGGATTTCTCCGACTCCGTTTCGCTCTCATCACAGCATGAAGGTGTTGCGCCATCTTCCTCCTGCTCGCAACAGGTATTTTTGCCTTCGGATGCGCTGCCGTTCTTTATACTGCAGCCTGTAATCATACCGGCAAACAGCGTTGCCACAATCATGGCCATCATTACTCTCTTCATATTTATTTCTTCTCCTTGCCAAACTATTATAATGTCTGATCAAACCTTGACCTTTTCATTTTTGTTAATCTGTATAATCCTGCCGTCCTGGATGACAATGGTTATGCTTCCGTATTCTATTTCCTTTACTATCTTCTCAACCTCTGCAAGATAATTCTTCTCACTATATCTTTGTTTACAGGCTCTGATTTTCCCCATTACACTTCTCCTCTAATTTCCATTTCATTTTAAGTTCTCAACATCAGTACTCCCATGTGACGAATTCCTTTTTCAATGCTCCAATAATGATGTTCAGAAGTGAAACCACCAGACCGATGAAAATAATACCGGCTATAGCTTTCGTATAATTGGCATAGGTAAGTGCCACTCTGACGTAGTATCCCATTCCGCTTGAAGCTCCTATCATCTCCGCAGCAGTCAAAGTCATAAGCGCCGTTGCAAGATTTATCGGAAGATTGTTGATGATTCTCGGTAGGTTAAAGGGAATAATAATCTTAAACAGCATCGGCAAGGTCTTCATATTCAGAACCTTCGCTGAATTTATCACCTTCTTCTCAACAAAAGCGGTATTATTAATGCTTCCCATAAAGCTTCCCCAAAACACTGATAGAAATACTACCGTAAGTGATGCCAAAAAGAAGGTAGGCATTATAAGCACAATGTAGGATGTGTAAATAAGTGGCGGAACTGTTGAAATTGCTTTTACCACAGGATAGATAGCATTTGTAAGCCTTGGCACCCACCCAACAAGAGTTCCCAGGATAACGGCAAAAAACAGTGCCAGAAATACACCAACTCCATATTGGAAAAGCCTCTCTTTTGTACATATTTTTTACATAGTTTCATACATATTTCATTTCAAAAAATGATATATTTTGATGATTTATCACGACATCACATAAACAATGTGAAAGAAAAGAAAAATCAGTATTCATCTAGTGTTTCGCAACTTCCATAACACTCTATGAATACTGATAAAAATTCATGCAGAAGATGGGACTTGAACCCACACGCCTTGCGGCACAGGAACCTAAATCCTGCATGTCTGCCAATTCCATCACTTCTGCTAGCCTTAATAATATACCGCCTGTAGTGCATTTTAGTCAATGATTTCATAGTATATTTACGTATATTTTTTTCCTGATTACGCAGACAAATATTGCTCCGGAAAATCGTACTCTATCTTCTTATGGCCATTCCTGTTCATACGTGCCTCTGAACTGACCTTCATCAATAGTATGTTTTAATAATACTACATGCAGAAGCACAGATATAATCGCTACCAAGCGAATATATCCCATCCAGAATATTATGACATCAACATGCTCTCCAATAAAGCTTTTCAAGACAAAATCAATATACTCCATAGTAATCCCCCTTAAATCGTTCAAACCATATACTATTATAGCAGTTAAATAGATTATAGCAAATTAAGTGGTATAATTATTGGACACCAATTCAAAAATGGTTACTATTCACACTTTCCCAGATATGGTATCTTTCACATAAAGAGTTTACGGTCATATAAAAATGCTAAGAAGCTAGAAAAAATCTGACTTTTTTGCGTTTTTTTGTTGCCTCCTTTATCTTTATGTGTTATGCTATACACATAAAGATAAAGGAGGCAAACTATGGGAATTGTATATCAGACCGACAAGAGATCTGGCATCACATATGCCTATGAAAATCAATCATTCTGGGATCCGGAGCTCAAGCGTTCCAAATCAAAAAGAAAGCTGATTGGCCGCATTGACCCTGAAACAAAACAGATTATCCCTACCGATGGCAGGTGCAAAAAGCGCAGTCCTTCCTATGAAGCAGGAAGTGATGATTACGAAATGCCTAAGACAATGAAAGGTCTTAAAGATGAAATCCGCAGGCTTTTAAAAGAGAATCAAGAGCTGCGTGATCAGTTGGAAAAATATAAATCAAAGTGATGGGAATAACCGGGGATGGAACTGAAAGAAGCATATGAAGTTATAAAAAAGGAATGGCACGCTGCTGAGCGCAAGGTCAAAAAACTTGAGAAAGAGCTGGAAAAGCTCAGAAAAGAAGGTGCTTCAGACTCTCGCGTGCAAAAGCTTCTCAGCCAGATCCAAGGCCTCAACAAAAAGATTTCACAATACAAATCCCTCGCTGATCGTTATCAGGAGCTTTATGAAAAAGAGCGCGCCAAAGTCAAGGAACTGGAGAATGATAAGTTCAGCCTTGAACTTGAGAATCAGCATTTAAGGGACAAGTTGGAATTCCTGGAAGAAGCTTCTTCCGAAGAAATCACAGCTTCAAAAGAAGCAGAAGCCCAGATAGCGGCACTTAAGGATGAAGTTGCAAGACTTACAGCAAGACTCAATAATAACGGAACCAATACTGGCACTCCTACATCCAAGACCGCAATCGATCAGAAAAAAGTTATCCCAAACTCTAGAGAAAAATCAGGTCTTCCTAAAGGTGGGCAAACCGGTCATGAGAAGCATGAAATGCCCCAGTTTTCTGATGAAGAAATCACTGACACCATCCCTCATGAGCTTACTGAATGTCCCAAATGCGGCAGCCATAACCTTGAAGAAATTGAAGAATCTTACAAGGATGAGTTCGATTACGAAGTAAAGGTCATCAAGCGCAGACACAGGTTTGTCATCTATAAATGTCTTGACTGTGGTGCAACAGTCAAAGCTCCTCTCGGTTCTCTTAAAGCTGCAAACCAGTATGGCAAGGTAATCCAGGCAATGGCACTATCGCTCATGGATCTTGGCTTTGTAAGCATTAACCGCACAAGAAAAATACTGACAGGATTTTCTCCTGAACCGCTTACCCTCAGCGAAGGGTATCTTGCAAAACTTCAAAAGCGTTACTCAAAAAAGCTCCATGCTTTTATCTCAGACCTGAAAAATATAATCATAGGACTGCCTCTTATCTACTGGGATGACACTGTAGTCTTTGTAAATACAGCAAGAGCTTGTATGAGGTTTTATGGAAATGAACGTATAGCCCTGTATACTGCACATCTACATAAAGACCTTGAAGGAATCCTTGAAGATAACATCCTTCCTGTGCTAAGTTCCGGAACAAAAGTCATGCATGATCATAACACCATCAATTATCATGAAGGCTTTGTCTTCAGAAATGTAGAATGCAATCAACATCTGGAAAGGGATCTGCAGAAGCTGTTCGATTCATCAAGCCACCCTTGGATCAAAACGCTAAAAGAGCTGATACAGTCTATGATGCACGACCAGAAACATCTGATAGCCGAAGGTGCTACTGCTTTCTCAAAAGAAGCTGTTGAAGCTTTCCTCATGAAAGTGGATTCTCTTTTGGATAGTGGATATAAAGAGTACATTGCTGATTTGGGGCATTATTATGAAAGTGATGAGAATGCTCTTCTCAACAGAATAAGAGAATACAAGAACAACTACTTTGACTGGGTTAAGGATTTCTCCATCCCAACAACAAACACCCTCAGCGAGAGGTCACTCAGATTCGTAAAAACCAAAGACAAAGTGTCCGGACAGTTCCAAAGCATTGAATACGCATCATATTTTGCAGATATCAGGACATATCTTGAAACCTGCGCCAGAAATGGTATTAATGAATTCACTGCCCTCTTAAGACTGGCTTCTGGAGAACCATATACTGTAGAAGAACTATTAGGCGGAGCATAACTCCGCCTAGAAATAGTGCTTTCTTTTCAACAAACTTGAATTTATTTTTCATCAAAAAACTCTATTTCTTCTCCCAGCGGTCCAAAGCAAAATGCCATTCTAAATTGATATTCAGGCGAAGAATTAATAACTTTATCATTTGGTTCAACAAAAACTTCATATCCCGCTTTTTTTACTTTATCTATAACATTGTCAACATCTTCTGTTGCAAATGCAATATGACGAATAGAACCTTTCCTATGTTCGCCATTACCAGTTACAAATACTTCAATCAGCCCGTTGCCGCTATCTATCATTATTCCTTCTGGCCATTCCCGGCAAATAGACATACCAAGTACATTTATATAAAAGTCTTTTACTCTATCTATTTCTCCAATATTGCATTTCATCGATATGTGATGTATACCTTTTACCATTTTCGTCCTCTCCTTGGTCGATGTTTTCGACAAACTCCGATTTCTAAAGCTCACATACCATGATGAATTCCTCATCATTTTCATTCATGATCCTCGTCCAGACAGCCCCAACTATTTTTCCGTCGTGGATCGCGACGAGGCAGTTGTCTCCAGACTTTGTACCGAAACCATCAGTGTATACGCGCAGTTCCGGTTTCTCTACAATATCTCTCGAAGGCGGCTCCACACCTTCCGGAATGAATATGGCTTCATATAAAAAGTCTTTGAGAAGACCGAGTTCGTTTTCCCGAATACAACGGAACTCTATTACGTTCTTCATACCATCTTTACACCTTATTTGGAATAGTTCTCAAAGCACCATTTTGCGATCCTTATGATAAGTGCTTCCGGTAAAGGCTGATCATAGGGGATCCGTATCGTGCCCTTGCTTACGTCATAATCGGAGAGTTCCTCCGTAAATACAGCTGTAGCCTCATCACCGGGATAAATGCCCAGATGTTTCTTTGATGCTGCGAAATGAATGATATTACGACCTTTCCAGTAAGTGGGCATCGACCAGGAGATCCGTTCCTCCGCGTCTGGCAGTGCATCACGAAGAATCTCCCGAATCTCCATTAATCTGGGCTTATATTTCTCATCCTGGGCAGCAATGTATTCATCAATATTCTGCGGTTTCACACAGTAATGGTCCTGGTTTTGTCTGCTGAACTCTCTGCCGCATTTCGGACATTTCCATGCCATGGCTTCACCTCTTCAAACCTCGATTTGCTTAATACAAAGATTCTAACCGTTTCAACAATAAAAATAAAGCCCACTGATGTGAACTTCATTCTTCACTTCCATTTATCTGTGAATGGTAACACGAATATTATTAGAATTTGTCGACCTATTTGCAATGCATTTATTTCAAATACCTGTTGTTTTTTCAATATTTCTCGATATCAACAGGCCCAAAAGCCAAATTTAGCATGTTGAAATTCCATTTTTCATTATTCCAACAGTCTCCAAG